>CAMDQO010000014.1 GCA_945906105.1 Novosphingobium sp. Chol11 | reverse complement strand
ACTCGAAACTTGGTGGACGCACCCCCGCCGAGATCGCAAAACAAGCAGTGCCGGGGCATGCCCCGGCACTGCTTGTCATCCCATCAACCATCAGCCAGACAATGGAAGGACTCTACCTCTGAATGGTAACAATCAGGGGAGCACGTCAGATGCTCACCATCCCGACATGCGTTGACTCCGATTATCTCGATACGCCCTCGCATCTGCTCGATGGCAATCAAGTTGCTGGATTTTGTGCTCTGGGCGGCAGACTTGGCATACCAGGCGGCGGCAATGGCCGCGACCATAGTGACAGCGCCAAGAACAACGCCTATCCAACCAACTGTGACTGTCCAATCCGCAGCGGATGCGGCTTGTTGCGCTGCGTCCGCAGCTTTCCACTGGGCGCAAAGATCGGATTTACGATCTTCACTGCCTTTGGGGCAATCCGCAGTTCCGCGCTCGGGTTCATTCGCTTTATCGAGCGCTTCCGCAATACGTTCAAGGGAGTGGGTTACTTCGCCGTGGGGTTTTTGATTTTGATCTGCGCTTTGCTGCCCAGTTGGTGAGGCTGCAATTAACATTAATCCAAGCGCAAGGATGATGCACCGATAGCCTCTTAGCATTGGATCAAAACCACCGCTGTAAATTTACCACGGCTGATCTTGTTCCTGATATTCGGCTCAGAGTCCATCACGCCAGCCTGCACCGACCGATCTCCAACCAACCCCTAAGCAATAATATCGGGGATCAGATAGTCCTCGAGCAATGAGATCTGATCTTTCAGCTTGAGCTTGCGCTTTTTCAGCCGGGCGATCTGCAGCTGATCGTTGGCGCCCGCTGCGGTCAGGGCATCAATCGCTGCATCAAGATCGCGATGTTCGATCCGCAGGATCTCCAGCCGCTTGCGCATTTCCTCTTCGCTCAACCGCCCGTTCCTTTGGTCTGCTGTGTGATGCGGCCCATCGCTAAGGCACCGCCGGGGCTTTCTGCTCGCCGCTGCTAGTGGCTATTCTACCGAAATGCACTCGTATCTGCTTCGCAAGTTAGGTTTAATATGATTAGCTGACAATTGCATCACAGCGCGTGACTGATCCGAGTCGGATTTAGCGCCAAATTGTGACGCAAGCGTGGAGCATAGCTAGGAGAATTGTTCATGGAACAGTCGCATGTCAGTGCATTGCAGCTCAAGCATGAAGGCATTGAACGGAAGATTCACGAAGAAATGAGCCGCCCCTTGCCTGACTTCGCGCAGATCAAGCTCCTCAAGAAACGAAAGCTCAGGCTCAAGGAAGCAATCACCTTGAGCTGAAGCACGAGGCCGGGATTATCGCTCCGACGCTGAATGGTGGCTCTTATCAGCCTGACCATGGCTGAATAGGTTCTCAGCACGTTTCCAAACGCGCCGCGTTGGTCTAGCACTGTGCCCATGCTCGAAGCGATAGCCTCTGCACGTACGATCCTTACCCGCCTGCATGAGGTTATGGCCTCGCGCAGCGTGGCGCAGGCAAAGCTTAACACTGTGGTCGAAGTGATCGGCGAAGGCCTCGATAGCGAGGTTTGCTCGGTCTATCTGCTGCGCGAAGGCATGCTCGAACTGTTCGCCACCCGCGGGTTGGCGCAAGAGGCGGTGCATGTCACCCGCATGGCGGTGGGCGAAGGACTGGTCGGCACCATCGCCGCCACCACTGATATGCTCAACCTTGCCGAGGCAACGGCCCATCCGGACTTTTCCTATCGTCCCGAAACGGGCGAGGACAAGTTCCATTCCTTTGCCGGGGTGCCGATTGTCCGGCGTGAGCGGGCGGTGGGCGTGCTCTGTGTCCAGCACGTCGATCCGCGCCGCTACGAAGAAGTAGAGATCGAGGCGCTGCAAACTGTGGCCATGGTGCTTTCCGAACTGATCGCCAACGCCGGCCTGGTCGACGAGGAAGAGGCGTGGGGTCTCACCCCGGCGCAGACCGGCCCGGCGCATTTGCGCGGACTGACGCTGGTCAAGGGGCTGGCGATCGGCACTGCCGTGTTTCACCAGCCGCGCGTCACTATCGAACATACTGTCGCCGAAGACACCGAGGCTGAACGTCAGCGGGTCTATCTCGCCTTTGACAAGATGCGCGAACAGATCGAGCGGATGACTGCCCAGGCCGAATTTGGCGTGGGCGGAGAGCATGAAGAGGTGCTCGAAACCTACAAGATGTTCGCCTATGACGAAGGCTGGTCGCGCCGGATCAATGAGGCGATTGACAGCGGCCTGACTGCCGAGGCTGCCATCGAGCGTGTCCAGCAACGCACCCGCATGCGCATGCGCCAGATTGATGATCCGCTGCTGGCAGACCGGATGCACGATCTGGAAGACCTCGCCAACCGGCTGCTCCGCACGGTCTCGGGTCAATTGGGCACGGCGGCGAGCAAGGGCTTGAAGAACGACGCGATCCTCATCGCCCGCAACCTCGGCCCGGCCGAATTGCTGGAATATGACAGACGGCGTTTGAAAGGCGTGATCCTCGAAGAAGGCTCGCTCACCGCGCATGTCGTGATTGTTGCGCGTGCCATGGGGGTTCCGGTGCTGGGGCGTGTGCGCGCCATGCGCGGGCAGGTGCGCGAAGGCGATCAGCTGCTGCTCGATGCCGATCAAGGCACGGTAACAGTGCGCCCAGCGCCGCCGATGGTCGAAGCTTTCGAGACGCGGTTTGCCCGCAGCCGTGAACGGCAGGCCGTTTATGCCAGCTTGCGCGATGTCGAGCCGCGCACCAAGGATGGTACGCGCATCACGGTGATGATGAATGCCGGGCTGCGCGATGATATGCCGATGCTGAGCATGACCGGGGCGGATGGCATCGGGCTGTTCCGCACCGAATTCCAGTTCCTCGTTTCGGCCACATTGCCTGCGCGGGAACGGCAAACGCGGCTCTACCGCGATGTGCTCGATACGGCCGGGAACAAGCCGGTGGTCTTCCGCACCGTCGATATCGGCGGCGACAAGGCGCTGCCCTATCTGCGCCACAACGACGGCGAGACTGAGGAAAATCCTGCAATGGGCTGGCGCGCGCTGCGCGTCGCTCTTGAACGCGAAGGCCTGCTCAAAGTGCAGGCGCGCGCTCTGCTCGAAGCGGCTGCGGGCCGTACGCTCAACGTCATGTTCCCGATGGTGTCCGAGCCTTGGGAATTCGATGCCGCCAAAGCGGTGTTCGACAAGCAGCTCGCCTGGCTCAAAAGCCAGAAAAAGATGCTGCCCGAAGCGATCCGTTACGGTGCGATGCTCGAAGTTCCGGCGCTGGCCGAAATGCTCGACGTGTTGGCACCCAAACTGTCATTCCTGTCGATCGGCACCAATGATCTGACGCAGTTCCTGTTCGCCGCTGATCGCGCCAATCCAAAGCTGGCTGAACGTTATGACTGGGTCAGCCCATCGATCCTTCGGTTCATTGCCCGGGTGATCAGGAACCTTGATGGGCACGATGTTGATATTGCGGTCTGCGGCGAGATGGGCGGGCGGCGGCTTGAAGCGCTGGCACTGATCGGACTGGGCATCAGGCGGTTGTCGATCACCCCGGCCTCAATCGGCCCGGTCAAGCAATTGATCTGCCAGATCGACACGCAAGAAATCACCATGGCCATGCAGGGCTGGCTGGCTTCACCGCCCGTCGACATGCGCGCCGCACTGGTTGGTTGGGCCGCTGAGCGCGGGATTGAATGCGATTGATCGTGGTTCCCGTGCGGACCGCCGCTAAGCACGGGTATGACATGTAAAATTAACAGAGTTTTGCTTGACTTTGCGCCAGTCACGGCCTTGTTTGCCGCTCGGTCAAGGTCGCACTCTTACATATTGCCGGAGCCTGATGTCTGAACGGGATGACGAACAGCCGCAGCTGCCATTAGCAGGTGCCGGGCCTCGGTTGAAAGCCGCGCGTGAAGCAGCGGGGTTTTCGCGTGGGGATATTGCGGCAAAGACGCGGATATCCGAAAGGTTGATCACGCTGATGGAAGCTGGCGAATTCGCCAAGCTGCCCTCACGCGCCTATGCCACCGGTTTCACCCGCACCTTTGCCCGCACAGCCGGCCTCAATGCCGAAGAGCTGGTTGAAGCAGTGCGGCGTGAGCTTGGCATGACCCGGCCCGCGGAACTTGGCGCTGCGCCCTCGTTTGAGCCTGGCGATCCGGCGCGCGTACCAAGCGCCCGTTTTGCCTGGCTGCTGGCGCTGCTTGCTCTGCTGGTGCTGGTGGCGGGCCTGTTTTTCTGGCGCAACTATTATGCCCCGGCATGGACCTTGCCCTCGATCCTGCCGACGGAAGCGCCCAGCACCGAACCGACCATCACCACCGATATTTCGGCCCCGACATTCGCCCCGACGCTGGATCCCGCGGCAACTTTCTCACCTACTCAGGGCGCGGATAGCGGATTCAACCCAGTCGCTGGCCCAGGCGCTGGCCCAGGCGCTGGTTCACGTCCCGCCACGCGTGATCGGCGCAGTGATTCGCCGCGCGGGCTGTCAGCTACCGCGCCCGGTGCGCTCTCTTCGCCCATACCAAACGTCCCAGACCCGGTTGCTTCCACCGTTTCGAACTAACTCAGTCTCGACACAATGAGGGGTCAGAGGCTAGATTTAACTTTGATATTGACCTGTTGAACAGGAACGCATGGGAATCGTCAGCATGAAACAACTCTGGAAGCGTCCGCTGCTCGGCATGATTGCTGTGGCGCTGATGGCCGGTGCGGCTCCCGCCTTGGCCCAAAAGGCAGGCACCACCGCTGCTGACGCCGAAATGCGGCTGCGCAAGCTTGAGGCAGAAATCAAGGCGATCCAGCGTTCGGTTTTCCCCGGCGGTGATGGCAAATATTTCGCGCCCGAAATTCAGAAGAATGGCACGGCTGGCACTGCCGCAAGTGCCACCGGCACACCAGCGACCACCCCGGTCACAGACCTGCTCACCCGCATGGAAGGTGTCGAAACGCAGATGTCGCGGTTGACTTCGCAGAACGAGGAAAGCGCTAACCGCATCGCCCAGCTTGAAGCAAAGCTTGCGGCGCTCACGCCCGCGCCTGTTCCTGTAACACCAGCCGTGATCACGCCTGCAACTGTTCCTGCTGTCGTAACGCCCGCGCCGCTTGCCGTTACGCCAGCTAAACCCGTTGTCTCAGCCCCTGTTGCACCCACGCCAAGCAAGCCGGTTGCGCCATCGGTGGCGCGTCTTACAGCGGTGAAGGCGATCGAAAAGCCCAAGAGCGATGATGCTGGCGAGGATGAATATTCCTATGGCTACCGCCTGTGGGAAGCAAAGTTCCTGCCTGAGGCAGAGCAGCAATTGCAGCTCACCATCGATAAATACCCGCGCCATCAGCGCGTCAGCTATGCGCGCAATCTGCTCGGCCGCGCCTTCCTTGATGATGGCAAGCCGCGTGAAGCGGCGCAGTGGTTCCTCAAGAATTATCAGGTGGACCGCAAAGGTGCCCGCGCGCCTGACAGTCTGCTGTTCCTCGCTGAATCGATGCGGCAGATCAAGGATACCAACCGTGCCTGCATCGCGCTTGGCGAATTCGCCGATGGCTACAAAGCTGAGGCTGCCGGCCGGCTCAAGAGCCAGTATGATGCCACGCGCGGCGGGCTGAAGTGCAATTGACCGAACGCCTGATCCCGCGCTGATTTCCCGTTTTTCAGCCTCGCTGGCCGAGGTCTGGAAAGGCGGGGGCAGGAAAGAAGGGGGCAGGCTTGGCCTCGCCGTATCAGGCGGGCCGGACAGTCTGGCGCTGCTGGTGCTTGCCCATGCCGCGATGCCCGGACGGGTGGAGGCCGCTACTGTCGATCATGGCTTGCGCGCAGAAAGCGCCGATGAAGCCGCCATGGTCGGGCAAGTCTGCGCTGCGCTAGGCGTCAACCACGCGGTTCTGCGTGTCAGTGTAGGGGAAGGCAACATCCAGTCTGAGGCACGAGCAGCACGCTATGCGGCGCTCAGCGCATGGATGAAACGCAGCGGCCTCGTCGCACTCGTCACTGCGCACCATGCCGATGATCAGGCCGAAACACTGATCATGCGGCTTAACCGGGGCAGCGGGGTTGCCGGGCTTGCCGGGGTGCGCGCCGCTGGGCGCGTGCCCGGCGGCACAGAGCCCTTGCTACGCCCCTTGCTTGGCTGGCGGCGGGCAGAACTGGGCGAAGTGGTGATGAAAGCCGGACTTACGGCGGTTACTGATCCGTCCAACAGTGATCCGCGCTTTGATCGCGCACGATTGCGCAACGCTATGGCGGGCGCTGACTGGCTCGATATTCCGGCCCTTGCCCACAGCGCTGCTCATCTTGCCGATGCCGATGCGGCGTTAAGCTGGGCGGCGGCGCGCGAATGGGCGGAATGCGTTACCAAGGCACCGATGGGGCTGGTCTATCGCCCGCAGGCTCCTCGCGCGATTGCGCTGAAAGTGATCGCTCGCATTGTCACCGAGCTTGATGGTGAAAGCCCACGCGGGAGCGCAGTCGCGAGGCTGTTTGACAGTCTGCTGGCAGGTGGGCCGGCCTCTATCGGCGCTTTGGTGGCGCGGGCAGGGCCGGATGGCTGGAGCTTTACCAAGGCTCCGCAGCGGCGGAATTAACCTCCCACCAGCGCATCGCCAAGGCCGACCATCTTGCCGCGGGTGATGTAAACCTTGTCTCCGATATTGGCGATGGCGAACAGCTTTTCCGCAAAAGGCGTTGGCACGCCGACACAGCCGTGGCTGGCATAGCCGTTTTCCACCTTGGTGCCATGGATGGAGATGCCATCATTCGTCAGCCGCATGGTGAACGGCATTGGTGCGCGGTCATAGATGCTCGAATAGTGATCGGCTTTTTTCCAGGTGATCGGGAACATGCCCAGCGGCGTCGGCTTCTCGGTCGTGCCGAGCAGCACGGCGGTCGCGGCGATCTCATAGCCATTGCGGAAGACTGACAGCACCCGCGCTTCAAGATCAACGGTGATCACCAGCGGGCCTTGCGGCACCCCGGCTTCGTCCCAGTGCCATTTGCCGTATTTGATCGGGCCCTGGATCGGCAGGATGCGCTTGATGACGAAGTGCTCTTCGATCTTGGCGGGTTCCGAAACTGAAACTGCAGGCGCTGCTGCCACACTTGCTGAAGGAGCCGGACTGGCAGCTTCATCGCTCTTGATCAGCGCAGCCCCAGCAAGCACGATGCCGCCGATTATGGCCACCAAACTGGCCCAAGCTTTGATTCCAACCTGCATTATGCGCCCCATTATGCCATTTGTGCATGAGCTTCGCCCATTGGCGGGCAATTCGCCAGCCCCATCAATCCCTGCGTCTCACTACGGGACCGCATCTGGCGATTTGGTTAAGCTGGCACGGTTGCTGGGCAAGAAAATTCATTAACCATGCGCGCCGAACTCGTTGGCGATGGCGGTGGTAATCCGCAGGCCCAGCTTCCACGCGCGTTCGATCGGATCAATGCACGTCCGGTGGATGGCTTCATAGCCACTAGCGCCGCTGTCCGGGTAATCGCTGGGTTCAGTGACGGTAAAATCGCTGATGCCGGGGAAGCTGGTCGGGAAAGCGCGGCGCAACTGGGCCAGCGCCTCTTCGGTACGCAAGGTGAAAACCATCTCCCACACGTCTTCCCGCGCGATGTCGTTGGCACGGCTGAACGCCGGAACCGAGACAACACGCAGGAACATATGCTGGAAGAGCGCGAGGCGCAGCGCATGGAGCACCCCCAGCGAACGGCGCACCTGTTCACGCTCCGCCAGCGGCGAGGGATCGGGGATCAGTTCCAGCAGGCGGTGCAGCTTGAGCGCATCAACACGCAGCCGTGAGGCAAGCCGGCGAAACACCCCGGCGCGATCATCCTTGGTCAGGTAATCGGCCAGCGCCAGACAGGGATCGGCAATGTGCTGTTCGGCCCCGCGATAGGTGCGGCTGGCCCAATAGGCCGAATTGAACAGCTCGCCATGCGCCGCCACCGTCTTGATGCTGGCCAGCGCATTGGCGGCGCGCACCAGCCGCAGCATTTGCTGCCCGCGCGGACTTTCGCGCAGCAAAGCGGCCACCTCCTCGATATTGCCGTCCGCTGCGGTGCCGAACCCGGCGATGACATTTACCGGATAGCCAAGCTGTTGCAGCACGGCGTTGTGCGGGATGGCGCGGATCTGGCGCAGGTTCAGCTGGCGATCAGCGGCAAGATCAGACTGGCGCCGCGATTTGCGGCTACCGGTATCGTTGAGCATCCCCAGACCAAAGGCGGTAACTGCGCGGGCATAAGTGATGCTTGATAAATGGGCTTGCTGAACGCGGCGGATAGCGCGGTAGAAATCGAGGCTAAGGTCGGTTCGGCGATAGAACGGGTCGATTGGCGCATCAGGATCAGCGTTGGAGGGATCAAGCTCGGCCATGCGGGTGAGTGTTGCCAGCGCCAGTTCGTCCGAACCGAAGAACAGATAGCCATCGCCGCCCTGAAAACTGACCTCAGGCTCAAGCCGGATGCCCGCACGAAGAAAGCGTCGCCGCGACCACGGCGACATCGGCCATTCGAGCCGGTCAGCAAAGCCGGATGGATGCGCGCCGCGGCCCATCGATTCGCCGTGGGTGTTGAACACCAGAGCGGCCACATCGGTTAAGCCATTGGCGGCCATCGCCCCGGCCAGTCGCCCTTGCAGCCGCTCGATGGCGAGGGCGGCGGGAATCTGGCCGACGAAGCGCCCCGCGTCGGAAAACCCGGTCTGCACCGAAACCCGCCCGCGCCGCCGGGCATAGGCGCGGTAATGCTCTTCGGCCAGCACCGCATCGAGGAAGCGCCCGCCGTGCTCCAGCGCGCTCTCGGTCTCGAATAGTGGCGAGACATCGACCTTGTCGGAAACCCCGAACAGTTCGGCAAAGTAGAGCGCCGCAAGGATGGTCGCGGGCTGCTCGCATTCGGCCACCAGCATCCGGATCGGGGCATCGGCATCGATGTGGTGGAGGATCTGCGCCATGATCAGGAACTGGCGCAGAGCGGTGCTGTTTTCGATGGCCAGCGCCGCCATGTTCGAGCGCAAGGGGCGCACCTCAGCCAGCAGCTCGCGCAGTCGCATCAATGCGGCCTGACTGCCCAGATCGAGCGTGCCATCGGGATCGATGCGGCGGCGGATGGCGTTCTGCAGCTGTGAATTGTTCACCCGGAAGTGGACCCAGCCCATGCCCAGGCCATCGGCTTTCATGGCAGCGAGAGTAACGAGGATCTGGCGGGCGACGTCCTCCTTGGCACCAAGGGCAACTTCTTCCAGTTCCGAAATGATAGCGGCAAGGCTGGTAAGCTTGTCTGGATGCGCGCTGGTAAACGTGTTGGCCTGTTCGGAAAGTGCTGCCGGATCGGATAGATCCGCAGCGAACAGCACGCTCATTGCGGCGGCATAATCACTCGCGCGGGTGAGGCGGGCGGCCACATCCGGTGCGGCTTCGGCAAGGTCAGCGGCGTAACCAGCCAGCCGCATGGCTTTTTCGGCGAGGCGAAAACGCAGGCAGGTGGTCCAGGCAATGTCGGTGCGCCCGTCCATGTCATAGCCAATCCAGGTGGCAAAGCGGAACGGCACCGGGGCGAGTTCGCGCCAGCGCGCAGGCCACTGAGCGCGGGCCAGATCAAGCGCCTCACTGACAATTTGCGCACGCGCGGCCTGCGCCCGGCCAATCGCTGCCATCGCCTCCTCGTGCTCGTAATCGAGCGTGATGGCATCGCGGTCATGCGGGGCGAGGCAGACCGCGCCCTCACCCATCACGCCCGAAGAAGCGGCCGCTGCAACCGCTGCTGACTGGGCACGGCTGAGCAAAAAGGTGGGGTGCGCGGTGAAGACGATATGGGCAAAAGGGTGCCGCCAGCGCGCCGCAAAAGTATCAAAATCGCGCGTCTGGCACAGATTGGCGATTGCCTTGGCAGAGGATGCAGGATCAACCGGGCTGACCAACCGATGAAGCCGCACGGCGCGCGCCTGAACGCCTTCACATTCCAGCTCGGCGACAAGACCATCGGCATCATCGAGTGTAAGCGAGCCGTCCTCCAGCTGCCGCGAGAGTTCGAGAGAGAGCTGGAACACCGGGTTGAACAGCGGCGTTTCTGCCGTGCGGGTGTGCAGTTGTTGCAAGCGGTCCTTCAGGGCTTGAACATCAGTCATTGAAGAGTTCCTTCGTTGCGCCTTCTCTGTCCCTGAAATGGGAGCCCTTTGCGGGCTTTATCGCAGCTGCGCTGCCGCTTTTGCCGCAGCCTCAATCTTCATCATATCGGGCGCTCCTTTGCCCACCATCCAGCTGCCGCCGACGCAGATCACCGCGTCAAGTGCCAGCCAGTCGAGCGCGGAACTTGGTGTAATGCCGCCGGTGGGGCAGAACTTTGCCATGCCAAAGGGCGCAGCTATGGCCTTGAGCGCAGGGATGCCGCCTGAGGCTTCGGCGGGGAAAAACTTGAACCGGGTGAGGCCAAGATCGAGCCCGAGCATGACATCGCTGGCGTTCGCGGTGCCGGGCAGGAACGGCACGCCGCTGTCCACCGCGGCCTTGCCCAGCGCCGGAGTCAGACCGGGAGAGACGATGAATTCGGCCCCGGCGGCCAGCGCCTTGTCGAGATCGGCGGGGCTGAGCACTGTGCCCGCTCCCACCACCGCGCCGGGAACCTGCTTCATCGCGCGGATCGCGTCGAGTGCGCAAGGTGTGCGCAGTGTAACCTCAAGCACCGGCAGCCCGCCCGCGACCAGCGCCCGCGCAATCGGTACGGCATGGGCGAGGTCTTCGATGACCAGCACCGGGATCACCGGGGCCAGCCGCATCAGCGATTCAATCGGGGTCACGCGGAATGCTCCTGGGCAAAAGCGGCAGCGGCACCGAACAGGCCCGGCTGCGGATGGGTGATGAGCTTGACCGGGATTGATTCCATGCGGGGCTGATAGCGTCCCTTGGCGCAGAAACGCGCGTGGAATTGGCTTTGCCCGATCAGGGGGCGTAACCGGTTGGTCAGACCGCCGGTCAGCACTACGCCGAACGCGCCATGTGCCAGCGAAAGATCACCCACGGCGGCACCGTAGCTGGCAAGAAGCAGGGCAAGCGCTTCGTTCAGTGCTGGATCGGTTCCAGAGATGGCCCCCTCCCATAATGCGGCATCATTGCGCGTATCGGCAGGCTGAAAACAGCGCAGGATGGCGCCGAGTCCTGGTCCTGAGACGATGCGTTCAATCGCAGTGCGGCCATGGCGGGCGGTTATCGCTGCACAGACCTGCCGTTCTCGTTCATTGAGAGGCGCGAAATGCACATGTGCGCCTTCGGTTTCCAGAACCACAACACCGCTATCCCGCCGCTGTAGAACCGCGACGCCAAGCCCGGTGCCCGGTCCGATCACCGAGATGGCACCCTGCGCTGGCAAAGGCACATCAGGGCCGCAAATATGGACGAAGCTGTCCTCGTCGAGCGCATGTACGGCATGCGCCATGGCCCCGAAATCGTTGATCAGCAGTGCGCTGTCGAGGCAGAGATCAGCCGTGATTGTGTTGGGATCAATCACCCAGTGCGAATTGATGAAATGGACAGGTCCGGCGGCGACCGGTCCGGCGACACCGAAAGCGGCATAGCGCGGAAGCGTCTGGCCTATTTCTGTGGCAAATGCGGCATAGGCATCAGCCAGACCGGCAAAGTCAGCAGTCGCCAGCACGACTGGCTGATCGAGTGCGACGACACGTTCTTCGGCAATCCGGGCGAGTGCGAAGCGGGCATGGGTTCCGCCGATGTCTCCGACGACAATCTGCATCACAGCCCCGCAACAGCCAGCATGGCCGAACCGCCGTGCTCGGCGCCATCGGCAAAATTGCGGAACATGGCGAACAGTTCGCGGCCCATGCCTTGGCTGTTGACATGCGGCACGGCAGCTTCGCGGCCCGCTATGTCGGTGAGCACTTCGAGGCTGCCCTTGTTGGCGCAGAGCCGCACGACATCGCCATCGCGCAGCAGCGCCAGCGCGCCGCCGTTCAGTGCCTCGGGGGTAACGTGGATCGCTGCGGGAACCTTGCCCGAAGCGCCTGACATCCGCCCATCGGTAACCAGCGCCACCCGGAAACCCTTGTCCTGCAACACACCCAGCGGCGGGGTCAGCTTGTGGAGTTCGGGCATGCCGTTGGCGCGCGGTCCCTGAAAACGCACGACGACAATCACATCGCGGTCAAGCTCTCCGGCCTTGAACGCTTCCTGCACCGCTTCCTGACAGTCAAACACCCGCACCGGGGCTTCGATCATCCAGCGCTCCTTGTCGACCGCACTGGTCTTGAACGTGGCGCGGCCAAGGTTGCCGGTGATCAGCCGCATACCGCCATCCTCGGTGAACGGGGAAGTGACAGGGCGGAGCATAGTGTCATCGCCGCTTGCTGTCGGAGACGGCTTCCAGACCAGCGCATCGCCATCCAGCACCGGCTCGGCAGCGTAATCGGCCATGCCGCCCTTGGCCACGGTCAGCGTGTCACCATGGATCAGACCTGCGTCCAGCAATTGGCGGGTGACAAAGCCCATGCCGCCCGCCGCGTGGAAGTGGTTCACATCGCCCGAGCCATTGGGATAGACGCGGGCGATCATCGGGACGACGGCGGATAATTCATCCATGTCCTGCCAGTCGATGCTGATGCCGGCAGCACGCGCCATGGCGGGAATGTGGATCGCGTGATTGGTCGATCCGCCGGTCGCCAGCAGGCCGACCACGGCGTTGACGATGGCTTTTTCATCCACGACCCGCGCCAGCGGACGATAGTCATCACCCTTGTGGGTAATTGCGGCAAGCCGGTGGATGGCCTCACGCGTCAATGCACTGCGCAGTGGGGTGTTCGGCGGCACGAAGGCGGAACCGGGCACGTGCAGCCCCATCAGTTCCATCATCATCTGGTTGGAATTGGCCGTGCCGTAGAAAGTGCAGGTGCCGGGCGAGTGGTAGCTCCCCATCTCGCTTTTGAGCAGCTCCTCGCGGCCGACTTTGCCCTCGGCATAGAGCTGGCGAGTCTTCTGTTTTTCCTTGTTGGCCAAGCCCGATGGCATCGGACCTGAAGGCACGAACACGGCGGGCAAGTGGCCAAAACGCAGCGCGCCGATCAGCAGACCCGGCACGATCTTGTCGCAAATGCCGAGCAGCGCCATGCCATCGAACATCGCGTGGCTGAGCCCGACGGCGGTGGACAGCGCAATGGTATCGCGGCTGAACAGCGACAGTTCCATCGAATCCTGCCCCTGCGTCACTCCGTCGCACATGGCGGGAACCCCGCCCGCGACTTGCGCGGTGGCACCCACTTCGCGGGCATAGAGCTTCATCGCTTCGGGATAGCGGGCATAGGGCTGATGCGCCGAAAGCATATCATTGTATGCGGTAACGATGCCCAGATTGAGCGCGCGGGAAAAGGCGATGGTCTGCTGGTCGCCCTCGGCCCCGGCAAAGCCGTGGGCAAGGTTTGAGCAGGACAGGAAATGCCGGTCGCCCCGATTGGCACCCTCGCGCTCCATCAGCGCCAGGTAGGCGGCGCGCGTTACCTTTGACTTCTCGATGATGCGATCAGTGACGCGGGATATCGCGGGGTGGAGATTACTCATGCCGTGCCTCTATTCATGCCACGTCACCCCATCGCGCTCGGCCAGCGCGATTGCGGCGGACGGACCCCAGCTTCCGGCGGTGTAAGGCTTGGGACGAAGGCCGTGCTCGGCCCAGCTGGCGCGGATGGCGTCGATCCAGTCCCACTGGGCTTCCACTTCGTCGCGGCGAACGAACAGCGTCTGATCCCCCTCGATCAGATCGAGCAGCAGCCGTTCATAGGCGATCCGTTTGGTCGGGCCGGCAAAGGCATCGTCCATGGCGATATCGAGCGGCACCGGGCGCAGGCGAATGCCATCGCGATCAAGCCCGGGCACCTTGGCCATCAGCGACAGCGTGAGGTTTTCTTCGGGCTGGATACCGATCACCAGCCGGTTGGGTTCGGTGCGCGCGGCCTTGCTGGCGAAGATCGAATGCGGCACGCGGCGGAAATTGATAACGATCTCGGTCACGCGTTCGGGCAGGCGCTTGCCGGTGCGCAGATAGAAAGGCACGCCTTTCCAGCGCCAGTTATCGACATGGGCCTTGATGGCGACAAAGGTTTCAGTGCCAGAATCCTTGCCCAGTTCGTCGTCATAGCCGGGCACCGGCTGACCGGCGATGGCCCCGGCGCGGTATTGGCCGGTGACAGTTTCATCAGGCGCGACCAGCCGCAGGCAGCGCAGAACTTTGACCTTTTCATCGCGAATCGAGGTGGAATCGTAATGGGCAGGCGGCTCCATGGCGACCAGCGAGAGCAGCTGGAGCATATGGTTCTGCACCATGTCGCGCAGTGCGCCCGCGCCATCATAAAAGCCAACGCGGCCTTCAAGCCCGACAGTCTCGGCCACGGTGATCTGCACATGATCGATGTGGGCCGCGTTCCACAGCGGCTCGAACATGATGTTGGCAAAGCGCAGCGCCAGCAGGTTCTGCACGGTCTCCTTGCCGAGATAGTGATCGATGCGGAAAATGCGGTCTTCGGGAAAGGCTCGGGCTACGGCATCGTTGATCTGGCGGCTGGTTTCCAGATCGGTGCCAAGCGGCTTTTCCAGGCCGATACGGACCTTTTCTCCGGCCAGCCCGCTGGCGACGAGGCCAGCAATGGTCGGCTCAAACAGACTGGGCGCGGTGGACAGGAAGATCGAGAGGCCGTGCTGGGGGGTTCCCACTTTGGCGGCTAGCAGCGCGAAATGCGCGGTTTCGTTGGCATCGAGCGGTTGGTAATGCAGGCGATTGAGAAATTCGGCCATGGCACCGCGGCGGTCGGCAGGCATGTATTTCTCCAGCGCGGCGCGGGCGAAATTTCGATAGGAGTGGTCGTCCAGATCCTGCCGCGCCGTGCCGACAATGCGCAGATCGGGCGGGATCAGGCCGTCGGCCCCCAGTGCGCAGAGCGAGGGCAGCAACATGCGCTGCGCCAGATCGCCAGTAGCACCAAACAACAACAGACAATCGGCGGTAAAGCTCATCGTGTGTCCTCTTCACGGGCAAGCTGACAATGCACCGGGACCTGCCGTTAGCAAGCACAATCAAATCCGCAAAGGCAGCGCCTCAAGAATAGGTTTGCATGAACCCATTCGGCGGCGAGTCCCGGCATTTGTCATTGAACTAACAGACATTGTCAGCGGACAGGGATGCGCAGGTGAAGCAAGCTACGAGCCGAGACTTCCTGATCGTCCGGCCCACCCATCATTCCCCAAGACCGGGCCGGCCGATAGGGCCGCGTCACCAACCTCCGGTGGCGCGGCCCGCGTTGGCGCGCCGGAGTAAGTATGGGGACCGGGACCGCCGAAGCTGGCCCCTTGCACGGCACCAGCCCGCTCTTAACAACATTTGTCATCTTCATGACAGACATGGTGTGTGGGCCATCTGCTGATTGGGTGATAGTGCGATAAGCGGAATGATGCGGCTTGCCTCTGCCTTTCACGGCTGGCACCGTAGGACTTGTGGTTCGGGGAATTAGATGAGCGGAATCAGCATCCTCTATGTCGAGGACGATGCGCGCGCGGCGGAAGAGGTGCAGGCGCTCGTCCGGCAGAACGGCGATACCGTAATCTGGGAAGCAAGCGGCGCGGCCGGACTGCTGCGCGCGGCGCGCGATCATTTCGATGTCATCATTCTTGACCGTATGCTGCCTGATCTTGACGGCATGACAATCATCAGGCGGCTAAGGGAAAGCGGGGTCGGCACGCCGGTTTGATGCTCTCGGCGCTCGGCCGCACGGTTGATCGCGCCGAAGGACTTGATGCCGGGGCTGATGACTATCTCGCCAAGCCTTATGAAGCAGATGAGCTGCTCGCCCGGCTGCGGGCTTTGCATCGCCGCTCATCGGGCCGCGAACATGCAGCGGTTATCATTTACGGTGCCTTTGAATGTCATACCAAGGCGCGCACCGCTTTTCGGTCCAACCGGCATCTGGCGCTCAGCCCCAAGGAATTTGAACTCTTCCGCTATTTCATGGAAAACGCCGGTGAGATCATCACCCGTGAGATGCTGTTGCGCGATGTCTGGAAGATGAGCTTCGATCCGCAGACCAATGTCGTCGATGTCAATATCGGGCGCTTGCGGCGCAAGCTTGAGGATGGTTTTGCCTCGCCCGCGTTCGAGACGATCTGGGGCACCGGATACCGCTTGCTGGAAGGCCGTCAGGGGTGAGCGAGATCCGCTTCCGTGAATCCATCTTCGCCCGGCTGGTGCTCTGGGCGATACTGGTTTCGGTGAGTGTAACGCTGCTGCTGTGGGTGGTGACGATCACCACGCTTGATCGCTCCAGCCGCGCGGCGCTGGTGCGGGCGGTAGATGTTGATCTGGCTGGCATGGCGGATATCCACGCCAGCGGCGGGCAGAAAGAGCTGGAAGAACGTATTGCTGACCGCTTGGCGCTGTCAGTCGATGATGGCACCGCCCCGCACTATCTGGTCACCGATGATGCGGGCCGCCACCTCGCGGGGGACATCGCCACATGGCCCAAGCTATCGGCGCGCCTTTCCGAAACCGGATACATCACGCTGAGTGACCGTAGCCCCGCCTATGCCCGTGCCACGCAACTCGCGCCTAATCTCAAGCTGCTGGTGGCGCGCGAATATGGCCATGACAGCGCGCTGGCTCTGCGGATCGGCTGGGCGTTTCTGGCGGCTGGAGCCTTTGCCGCGATTGCCGTGGGAATCATCGGGCGCTGGCGGGCAAAAAAGCTGGCTGGCCGCATAGGACTTATCAACCGGGCGTTTCGCGAGCCGGATGAGCCTTCGCTTCAGGCCTTGGCCGAAGGCGCAGCCGAGGGCGACGAGATTGGTGAACTGACCCGTCACAGTGCCGAGGCGCTGGCTCATCTGCGGCGCATGGTGGGCGCGCACCGCGAAACCACCGATCAGGTGGCGCATGAACTGCGAACACCGCTGATGCATCTTGATAACCGGCTGGTCAAAGCGCTGAAAACGGTGCCCGACGAAGAAAACCAGCGTCTGCTTGCTGATGCCCGGACGGAAATCAGACAGGTTATCGCACTGCTTGAATCGCTGCTCGATATCGCCACCAGTGAGGCGCGCAAGGGCGATCGGCTGGGTCTGGCACCGGTCAATCTCAGCCAACTCGCTGGGCGCATTGGTGAACTCTATGCCGATAGCGCCGAGGAAAGCGGGCACAAATTCATCCGCTCGATCATGCCAAGTGTCAGCTTTCAGGGCGAGGAAATGCAGCTTACCCGGCTGATCACCAATCTGCTCGATAATGCGTTCAAATATGTGCCGGCAGGCGGCACCGTGCGCCTTTCGCTTGAACAGGGGCCGCTGCTCATCATCTCAGATGATGGTCCAGGTGTGCCCGAAGCAGATCGTGAGAAAATCTTTGATCGCTTCCGCCGTGGCTCTTTGCCAGCGGAAAATCCGGCGGCCAGTCAAGGTGCCACGAGTCGGAGGCATAGCGCCGGGCTCGGTCTGGCTCTCGCCCGCGCCATCGCCGAACGCCACCGCCTGACCCTTCAGCTTGTGCCCAGCGAAAAGGGTGCCCGCTTTGTTGTTGCACCGGAGAAATAGTCATGAACCGATCAACTTTTGCTGCGCTCGCAGTGCTCTCGTTTGCCGCTTTAACGCTTCCTGCCATGGCGGCTGATGATCGCCTATCTACACCCGCTGTTGCGCCAAGCGCTGCACAGCGCCTCGCCAATGCCTTTGCTGCCGCTGCCGATGCCGAGGCCAGCGGCGACAAGGCCCGGCTGGCAAAAGCGGTTCAGGTGATCGATGCCCTCGGATCGCATCCGCTCGATGCTTCGGTAACTGACCCCATGCCCACCTGGCGCGCGAACACGAAGGGCGCGAACAAGGCGATCTATCGCGGGCGTCCGCTCGGCCCAGGCTATCGTAGCGGCACTTTGACGGCAGGCGGCCATGACAGTTTCAACCAGCTGTTCCTGTCAGGCACCGGAGCTTCTATCGCACTCTCCGCCCCGACTGGCGACAAGTTGGCGCTGCGGGTGCTTGATCCACAGGCGAAGCCCATCTGCGAAGATGGCTCGGGCCGCGGCGGCATGTGCAAATGGGTGCCGCTGTTCACCCAGCGCTATACCATAGAGGTCAAGAACCTGGGCAAGGGCGATGCGCGTTATTTTCTGGTGGTTCAGTAAGGCTCAGAAAGAATTCATCGGGCACCTAGCGCCAACACCGCCAGTTCCGTGCGGTTCTGGGTGCCGAGCTTGATGTAGAGCGCGTGCAGGTAAACCTTCACCGTGCCTTCGGTGATGCCCAGCGCTTCAGCGATTTCGCGATTGCGTGCCCCTCGCGCGATCAGGCCAACGATGGTTTTCTCACGCGGGGTGAGCGCATCAAGCGGTGAGGGGTTGGCGCAGCGCACAGCCTCAGCACGGGCCAGCATTTCAGCAGGGATGGCAATATTGCCCGCAGCGACCAGATCGAGCACTTCGACCAGCACTTCTTCTGCACCTTCCTTGCTGACGATGCCGTTGACCCCGGCTGCTACCGCATCGGCAAGGCCGGAATCACTGATCATGGCGCTGAGCAACACGACCGGCCGGTTGTCGCCCATCTGGCGCAGTGCTTGCAGTGTTTCAATCCCGTTGCCATCGGGCATGGCGACATCGAACACACAGATGTCGGGATCATGGCGGGCGATTGCTTCGAGCGCTTCGCGTCCATTGGTCGCAGTTGCCACCAGATTATATGCAGTGCCAGCCAGCACGGCTTCAACTCCGGCACGAATAAAGGCGTGATCATCTGCGAGCAGGATCGTGCTCATGATGCCGCTCCATGCGGGAAGGAAATGGTCAGCTTTGTCCCCGGAGAAGCTGGTTCGATGCTTAGCTGGCCACCCAGAGCGGCCACCCGTTCGTTGATTGACCAGGGTTTGCTATCACCCAGGCTAAGGGAAATTCCCAGACCATCATCAATGATGATCAGCTCAAGCCGCTCTGCCGTGCTGGCATAGTTGACGCTAACCCCCTTCGCTTTGCCATGACGTGCCGCATTGGCGATGGCTTCACGGACCAGCTGCTGCACTTCATGGCTCAGCCAGCCAGCAACCAGCAGTTTTTCGGCACCTTCGAGTGTTGTGGAGATGCCCCATTGCTTTCCCGTATCGGTAAGCAGCTTGGTAAGTTCAGCCCCAAGATCGTGCTGCTGAGTAATCTTTGCCGGGCTGCGCAGATCTTCGATCAGGCGGCGGACATGGCTTTGCTCACCGCGCAGGGCATCGCGGATTTCGACGATCTGGCCATCAGGATCACTTCCGCGCGCCAAGGCACCGCGCAGCCCTTCGAGGCGAAAACAGGCACCTGCCAGCGATTGGGCGACGCTATCATGCAGATCACGCGCCAGCGCGCCGCGCGTGCGGGCCAGCAGTGCCTCGCGTTCAAGCTTTGTCATCACAAGGCGGTTGAAGGTAGCAGCGATTTCGCGATTGATGACGCGGCCTAGTGCTATGTGCTCGGCACCCAGGCCGTCGATATCGCCCAGCACCAGTTGCCCGGTGCCGCCGGCAGCATCAATCGGGATCACAATTCCTTCGGCAATGTCAGCATGTTCGGCAAGCACTATGCTGCTCAGCAATGGTCGGCAATGCGTCCAATTGTCGATGGTCCGATCCAGACGGCGGTGGCGGATCACATCGAACAGCATGGGCTTATCGACCACCATGCCTGCTTCTGTCAGAAAATCGTCTGGCCCCATCCGCATCTGGCGACGCGTAGAGTCCGCATAGCGTAGCCGCAGATCAACCCAGGGTTCTTCGTCATCGCTCCACCGGATCGCACCGCATCGCGCCCCGGTCTGTGCCATGGCATAGGACAGCGCTGCATCGAGTGGAAAGCTGCTGTCTTCTCCATTACTGCCAGACGTTTCGAGCGGTGGCACCATCGGTTCCCGGCGCTGGATGGCAAAGGCGACAAGAACGAGGAATAGCACCGCCATATAGGCCACGCGGCGCGCGAAACGGCCGGAATCTATATGCATTTGCAACAACCACATGGTCAGTCCTGCCGCGATGAACAGCAGGGTGATGATTGTTCCCGTCGTCGCGGCAAAGCGCCAGTCCCAGCGCATTGTCGCTGACAGCATGATCAACGCAAAAAATGCCATGAACGGACTGACGAATTCAAGGTCTAGCGCTTCGGTCAGAAAGGTTGTCGCCAGAAAGGTCGCTATGTCGACGACCAGAACGGGGAATGCCAGCCGCTGATCATACCACCAGCTGGTCCACGAAATCGGCACCAGCACCAGCGAGAATGCGAAATAGCTGGATAGCAGCACCAGCGAATCATGTGGATCTTCGATGCCATTCACCGGCTCGGTATACATCGCCAGCAGAAAGACGAGCGCCAGCGCCGCGCGAAACAGGACGATCACGCGCCCTGAACGGTACTCAAAATACTGACGCAGCCCCATTGCAGCTTATCCTAAACGAACGGCGTGACCTACCGCCCCAGCCGCCCAGCCGCCAGCACCAATTCCGCACCCTTTTCGGCGATCATCATCACCGGCGCATTGGTGTTGCCAGAGGTGATGCGCGGCATCACCGATGCATCAATGATGCGCAGGCCGTCGATACCCTTCACCCGCAGTTCGGCATCGGTAACGCTGCCCATCGCAGCCGTGCCGGCAGGGTGGAAGATGGTGGTGCCAATGGCACCAGCAGCGCGCTCCAGTTCTTCTTCGCTGGCATAGTCCGCTCCGGGGCGGACTTCTTCGGGGTGATAGCGGGCGAGTGCTGGCTGGCTGGCAATCTCGCGGGTGATGCGTATGGCCTGCGCCGCGATACGGCGGTCCTCGGCTGCGGTGAGGTAATTGGGGCGGATTGCCGGGGCCACTGCCGGATCGGCGCTGCGGATCGTGCTCGTCCCCCGGCTTGCGGGCCGCAGATTGCAGACGCTGGCGGTAAAGGCAGGATAAGGATCAAGATTGCCACCAAACGCCTCAAGGCTGAGCGGCTGGACATGATATTCAAGATTGGCCGTTTCCTGGCGCTCATCACTTTTGACAAACATGCCAAGCTGGCTGGGGGCCATGGCCATCGGGCCAGAGCGGCGCAGGATATATTCCAGTCCGATCAGCCCCTTGCCGATCAGCGATGAAGCGCGCTGATTGAGCGTTGATACGCCTGAGACCTTCCACGAGCAGCGCAACTGGAGGTGATCCTGCAGATTGCCGCCGACTTCCGGCAGATCGACCTGCGGCGCAATGCCCAGCGCTTGCAGCCGCGCTGCATCGCCAATACCCGAACGCTCAAGGATCGCCGGGGTGCCGATTGCGCCAGCAGACAGCAGCACTTCGCCGCGCGCCCGCGCCTGATGCTCGGTATTGCCGATGCGATAGCAGATGCCAGTGGCGCGGCCCTGCTCGATCACCAGCCGGTCAACCAAAGCGCCAGTCACAACTTTGAGGTTGGCGCGGCTCCGCACCGGCTTGAGGAAAGCGTCCGCCGCGCTCCAGCGCCAGCCCTTGCGCTGAGTTACATCGAACAGGCTGGAGCCAAGGTTATCGCCCCTGTTGAAATCATCAACCATCGGCAGGCCCCATTCTGCGGCGGCGCGCTGGAAAGCTTCGAGGATCTCCCAGCGCAGCCGCTGTTTCTCCACCCGGATTTCGCCGCCGCTGCCGTGAAAGGGGCTGGCCCCGCCGTAGTGATCCTCAGCGCGGGTGAAATAGGGCAGCACGTCGTCCCAGCCCCAACCGGCCAGGCCAAGCTGACGCCAATGGTCATAATCCGCCGCCTGCCCGCGCATATAGATCATGCCGTTAATCGCCGAACTTCCGCCCAGCACTTTTCCGCGTGGGTATTTAAGCGCGCGTCCATTCAATCCCGCCTCGGCCTCGGTGGTCATGCACCAGTCAGTGCGCGGGTTGCCGATGCAATAGAGGTAGCCGACCGGCACCTTGATCCAGATGTAATTGTCACGGCCGCCCGCTTCGAGCAGCAGAACGCGGTTTTTGGGATCGGCTGACAGCCGGTTGGCCAGCACGCATCCGGCGCTGCCGGCCCCGGCGATGATATAGTCAAAATGTTCGCCGTTCACACGATACCATCCCAGATCAGCTTGCTGCCGAGCAGCACCATCAACCAGTAGATGATGGTATAAAAGCGCGCGGTGTCCAGCCTGCGGATCACTCGCACGGCAATCAACGTCGAGACGATGGCCAGCGGAAACAACATGGCGGCGGCGGTCAGCGTCTCGCGGTTGAGCGATCCCAGCGCGAGATAGCTTGGCACCTTCAGCCAGTTGATAATGGCAAACAGCACCGAATTGGTGCCCACATAGGTTTCGTGCGGCAGGCGGCGCGGGGCGACCCAGATCTGGAACGGTGGCCCGCCAGCATGGGCGATCTGGCTGGTCACGCCGACGCCAATGCCGAACAGGCTGCCCACCCAGCCGGGCGAATTGGTGGCGGCAACGATCCGCCCGCCGCGCTCGATCCACAGGCGGTATAACCCGAAGCTGACGGTGATCAGCCCGAGCAGCAGGAGTAGTTGCTTTTCGTCGACGACGGCGGAAAATCCCGCCGCCAGCGCAATGCCCAGCGCTGCACCGGGGAGCATCCAGGCGACGATCCAACGGTCCCAGCTTTTGCGGAAAGACCAGACACTGACCACGTCCTGCACCAGCAGGACCGGCAGCAGGACGGCGGCGGCCACCACCGGGGGCAGGGCGAGCGCCAGCAAGGGTGTACCCAGCGCGCCGATCCCGGAAAAGCCGCCCTTGGCCATGCCGACGATGATGACCGCAAGACAGGCGAGCGCGATTGTGGCGGGATTGGAGAGAATTTCCATTGCCCAATCCAGCAGCACGAAAGAGCGGGAGGTGCAAGTGGGTCAGTGGACGCTGTCCTACAGACACCACCTTGTGACATAATCCGAATCACTTGCATCAGCGGAGAGTGAGTTATGGAACAAATCATGAACAATAGCGTCGTTCGCAAAACGATATTTGATGCGGTGCGCCGCCTCATAGGGCGGGGATTGAGCCAGAATGAGGTCTCAGCGCTTGATAAGGCGATTGACCAGAATGCGCGAAGGCAGACAGATCGTAGGCAGAGCCATTTCGCGCTGGACGGAGAACACCAGCTCGGCACCCTGAGTGAGCATTATGAAAGCGGCGGGCGCGGACCCGGCACGGTATCAGGAGGTCAGGGTGATCCGGGCGGGGTGTCCTATGGCATGTTCCAGCTTGCCAGCCGGACCGGTACCGCTGCGGCATTCCTCAAGGCCGAAGGTGTGCGTTGGGCAGCCGAACTCGGAGATGCTCCGGGCAGCGCCGCTTTCTCTAACGCATGGCGCGCCATTGCTGCGCGCGAGCCGCTGACCTTTGCCGAGGCGCAGCACGCTTTCATCGCGCGCAGCCACTATCGCCCGGCAGTGCAGGCAGTGCTGGCCGAAACCGGCTTTGATCTCGATGCCCGCGCCGATGCTCTGCGCGATGCCGTGTGGTCAACGGCTGTCCAGCATGGCCGTGCATCGCGGTTGCTGGTCGAGGCTCTGGCCGAAGCTGATGCCGAAGCCGCACGCGGCGGAGCAGAGCATGATCGCGCACTGGTCGCGGCGATCTATCGCCACCGGGCTGCCTATGTCCGGGCACTGGCGGCGCGCAGCTCTGAGGCGGTGCGGCAGACGCTGATGAATGTGGTCGAACGGCGCTATCCCGATGAACTCGCCGTCGCTCTGGCAATGCTGCATCCGCTTGGTTAAACCGTCCTCCTCAACACTTTACGGGGACATTTCAATATGACCGATCCACGCGCGATGGTGCAGACCATGATCACGCTGGCTTCCGCCTCACTCGGGCTGGTGGCTGCCTTAGCCTGCAATGAGGCAATCAAAGCGACACTCGCCAAACTGGGCTTCAGCGATGATCTGGTCGGGCTTTATTCCTACGCGGTGCTGGCAACCGTGCTGGCGGTGGTGATTCTCGTCATCCTTGGCCGGATCGCGGCGAGGATCGGTGGCGGCGCTGCATTCGAGCGTGAAGCCGAGGGCTGATTTACCTTTGTCACCGGGTTGCGGTGCCAGCCCGGTGACAGAGCTAGCTCTTCCAACCGATTATCACTCGGCATAGACTGTTCCCGAGGAGGGCGAGTCGTTGGTCGCATCGCGTGATCGCCGCAGTTTTATTGCACGCGGGCTGGCTGGCCTGACGGCACTGGCCGGTGCGCAGCCCCTGCATGCGGCGTTCAGCCCGCTGACCAGCGATCTCGACAAGTTGCTTGGCATGAAACTGCCCGAGCCGTTGATCTCGCTATTGCCCGGTGAGGTGTTCGAAGGGGCCAGCTTCATCCGCAAATTGCTGGCTATGGAAGCGGAGGCAAAAGCCCTGCGCCTGCCCAAATCGCTATTGTCACGCGGTGAAGGGGGTATTCCGCTCGATCCTGACCGGCTCTATGAACTGGCGCTGCCGCGGCTCGTCGCGCTGATAGACCGATCCGAATTTCGCAAGCTTGGTTTTGCCGACCGCGCTGGCGAATTGCTGTCCCTGCTGCACCGCACCCAGCATGTTACGCCTGAGGGCTATTCGCTAGCCCCTCGCAGCGAAGCCACTGCGCTGGCCGCGCCGATGTTCTTTAATGATCAGCCCGCCACTGAACGGCTCAAACTGCCGACACTTGCTCAGCCAGACACGCAACCGGAGCCATTACCCGCTCCGTTGCCCAATCCGCTGCCCAATCCACTGCCCAATCCACTGCCCAGTCCACTACAAGGCCCGATCACCGTCAGTCGCACGCTGCAGTTTGATGCGCTGTCGGACGAATACGCCAGCCTGTTCAGGGCCGCGCAGATACGTGCGCAACACCGTGAGACTGCCGAATGGCACCTGACCATGCTGCGCGCGTCCAAGGCGCGCTATGCGGGAGTGGCCGAGCGTACCGGAGTGCCGTGGTATTTCGTCGCCACGGTGCATGGGCTGGAGGCAAGCTTCAATTTTCGCGCCCATCTGCACAACGGCGATTTTCCCTTGCAACGCCGCACACGGCAGGTGCCCGCCGGTCGCCCGACCCGTTGGCTACCACCAAGCGACTGGGAATCCTCGGCGATTGATGCACTGCGGATCATGGGCTTTGCCGGAGCGCAAGACTGGTCGGTGCCGCGCATTCTCCACCGGCTAGAGGCGTTCAATGGCTTTGGCTATCGCCGCATGGGGCGCACCTCACCCTACCTGTGGAGCTTCACCACTGCCTATGATCGCGGCAAATATGTTGCCGATGGCAAGTTCAGTGCCAGTGCCATTTCGCAGCAGTGCGGTGGGGCGGTGATGTTGAAGTTGCTTGCCGAAGCGGGTGATATAGCCTTTGCTTGATGCCACTATGTTGCCGTTTCCCGAAAGGACTTCCATGCGCATCGCCAGCCTTGCGGCCCTAACCGTGCTCCTTGCCAGCGCCGCCTCGTCCGCGCCGCGCAGCCCGGAACAGATCGCTGAGGCCGCACTTGCCGCCGCGCCGGTGTGGGACGGGCATAATGATGTGCCCGAGCAGCTGCGTGATCGGCGCAAGAACCTGCTCTCCGGGTTCAACTTTGCCGACACTGCTAACACCGCCGATGCCGCCAAAGGGATGAACGCGATGCACACTGACTTGCGGCGGAGCAAGGCAGGGCATCTGGGGGCGCAGTTCTGGTCGGTCTATGTCTCGGCTGACCTCACCGAGCCGCAAGCCGTGCAGGCGACGCTTGAGCAGATCGACGTGACCAAGCGCCTGATCGCGCTGTACCCCGCCGAAATGCAATATTGCGAGACGGCGGACTGCACCGCGAAGGCGTTGAAGGCAGGCAAGCTCGCCTCGTTGCTCGGCATGGAGGGCGGGCACTCGATTGGCGGCAGCCTTGCCGTGCTGCGCCAGATGTATGCGCTGGGCGCGCGCTACATGACGCTGACCCACTTCAAGAACACCGCCTGGGCCGATAGCGCCACCGATGCGCCCAAGGCGGGCGGCCTCACCCCTTTCGGCAAGGACGTAGTGCGCGAGATGCAGCGGCTGGGGATGCTGGTCGATCTCAGCCATGTGGCGGAAAAGACGATGATGGACGCCATGGCGGTGGCGGGTGCGCCGGTGATCTTCAGCCATTCGAACGCCCGCGCGCTCAACAACCACCCGCGCAATGCCTCTGATGCGGTGCTGGACCGGTTGAAGGCCAATGGCGGGGTGATGATGGTCAATTTCTACCCCGGCTATGTCGTGGGGGACACTCGCGCCTGGAACGTGCGCCGCGCCAGCGAAAAGGCGCGGATCGAGGCGCAGCACATCGGCGATCCCGATGGGGCCAAGGCCGAGCTGGCATCATGGGAAAAGGCCAATCCGATACCCAACGGCAGCCTGATCGATGTCGCCAATCAGCTTGATCACATCGCCAAGCGCATCGGCGCGGATCACGTCGGGCTTGGCGGTGATTTTGATGGCATCGAACGCGGGGTGGGCGGCCTGGAAGACGTCTCCAAGTATCCCGCGCTGTTCACCGAACTCGCCCGGCGCGGCTGGTCACAGGCTGATCTGCAAAAACTGTCGAGCGGCAACACCATGCGGGTTTTGCGCGCGGCAGAAGCCTATGCGGCGGCGCATCGTGGCGATGCACCGATCGAGAATGCGGTGAGTTTCTGAATACGCGATCAGCGCGTAAGAGGCTCGGGCAGTGTGATCTTCCAGAAGCTGGTTTCAGCCCCCTCGGTTCCGTAATCGCTGTCATTGGCGAGGAGCAGAGTGTCAGGCCCAAGCATGATCATGCCTTCCAGATCACCGCCGATTTCGGGATAGTCGTCAGTCGAAAAGACCAGTTGCTTGTCGAGCAGTGGCAAGTCCGCCTGTGCCATTCCTAGCGTCCCAAGCTGTTCGAGTGTCGGGCGGTACTCAGCGTCAGATGTGAAGGCGGGCAATACTGAGCCAGGGGCTGGCCTGACCCGGTGGATCCGCGTTGACAGGGTAATCCGCTCCAGCACCAGCAGGCTGCCGTCCTCAAGACAGGCAAGCTCGCTGACCTTGATGTCGCTGCGGCTTACTGGCCCCTGATCGGCATCACGTCGGAACTGCTCGGGATTATCGAGTGGATAGGCAAATTCTTGTCGCAAGGTGCCGCTGTCGGCATCGAGCCCCCAGATTCGCACCACATCAGACTGTTCATGCGCCGTGCGGTCTGGATGTGCGAGCGGGCTTTGAAACGCCACATACAGCACTGCGCCATCGGGAGAGAGCGCCAGCGCTTCGAAACCCCGGTTGAGTTTGCGAGATTGCGCCAGTGCCGGGAGCGCTTCGATCACGGGGATCGTCGCCCCGCCAAGCAAAGCGGCTGATCCCATGGGCACAATGCGCTGCACGGCCACGCCATCACGGCCGACGAGCAGCAGCGAGGGCACGTATTCCTCAGCGATCCAGAACTGGCCGTTCGGTAGCGCGGCAATGCCTTCGGTATCGGCGCCGTCAGCATTGCACCCCAGCGCATCACCGCCCAAGGTCAATGCTGGCTCACTCTCGTGCGCCGTGTGGGCTGGCGGCGGCAGGCCGGATACAGCGGTTCCTGCGGGTGTTGTCAGCCGGACGTGGCTTTCCAGCAGAACACGATTTCCATCGATACGAAACCGGGCAAGACTGGGCCCTTCGCTGGGAAGCGGCATGATTTTTGTGCCATCGATCGCCATATGGCTGGTCAGCTGGGTGAGGCCATATTGCTCTACCGCCGCTTTGGGTTTGATGTTGGGGCCGCGATCACCCACGCCCCAGAACACGTCAGGCGGGTCCGAACTTGTCCGCGTCAGGCCCGAAGTCAGGCTGCGGGTAAGACGCATTACGCCCACCGGCATAGCAAGCTCAGCCAGAACGGGATCGGTCCAGATCAGCCGCTCGACAATCGCCTTGTGCCTAATGCCCATCAATCCGGCCCAGCATCCTGAAGAAGAAGGCGGTTGACCAGCCGAGCAGGAACACGCCGAGGATTGATTCAAACGCCCCGAGCAGCCGCCAGTCCTGGCCGATGTGCGCGTCGTTATAGCCGACGGTCGAATAGGAGATCGTCGAGAAATAAAGTGCATTTTCCAGCCCGCTGACCGCCCCGGTAATCAGATAGACGAAAGCAAATGCCCAGATTTCCACGCCGTGCAGCGCGAGCATGGCGATAACGGTCAACAGGGTGAACAGCGCGCCGCGTGGGCTGAGCGGGTCGATATGGCGAAGCCGCTCGATAGCAGCCTCGGTCCGCACCGCGTTGTTAAGACTGAACAGGCCAATGCCGTGAATCGCTACGCAAAGCACCACCATAAAGGCGGAAATCAGGAACTCGGTGGCGAGGTGATTCATCGGATATGATCTTGCTCTGCTTGTGCTTCCACAATGCTCTAACCGACAATCGGGGCGAGTTTGAACGCCGCATCGCAGGTGCCGATCATGCCCATCAGTTTGCCGTGGGCCTCCTGGTTACCGCCGCGCACCGGGGCATAAATCATTTCGGCCTGCTTCACGATGGGCTTGGGAATTTTCGCCGCTGTTTTCACCTTGAGCACCGAGGCGGCGCGTTCGGCAAAGCCCCGTGCGTAACTCAGCATGGCTTGCTTCGCCGCTGCATCAAGCGAAGTATCAAGCTTCACCTTGGTGTTGATCAATGTCCCCACCGCAAGGTAATTTGCCGCGCAGTCTGCAGCCTGAGCCTTTGTTGGTGTGCGTTCCAGAACAAATCCAGCCTGCACAGGAGATGACATCAGCAACAATGCCAGAATTGCACTACGAACCATTTCAACCCCCGGAAGACGCGAATTACCAGATTTCATGCCTACCCGCGATTGCATGGTCAACCAAGCCGTGTGAACCAAGCTGAATCGTGCAGTCCTGGGCTAAGGCGTCTGATAGGTTGCCGTAGCTGTCGGAATAACCTCTGGCGTGTTGAGCGCCCCGGTGATCCAGACCGCCGAAAGCCCGGCTATCGCCAGAAACAGGCTGATACCCAAGACATAGCGCACGATGTGCGGTGTGCTGCCGCCGCGTGCTTCATCGGTGGTGATGTGAATTTCGTCGCCTTGACGTTCCATGATCAGCGCCTCCTTCACTGCTGCCCCGAAGTGGGATGCAATCAAGGAAACACCTTACGCTCACATAGGTTCCAACTCAATCGCGCAGCAGTTCGTTGATTCCGGTCTTGCTGCGGGTCTGCGCGTCCACAGTCTTGACGATCACCGCGCAATAGAGCGACGGGCCGGGGGTGCCATCAGGCAGCGGCTTGCCGGGCAGTGAGCCGGAGACGACCACCGAATAAGGCGGCACGCGCCCGATGTGGATTTCACCGGTCGCACGGTCAACGATCTTGGTCGATGCGCCAAGATAGACGCCCATCGAAAGCACAGCGCCGGTGCCGACGATCACGCCTTCGGCCACTTCGGCGCGGGCACCGATGAAGCAATTATCCTCGATCACCACGGGGCCGGCCTGCAAGGGTTCCAGCACGCCGCCGATGCCTGCACCGCCCGAAATATGCACATTCTTGCCGATCTGCGCGCAAGAGCCAACGGTGGCCCAGGTATCAATCATCGAGCCTTCGCCAACGTAAGCCCCCAGATTGACGAAACTGGGCATCAGCACCACGCCCTTGGAAATATAGGCACTGTGGCGCACCACTGCGCCGGGCACGACGCGGAAACCGGCAGCGCGAAACTTGGCATCATCCCAACCGGCGAATTTCAGCGGCACCTTGTCAAACGCCGGAGCGCCAGCTGAGCCATAGTCCATCACGGCATTGTCATTGAGCCGGAATGACAGCAACACGGCCTTTTTCAGCCATTGGTTGACCTTCCACCCGCCAGATCCATCAGGCTCAGCAACGCGCGCTGTGCCGGAATCGAGCAGGCCCAGCGCCTCATCGACGATGCTGCGCACATCGCTGCTGGCGGGGGTAACACTGTCACGCGCTTCAAAGGCGGCTTCGATACGGGCTTCGAGTTCTGACATGGCGCATTTCCCGGCTGAATGAATGGTGCTGGCTGATATGGTATTGGCTGATTTCGGGCGGCGACTATCGCCACTGGCCGCGTCTAGCAAGCTGCACGACGAATTCTCCCTGTTCGCTCATTCAGAAATAAGCAATGAGGTGCATTATACGCTTCCTTCATGGGAGAATGGGGCATGGTCGCTAATTGCTCTGACGGAAGAGAACGCCACAGGCATCTGCCGCGAAACGGGTGGATATGTGCTGTTGCACTGATGGTCGTTGGCTGCGGTGGTGGCGGCACGGTGAGCACACCTGGGCCTGCACCCGCGCCAGCGCCAACACCAACGCCGACGCCAACCCCAACTCCGGCCGCTGTCTTTGACACCTCCGAATACCGCCGCTCTACCGGGCCGAGCCAGCAGAACACCATCCCGGCATGGCAACTGGGGGCCAGCGGGGCCGGGGTGACGCTGGCAGTGATCGATTCGGGGATCGACACGACAAATCCGGAATTTGCCGGGCGCATTTCCAGCGCTTCTGCCGATGTTGCGGGCAGTCGAGGGCTGAGCAATGCCGATAGTTCACACGGCACGCAGGTGGCGCTCACTGCGGCTGCCGCTCGCGATGGCACAGGCATGCTGGGCGTGGCCTGGGGGGCGACGATTCAAGCCTTGCGCGCCGATTCACCGGGCAGCTGTGCCACGCCTCGGGTGGGCGATTCGGGCGGCTGCGGCTTTTCCGATACGGCGATTGCTGCTGGCATTGACCGGGCGATTTCGGGCGGAGCCAAGGTGATCAACATCTCGCTTGGCGGATCACCGCCCAATGGCGCGCTTAATGCCGCCATCGGACGGGCGGCAGCAGCGGGAATCGTGGTAGTGGTGTCAGCCGGTAATGATGGTGTGACCAGCACCGACAACCCCGATATCTTCGCGGTCGGCCTGCGGCTGGCGGGCAATGGCAATGTCATCATCGCTGGCTCGGTCGATGCCAATAATGCCATCTCCAGCTTTTCCAACCACGCCGGAACCGAGGCAGCCTGGTATCTGATGGCGCGCGGTGAGCGGGTGTGCTGCGTCTATGAAAACGGCCAGATCAAGATCACTACCGATGCCAGCGGGCAGCAATTTGTCACCGTGGTTTCGGGCACCAGCTTTTCTGCGCCGCAGATCGCAGGGGCCGTGGCGCTGCTGCGGCAGTATTTTCCCAACCTCACCGCCGCGCAAACGGTGGACCTGCTGCTGCGCACCGCGAGTGACCTTGGCGCTAATGGCACTGACATAGTTTATGGCCGGGGTCTGATGAACATCGGCGCGGCTTTTGCCCCGCAAGGCGTCACTTCGCTGGCGGATAACAGCACGGCCTTGATCCCGCTGGGGGAAAGCACCGTGATCACCTCCGCTGCGATGGGCGATGCGGGGCAAGGGGCAAGCCTGAATGCCGTGGTGCTCGATAGCTATGGCCGCGCCTACAACGTCGATCTGGGGGCGAGCCTGCGCACGGCGCGCGCCACGCCACGGCTGGGCGGGGCGCTGCTGGGGCAGGGGCGCAGCGTCAACGCGTCGCTGGGCGAGGCAAGGCTCGCCTTCTCACTCGCTGCGCCGCAGATTGGTGGTCGTGAGCCTGCGGGGCTGATCCGCCTGTCACCGCGCGATGCCGAAGGCGCGCGGGTGCTGGCGGCCAAAGTGGTCACGCGGTTGTCCCCGCGCGCCAGCTTCGGCTTTGCCTATGCGATGAGCGCCGATGGTGTGGTGGCGCAGCTGCAAGGCCAGACGCGGCCCGCCTTCCTCGTCGCCAGCGATCCCGGCGGCGATTTCGGTTTTTCGCGCACCGGGCTCACCGCACTGGCGCTGCGCCGCAGCTTCGGGCCATGGGGCGCGACCTTTGCGGCTGAGAATGGCAAGGTGCTGTCAGGCGCGCCTTACGCTTCTGTCCAGAGCCTCACCGAAGCGCGCAGGCGAGATCGGTTCGTGAGGATGGGGATGGCAGTGGATCGCCGCTTCGGTGCTTTCGAGACCAGCCTTGGTGCCAGCTGGCTGAGCGAAAAGCGCAGCGTGCTCGGCGCGTCACTGCATCAGGGCTTTGGCGCGCGCGGGGCGGACAGCCTGTTTATTGACCTCAATGGTGCATGGCATCCCGCCCCCAACTGGCGGCTGGGTGCGGCATGGCGGCAAGGCTGGACCAAGGCGCGGATTGGCGGGACGGTGGTTTCGGGCTCGCGGCTCACCAGCAATGGCTGGGCTATCGATGCCAGCCGGACGGGTGTGTTCCAGCGCGATGACAGCCTGTCACTCCGCCTGTCGCAGCCGCTCAGAGTCAGCTCGGGCGGGATCAATCTGCTGCTGCCAGTGGCCTATTCCTATGAGACTTTGGCCGCGACCGACGCCATTCGCCGCATCAACCTTTCCCCCACGGGCCGCGAGATCAGCCGTGAACTGGCATGGCGCGGCGCGCTAGCCGGGGGATCGCTCAGCGCCTCTGCCTATTGGCGCAGTGATCCGGGCAATTATGCTCATCTGCCCGATGATTATGGGGTGGGGCTGATGTGGGGGCTGGAGTTTTGATTCACGCAAAGGCGCAAAGGCGCTAAGAGGTAGCTCCTGCGGCAACGCCGCTTTATCTGTTTACGCTGCGATAACAACGACGCTGAATGGAGGATTGAGCCTGCGGCTCGGCAAAACCTCTTTGCGCCTTTGCGCCTTTGCGTGAACCAATCTTGCCTCTCCGCCAAGCCTGATCCACACACACGGCCAAGGAGAGACCCCATGGACATCACCCGCCTGTTTTCACTGGAAGGCCGGATAGCGCTTGTCACCGGGGGTTCACGCGGGATTGGCCGGATGATTGCCGAGGGCTTCCTCGCCGCCGGAGTCGCCCGCGTGTACATCACCGCGCGCAAGGTGGCCGAGCTGGAGGCGACTGCCGCCGAGTTGGGGGAACGCTGCATTGCCCTGCCGGGGGACATTGGCGACATGGCGGGGATCGAGGCGCTGGCTGCTGATCTCGCCGCGCGGGAAGAGCGGCTGGACATTCTCGTCAACAATGCCGGGGTGGCATGGAGCGCGCCGTTTGACAGCTTTCCGGAACTCGGCTGGGACAAGGTCATGGACCTGAACCTCAAGGCACCATTTTACCTGACGCAAAAGCTGCACCCCCTGCTGCGCGCCGGGGCCAGTGCTGATCGGCCCGCCAAGGTGATCATGATCGCCTCGGTGGACGGGATGAAGCTCAACCCGTGGGAGACCTATCCCTATCAGGCGAGCAAGGCGGGGCTGATCCACCTCACTCGCCGCATGGCTGCGCATCTGGCGGGTGAACACATCGCCGTCACCGCGATTTCACCGGGAATGTTCGCCTCGAAGATGAACCGCGCGGCGGCGATGGCGGGAGACAAGCTGACCGCGCAAATTCCCATCGGGCGTGTCGGCGTGGATGAGGACATGGCGGGCGCAGCAATCTACCTCGCCAGCCGCGCCGGGGACTATGTGGTGGGTGAGACGCTGGTGGTCGATGGCGGCTGGGTCAATGCCTGGATACCGAAGGATTTTGTCGGTCCGGGCGGGGAGTGAGGAGGGAGTAGAGGGTAGTTACCTGACTCTGGTGTTTGAATCAGACTGTAGTTTTTGCCGGGTTGCTAGCCACCGACTGGTTGAGGAACACCATAGTAGCCAAAACTTAAACGCAGCCAAGAGACTGAACGCAAGCACCAACAGCCAATCATTGGTTTTGACCTCCGCTAATTCCTCGCCTGACGCTGCCAATAGCGCTGCGAGAAGCAAGATGTAACCAAGTCCAAAGAGCGCCGTGAAAATCGTTCTAGCAAGCTGGCTCCTCTTGCGGGTGATGCTAAGAATAATCCACAAAGAGAGTGGAACCCAGAGCAAATCGCTGAGTGATAAGCCTTCTGAGATCACTAGTTCCGCACCAAGCAGAACGATAGCAATTGTCTCAAAGGTTCTCACCGTCCAGGGTCGTATTTTGTTTGAGCTCATAGCAGCGTGACATTCTATTACATTACTTCGTCATTGCGAGTGGAGCGAAGCAAGCCAGGGCGGTTTGCGCAGGCTCTGGATTGCTTCGTCGCTTCGCTCCTCGCAATGACGATTCAATCAGGGTTCAGAATAACCCTAACCCCCCGGCCCCGTCAGCCCCCGGACAAAGCCGATCAGCCCGGTCTGCCGCGCCCGGCTCATGCGTTCGGCGGCCAGAATCTGCGTCACCTTTTCAAAGCACAGGTCGATATCATCATTGACCACAACATAGTCATAGCCGTCCCAGTGGCTGATTTCGGCGCGGGCGCGGTCCATGCGGGCCTGGATGACATCGGCGGGATCGGTGCCGCGACCGGTCAGGCGGCGGCGCAGTTCTTCGATTGAGGGGGGCAGCAGGAAGACGCGGACGACGTCGGTTTCCAGCTTCTGGTAAAGCTGCTGGGTGCCCTGCCAGTCAATATCGAACAGGAAATCATGGCCCTCACGCAGCCCGGCCTTCACTTGCGCCTTGGGGGTGCCATAGCAATGGCCGAAAACGTGCGCCCATTCGAGGAAGTGTTCTTCGGCTACCATGCGGTCAAATTCCGATTGGGATACGAAGATATAGTCCTGCCCATCGACCTCGCCGGGCCGCATCGGCCGGGTGGTGACGGAAACCGAAAGCCGGATATCGCCATCTTCTGCCAGCAGCCGCCGCGCAATCGTCGTCTTGCCCGCGCCCGATGGCGAGGAGAGGATGAACATCAGCCCGCGCCGCTGGAGCGTGTCCGGTCCGGTCATTGGGATTTGTCCTTGGCGGCGGCGAGTCTGGCCTTGCGCTGGTCATGCAGCCGCTTCGCGAGGATGCCGCCGGTGACGATGATGGCACCGGGAACCGACCGCGTGGCGACGCGCAGCAGGGCAAAACTGGCGATTTTGCCGACCAATGTCGGTTTTGCCACCGGGGTGGCCGCAGTGAGCTTGCCCACCGCCGTATCGAGCAGCTTGCCGCCGCCCTGCCGGGCGATCCGGGCAAGGATGGATTCAGCCATCGGCTATTTCTTGCGCCCGAAATCGACCGTGACGACATTGGAGCCATCGTCGGCCACTGGCCGCAGTGCTTCACCTTCGGGCGAATCGTTTTCGGCTTCGTCGTGCGGTTCGGGGGCCAGATCGCTCACCGTCGCCTGAAATTGCAGCCCGAAATCGACTGCCGGATCAACAAAGGCGGTGATCGCCGAATAGGGAATGACCAGCTTGGAAGGCATCTGGTTAAAGCTCAGCCCCACCGAAAAGCCCTCGTCCGTGACCACCAGATCCCAGAACTTGTTCTGCAGAACGATGGTCATCTCATCAGGAAAGCGTTCCTTCAGATGCGTGGGGATGGAGACGCCGGGAGCCTCGGTCTTGAAGGTGATGTAAAAGTGATGCGCGCCCGGCAGCATGGAGCCGCCCGCGACAACCTGCCCCAGCACACGGCCCACCACAGCGCGCAGGGCTTCCTGCACGATTTCATCATAGGGGATCAGGCTGTCAGGCGTGTCTGTCATCGTGCCTCCCAAGTGGCGCTGCGAGGCGTGGTGGTCAAGGGGGCAAATTCAGGGGCAATCAGGTTGCTTGTGAGAAGATTTGATTCACGCAAAGGCGCCCTTCGGCTGCCTTGCAGGCGCTCAGGATAAACTTCGCCTCTGGCGAAGGCGCAAAGGAGTTGCGCCGCGCCGCAGGCTCTTTCCACTATCCGACGCTTCGGCAAAACCAACGCCAACTGACAAAGCGGCTTCGCCGCATCCACTACATCATTGCGCCTTTGCGCCTTTGCGTGAACAAACCTTCCACAACCTCTCCACAAACGCCACGCCTCCGCGCGAACCATAAATGGCAGCCTTGCGTTGATTCCCTCGCTATCCGGTCTATAGGCGCGGCTTACCCGAGGAATTGGCCCATGCGCACCGCTTCGATCACCCGCAAGACACACGAAACCGACATTGCCGTTGTCGTGAACCTTGATGGCACTGGGGCCTATGATGTTGCCACCGGCATCGGCTTTCTCGATCACATGATCGAGCAGTTCTCACGCCATTCGCTGATAGACATCAAGTGTCACATCAAGGGCGATCTCCACGTCGATCAGCACCACACCACCGAAGACAGCGCGATTGCCATCGGTCAGGCGATTGCGCAGGCGCTGGGTGATAAGGCCGGGATCGGGCGCTATGGCATGGCCTATTCGCCGATGGACGAAGTGCTGGCCCGCGTCGCGCTCGATATTTCGGGCCGTCCCTGGCTGGTGTGGAACGCTGCTTTCACGCAGGAGCGGCTGGGCGAGATGGATACCGAGCTGTTCCAGCACTGGTTCCATTCAATCGCCCAGGCCGTGGGCATCACGCTGCATGTCGAGCTGCTTTACGGCGAAAATAATCACCACATCATCGAGGGCATTTTCAAGGGCTTTGCCCGAGCGATGCGTGACGCGGTAGAGCTTGATCCGCGTAAAGGCGGGGCGATTCCTTCGACCAAGGGGGTTCTTGGTGGCTGAGCTTCGCTCATCGTGCGCCAGACGCCTCCGCGACTGGCTTGCGGCACCGGCCCGCTCCCCCGCCCGACCACCCATAGGGTACTATCGTCGGGTGGTCGGGCGGGGGAGCGGGCCGGTGCCGTTCCCGCGTGAGCGGGAGAACAGTCATGGCTGAGGTTGTTGCATTGATTGATTACGGTGCGGGCAATCTCCACTCGGTCGCCAATGCGCTGAAGGCTGCGGGGGCGGAGGGGGTGATTGTCACAGCAGATCCGCAAATCGTGCGCGCCGCAGACCGTATCGTGCTGCCCGGCGTCGGATCATTCCGCGCCTGCGCCGAAGGACTGCGCGCGATCCCCCATCTGGTCGATGCCATGGCCGAGCGGGTGCTGATCGGGCGGGCGCCGTTTCTGGGCATTTGCGTCGGGATGCAGCTTCTCGCCAGCCGGGGGGTGGAGCATGGCATCACGCCGGGTCTGGGCTGGATTCCTGGCGAAGTGCACCGCATAGAAGTGACCGATCCGGCGATCAAGGTGCCGCATATGGGCTGGAACGACGTGGCGCTGGCTCCGCATAATTCGGCGGAGGCTGTGCTGTGGCCCGGTGAAGCCTATTTCCTCCATAGCTATCATTTCGTGCCAGAAGATGGCCATGCCGTGGCGGCGATGACCGATCACGGCGGCGGCATTGTTGCGGCGGTGGCGCGCGACAATATATTGGGCGTGCAGTTTCACCCCGAAAAGAGCCAGTCCTATGGGCTGGAGCTGCTGGCACGGTTTCTGGAGTGGGCACCATGATCGTATTCCCCGCCATTGATCTCAAGCAGGGACAGGTCGTGCGGCTGGCCGAAGGCGATATGGACCGCGCCACCGTCTATGGGGACGATCCGGCGGCGCAGGCCATGCTGTTTGCCGAAGCTGGCTCGCAGTATCTCCATGTTGTCGATCTCGATGGCTCTTTCGCGGGCCGCGCGGAAAACCGTGAAGCGGTGGAAGCCATTCTCAAGGCGTTCCCCGGCCATGTGCAACTGGGCGGCGGCATCCGCACTTCGATTGCCGTCGATGGCTGGTTCGATCTAGGCGTTGCCCGCGTGGTGATGGGCACGGCAGCGCTGAAAGACCCGCAGTTCGTCAAGGACATGGCGAAGGCCTATCCCGGCGGCATCGTCGTGGCGGTCGATGCCCGCGATGGCATGGTGGCGACCGAGGGCTGGGCCGAAGTGTCCGATGTCTCCATTGTCGATATGGCCCGCCGTTTTGAGGATGCGGGCGTAGCCAGCCTGCTGTTCACCGACATCGGCCGCGACGGCATGCTCAAAGGCTGCAACATCGAGGCAACGGTGGACCTCGCGCGGCAGACTCAGTTACCGGTGATCGCTTCGGGCGGGGTGAAGGGCTTGGACGATATCCGGATGCTGGCGCTTTATGCCAACGATGGCATCGAGGGCGTGATTACCGGACGGGCGCTCTATGACGGGCGGTTGGACTTGGCGGCGGCGATTGCGATGGCGGAACGGGGATGACGGACGCTCTGTTAGGAATATTTAGCATTGCCGCGTGTGCCTTTATGTTCTTGTGGACTTGGCGGGAACTGCGCGCTGATAGAATGACGCCAATTGTGCCCTGGAAGATTTTCGGGCCAATCTACTACCATAATGAACGACCGCGCGCGTTTTGGGCAGCAACTGGCTGGAATTTAATGTTCGCGGCTGCGTTTCTGTTCGGCGGCATAGATATTTTGGTAATGTCATGACCGTCCGCATCCGTGTCATCCCCTGCCTTGATGTCCGTGATGGCCGGGTGGTCAAGGGCGTGAACTTCGTTGACCTGAAGGACGCAGGCGACCCGGTCGAACAGGCGCGGGCCTATGATGCTGCCGGGGCGGACGAATTGTGCTTCCTCGATATTTCCGCCAGCCACGAAGGACGCGGCACCCTGCTCGATGTGGTGCGGCGCACGGCGGAAGTCTGCTTCATGCCGCTGACCGTCGGCGGCGGGGTGCGCTCGGCGGAGGATGCCCGGGCACTGCTGCTGGCGGGTGCGGACAAGGTGGCGGTGAACTCTGCCGCCGTCTCACGGCCAGAGGTGGTTTCGGAAATCGCCGGTGTGTTCGGCAGCCAGTGCGTGGTTGCTTCGGTTGATGCGCGCAAAGTTGGAAAGAGGTGGGAAATCTTCACCCATGGTGGTCGCAATGCCACCGGTATCGACGCGGTGGAACACGCCGTGCGGCTGGCAGAACTGGGCGCGGGCGAATTGCTCGTCACCTCGATGGACGGCGATGGCACGCAGGCGGGCTATGACCTTGAACTGACCCGCACGATTGCCGATGCGGTGCGCATTCCGGTGATCGCTTCGGGCGGGGTCGGCACGCTCGATCATCTGGTCGAAGGCGTGACGCAGGGCCATGCCAGCGCGGTGCTTGCCGCCTCGATCTTCCACTTCGGCACCTATTCGATAGCCGAGGCCCACGCGGCGCTGCGAGCGGCTGGATTGCCCGCAAGGGGTTAATGACCTCAAATCGCTTCGTCCCCAAATCGCTTCGTCCCCAAATCGCTTCGTCATTGCGAGGAGCGAAGCGACGCGGCAATCCAGAGCGTCACGCGCAACGGCTCTGGATTGCTTCGGCCTTTGGCCTCGCAATGACGAATGAAGTCTGGTGATTATGCTCAAATGAGTCGGCACGGCTTACAGGCGCCGTTTTCCCGACTTCCCTGTTAACCACTGAGTCCACCGGATTTCCCGGCAAGCCCATTGCTGGCACAGGGCTTGCGTTAACCCTTGCATGGCCTCCATCCATCTTGTTTCCGTTTTGCTGCTCGGTGCCTTCCCGGCAGTGCTGATGGCGGATCAACCGACGGGTCAGGGGCAGGTGACGATTCCTGAACCGACCGATCTGGCGCTGTTTGCGCTGGGTGTGGCGGGATTGCTCATTGGCAGGCGCGCCGCGATGCGTCGTCGCATAGATGAGCCGGGTGATGACAAGAGTGACGGGGACGAGGAATAACCGCCTCGCTCCTATCCCATTCCGCTTGACGCATTTTGCCAGTGGCAGCATGGCTTGCGGCATGAGCGATACCCTATCCCGCCTCGAAGCCACGATTGCCTTGCGCAGCGGCGCTGATCCGGCATCAAGCTATGTCGCAAAGCTCAACGCCAAAGGCCTGCCCAAGATCACTCAGAAACTGGGCGAAGAGGCGGTTGAAACTGTCATTGCCGCGCTCTCTGGCGACCACGCCGAATTGGTGGGCGAAGCGGCGGACCTGCTGTTCCACCTGATCGTGCTGCTGCAAGCCAAGGGCGTGCCGCTGGGTGAAGTGCTGGCTGAACTTGATCGGCGCGAAGGCGTGTCGGGAATTGCTGAAAAGGCTGCAAGGAACGCTGACTGATGCCGATCAATCCACGCGCACCCTATGATCCGGGTAACGTCTTCGCCAAGATCCTGCGCGGGGAGATACCCTGCAACAAGGTCTATGAGGATGAGTTTGCTCTCGCCTTTCATGACATCAATCCGCAGGCCCCGGTGCATCTTCTGGTGATCCCCAAGGGGGCTTGGGTCAGCTGGGATGATTTCAGCGAGCAGGCCTCGGAGCACGAAATCGCCGGTTTCATCCGCGCTGTCGGGCAGGTGGCGCGCGAAGCCGGGCTGGTCGATCCCGGCTACCGGATGCTCGCCAACATTGGCAGGCACGGCCATCAGGAAGTGCCGCATCTGCATGTCCATCTGTTTGGCGGACGGCAATTTTACCAGATGGTGCCGCTGGAAAGCTGAGCGATCAGCGCTAAGTCGTGCGCTGTGCGTGACAAACAGTGTCAGAAATTGCGCCGATTGCTTGCAAGTGCTTGCCCTGCGACTCGGCACGGGGCTAATGGTTAACCGGCATGGCGCTGCATCCCCAACCCTCCTCCGGCCTGTTTGATGGCCCGCTCCACCGTTTCGCGGTGCGCGCCTATTTTGAGGACACCGATCTATCGGGCGTGGTCTATCACGCCAATTACCTGCGCTGGTTCGAACGCGCGCGGTCAGATATGTTGCGCCTGCTCGGCATCGATCAGCGCGCTGTTTTTGAGGCGGGCGGGGGTGCCTATGCCGTGTCAGAGCTTACCTTGCGCTATCACGCCCCGGCACGGCTTGATGATGAGGTGCTGATTGAAAGCCGCGCGGTGGAACTGCGCGCCGCCTCGTGCCGGATGCATCAGCAGGCGTTCAGGCAGGGCAAATTACTCGTCGATGCGCGGCTTCGGGTCGGCTTTGTCGGGCCGGACGGTCGCCCCCGCCGCCAGCCCGCGCTCTGGCGCGCTGCCTTTGCCACCATTGCTCCAACAGCCACGGAAACCGAATGATCATTCTGCCCCTTCTTGCTGCCGGTGCACAACTCGCTGCTCCGGCCAATCTCGATCCGGTGAAGCTGTTTCTCAGCGCCGATGTGATCGTGCAGATCATCATGGGCGGCCTGCTGCTCGCTTCGGTCTGGGTGTGGACCACGATCTTTGCCTTTATCTGGCGGATGGCCCGGCTTAACCGCCGCAGCAAAGCCTATGAGTCTGATTTCTGGGAGGCCAAGGATATTGAGGGCTTCCACGCGGAAAAGACCAAAGGCGATGTGCCGATGTCGCGGGTTGCCGGTGCGGCCTTGGGCGAGTGGAAGCGTTCGATGGCTTCGCGCAAGCCTGACCGTGAGGGCATTCGCCAGCGGCTGGCTTTGGCGATGAACACCGTGGTGGAAGCTGAAGCGGACAAGCTCGCCGCGCGGCTCAATATCCTTGCCACGGTCGGCGTGGCGGCTCCTTTCGTGGGCTTGCTCGGCACGGTCTGGGGGATCATGCGCACGCTTTCGTCCTATGCCGACGGGGCTTTCACTATGGCCAAGGTCGCACCGGAATTGTCCGAAGCGCTGTTTGCCACCGCCATCGGCTTGTTCGCGGCCATCCCGGCGGTGATCGCCTATAACCGGTTGAGCCTGAAGGTGAACGGCTTTGAATCCCGCCTGCAACGCTTTGCTGATCGCTTCCACGCCACGCTGAGCCGCGAACTGGAGGCCGAATAGTGGCGATGGGTTTTGCCAGCAGCACACGCCGCCGCTCGCGCCGGGGCGGGCGCGCGCCGATGGCGGAAATCAACGTCACCCCGCTGGTCGATGTCATGCTGGTGCTGCTGGCGATCTTCATGGTGACAGCGCCGTTGCTGGCCACCGGGGTTCCGGTTGATCTGCCCGAAAGCAACGCCAATGCCCTGCCGCAAGAACCGCAGCAGATTACCATATCCATGGTTGCCGATGGCCGGATCTATCTCGACGAGCAGGAACTGGCCCCCGGTGAGCTTACTGAGCGACTGGTGGCAATCGCCTCGGCAGGGACTGCGCAGCCGCCGCAAGTGACGCTCCGCGCTGACCGGATACTGCCTTACGGACAGGTCATGGCCGTGATGGGTGAGATGAACCATGCCGGGATCAAGGCGATTTCGCTGGTCACCAGCGGTTCAGTTGCAGCACCTTAGGTTTTGCCCATGTCATTCAGCCGCATCCGTCAGGAAGACTTCGCCGGGTTGGCGCTGGCCTTGCTGGCGCATGGCGGGCTGATCGCGGCGCTGGTGCTGATGCCAAAGCCCGCGCCGCCACCCAAAGTGGAGCGGGTGACGGTGACTTTGTCTGATGAGGTGGGCCTTCAGGCAGGATCACCGAGCGTGGAAGAAGCGCGAACCGCCGAGGCTCCCGTATTGGCGGAACAACCGGCCCAGGCCCCTGCACCTGCGGCCGCACCCATTCCACTGCCTCGCCCCGAGCCAAAGGTTGCTCCACCGCCTCCCCGTCCTGTTCCGCAGCCGGTGCAAAAACGTCCGATGCCGCCCGCGCCACAAGTTCAGAAGCGTATGCCACCAGCCCCCACGCCAGTCGCTGCCCGACCGCAGCCCCCGCGCCAGCGGATCGGCGATAATTTCCTGCCGCCAGCTCCCAATCAGGGCAAGAAACCGGGTGGTGGAAGTAAGATCGGTGCGGATTTCCTTCCGGGAAGCGTGGGCAATGGCAAGGCGAAAACCCCTCCGGGACCGGCTGTGACGCCGCTAATCCGGGCGAGTTTAGAGGGCGCTATTGCGCGCGAAATCAGGCCATTTTTCCAAGGCCGGGTGCCGCAAGGCGTTGATACCGATAAGCTCGTTACAATTCTGGCTTGGGATCTTAATGCCGATGGCAACCTAGCCGGGGATCCGCGCCTTATTCGGCAGGAAGGTGTCACAGATTCGAACAAGCAGCAGGCTAAGCGGCACTACGAAGAGGCAATGCGGTCCGTTAGGCTGGCCTCGCCATTCAGCCTCCCAAGCCAGTATTACAGCGCATGGAAGAAGGTATCCGCCTTCCGCTTTGACAGGAAATTGTCGCAATGATCTTGAAAATCATGCCGTTGGCAGCACTCATGCTCGCTTCGCCTTTGGCGGCTCAACCAACGGTTCCACCTGCACAGCCAGCCTCGCAGTCAACGGAGGAGGAAGGCCTTACCGGAACCGTTTCCGATGAAGCCGCATGGCAGGATCTCGGCATTGCCATCCCGACATTCCCGACCAATGCCGATGTGGCCACACAGGCCAGCGCCGGTTCCACTGCCGGGCTTGGCAAGGCGCTGGTACGGGTGATCACCGATGATCTGAAGAACAACGGTCTGTTCAAGCCCACCGGCCCGGACGCGCTGCCCACGCCTTCGATGGCGCAGATCAATGCACCCGATTTCCCCAGCTGGCAGGGCAAGGGCACGGATATGCTGGTTCACGGCTTTGTTCGGGCCAATGGCGATGGCAACATCACCGTCGGCTGTTACCTGTATGACGTTTCGCTCAGCCAACAGCTAGTGAAGGGCGCATGGGTGGTTGGCCCTTCGGAATGGCGGCGCGCGGCGCATAAATGTGCTGACCTCGTCTATTCGCGGCTTTCGGGCGAGAGTCCGTTCTTTGATAGCAAGATCGCCTATATCGCCGAAACCGGGGCCAAGGATCACCGCGTCAAGCGGCTGGCGATCATGGATTCTGATGGCGCGAACCACCGCTTCATCACTACCGGTCAGGCTCTGGCGCTGACCCCGCGTTATTCGCCCGATTACAAGCAGATCGTCTATCTGAGTTACCTCAACGGCAATCCGCGAATCTATATTTATGATACGGAGACTGGCAAGCAGCGGCTGGTCACGCAAAGCCGCAATCCGACCTTCAGCCCGCGCTGGTCCCCCGATGGCCGGTGGATTCTCTATTCGATGGCCATCGGCGGTAACACGGATGTTTACCGGGTTTCAGCGGCGGGCGGGCAGGCCCAGCGGCTGACCGACGGCCCCGGCATTGATGTCGGCGGCTCTTATTCGCCCGATGGCAGCAAGATCGTGTTTGAAAGCGATCGTTCCGGCAGCCAGCAGGTCTATGTCATGAATGCCGATGGCACCGACCAGAAGCGCATCAGCTTTTTCGGCGGCCGCGCCGCCACACCCGAATGGAGCCCGCGCGGCGATCAGGTGGCCTTCACCTATATTGCCGGAGATTTCCATATTGCGGTGATGAGCCCAGCGGGCGCATCAATGCGCCAGCTGACAAATGGTTGGCAGGATGAGGCACCGACCTGGTCGCCCAATGGCCGCATCATCCAGTTTTTCCGCACCGAAAAGGGATCAGGACGCGCCAGCTTGTGGCAAGTTGATCTAACCGGCAAGAACGAGCGAAAGCTGCCGACACCGGTTGATGCATCGGATCCCTCATGGGGTCCGGTCTTGCCGTAATTCGGCTTTAGGAACATAATCCCGGCACGAAGGAGAAATAGTGATGTTGCAGACCTCTAGGACGATCATCCTGCTGTTCACGGCAAGCGCCGCGCTTGCTGCCTGCACCCCTAAGGCACCCAAGCAGTTGCCGCCTGATCCCGGCAGCAATGTCACCACCGCGACCAATACCAATCAGGGCACGGTGCAATCCGGCCCGGCACCCGGCACGCAGGCTGACTTCGTGACGACTTTGATGGGGCAGGACACCATCTATTTCGATACCGATCGCCACAATATTGACAGTTCCGATGCCGCAGCCCTCGCCGCACAGGCGCAGTGGCTGATCAAATATCCCGGCAAGCGCGCCTCGATCGAAGGCCACTGCGATGAACGCGGCACCCGTGATTACAACCTCGCTCTGGGCGACAAGCGCGCCAATGCAGCGAAGAACTATCTGGTCAGCATGGGGGTTGATGCCGGGCGCTTGACGGTGATTTCCTATGGCAAGGAACGCCCCATCGCGGTGGGTTCAAACGAAGATGCCTGGGCAAAGAATCGCCGCGCGGTGACTGTCTCGGTTGATTGAATTATTAGCCCTCCCTCCGCTCATCCTGAGCTTGTCGAAGGACGGGGGAGGGCTGTCCGGTTGCCGCTCTATCGCTTAGCGCAGTCCCGGAAGCTGCGGCAGTGCAGGGACACCGGGAAGCTCAATCTTGCCGGGCAAGGCAAAGCTGCTGCCGCCACCTAGCGATAGATCGGCCACACGCTCACCATAAAGCGCAAAACCAGCCATCAGCATTACTGACAAGGCCGAGGAAAGCGCGAGTTTCTTGCTCATCATCACTTTCTCCAATTGCTCACCTAGCTTAGTATAGGCACTGCTATCAGATATTGCAATGCACAATATAGCCGAGAATCCTGAACAACAGATTGATGGCGCTTCTGCTTGCGCAAGGCCATCTGCTGCGCCTATTCGGGCTGGATGAATCGGGCGCGCAGATCAGATAGTTGGGGCTTCCCTCGCTGGGGTGGCTATGAAGGTGCCCGCGATGCGGTGACGGTGCGGCTGTGTGATCGCAACGGCTGCAACGAACGCGGCGATTGCCCCGCCCCCAAATCACCCAACAGCCCGGAACGCTGGCACTTCTGCCAGCGCCACGCCGCCGAATACAACAATGGCTGGGATTATTTCGCTGGCCTGACCAAAGAAGAAGCTGCGGCGCGCGAAGCAGACGAGACGCGGGACAATTCCGGTTATCAGGAAGCCGCGCATTATGGCTGGGGCGGATCGGGCGATGGCAGCCGCAGCCGCGATGAAATGCGCGCGCTCGAACTGCTTGAACTTGATCCCGATGCTGATTTCGAAGCGGTGAAAAAGGCCTGGCGCACCAAGGCCAAACTCGTCCACCCCGATGTCCGTCCCGGTGACGAGGATGCCGCCAAGGCCTTCCAAGCGCTGCAACTGGCCTATGAAGTGCTGCGCCAGTCCGAAGAACGGCGCGAGTGGAAGGGCTGAACTCTGCCCTTCTTGCAATTCGTTTGCATCACGAATAGCCTATCCCCCGCGTCGTGATTGGTAGGGGCTCCAATCCAGCGGCGCAACAGGGTCCAACCAGGCAACCAGCCTCTGGGGGGATGGACCTATGTCCAATGCTGCTGTGGCGCCGGTAATCAAATCCGCGCGCGTTCAATCGCTTGATGTGCTGCGCGGACTTTCGTTGCTCGGCATCCTGATGATGAACATCACCGCTTTTGGGCTGCTGTGGCAGGCCTATGATAACCCGATGGCCGATGGCGGCTCGGGCGGCATGAACCTGACGGTTTATCAAATAATCTCGGTGGGTTTTGAAGGGACGATGCGCGGGATATTCTCGCTGCTGTTCGGCGCGGGGATCGTGCTGCTGACCGAGCGCATGGAAAATGCCGGGGCCGGGATCATGGCGGCTGAAATTCACTTTCGCCGGATGATGTGGATGATGCTGTTCGGGATCATCCACTGGTCACTGCTGCTGTGGACCGGCGAGATCCTGTTCGCCTATTCGATGTGCGGCCTGCTGTTGTTTGCGCCGCGCAAGCTGCCTGCCAAGGTGCAGATTGGCATTGGCGTAGCGCTGCTGGTGCTGGCGGCGGCGATGACCAGTCTTGATTATGGCGGGGTAGTTGAAAGCCATGACAAGGCGGTCGCCGCCCAGCAAGTGCAAACCTCTGGCCAGGCACTTTCGCCTGATCAGAGCAAAGCCATCGAGGAGTGGAAGAAAAAGGACACCCATATCTGGCCGAGTGCCGAAATGGCTACTGAATCGCGCGCCATCCATCATGGTTCCTACTGGAATGCCGTGGTTAAACAGTTCCCCGGAAGTTTCGAGTTCCAGTGGAACGCAGCGCCCTTCTGGCTGATTTTCGATGCGATTCCGTTCATGCTGATTGGCATGGGCCTGCTCAAATATGGTGTGCTGGGGGGCGGTTTGCCGGTTCGCTCCTATCTGCTGATGGCGGTGATCGGCTATGGGCTCGGCATTCCGCTCGGAGTTTACGAGCTTGGCATCGTGCTCGATGGCCAGTTCTCGACGCTGTCTTTTGCGGCGGCAGGACGGACTTACGAGATCAGCCGCCTCGCCATGGTGATCGGCCATCTTGGGCTGGCGCTGACGGTGATCCGGCTGGGCCTGTTCCAGTGGCTGCAGAGCGCACTGGCCGCTGTCGGGCAGATGGCGCTGTCGAACTATCTGGCGCAGACGCTGATCTGCACCGCGCTGTTCTATGGCTTTGGCTTTGATCTTTACGGCAAGTTCGAGCGCTATCAGCTTTATTATGTCGTCGGTGCAATCTGGGCGGCGCAATTGGCGTGGAGTCCGCTATGGCTGGCGCGCTTCCGCTTTGGACCGATGGAATGGCTGTGGCGTTCGCTGACTTACTGGCAGCGCCAGCCGATGCGTCTGGCGTCACCCGTGGGCGGCTGAGACATGCTGGGCAGTTTCTAAGCGGCCGAGCAGCAGCGGCAACCTCGCCCCGGTCAGCACTGCGGCTCCGCAAACGGTCAGATAGAGGTCAAAGGTGCCTGTGCTGAATTCCCCTTGCGCAACGCCAGCAGCAAGGTTGCGCCAACAAGCACTGAGGTTCCGCTGATCATCAGGAACAGGTTGTAATTGCCGGTCCGAGCGAGAGTCAGGCCGAGCAGGCCTGCACCGAGCGAGGTGGACAACGACATGATCGCGGTGAGCAGCCCCATGACCGAGCTGTAAACCCCCAACCCGAAGCGCTTGGCGACGAGGAACGCGACAATGTCGCCCTCTGCGCCAAAGGCGAAGCCCATGCAGAACACGGCAAATGTCAGAATTGCGCTGCCGTCCAGACTAGAGGCAACGAGGAATATGCCAAGGCTCGGCAGGCCCAAGGTGATGAAGGCGACCAGATACGGCTCGAACCTATCAAGTGCCAGTCCGGTGACGAAGCGCCCGGTCAGCATGCCGACCGACAGCGCGGTGAACATGATCGAGGCACCCGGCCCACTGACGCCGTTGTCCAGCAGCAGAAGCTTCAATTGTACCAGCAGCAAGGTCTGTGGCAGGTTGCACAGCAGCATCACGCCCGCCAGAATCCAGAAGGCTGGGCTGCGGAAAATCATCGGATAATCGTCGCGCGCGCGGCGTTTGGGGGCATCCTTGCGCGGCAGGCCGGCACCTTTGGGGATCAACAGGAATACCACAACGGCGGCCACCGTGGCAAACACCGCCAGCGCCCGGTAAGTCGCCTCCCAGCCGCTTGCTTCAACGTAATTGTTGAGGATCGGCCCGCCGATCGCGCCGAAAATTGCCGATCCTGAAACGACGATCGCCAGCGCCAGCCCACGCGACCTGGCAAAAAATTCGACGGCCAGGCGGGTATAAACCGTCGCTGTGGTCGTCACCGCAAGCACAGATTGAACCACGAAAATCGCCATATAGGTCGACAGGTTGCCGTCCATGATCGTTGCATAGGCGAGATAGGTTAGTGGGAGAGTGACCTGACCGATCAACGCGGTCCAGCGCACGCCAAGGACATCGGCCAATCGTCCGATGAAGGGGAAAGCGAGCGTGCTGAACAGGCCAAGCATGCCCACCGCAGCGAAATCGGCTTTCGCCCAGCCGTTGCCTGCGATCAGGCTGGGGGCGAGCACGCTGGTGATGGTCCCTGCAGTTGACATGCCGGTGCCGATGCCCACCGTTGCCGCCAACAGTGGACGCCAGTTATCGCGCAGTTCGCTGAAATAGGCCATTTCGCCGCAGTCTCCCGAAAATCGCGGCTCGTTGCTGGCCGTTAGTTCGGTGTTGTGTCGCTGATCGGCCCCAAGCGGTCAACCGCGCGGCGCATCGCCGCAGCGGTTGCGTGTCTCAGACCTGCTCCAGCGCCTGTTCGAAATCGGCGATCAGGTCGTCGGCGTCCTCGATGCCGACAGAAATCCGCACCAGATTGTCTGTAATCCCGAGCAAGGCCTTGCGCTCGTCGGGCACCGAAAGGTGTGTCATCGCGGCGGGATGGCTGGCAAGCGTTTCGGTGCCGCCAAGGCTGACCGCCAGCTTGGCGATGCGCAGGGCGTCGAGGAAGGCAAAGCTTTCCGCCTCACCGCCCTTGATGAACACCGAAAAAGTCGATCCCGCGCCGCTACAATGGCGGTTGAAGATGTCCTGCTGACGCGGGTCGCTGATGTCACCCAGATAGCCCAGCCGCTCAACTTTTGGATGGGCCTTCAGGTAAGCGCAAACTTTCGCCGCATTCTCGCCCGAACGGGTCATGCGCAGCTCCACCGTCTCAAGGCTGCGCAGCAGCATCCACGAGGTGTTGGGGTCCAGAATCGTGCCCATGGTGTTGCGCAGCATGCGGATCGGATCCATCCAGCGCTTGGCCCCAGAAAGACCGCCCGCCACCAGATCGGAATGGCCGCCGGCATATTTGGTCAGCGAATAAACCACGATATCCGCGCCGTGATACAGCGGCTGCTGCCACAGCGGCCCGAGGAAGGTGTTGTCGATGGCGATAGGAACATCACTGCTGCCCAGTGCATCGCGCGCTGCGGCCACGGCCTCCACATCGACCAGAGCATTGGTCGGGTTGGCCGGGCTTTCGAGATAGATCATGGCGAGCTTGCCGCCTTGCGCCGCGGCGAGCGCCTTGCCTTTGGCCAAAGCCGCCTCGATCTCGGGCTGGTCAGCGCCCGCCGGGAAATCGACATAACCGATGCCGAAGCGTGACAAGGTGCGGGCGATGAAGCCTTCGGTCGCGGCATAGAGCGGCCCCGAATGGACGATAACATCGCCCTGGCTGCACTGTGCCAAAAGCAGGGTGGCGATGGCCGACATGCCGCTGGAAAACACCAGCGATTCCTCGGCCCCGTCCCACACCGCAAGGCGTTCTTCCAGGATCTGCTGGTTCGGGCCGTTGAAGCGCGAATAGACCAGACCGTCCGAGCCGCCGGGCCGCTTGCCGGTGATCCCTTCAAAATGCCGCTTGCCATCCGCCGCACTGGGGAAGGCAAAGGTAGAGGTCAGGAAAATAGGCGGCTTCAGCGCGCCTTCGGACAGCTTGGGATCATAGCCCAGACCCATCATCAGGGTGGAGGGCTTCAGCTTGCGGGGGGTGGTGTCAGTGGTCATGATGGTTTCTGTTGTAACCATCATGACCATGTTTGGCGAGGGGCAAAGTGGCGGTGATGGTGGATAGTCGGCCATTCGATGCAATTGGCCGCTCTGGAAGGCAGTCGAAATCACTGCAGGAATGCCCGCAAAATTCAGCATCAAGAAATACATCGATTTTGGCGCATAGTATATTATGAGGGCTGTGTGCCGGGCCGTCCGCCGCGCGCATCACCGGGGCATGCAAGGCACACCGGGGTGTGTCTTGGCAGTGGCCGCAGAATAATTACGTGAAAGGGATGGGTTGATGAGCGGCTTTGACGAGACTTTTGATTTTGTCGTGGCTGGCAGCGGCGGCGGTTCGATGTGTGCAGCTCTTGTGGCGCGAGTCGCGGGCAAGACCGCGCTCGTCCTCGAAAAGACCGGACTGATCGGCGGCACCACCTGCAAGTCTGGCGGAGTGATGTGGATTCCGAATAACCCGTTCATGGCCAAGGCCGGTGTTCCCGACAGTCTCGAAGCCGCCACCCACTATCTCAATCATGTCGTGGGCGATCATAATGACGCCCCCGGCGCATCGAGGGCACGGCGACAGGCTTTTCTGCAGGAAGGGCCGCGCATGCTCGATTTCCTGATGGGTAAAGGCCTCAAATTCTCGCGCATTTCCAGCTGGCCGGATTATTATGATGAAGCGCCAGGCGGTTCGGTTCCGGGCCGGACGGTGGTGGCAGACCTGTTTAATGTGAATGAACTGGGCGATAAGGCAGCGCTGCTGCGCCCCAACTTCCTCAACATGCCGGTCTCGCTGGAAGACGCGCTGCAACTGCCGCATGTCAAGAAATCATGGGCCGCCAAGAAGGCGCTGGTGCGCATGGGTTTGCGCATGATCACCTCGAAGCTGACCGGCAAACGCTATGTCACCGCTGGTGCCGCGTTGCAGGGGCGCATGATGCAGGCAGCACTGCAGGCGGGGGCAGAACTGCGCGTCAATTGCCCGGTCAAGGAATTGATCGTCGAAAACGATCGGGTGACCGGCGTTGTCACCGAAAAGGACGGCCAGCCATGGCGCATCGGCGCGCGGCTGGGCGTGCTGGTCAATGCGGGTGGCTTCGCGATGAACCAGCAGATGCGCGATACATATATGCCCGGCAGCAAGATCGAGCACACTTCGGTGACCGAGGGCGATACTGGCGAGATGATTCAGGAAATGATGCGCCACGGTGCGGCCATTGCGCAAATGGACAGCTTTGTTGGCAGCCCGTTGGCTCTGCCGCCGGGCGCGGAGCTCTGGCCGATGAAGCCGGGCGTTCAGGGCGTTACCGCCGCGCCGCATGCCATCATGGTTGACCAGACTGGTGCGCGTTACATGAACGAAGGCGGCTCTTACACCGAGTATTGCATGCGCATGAACGAGCATAACCGCACTGCCCCTGCCATCCCGAGCTATGCCATCTTCGATAACCGGGTGATGAAGAATGTCATGATCGCCGGCACTATGCCCGGATCGAAAAAGCCCGCCGAATGGACCGAAAAGGGTTTCCTCCACACTGCCGATACGATTGAAGGGCTGGCCGCATCGCTCGGCATCGATCCCTCTGCGCTGCGCGGCACGGTTGATCGCTTCAACGGCTTCGTGCGCGCCAATGACGATGCCGATTTTCACCGCGGTGCGCGGGCCTATGACCGCTGGCTGGGAGATCCCTTCCACAAACCCAACCAGTCGTTGGGCGAGATCAGCGAAGGGCCGTTCCATGCCGTGCCGGTCATCCCCGGCGATGTCGGCACTCTGGGCGGGGTCGTCTGCGACGACAGGGCGCGCGTGCTGCGCGAGGATGGCTCACCAATAGCGGGCCTATACGCCACCGGCGTCTCGGCGGCATCGGTAATGGGCCGCACCAGCCCCGGTTCGGGTGTCAACATCGGGCCAAGCTTCGTCTTTGGCTATCTAGCGGCCAAGGACGCGGTTGCGGGCGGCTAAACGTGACCTACCCAGCCAAACTTCCCCCAGCCAAGCCTGCCCCAGCGGGGCAGGTTTGGCAGTGGTATTACTTCGGCGAAAGCACCATCAGCATCTGGCGGCCTTCCATGCGCGGATAGGATTCGATCTTGGCGACTTCGGCAACATCGTCCTGCACGCGCTTGAGCAGGTTCATGCCCAGTTGCTGATGCGAAAGTTCGCGACCGCGGAAACGCAGGGTGATTTTCACCTTGTCACCATCGGCGATGAAGCGGTTCACGTTCTTCATCTTGGTGTCGTAATCGTGGTCATCGATGTTCGGACGCATCTTGATCTCCTTGATCTCCTGCGTCTTCTGGCTCTTGCGGGCGATGTTGGCTTTCTTCTGCGCTTCGTAGCGGAACTTGCCGACATCGAGGAACTTGCACACCGGCGGATCGGCGTTGGGCGAAACTTCGACCAGGTCCAGCCCTACTCCGGCTGCCTGTTCGATGGCTTCGTTGGTGAACATGACGCCGATATTCTCGCCATTCTCATCAATCACGCGGACCTTGTCCGACTGGATGAGCTGATTGTAGCGCGGCCCGCTCTTGGTGGGGGGCTGCAGCATACGCCGGGGTGGGGGAGCTATGTTCCGTTCTCCTGAATGTGACAGATAAGCGGCTCCTTAAAGCGAATCGCGCCCGTGGGGAAGCGGGAGTTTTGAATCGCCACTGGAGCGCGCGAAGTGGGCAATTCCCGCCTAAGCCACTTCAACTTCCACCACGTCCGCTTCAGCCGCCTCAAGCAGTTTGGCCTCTACCTGCTGCTGGCGATTCGGCTCTTCCAGCTTCTCGCCCAGCACGTCGGTGACGTAGAATGTATCCGCTGCACGTTCACCATAAGTGGCGATGTGGGCGGAGTGGACGATCAGCCGCTCCTCGAACAGCGCGCGCGCCAGCCGGTTGAGCAGGGCCGGGCGATCACGGGCGTTGACCTCAACCACGGTGAAGCGATTCGAAGCCTTGTTGTCGAAGGAAACGCGCGGGCGCACGATAAACGCCTCGGAGCGCGGACGGGCGAGCGGGCGGGCGGCCAGCCGGGGCACCAGCTTGACCCGGTTGGCCAGTGCATCACCGATCATCGTGCGGATGCGCGCCAGTTGGCTCGCTTCCATGAAGGGCCGTCCCAAGGGATCCTGCACGAGGAAATTGTCGACCGCGATGCCGTTGCGCGCGGTGTGGATGCGTGCGTCAATGATGTTGCCACCCGCAAGGTGAATGCCCCCAGCAATGCGGTAGAACAGCCCGGGGTGATCGGCGGCGATCACGGTGACGAGCGTTGCTCCGCGCGCCGGATAATATTCGCAAGCCACATGCAGCGCCGCGCCGTCCGCTTCTTCCAGCTGAACAAGGTTCAGTGCAACGATATCATCGGGTTCGGCGATCCAGTAGGAATCGCTTAGCTGCTTGCCGACGCTGTCCACCAGCTTGGCATTGTTGCCTAGCAAGGTAGCGACACGCTCTTTCTTGGCGGTAACGCGCGCGCCGCGCCCATGCTGGGCATGGCCAAGCCGCAGTCGCTCTTCGGCGGCCTCGTAAAGATCGCCGAGCAATTGCCGTTTCCAGCTGTTCCAGGTGCCCGGCCCGACAGCGCGGATATCGACGATGGTCAGCAGGGTGAGCTGACGCAGCCGCTCAACCGATTGCACCACCTCGACGAAATCGCCGATCGTCTTCCAATCGGCCAGATCGCGCTTGAAGGCGGTGGCGCTCATCAGCAAGTGGGTGCGCACCAGCCAGGCGACCAGCTCGGTCTCATCGGCATCCAGACCAAAGCGCGGGCACAGTTTCAGCGCCACCTCTGCCCCCAGCTCCGAATGATCGCCGCGCCGCCCCTTGGCAATATCGTGCAGCAACACCGCGACATAGGTCGCACGGCGCGAAGCGATCAGCGGGAACAGCCGGGTGGCGAGCGGGTGGTCCTCCTGGCGCTCACCCTTCTCGATTTCAGCGAGCAAACCGATGGCGCGGATGGTGTGCTCATCAACAGTATAGTGGTGATACATATCGAATTGCATCTGCGCATTGACGCGTCCGAAGTCTGGAACGAAGCGGCCGAATACATCGGCCTCGTTCATCCATCGCAGTACCGTTTCAGGGTCGTTGCGACTGGAAAGCAATTCGAGAAACAACGCATTGGCCTTGGCGTCATTGCGCACTTTTGCGTCAATCAGCTTGGCATCACGTGAAGCAAGGCGCATCGCCGAGGGGTGGATTTCAAGCCGGTGCGTGTCAGCGAGATGGAAAATCTCGATCAGGCGAGCGGGGTCTGCGGCGAACCAATCGTCCGAGGGCACCGAAATCTTGCCGCCGAAAACCTTGTAACCCGCAAGAATCCGCGGCCTTGCGCGAAAGCCCGCCAGCAGTCCGCGCGGCTGTTTCTTGGCGAACTGCTCGTCAAGCTGGGCAAGGAACAGCCCGGTCAGTGCGCCAACGCGTTTCGCCTGAAGGAAGAAATACTGCATGAACCGCTCGACCGCGCTTTTGCCAGGTCGGTCGGAGAACTGCATTCGCGCCGCGACTTCTCGTTGTAAATCAAAGGTAAGGCGGTCTTCAGTGCGGCCGGTTATGGTGTGGAGGTGGCATCGCACCGCCCAGAAGAAGTTCTCGGCACGGCGGAAAGCGCGGTGCTCATCAGGGCTGAGCAGGCCGACCCCGACCAGTTCGGAGACATCGTGCACCTTATGGATATATTTGCCGATCCAGTAGAGCGTGTGCAGATCGCGCAGACCGCCTTTGCCTTCTTTGACATTGGGTTCAACGACATAGCGGCTGTCACCCAGCCGCTTGTGCCGGTCATTGCGTTCGGCCAGCTTTTCGGAAACATATTGTCGCTCGGTGCCGGAAACCACTTCCTTCCAGAAGCGGCGTTCGGCCTCGTCAAACAGATCCTGATCGCCCCAGACATAGCGGCTTTCAAGCAGCGCCGTGCGGATCGTGAGATCGCTTTTGGCCATGCGCACCATGTCATCAAGGCTGCGGCTCGAATGGCCGACTTTAAGCCCCAGATCCCACAGGAAATAGAGCATCGCCTCAATCACTTGCTCACACCATGAGGTCTGCTTGCCGGGGGTGAGGAAGCCGATATCGACGTCTGAGTGCGGTGCCATCTCGCCCCGGCCATAGCCGCCGACGGCCAGAATGGTGATGCGCTCACCGGTGGTGCGGTTGCTGGCGCGATAGACATCGCCGACCACGTGATCGTGGATCAGCCGCACCAGCTGATCGACCAGAAATGCCTGTGCGGCGGCACAATCATGCCCGGCGGAAGGCTTTGCGGCGAGACGTTGCGCGATCTCCTCGCGACCATCGGCGAGCGCGCTGCGCAGCAGTTCGACGACCTTGGGCCGCGCTTTTTCAGGACCCAGATCGACAGCAAGATCGCTGATGGCCGCGGCAATGCTGCGCCGTTCAATAATGTCGCGCTGGTTGGCGATGCGTTGGATTGTCAAGCTGGCTGCCCGCTGGTTTAAGGACTTAGGGTTGGGCGTTCCAACCGGCCGAATAGCGCGCCTTCAATGCGCGCTTATCAACTTTCTCGGTGCCCAGTCGCGGCAGGCTAGCAGTTTCCTGCCAGAAGCGCACCGGTATCTTGAACGGTGCGATGTGCTTTTCAAGGTGCCCGCGCAAGTCATCGTCCGAAAGCTGCATCCCCTCCACCACAACATAGACCGCCACCGGAACTTCGCCGAACCGATCATCTGGTAGGCCAAAAACACTGGCCTCAGCCACCGCCGGATGCGCATAGATTGCGGCTTCCACCTCGCTCGCGGCGATATTTTCTCCGCCACGAATGATGATGTCCTTCTTGCGATCGACGATGAACAGATAGCCATCCTCGTCGAGATAGCCGAGGTCGCCGCTGCGGAAAAAGCCATCCACCGTTACAGCTGCGGCGGTAGCCTCCGGGTTGCGCCAATAGCCGAGGAAGTTGGCGATCGAGCGGATGGCCACTTCACCGGTGGCGCCTTGTGGCAGAGCCCTGCCGGCATCATCGAGGATTTCCACTTCAACCAGCGGGCGACTGGCGGGGCCAGTTGATCCGGGCTTTGCCACGTAATTTTCGTTGAAGTTGCCGCAACCCACGCCGTTGGTTTCGGTGAGGCCATAACCGAGCAAAGGGAAGGCGTGCGGCAAAGCCTCGCGGATGGCGACGACGTGTTCGATCGGGCGCGGGGCACCGCCAGCGGCGAAATGCATACAACTCGACATATCAAAGCTGCTGCGCTGCGGGTGGCTGGCGATCTCATAGCTCATCAGCGGTACACCGACGAAATAGCTCACCCGCTCGGCCTCGATCAGCCGCATTGCTTCCATCGCATCCCATCTGGGCATCAGCACCAGCTTGCGCCCCAGCACAAAGCTTTGCAGCATCACCGGAATCTCGCCGGTGACGTGAAACAGCGGCACCGCCACCAGCGCGCAGGGCTGGGCGGTCGGCGCCTTGCCCTGGCCGGTCAGGTACATGAGGATCATCAGGCTTTGCGCGGCATAGCTCAAGGTGCCGTGCACTACGCCTCGATGGTCAGAAACCGCACCTTTGGACTGGCCGGTGGAACCCGATGTGAACAGGATCGTCGCCAGATCATCGGCGGTCAGATCGGGAAGTCCAACTATACCTGCGTCAATCTCACCCGCACCAAGCAGCGGTGCCAGCCCATCGCGCGGAAGGCCGTGATCAAAGACCACAACTTGTCCGTCATGTCCTGCTCCCTCGATCCGCGCGGAGCGTTGCGGATCGGCGAGGATCAGGCGGCAATCGGCGAGCGCGATGGCATCGGCCATTTCCTCCCCGGTCCACCAGCCATTGAGCAGAGTTGCACAGCCGCCCGCCATCAGCACCGCCATGTAAACGATGATCCAGTTCGACGAATTGCGCGCGGCGATGCCGATTCGCTCGCCGCGTTTCACGCCGTGGCGCAGTACCAGACCCATGGCGGCCTCATGCGCCAGCGTATAGGTCTCGGCAAAGGTCAGCCGCCGATCGCTCTCGACCAGAAAACACTTATCGGCGTGTTCCTGGCAATAATGCGCGAAAAATGCGGGCAAGTGCGGGGGAGCATTGCGCAAAGCAGGCAGATCATGGCCAAAGCGCCGGATTGTTGCGGTTTCGAGCGGGGCACCCGGTGCAGTCAGGGCATCCATCACAGCTTTAAGCGTAAGGTCTAGTTCGCTCGGCATTCCCGGTTTTAACCTCTATCCCACTACCCCTTGTCCACAGCCGGTTCCATCCTTGGTCCGGCTGTGCCAGAAGCAGGTTCACCACTGGTTCTAGGGGGTTAGCCCTTTGCTGTCACTATTGCTTGCTGCCGCTGCTGCGCATCCACCGATCAACTGGCTGGACCTGCATCTCACCCGGGGGATCGACCTCGGTTTCTTTATGCTGCGCTGGTATAGTCTGGCCTATCTGGCGGGTATTCTGCTGGCCTACTGGCACGTCTCGAAAACGCTCAAGCTGCCCGGCGCACCGATGGCGCAGCGCCATGCCGATGATCTGTTCTTCTATTGCACGCTGGGCGTTATCTTTGGCGGGCGGCTGGGCTATGCCACTTTCTATGCCCCGCAACTGTGGCTGCATCCGCTTGAACTGCTCAAGCTGTGGGAAGGCGGCATGAGCTTCCACGGCGGGCTGATCGGCGTGACCATGGCGATGATGTGGGTCTCATGGCGTGCCAAGCTTAATTTTCTGCGGGTGACGGACTATGTTTCGGTCGCGGTGCCGTTCGGCATGTTCTTTGGCCGCCTTGCCAATTTCGTCAATGGTGAGCTGTGGGGCCGCCCGGCTGGCCCGGACGTGCCTTGGGCGATGGTTTTCCCTGATGCCCATGATGCCCTCGCGCGCCATCCCAGCCAGCTTTACGAGGCCGGGCTGGAAGGCCTGCTGATGATCGTGGTCATGCTGTTGCTGTTCTGGAAAACCCGCGCGCGGTACCGCCCCGGACTGCTGACCGGCACTTTTGTGGCGGGCATAGCCGCTGGGCGCTTCGTGGTTGAATTCTACCGCGAACCTGATGAGCAGCTTCTGGAATTTGCCATGCGCAGTGGCTTGTCGATGGGGCAATGGCTTACCCTGCCGCTGATTGCGCTGGGCTTGTTCGTGCTGATCCGTGCCGTTATCCGCCCGCCGCTGGGTCAAGGTGTGCCTGCCGCCGCACCTGAGTCCTGATGAGCCCGGACGATCCGCTCTCGGCGATATTCCAGCGGCTGATCGGACACAGTGGCCCGATCAGTGTGATGCACTATATGGGCGAGGCCAATGCCCGATACTATGCCAGCAAGGATCCGCTGGGCGAGGGCGGTGACTTCATCACCGCGCCCGAAATCAGCCAGATGTTCGGTGAACTTATCGGGCTGTGGCTGGCGGATATCTGGATTCGTGCCGGGCGCGAAGAGCTGGTCCATTATGTCGAGCTTGGCCCCGGTCGGGGCACCTTGGCGCGCGACGCGCTGGCGGCGGCCAAGCGCTATGGACTCGAGCCGCGCGTGCATTTTGTCGAGACATCGACCGCGCTGAAAGACATCCAGCTCGCCACAGTGCCTAACGCTTTCTGGCACAATGACCTTTCGACCATCCCGCAATATGGGCCGGTGCTGATTGTCGCCAACGAATTCCTCGATGCCTTGCCGGTGCGCCAGCTGGTGATGACCGAGGATGGCTGGCGTGAGCGAATGATCGATTTCCGGGATGGCCGCTTTCTGCCGGTTGCCGGACATATGCCGATGGACGGCGCGGTGCCAGAAGCGCGCAAGCTCGCGCCGCTGGGGACGATACTGGAGACTAATCCCGGCGCAGCGGCGACCATCTATGAAGTGGCGGGCAGACTGGTCGAGCAAGGCGGTGCGGCGCTGTTCATTGACTATGGCCATGATGCGATCCGCGATGGTTCGACGCTTCAGGCGGTGCGCGCGCATCGCAAGGTTGATCCGTTTGCCGCTCCGGGTGAGGCTGATCTCACTGCCCATGTCGATTTTGCCACACTGGCTCCCATTGCCCAATCGCGCGGCAGTCGCTGGCTGGGGACAGTCACCCAGGGGCGCTGGCTGCGCGCATTGGGGATCGAAGCCCGCGCCGATGCGCTGACCGCGTTCGCGCCGGAACACGCTGCGGCGATCCATGCCGCCAAAGAGCGCCTGATCGGCGAAGGGCAGATGGGCGCGCTGTTCAAGATCATGGGGCTGGCCGCGCCGACATGGCCCGATGGGGCGGGGTTTTAGGCCGCGATGACGCGCCCTTCCTTGCTTTCAAGGCTTACCCAAAGCGCGCTGTTGTGGATCTATCGCCGCCAGGGCTGGACCATTCATGGACAGGCACCCGATAGCCCGCGCTGCGTCATCATCGGCGCGCCGCATACCTCCAACTGGGACTTTATCTTCTTCCTGGGAGTCACGCGCCAGTTTGGTATTCGGCCGCGCTTCATGGGTAAGGACAGCCTGTTTCGCTGGCCGCTGACACGATTCATGCATGAAATGGGCGGGGTGCCGGTGGTGCGATCTTCCAGCCACAACTATGTCGATCAGATGATCGATCAGTTTGCCGCGCATGAGGACTTCATGCTGGTGGTGGCGCCTGAGGGGTCGCGCTCATCAACCGGAAAGTGGCGCTCGGGCTTTTACCATATTGCCATGGGAGCAGGGGTTCCCATCGTTCTGGCATGGGTAGATAATGCGCGCATGGAGGGCGGGCTGGGGCCAACGATGATGCTGACCGGTGACTATGCCGCCGATATGCAGCGCATCGCTGCCTTTTACCGCTCAGTAATGCCCGGCCATCCCAAGCTGGCGGTGATGGGCGGCGATCACTCAACCAACGAAGGACCTGGGCAGTAATGGCAACTGTAAAGGGGCTCGCGCCTGACACGTTTGAGCGCCTGCTGGGTGCAGGTGCGCTGATCGTGCTGGCCGCGATGCTGACGGCTCTGGCGCGGGGCTTTGCTGACTGGGACAGGGTGCCCTTGCCGGTCTGGGTGCATCTGGCGACGATTGCCACAGCCCTGATATTGACCCCCGTCATGCTGTGGCGACGACGGGGTGATGAGCGGCACCGTGTGCTGGGCTATGTCTGGGTTGCAGCCATGGCCATGACCGCGATTGACAGTCTGGCGATACGGATGATCAATCGGGGCGGCTTCAGCGTGATCCACCTGCTGTCGATCTGGACGCTGATTCAGGTGCCGTTGATCGTCTGGTCAGCACGTAGCCATAACCACGCCCGTCATCGCAGCTCTGTGCGCGGAATGGTGCTGGGAGCGCTATTGATCGCCGGTTTCTTCACGTTTCCTTTTGAGCGGATGCTCGGGCATTGGTTGTTTGGATAGAGGTTGTTCGGTTAGCGATACTTCTGACCCGGCGGCGCGCGCACCTTGTTGGGGTTGAGCTCGGGATGCAGGTCCAGAATGCGCGCCTCGGCAGGCGCGATGCGCGGCGGGATCGCTTGCAGCCATGCCTCCAGCGCGGCAGCATCAAGCATTCCCATCACCCTGTCCCGTCCGTTCAGGAACAGCGTATAGGTATCGCCGCCATTGGCGAGGAACAGGCTGACGGTGACGCGGTAGGTTTTCGCCGCATCGAGGGCCGCGCCGTTCAGCGTGATCGCGGTGATGCGCGCGCCCAGAGCTTGGGTGCGATCATAGGAATAATGAAACCCAACCGAGGGGGCTAGCAGCTGTTCGGGGCCATTGTTATCGAGCCCCTGCTCAAGCACCGATTTGATCTCTGCGCCGGTCAGGCTGATCGTCACCAGTTCATTGTTGAACGGCTGGACGGCATAGATATCGCCAAAGGTTACAGAGCCATCACTGGCGGCATTCAGAGAACGACGGATACCGAACGGGTTCATGAAAGCGATCTGCGCGCCAGCCCCCGCGGTTGCGGCCAGCTGGGCATCGGCGATCAGGCCGCCCAGCGGTCCGCCAGTATTGCTCAAGGGGCCTTCCAGCTTGTCCACCGGCGCGGCGATCTTGCCGACCGGACGCTTCGCATAGTCCGCTGCCTCCGCAACATAGCGCGCAACATAGGCGGCAATATCGGCGCGGGGGGCGTATTGCGGAAAGTCAGACCTGTTCTCGATGATTGCGGTCGATGCCCGGTAAGCTGGCGATTGGACGACGACATTGTTCGCCCGGCGTGACAGTACCTTGTGCGCCTGCGGATCAATCACCAGCGTGATGTCTGTCACCAGTTTGCCCCACAGACCCGCGCTGGTCATCAGGAAGGGCTTGGCGGGATTGTAGGTGCCGTATTCGCAGACATAGTCCCAATGCGTATGGCCCGAAATGATCACATCGATGCGGGTATCAAGCCGGTCCAGTATGGGCTTGATATCACCGCTCAGCCCTTGGCACGTATCCGGTCCCGGTTCGCTGGTGCGCCCGCCTTGGTGGATCATCAGGACAATGGCATCTGCGCCCCCGGCCTTGAGCTGTGCCACCAGCGCATTGGCGGTGTCAGCCTCATCGGTGAAGCGAACCTGTTTCTGCACTTCTGTTGGAATCAGCAAGTCTGTGCGCTTCAGTGTCAAGCCGATAAGACCAACAGTCACCTTGCGGCGGCCTTTGCCAAAGCTGCGCAGTGCGGTGCCGGGAAACAGCGTTTTGCCATCTTGGGTGAGCGTATTGGCGGCAAGGTAGCCGAACTGCGCACCGCGGAATTTCTCTACCTGACAAGGCTTGCGCGCGGTGAATTGCGCGCAGCCGCCCGTCTGCTTGCGCCGCAGTTCATCGATCCCGAAATCAAGTTCATGATTGCCTACCGCGTTGAAATCCATGCCGATGCGGCTCATCACCTCGATAGTCGGTTCATCAAGGAACAGAGCCGAGGTGATCGGCGACGATCCGATCATGTCGCCTGCCGACAGCGTCAGATGGTTGGGATATTTGCCGCGCACCGCATCAACTGTGCTTGCCAGCCAGGCCGCGCCGCCAGCCGGCACATTGAAATAGTCACCCTTGCCGTCAGGGAAGACCACAGATTGCTTAGGTGGCTCCAGCGCGCCATGGAAATCGTTGATCGCCGCGATACCGATGGTGACGGGAGCGGCGGCCTGATGTGAGCCGCCAGTGGTTGCGCAGGCCGCAAGCGTCACTAGCAGCAACCACGCTGCACCCATGCGAAAAAATACGTTCCTGCGGCCCATGGCGACCTTCAATTCGGCATCACTGTTGCCGGACTATGACAGCCTGCGATCAAACGTCCAGATTGGCCACGTTCAGGGCGTTTTCCTGAATGAAATCGCGGCGCGGTTCGACGATATCACCCATCAGGCGGGTGAATATCTCGTCGGTAACATCGGCGTCTTCGACCTTGACCTGCAACAGCGCGCGGTTTTCCGGATCGAGCGTGGTTTCCCAGAGCTGTTCGGCATTCATCTCGCCCAGACCTTTGTAGCGGGCGATGGACAGGCCTTTGCGGCCCGCATTGAGAATGGCGTCGAGCAGTTCGGATGGCCGGGTGATGGCACCATCGTTCGCCTTGGGGCGGGTGGCGGCGATTTCGGCCTCAGCCTCTGTCTCGTCGCCCTCATCAGCTGCGGTTTCAACCACTTCCTCAACCGCAACGCTGGCCTTCACCAGCCGGGCGGTGGTGGCATAGACATCGGCCTGTTCCCCGGCGAGCCGCGCCAGTTTGCGGGCTTCGGCGCTGATCAGGAAGGCGGCCTCAACATCGTGGTGGTCTTTCACCCCGCGCCACAGGCGCTGGACAGTGACATTGCCGTTGTCGGTCATCGAAGCGGTCCATTTCGCCTCGATGTCACCGGCATCGAGCCACAGGGCGGCGCGGGCCAGCGCCGTTTCGCGCGTGGTGCGGTCCTGATCTGGATCGAGCACGCCAGCCATGGCCAGTGCCTCGATGATCGCCGGATCATAGCGCTTGGGCACGAAGCCCATCAGGCTGCGCATCCGCATCGCATGTTCGACCAGCGATTGCAGTTCTGCGCCCGCGCGCGCGCCGCCGCCGGTTTCGAGCACGCGACCGGCGAGGCCCGCCTCGACCAGATAGCGATCAAGCGCGCCGGCATCCTTGAGATATACCTCGCTGCGGCCCTTGGCGACCTTGTAGAGCGGCGGCTGGGCGATGAACAGATAACCGCCGCGGATGATCTCGGGCATCTGGCGGTGAAAGAAGGTGAGCAGCAGGGTGCGGATATGCGCGCCGTCAACGTCGGCGTCGGTCATGATCACGACCTTGTGATAGCGCAGCTTCTCGATGTTGAATTCATCGCGGATGCCGGTGCCCATCGCCTGAATCAGCGTGCCGACTTCCTTGGAACTGATGATCCGGTCAAACCGCGCGCGCTCGACGTTGAGGATCTTGCCCTTGAGCGGCAGGATCGCCTGATAGTGGCGATCACGCCCCTGCTTGGCGCTGCCACCTGCCGAATCGCCCTCAACAAGAAACAATTCGCACTTGCTGGGATCGCGTTCCTGACAATCGGCCAGCTTGCCGGGGAGCGAGGCGATGTCCATCGCCCCTTTGCGGCGGGTCAGTTCGCGCGCGCGCTTGGCCGCTTCACGGGCGGCGGCGGCATCAATGATCTTGCCAACCACCTGCTTGGCATAGGCGGGATTTTCTTCCAGCCATTCGCTCATCCGGTCAGCCATCAGGCTTTCAAGCGGCTGACGCACCTCAGAGGACACCAGTTTGTCCTTGGTCTGCGATGAGAACTTGGGATCAGGCAGCTTGACCGAGACAATCGCGGTCAGCCCTTCGCGCATATCATCGCCGGTCAGGCTGACCTTTTCCTTCTTCATCATTCCTGATTTTTCCGCATAGCCATTCAGCGTACGGGTCAGCGCGGCGCGGAAAGCGGCCAAGTGCGTGCCGCCATCGCGCTGCGGGATATTGTTGGTGAAGCACAGGACGTTTTCGTAATACGAATCGTTCCATTCGAGCGCGACCTCAATGCCGATGCCGTCACGCTCGGATGAAATCGCGATCGGATTGGGCAGCAGCGGCACCTTGTTGCGATCGAGATAAGCAACGAAAGCGCCGATCCCACCTTCGTAGAACAAGTCATGTTCCTTGACCTCTTCATGGCGTTTGTCGCGCAGCAGGATGTGGACACCCGAATTGAGGAAAGCGAGCTCGCGGTAGCGGTGCTCCAGCTTTTCGAAATCGAATTCCAGGACGTTCTTGAACGTTTCAGTCGAGGCGAAGAAGGTGACGCGGGTGCCCTTTTTGGTGCCGCCCTTGCCATCAGACGGAGCCGGACCCTTGACCACCAGCGGGCCGACAGCATCGCCGTGCGCGAACTTCATCCAGTGCTCTTCACCATCGCGCCAGATGGTCAGCTCCAGCCATTCGGACAGCGCATTGACCACCGAAACGCCGACGCCGTGCAGCCCGCCCGAAACCTTGTAGGCGTTGTCATCCGAAGTGTTCTCAAACTTCCCGCCCGCATGCAGCTGGGTCATGATGACTTCGGCGGCAGAAACGCCTTCCTCGGAATGGATGCCGGTGGGAATACCGCGTCCGTTATCCTCGACGCTCACCGAGCCATCGGGGTTGAGCTCGATCAGGACGAGGTCGCAATGCCCGGCCAAAGCCTCGTCAATCGCGTTGTCCGATACCTCGAAAACCATGTGATGAAGCCCCGAACCATCGTCGGTATCGCCGATGTACATGCCGGGACGTTTGCGCACGGCATCAAGGCCCTTGAGCACCTTGATCTGATCGGCGCCATAAGCATTGGCGTTAGGCACATTTGCGGGAGTGATTTCGGGAGTTTCAGACATAGTGAGCATATAGGCACTGATGCCCCAAAGCGGAACCCGTAATAGGCTTCCATCCACAGGGCGATTGTGGTGAAAGGCGGCGGTGATTCAGGGGGTAGCAGAATGGTAAACCGGTGGATTCGTGGCGGGCTGGTTCTTGCGCTGGCGCTCGCCAGTCAGACATCCCCGGCCACCGCTAAATCCGTGGATCGCACCAAGCTTGATGGGCTGATCGCCAAGGCCGAGGCGGGCGATCCCGAAGCTGACCCCAGGGGCTATCTGGCCAATTTTACCGCAGCTCTCGAAGCGGCACAGCGACTTTATCCGGCTGGGCATCCGGAAATTGCCGCTCGTCGCCAAGGTGTTGCGGCAGGTCTCGCCACGCAAGGCAAAGTGGACGAGGCTGCAGCGATCATCGCCGAGATTCTACCGCAGCTTGAAAAGGCGGGGCCAACCTATCGCAAGGCGCTGGCTGATACGCTGAACGTCAAAGCATTCATTGCGAATCTCAAGGGGGATCACGCCGCCGCTCTTTCCGCCTCTGAGCGCGGCCTGCCGATTTACCGTGAACTGGCTGGAGGCAAGCCGAACAAGCAACTGGCCACAGAAATCGCCAACTTTGCCAGTATCAGTTGGGAAGCCGGACGGACCGACAATACGCTGGCGCTCAATGCCGAAGCGATTGCCATGGGCCGCCAGCTTGATCCGGTGCCGCCCGATGTCACCATCTGGTATGCCAATCGTGTGGCCTATCTGCACACGCTGGGGCGCAGCGATGATGCCGTCGCCATGGCGCGGGAAGGTATCGCTCTGGGAGAAGCGATACTGCCAAAGGGGCATCCGGCGATGTCCAACCTCTATGCCAATCTGGGCGCGATTCTGATCCGGCAGGCACGGCCCAAAACGGCCGCTCCCTATCTGCGCCGCGCGTTCGAGGCTGTCGAACTGGCATCGGGTGCGCCGAACCAGAACAGTGCAGCGATGCGCAGTATGTTTGCTAATGCCTTGTCAGATTCGGGCAGCTACGCCGATGCCGTGGCCTTCCTTGATCAGGCAATCGCCGTGATCGAGAGCCAGCTTGGACCCGAAAGCAATCGCGCGCTTCAGGCCCATGAAGTGCGGGCCATCGCGTTGCTCCACCTTGACCGGCTGGATGAGGCCCTGGCTGAGCAGCAGAAGGTGCTGGCCACGCGTGACCGCAAGCTGCCGCCGCAGCACCGTGACCGGATGCTGGCGCGGGTAAACCTTACACGCATCGCCCTGGCCAAAAACAACCTGGTGCTGGCGGAAAAGACCATGATCGAAGGCGTCGCACTGCGCGGTGCTGCTGTGCCGCCAGCCCATCCCGATCTGCTGGCCGAGCGCGCTCTGCTGCTGCTGGTTCAGAGCCGGGCTGCAACACTGGCATCGCCCCAGCTTATCGAGCAAGCGCATGACGTTTATGCCCGACTGGTCGCCAATGCCGGCATCAATCCTGCCTCGCCCTTGCCCGCCAATGCGCGCGGTGCGTTCACCTATCTGGCCGAAGTGCTTCAGCGTGCCGGGGATGCCGCAGGGGCTTTTGAAGCGCAGCAATGGTCGGCTCGTTCCAGCGTTGATGCCGCAGCCGCTGCCGCCGCCGCGCGCCGGGCCGAAGCGGCCAGGCCCGAGATCAAGGCCGAACTCGATGTCCGCCGCAAACTGGCTGCCGATAGGGCCGGCGTGATGAGCGGGATAGAGACCCAGCTTGCTGCACCGAAATCAGAATTCGATCTCGCCGCTGCCAATGTCCGTCTTGCCGCACTTGATACAGCGATTACTGAAGCAGACCGCAAGTTGCTGGCACAAGGGGCAAGTTTCGGACAGTTCACTGCTGTCCCACTGGCCGATGTTCAGCGCAGGTTGGGCAAGGGGGAACTGTTCCTCAATGTTACGGGAACCTATGATCGCATTCTGGTAACGGCGCTCACGCCGCGTGGGGTGACCCAGTATATCTCGGCAGCCAGCGGCGCGATGATCAATGGCCGGATTGCAGCCCTGCGCGCCATGCTCGATTCCGATGGGGGCGTTGAAACATTTGATCGCGCGGAATCGAGCCGCCTTTACCACGATTTGTTCTCGCCCAAGCTGGCGGGGCAACTGCGCAGCACGAGGCACCTGCTGGTCAGTGCCAGCCAGTCACTTGGCGCGCTGCCCTTTGCCGTGCTGGTTCCCGATGCGAAGGGTAAGAACTTCCTGATTGACCGGATGGCGATTACCCGATTGCCCGGAGCGCCTCGGCAAGACAGCATGGGCAGCGCTGCGCCAACATCGACGCTGTTTGCCATGGGTGATACTGTGATTGGCGGTTCCAATGGCGGTCTGGCCATGCGCGGCGGGCGAATCGAAGGTCTGGCCAAGCTGGCTGTCCTGCCCGAAGCGCGCGCAGAAATGGCCGAGATCGCCGCCGCCATCGGCGCTACTGATCCGCGCATCCTCTCGGGATCAGCGGCAACCAAAGCGGCGCTGTCCGGAGCAAAAATCGAGCCGGGCAGCGTTGTCGCCTTTGCCACGCATGGTCTGGTTTCTGGCGAGTTCGAAGGACTGCGTGAACCCGCTTTGGTCCTGTCACCATCAGGCACTGACGACGGCCTGCTGCTTGCCAGCGAGATCAGCCGGATGGACATTCCGGCGAGTTGGGTGGTGCTTTCCGCTTGCAATACGGCAGCCGGTTCCGGCCCTGATGCGCCCAGCCTTTCGGGTCTGGCGCAGGCCTTTATCCTCGCGGGTGCGGACAATATCCTCGCAACGCACTGGCCGGTGCGCGATGATATTGCCCGCGCGCTGACCAGCGGGACGCTGCGCTATGCCGCCAAAGGTTCGCGCCCCGCCGAGGCACTGCGGCTCAGCATTCTCGACCTGCGCAAGGGCAAGCTGGAGGGGGCCCGCGAACCTGCGCAATGGGCGGCGTTCGAACTGGTCGCACCCTGACCGCCATTCTTTTGTGCAGGGCTTTCCAAAGTAGCAGCAAACTGCTTCACTGAATCCATAAATCTCATCAAGGGGGAGCCCATGAAGCGCTCCGTCATTACCCTGCTGGCCGCCACCGCACTTGCCACACCGGCACTTGCGCAAACCGCCCCGCTGCGGCCCGATCAGGCCGAGTTCCGCAGTCTGTACAAAGAGCTGGTCGAGACCAACACCACACTCTCGGCAGGCAGTTGCACGCTGGCAGCCGAGCGCATGGGGGCGCGGCTGAAGGCGGCGGGGATGAGCGATGCGCAGATCACTATTTTTTCGATTCCCGAGAAGCCCAAAGAAGGCGGCATCGTTGCAGTCTATCCCGGCAAGTCGAAAACGGCCAAGCCGATGCTGCTGCTTGGCCACCTCGATGTGGTTGAAGCCCGGCGCGAGGACTGGACGCGCGATCCCTTCACCCTGATCGAGGAAAACGGTTATTTCTATGGCCGTGGCACTTTTGACGACAAGGCGATGGCCTCGGTCTGGGTCGATGCGCTGGTGCGCTTTGCCAAGGCTAAGTATCAGCCGCAGCGCACGGTCAAGCTGGCGCTGACGTGCGGCGAAGAGACAACCCATGCCTTCAATGGCGCGGAGTGGCTCTCCAAGAACAAGCGGGATCTGATCGACGCCGAATTCGCGCTCAATGAAGGCGGCGGTGGGCGCACCGATGGCAAGGGCACGATGGATGGCGGCAAACTGGTAGTGCAAACCATGCAGGTTGGCGAAAAGGCGGTGCAGAACTATCGCCTTGAAACCACCAACCCTGGCGGCCATTCCTCGATGCCGGTGCCGGACAATGCGATTTATCAGCTCTCCGATGCGCTGATCAAGTTGCAGAAGCTGGAGTTTCCGGTCGAGCTATCGGAAACCACGCGGGTCTATTTCGCGCAGGCCGGCAAATCACGCGGTGGCGCAATGGGCGCAGCGATGCAGGCGATTGCCGCCAATCCGGGCGACAAGCAGGCTGAGGCGCTGCTCAATACCGATCGCGCCTTCCATTCGATGTTGCGCACCACCTGCGTGGCGACGCTGCTCGATGGCGGCCATGCCAACAACGCCTTGCCGCAACGCGCCGGGGCCAATGTCAATTGCCGGATATTCCCCGGCCACACCTCTGACAAAGTGCTGGGTCAGCTTGCCGCTGCCATCGGCGATGCGGGTGTCAAGGTGACGAAAACCCCGCCGGTGCGCCCCATTGCCATGCCGCCGCCACTCGATCCCAAGATCATGGGGCCCGCAACCAGACTTGCCGCCAAGCACTTCCCCGGGGTGCCGGTAATCCCGGCCATGTCGACCGGGGCCACCGATGCCATCTTCCTCGCGGCGGTCGGCATTCCGACCTATGGTGTGCCGGGAACATGGTCGAACCCCGATGGCAATGGGATGCACGGGCTTAACGAAAAGATGGAAGCAAAGGCGCTCTATGCGGGCCGCGACTATCTGTTTGACCTGGTGAAAGATCTGGCGGGCAAGTAATAACAGCTTTCCGCCGCGCTAGGGGCACGATCCGGCGGGGGGTGTCACGTCGATCAATGAGATATTGTAACATCGCTTGGGATGCGTTAGAGGCGCAATCCGGGACGAGGTAACATTATATCATTGGATGCCGCATGAACCGTTTTTCCCTGTTTGCCAGCTGCGCGCTTGCTGCATTGTGCGTCCCGATTTCCGCTGTTGCGCAGGTAGCGCCGCCAGCCACCGCCGGTCCCGATCAGGTCGATAGCGATCATCTGCCGCCGGAAATCATTGTCACCGGCGTGCTTCAGCGCAACCGTCAGGATGTGCTTTCGGGCATAGCGGTGATTCAGGGGACCGAGCTCAGCCAGTCGCTACGCCCCTCGATTGGCGAGACGCTGGCCAACACTCCTGGCGTTTCTGCCACCAGCTTTGGTCCCACCGCCTCGCGCCCGGTGCTGCGCGGCCTTCAGGGGGAACGGGTGCGCGTGCTGACTGACGGCATCGGCGCAATCGATGTGTCGAACACTTCGGCAGACCATGCCAGCGTGGTGAATCCGCTGCTGGCCGAGCGCATCGAAGTGCTGCGCGGGCCGCAATCGCTGCTTTATGGTTCGTCAGCCATCGGCGGCGTGGTCAATGTGATTGATCGCCGCATTCCGGGGCGGCTGATAGATGAACCGGTTCATGTCGGAGCCATCGCCACTTATGGATCGGCGGCCAATGAGCGGTCATTAGCCGGGTCGATGGACGTAAAATTCGGCAGCGGCTGGGTGATCCATGGCGATGGCAGCTGGTCGAAAAGCGACGATCTGCGCATCGGTGGCTATGCCCTGACCCCGGCCTTGCGCGCACAGGCGCTGGCTTCAAGCCTGCTAGCCCTCGACCCAGTATCTGATGTCGATTTTGCTGCCAATGCTGCCGTCAAAGGCACCTTGCCCAATTCCGCCGCCCGCAGCTGGAACGCCGGGGTGGGCGCTGCCTATATCGGCGACGGCGGCAATGTGGGTGTGTCCTATAGCCACACCGATAGCCTCTACGGCATCCCGATCCGCTTCGCGACTGTACCCGGCCAAAGCGAAGAAGGCCCGCGTCTGCACCTGAAGCAGGACCGCATCGATGCCCGCGCCGAGGTCAATGCGGGTGGTGCGCTGATCGACAAGATCGCCTTCCGTTTTGGCTATGCCGATTATCAGCACGCCGAGATTGATCCCGCTGGAGCCATCGGCACCACCTTCTTCAACAAGGGACTGGAGGCGCGGCTGGAACTGGCGCAGGCCAAGCGTGGTGGCTGGCGCGGGGCGAGTGGCGTCCAGCTGGTCGCGCGCGATTTCAATGTCGTCGGTGATGAGGCGTTCCTGCCCAAAAACAGCACGGTCCAGCTTGGCCTGTTCACCTTGCAGGAATACGAGACTGGTGCGTTCAAGCTGGAGGCGGGTGCGCGGTTTGAACATTCGTCACTTAGTGCCAATGCACTGCCTTTGCAGCCGCAGTTCGCCACGATGAATCGCATATTCAGCACGCTTTCGGGTGCGCTCGGTGCGGCATGGGATTTTGCACCCGGCTGGAAGGCGGGCATCAATGCCTCGCGCACCGAACGCGCGCCTGCTGCCGAGGAACTGTTCGCCAATGGCCCCCATGCGGGGACAGAAGCTTTCGAAATCGGCGATCCGAACCTCAAGACCGAACGGGCGCTGAGCCTTGAAGCAATCCTGCGCGGCAGCGGCGATGACTTCACCTTCGAAGCCTCGGTCTATCACTCGTGGTTCACCAACTTCACCTATGAAGACCGAACGGGCGTGGTGGAGGATGGTCTTCCGGTCTATCAGATCCGGCAGGCATCCGCGCGTTATTACGGCTTTGAAGTGCAAGGTTCCTATGTGCTGGCGCGGTTTGGCGACTGGAAGCTGAGCGCCGATGCGCTGGCTGATTATGTCCATGCCGATATCACCGCCTATGGTCCCGCGCCGCGCATTCCGCCGTTGCGCATGGCGGGTGGGCTGGGGCTGACTTCGCCCAAATGGGACATCAAGGCCAAGGTCGAGCGTGTTACGGCGCAGCGCCGCACCGCGCCCAATGAAACCGTGACACCCGGCTTCATCACGGCGGATCTTGAGCTTGCCTGGCGTCCGTGGGGCGGGGACAAGCCGCTCAGCTTTGTGCTGTCAGCGAACAATCTGTTCGATGTGAGCGCGCGCCGCCATGCCTCGTTCCTCAAGGACTATGCGCCGCTCAGCGGTCGCGATATTCGCGTTACTGCACGGCTGGAAATCTGACAGGAGCGGGCTGGCACCGCCCTGACACAAGTCGGCAACCGCTAACCCACAAAACAAAACAGCCGCCCGGTCTATGCCGGACGGCCGTTTGTTTGGGGGTGCTGCTTGGCGTTGTCTTAGACGAGCGCCGCGACGAACATCAGGCCGCTGGTTGAAGCGGCGATGATCACCGGCAGCACGATGCTTACGATGCTGCGCATGGGTTTTCTCCTGTTGCGTGTGCGAAATCAGTTCGCAGTCGCAACATAACTATTCTGGTAGAGATTGCACACGCAAAGACCGCCCGCACGGTTGCAAAAAATGCAATCACCACTTGTGACAATCCCGCATCCCCAACCTTGCCAGCCCCCCACCTTGCCAGCAAGGCCGACCGCCATTATCGGCCTGTCATGAGCATTCAGCCTTCAGATTCGATCCTTATCGTCGATTTCGGCAGCCAGGTCACCCAGCTGATCGCCCGCCGCGTGCGCGAAGCGGGGGTCTATTCCGAGATTGCTCCGTTCAATTCGGCTGAGGAAGCCTTCCACCGCATGAAGCCCAAAGGTGTGATCCTTTCAGGCGGACCGGCCTCCGTGACGGACGAGGGCAGCCCGCGCGCACCGCAGTGTATTTTCGATTCAGGCGTGCCGATCCTCGCCATCTGCTATGGTCAACAGGTGCTGTGCACCCAGCTGGGAGGAACGGTCGAAGGCGGCCATGCGGCGGAATTTGGCCGTGCCGATGTTGAAATCCTCAAATGCAGCCCGTTGTTCGATGGCTTCTGGCAGGTTGGCGGCCAATATCCGGTGTGGATGAGCCACGGTGACCGCGTCACCCGCGCGCCCGAGGGTTTCGAGGTGATCGGCACTTCGCCCAATGCGCCGTTTGCCATCTGCGTCCATGAGGCGAAGCGCTATTACACCACCATGTTCCACCCCGAAGTGGTGCACACTCCCGATGGCGCGAAGCTGATTTCGAACTTCGTCCACGGCATCTGCAGCCTTGCTGGTGACTGGACCATGGCTGAATTCCGCGCCACCAAGATTGCCGATATCCGCGAGCAGGTTGGAAAAGGAAAAGTGATCTGCGGGCTTTCGGGCGGGGTCGATAGCGCGGTTGCCGCCGTGCTGATCCACGAAGCGATTGGCGAGCAGCTGACCTGCGTCTTCGTCGATGGCGGCATCCTGCGGCTCAATGAGCGCGAACAGGTTGAAACGCTGTTCCGTGATCATCACAATATCCCGCTGGTGGTTGTCGATGCCCGCGATCTGTTCATGGACGGACTGGCCGGGCTGACTGACCCCGAAGCCAAGCGCAAGTTTATCGGCAAGACCTTCATTGATGTGTTTGAAGCAGAGGCCAAAGCGATTGGCGGTGCCGATTTCCTCGCTCAGGGCACGCTCTATCCCGACGTGATCGAGAGCGTCTCCTTCACCGGCGGGCCGAGCGTGACGATCAAGAGCCACCACAATGTCGGCGGCCTGCCCGAACGGATGAATATGCAGCTGGTCGAACCCTTGCGCGAACTGTTCAAGGACGAAGTCCGCGCGCTGGGCCGTGAGCTGGGGCTGCCCGAGATTTTCGTCGGCCGTCACCCGTTCCCCGGTCCCGGCCTCGCCATCCGCATCCCCGGCGAAGTTACCCGCGAACGCTGCGATATCCTGCGGCTGGCCGATGCCGTCTATCTCGATGAAATCCGCAAGGCCGGGCTCTATGATGAGATCTGGCAGGCCTTTGCCGTGCTGCTGCCAGTCAAGACCGTCGGTGTGATGGGCGATGGTCGCACTTATGACAACGTCTGCGCGCTGCGCGCCGTGACCTCCACCGATGGCATGACCGCCGACATCTACCCCTTCGAAGCCGCGTTCTTGAGCCGCTGCGCCACACGGATCATCAATGAGGTCAAGGGGATCAACCGGGTGGTTTATGATTACACCAGCAAGCCGCCGGGGACAATCGAGTGGGAATGAAGCGCTAAGTCTTCCACGGCCACCGCGTTATCTCTCCCACCCATAGCGTCAGCCAGATCAAGAGCGGTTGTGCGGCAAGGCGGGGTAGATGGTAGGCGAGGTTTGCGTGATCTCCCGGTCTTGCCATGTCGTTAAACATATGTGTGAAATTGGCTGGCCAGACACAGAGAGCATAAGCCGCCAAGCCCCAGCCCGCAGCTCGGCGCAATGCTGGCCAATTCCATTGCAGCAAACCGAGAGCGCCGCAAATTTCGGCCAAGCCGGTCAGCAAGATGACAACATCAGGGGCCGGAACCCAGTCAGGGGTAATGCCAAGGAAAGGCTGCGGCGTTGCCAGATGCAGCACCCCGGCCAAGGCGTAAAACAGCGCCAGAATGATCCGGATCACCGCCCGCGCTCTGTTCTTTCGCGCGGGTGCGATCATTCAAATTCAGCCAGCCTTGGGCAGCCGCCGATAAGGCACAAAGTCTTCCAGCCCGACAAAGCCATGCCACCAGCCACCGCTGCGATCATGCTGCTGAAGGGTATCCATGCGGCACAGCTGGTTGCCGTGTACTTTGACGACCAGCACATCATCGGAATCAAGATTCTTGGGCTGGCTCGTGCGGTTGACGTAGATTACCGAGCCGGAGCTATAGACGATGGCGGTCTTGTCGAGCACTTGCATGTCGCGGCTGTCTGACAGGCTGATGCAGCTGACCGGTTTTCCGGCGACGCGCCCTTCAAGCATCTTGTCGAGCCGTTGTTCGGGGGTAAGCTTGGGCTTGGCGCTGATGGCTGCGGGCGCAATGAGCGCCGAAGCGGCGGCGAGGATGAGGAATGCCTTTTTCATCGCAGTTCTCCCGAATGTATTGCGCGATGCTGCGCCTTGCTGCCTGAACCTAGGCTGACAGTAAATGCATGGACCGGGTCAGCTTCGCTGCCCCTTGCGCGGCACCAGCCCGCTCCCCCGCCCGACCACCCGGACATCGTACCCTATGGGTGGTCGGGCGGGGGAGAGGGCTGGTGCCGCATCCGAACGTCAGTCCGGAAAACTAAGCCGTGCCGCCCACCGTCAGCCCGTCGATCAGCAAGGTCGGCTGGCCGACCCCCGCTGGCACGGACTGCCCGCCCTTGCCGCAGACGCCGACGCCGTGATCAAGCTGCATATCATTGCCAATGCCGATCACGCGGGTGAGCACGGAGGGGCCATCGCCGATCAGCGTCGCGCCTTTGATGGGTGCGCCCAGCTTGCCGTTCTCGACCTTGTAGGCCTCGGTGCAGGAAAAGACGAATTTGCCGCTGGTGATGTCCACCTGTCCGCCGCCAAAGCTTTTGGCATAGATGCCGTTCTTGACGCGGGAGAGCAGCTCGGCGGGATCATCCTTGCCGCCGCGCATGAAGGTGTTGGTCATCCGCGGCATCGGCGCATGGGCATAAGATTCGCGGCGGCCATTGCCGGTGGGGGCCACGCCCATCAGGCGGGCGTTGAGCCGGTCGTGGATATAGCCCTTGAGAATGCCGTCCTCGATCAGCACGTTCTCCTGCGTCGGCGTGCCCTCATCGTCGATGGAGAGCGATCCGCGCCGCGCTTCGATGGAGCCATCATCGACCACGGTGACACCCGGAGCGCCGACGCGTTCACCGATGCGGCCGGAAAAGGCGCTGGTGCCCTTGCGGTTGAAATCGCCTTCAAGGCCGTGGCCGACGGCTTCGTGCAGCAACACACCGGGCCAGCCGGGGCCGAGCAGCACGGTCATCTCACCGGCTGGGGCATCAACGCTTTCAAGATTGGTGAGCGCCTGGGCCAAAGCATGATCAATGGCATTGTTCCAGTTGGCGGGATCGAACAGATCGTCATAAAGCCGCCGTCCGCCCATGCCGAAAGTGCCGGTTTCGCGCCGCCCGTTCACTTCGGCGACGATGGAAACATTGAGCCGCACCAGCGGGCGGACATCGGTGGCGACAAAGCCATCGGCGCGGACGATCTCAACCACCGACCAGCTGGACAGCAGGCTGGCGCTGACTTGTGAGACGCGTGGATCGCGCGCCCGGGCGGCGGCGTCGATGGTTTCGAGCAGCTTGACCTTGGCCTCGAAGGTCATGCCATCAAGCGGTGAGGCGTCGGTGTAGAGGTGCCGGTTCGATTTGGCTGGCGGCGGGCTCCGAGTGCCCATGGCGGGATCGAGCAGCTTCAGCGTCTCACCCGCCCGCCGGATCGCGGCGGCGCTGATCTCGTTGGCATGGGCAAAGCCGGTCATCTCGCCCGAAACCCCGCGCAGGCCAAACCCGGCATCGCGCGAATAGTCGGCGGTTTTCAACCGGCCATCGTCAAACCCGAAGGCCTCGCTGGCACTGAATTGCAGGTAAAGCTCGCCATCATCGCAGTTCTTCAGCGTTTCACGGGCGAGGGCTTGCGCTTCCTCAGGCGAAAGCTGGCCGGAACGGTATAGGAGCGAGCGGGGATCTGTGAGGGTCATTCAGTGGATATAGGCATGGTGAGGCGGGAAGGCCAGAGAGGGGTGGGGCGGCGGATTTTGGGGATTGAGTTAAAGTGGTGCCGAAATTCGATTTCATGGTAGTTTTGTTTAATGAAGAAAGAAGTTTACATCAAATCACAGAGTGAGCTCGAAGCAGAGCTTGTTGATCAAATTCATTTCCTCCGAAAATCAGCCGCCGATTTTGATGCCGGAGATGAGCGGGAAGCAAAACGCCTTTCGACATCACTTTTCAACCTCCTGTATGATGGAGGGCTTTGTTGCATAACTCCGCGCGGGCCTGAACCATCCTTTATTTAGGATTACTACCCAACACGAACGGTATTGGGTGTGCCTATTTGCGAGAAGCGATTGAGGATTGCAGCACGGACTTTGAGCTCGGTTATCTGACGATCGAA
>CAMDQO010000013.1 GCA_945906105.1 Novosphingobium sp. Chol11 | reverse complement strand
CAGCTTCACAACCGCCGACTTGTTGCAGCCATAAACAATGCTGAACGAGCCATCGTCATTCTTACGAAGCAGTGCCGCAGTGAACTGATGCGATGCGGAAGCATCAGGCTGCACGTCAGGTGCTGAGCAAGCGAAGTCAGACACCAGCGAATCCGCCAAAGCGAAATAGCCTTCGGCCACGACAACATGCTGCTTCGCCTGCTCTGCCTTTGAAACAGTGCCCGCGACCTGCTGCTTGCGAACCTCTTCGATGCCGCCATTGCGAGTGACGAACGCCCCGAAGCTCTCTTTTTCAGTCTTCTCAGCAGCAGCGACATTGAGAACGCGAGCATAGCCATATGCACGCTTGCCGCAGTTGCCGAAGACGTAGCGCACGACCTTCGTAGCCAGCGAAGTGCCCTCGTTGTACGAAATGCCGCGAATACGAAGCATAACATTCAGTTCCGAGATGATCTTACGCTGTCCCTTCATCTGATCCAGAAGAGTGAAGCAGCGATCAAGAAGGCCATAGAGATCGTCGTTGCTGTTCTTGTACGAACCAGTTTCCCAGTTTGCACAGTCTTGCGCGAGATCGTTAAGGCGTTCTGCAACGTCATTGGCATTGAGCTTATTGGTAGTGGTATTCATTATGGTGTCCTTTACCATTTAATCAGCGACTGACAGGATTGTTGGTCGCAGCGGCGAAGGAATTGCTCCGCCGATGGAGGGACATTTCTCATTTTTGGGGTTGCCGATCTCGTGACACCCTGCTCGGGATCAGCGTTGTTATGATTTTGCGAGCGAGACGATTCTGCCATGTACAGCAAGATTCTCGACAACAGGCCGACGCTCTATTTCCAATGCGTTCCGCCCTACACGGTCGCGGATGAAGCTTCGGCTGACAGGCGTCAGAAGCTTTCTCACATTGGGGCAGAGCTACACGAAGGCAGCGTCTATTATTACTGGTGGGCATTTCTGCGCTGGAACGAAGCGTATCTCGACTGCTGCGAGAATGTTGGCACAGGACCGATGGCCGCACTCTATGCAGATTTTGGCGATGTCCGTGACAAGTCGTTTTGGGAATGGTGGATCAGTGGTGGGCGCTTGCTGTTCTGCGAACCACCGGACGAGCAGATTATCAACTGCATACTCCCGTCACACGCACCCACCGATGATAACCGCGTCCTGCTCAGCATTCCCATCACTGGCGACATTGATCGTACGATGGCTGAGATCCGCAAAAGGATCAGACCTGCTTTCGTTAGAGAACGAAAGGAGCGGCAAAAAGCGGGCATCTCATTGAAAGGGCACAGCAGGGCGAAATATCAGGTCCACAAAACCCCTGTGCCCGAAGCTCTATACACCAGATTCAAAGTCTGGAAGGCGTTCAGAGAAAATCCCCATGCATCCCATTTCGCGATCGGCGACGAGGCTGGCATTGTCGAACGACTGGATAATCCTGAGAAATCTGCGGACCTGATTAATGTAGTCGGAGCAACAGTCGGTCGCTATCTCCGTGACGCAGAATCACTGATATACAATGTTGGCGAAGGGCGCTTCCCCGACACGACGAGACCACCGAATCTGCCGAAAGAAGGTTATCGGCGAAGGATATAATAGGTTGTAATATCAAATAGATGGAAACAGAGTCGCATTCTCAACGAAGGAGAATGCAATGTCACATCTGACAAAACTGACGATCAAAACAGTCGCGCGACAAGACACTTTTGATCCCGTCGAAGCCCGTCGCCAGAAAGTGCTCAAAGCCATCGAGGAACAGTTGGCTGCTGCTGATGCTGCCGGTCGCGGCGAGCAGCATGTCGTCACTGTCCCGCGTTGGATCAAAAACGATGCCGGTGAACGTGTTCGCGTCCAGCGCCAGCGCGTGGTCCGCACATGGTTCTTCGAACGAGACGCAGGAATCTACGTTCAATGCAAATATGGCTCGAAGCCGATTCCGCTCAGCAAGGACGGAAACGCCGTGTTCGTGAAGCAGATCAGTGACGTGCCAAACGTGCTCCACGCTTTCTACGCTGCTGCTGCCGCAGGTGAGTTTGACGCCGCGCTCGAAGCGACTGCGAAGCGAGAGAAGCGAGCGTGATCACAGCGTCCCGAACGCTGTCACAAGGTGCTGATTTAATGGAATTAATTATCACAATCAGATCACAATGGGGCACAATTCCAGCACCATGTGACAGAGTTCGACACGGTCAAAACCAGTCGTGATTTTGAGCATTTCCGTCACAATTCCAGTGTGATATACAGGATTAAATGGAGCGTTTTCATAGTGTTGAACACTATTGACATCGTAGGGGTCGCAAGTTCAATCCTTGCTACGCCCACCATTTGAAAAGGCCCCGGTTTTCCGGGGCCTTTTTCGTGATGGCGCTTACTTTCCCTGCCACTCCGGCTTGCGCTTTTCGGCAAAGGCCCGCGCACCTTCCTTGGCATCCTCTGAAGCAAAGACTCCGGCGATGTAAGGCGTCTGCTTGGCGATGATCTCATCTTCAGCCCACTGCCACGAATCGCGGATCACCCCCTTTGAAGCAATCAGCGCCAAGGGGCCGTTGGCGGCGACTCGGGCAGCAAGAATGCGGGCGCCTTCGATTGCCGGACCTTCGGTTACCAGATTGACCAGACCCAACTCATAGGCCCGCTCCGCCGTGATCGGATCGCCGGTCAGTGCCAGTTCCATCGCCAGCGGGCGCGGCAACAGGCGGGGAAGCTGGACTACCCCGCCGCCGCCCGCGACCATGCCGCGCTTGGCCTCGGGAATGCCGAATTTCGCCCCATTACTCGCCACGATCAGATCGCAGGCAATGGCCAGCTCCATACCGCCTGCCAGCGCATAACCATCAACCGCCGCGATCACCGGCTTTTTCGGCGTCCAGTTGGTCAACCCGCCGAAACCCCGGTTTCCGGCCACCGGATATTCGCCCTTGAGGAAGCCTTTAAGGTCCATGCCGGAACAGAATGTTCCACCTGCCCCGGTCAGGATGGCACAGCGCAGACTGTTGTCAGCATCAAGCCGGTCCATCGCCGCAGCAATGGCCTCGGCCGCGGCCTTGGTCATGGCGTTCTTCGCCTCGGGGCGGTTGATCGTCACTTCGATCACGCCATCGCAGACGCTAATCAGCACTTCCTCGCTCACACCTGCCTCCTGCAGAACCCGTCATTGCGGCGACCTTGCAGCGCCGCCAAGGCTGAGTCGATAGGTCCAGCGGTCCACTGGCATTTCACCGCACTTGCGATGCGCTTTTTCCCTGCTAAGGGAACCGCAGAAATCTCCCCCGGGAAGGCAGACATATGGCAAAGATCAAGGTAGCAAACCCCATCGTCGAGATGGACGGCGATGAAATGACCCGCATCATCTGGCAGTGGATCCGTGAACGGCTGATCCTGCCCTATCTCGATATCGATCTGAAGTACTTCGATCTCTCGGTTGAAAAGCGCGATGAGACGAACGACCAGATCACCATCGATTCGGCCAATGCTACCAAGAAATATGGCGTCGCCGTAAAGTGCGCGACGATCACGCCTGACGAAGCCCGCGTCGAGGAATTCAAGCTCAAGCAGATGTGGAAGTCGCCTAACGGCACGATCCGCAACATTCTGGGCGGTGTGGTTTTCCGCGAACCTATCGTGATCTCCAACGTGCCGCGTCTGGTTCCCGGCTGGACCGATCCCATCGTGGTTGGCCGTCACGCCTTTGGCGATCAGTACAAGGCCACTGACACGCTGATCCCCGGCCCCGGCACGCTGCGGCTGGTGTTCGATGGCGATGATGGCAAGTCGATTGATCTCGAAGTGTTCAAGTTCCCCAGCGCGGGCGTGGCCATGGCCATGTACAATCTGGACGATTCGATCCGCGATTTCGCCCGCGCCAGCTTCAATTATGGCCTCGATCTTGGCTGGCCGGTTTATCTTTCGACCAAGAACACCATCCTCAAGGCCTATGACGGCCGCTTCAAGGATCTGTTCCAGGAAGTGTTCGACACCGAAGGTTTTGCCGAGAAGTTCGCCGAAAAGGGCATGATCTATGAGCATCGCCTGATCGATGACATGGTCGCATCGGCGCTCAAGTGGTCGGGCAAATTCGTCTGGGCCTGCAAGAACTATGATGGCGATGTGCAGTCAGACATCGTTGCCCAGGGCTTTGGCTCGCTCGGCCTGATGACCTCGGTGCTGATGGCACCCGATGGCAAGACCGTGGAAGCCGAAGCCGCCCACGGCACCGTCACCCGCCATTATCGCCAGCACCAGCAGGGCAAGGCGACCAGCACCAACCCGATCGCCTCGATCTTCGCCTGGACCCGCGGCCTGATGTATCGCGGCAGGTTCGATGGCACACCTGAAGTGGTGGCCTTCGCCGAAACTTTGGAGCGCGTCTGCATCGAGACGGTTGAAAGCGGCAAGATGACCAAGGATCTCGCGATCCTCATCGGCCCCAATCAACCATGGCTGACCACTGAGGGCTTCTTCGAGGCAATCGTCGAGAACCTTGAAGCAGCGATGGCCTAAGCCACACCGCACTTATATTCAGAATGCAAAGGCCTCGAAGGAAACTTCGGGGCCTTTTCGCGGGCTTTAGGTGGCGCCGATCAGGCACACCGGCTAACCTCCCCACATGTCCACCCCGCTTGAATTCTCCCCGATGTCCCCGCTTGGCGATGCCCTGGTTATCCTGGCCGCAGCGGGGCTGGTTATTCCGGTCTTCGCGCGGTTCCGCATCACTCCGGTGATCGGCTTCATTCTGGTCGGTCTGCTGGTCGGTCCCTTTGGCCTTGGCGGGCTGGTCACACAGTTTCCGTGGCTCTCCTACATCACCATTTCCGATCCCGCTGGCCTTACCCCCTTTGCCGAATTCGGCATCGTGCTGCTGCTGTTCTCAGTGGGGCTTGAGCTTTCGTTCGAGCGGCTGTGGGCGATGCGGCGGCAGGTGTTCGGGCTGGGCGCGCTGGAACTGCTGGGGGCGGCAGTGCTGATCGCACTGGGGCTGGCTCTGCTCGGAAATTCCGGCCCGACGGCGTTGGCGCTTGGGCTCGCGCTGGCGCTGTCCTCGACCGCACTGGTGCTCAAGATCACTGACAATCGCACCCCGGTAGGCCGCGCGGCTCTGGCGATGCTGTTGTTCGAAGACATCGCGCTGGTGCCGATCATCTTCCTGCTCGGTGCCATGGGGCGCGGCGGCGCAGCGCAGGATGCGGGTGACTTGTTTCAAACGCTATGGATGGGAGCATTGGTCATCGCTTTGCTGCTGGCAGTGGGGCGATTCCTGCTGCCCACGCTATTTGCCCAAGCCGCCCGCACTAAAAGTCCCGAATTGTTCCTCGCCGCCAGCCTGCTGGTGGTCATCATCGCATCGCTGGCGACCACGGCGGCGGGTCTTTCCCCGATTGTTGGCGCACTGATCGCCGGGCTGTTGATCGCCGAAACCGAATATCACGGCGAGGTTGAGCATATCACCGCACCGTTCAAGGGGTTGGCGCTCGGGATATTCCTGATCACCGTTGGCATGGGGCTTGATCTCGCTCTGGTCTGGGAACGCGCCGGAGCGATAGCGCTGGCGGTGGCGGCGGTGTTGCTCACCAAGGCGGCGGTCACTGGGCTGCTGCTGCGGCTGATGGGCGCGCGCAGCGGTACTTCGATGGAAGCGGGGATCCTGCTCGCCAGCCCATCGGAAACCACGCTGATCGTGCTGGCGGCGGCAGTCACCGCGCAGCTGATCAGCCGGGAGGCAGCACAGTTCTGGCAGATCGTCACCGCCATCGGCCTCACCGTCACGCCACTGCTGGCCATTCTGGGGCGGAGGCTGGCCAAGCGGGTGGATCACGGCGCGCCCTCGCCTTTCGCCGAACCCAGTGATGGCCCGCGCGCCATTATCATCGGTTTTGGCCGTGTCGGGCGGCTGGTCGCCGATATGCTGGGTGAACACGGTAAGGCCTTCGTGGCGATAGACAGCGATGCCGATCTTGTCGTGCAGGGTATGCGCGATGGCTACCCCGTGGCCTATGCCGATGCTGCACGCTCCTCTGCGCTGGATCGTTTCGCGCTGAGCAGCGCCTCTGCCGTGATCTTGACGATGGATGATCCCAACGGCGCCAAGCGGCTGGTCAAGCGCCTGCGTGCGCAGTTTCCGGACCTGCCGATCATCGCCCGTGCCCGCGATGCCAGCCACGCCGCCGCGCTCTATCGCGCCGGGGCCAGCCACGCCGTGCCAGAGGCTCTGGAAGCATCATTGCAACTATCCGAAGCCGTGCTGGTCGATCTGGGCGTCGCCATGGGCCCGGTGATCGCCTCGATCCACGAAAAGCGCGACGAATTCCGCAAGCAGATCATGGAAGAGGGCGAACTAGACGAGAAGCCGAGGCTGAAGAGCGGTAGCTTGCGGGAGAAGGTGCAGCCGGCAAGCTAGAGTCGTTCTGTATTGAATTGAATCAATTCAAGTCCGTTCGTCCCGAGCGCAGTCAAGGGATGGCCGAGCGCAGTCGAGGCTGCAACGCTGAAGTTTTCGGCTTCGCTCGGGACGAACGGTTTTTGTGGCTCAATGTAAATCGGAAAAGGTCTAGCGTCTGATCAGTTGCCGCGTGACACGCGAACCACCAGCCCGCCATCGCCTTTAAGCTCGGCCTTGCCGCCGGGGGCAAGCGCGACCGTGCGATTAAATGAAACGGTTGACGTGCCGCCAGCCTCACACGCCACGCCGGGCCGGGTCCAACCTGCCGATATGGCGAAATTACTGTCTTCGCCGCTTGGGCTGCGATCATAATTGCGGCGCGAGATGCTCAGCTGCACAGAACGGCCTGAATTTGGCGCGTAACGGCCCTGCGCGCTCTTATCGGCGGGGCAGGTTTCCGGCGCTTCATTGACACTGCTGTTAAAGCTGGCGGAATTATATTCCGCGACGCGCAATTGCCCGGCCCACAGCCGTTCCGCGCCGCCCATCACTTCAACCGCAATCATGACCGCCGGGCGCGGAGTCGTGGTGCGCAGTGTCGTGGCAACTGGCATCGGCGACACCATCACCGGCGGTGGCGGCGGGGCCATGGGAGGTACTGACACGTGTTGCTGGGCGTTTGCAGATGCTGAGGCCTCAGCCAGAGCCACAACGAAAAAAATCGGCGCAGTAATTTTCATGTCATCCCACTCCCCAGCGAAAATCGTTTCATAACGATAGCTTGGACTTGATCAGCCCGCCAGTACATTTCGCACGGCAGCAATAGCCTCCGCTGCCTTGCCCCCATCGGGACCACCGCCCTGCGCCATGTCCGCACGCCCTCCGCCGCCCTTGCCGCCCAGTGCCTCAACGCCAGCGCGGACCAGATCAACGGCGCTGAACTGCCCCGTCAGATCATCCGTCACCGCCGCCGCAATCGTCGCGCGGCCTTCATTGACCGCAACGATCGCCGCCACGCCCGATCCCATGCGCTGTTTGGCCGCATCGAGCAGCCCGCGCAGTTCCTTGGCATCGAGGCCGTCGATCACCTGGCCGGAGAACTTCACGCCACCCACTTCCTCATCAGCCGCCGGGGCGCTGCCGCCCGATCCGCCACCAAGCGCGAGCGCCTTCTTCGCCTCGGCCAGTTCGCGTTCAAGCTTCTTGCGCTCATCGAGCAGCGCGGCAACGCGCGCCTCGACATCATCGGGGGTGGTGCGCAGCAGGCTGGCGGCACCTTTCAGCGCGTCCTCACGCCCCACCAGCCAACGCCGTGCAGCTTCGCCAGTCAGCGCCTCGATGCGGCGCACGCCCGATGAGACCGCGCTTTCCGAAACGATCCGCAGCAGGCCGATATCACCCAGCGCCCGCACATGGGTGCCGCCGCACAGTTCGACCGAATAGGTTTCGCCGCCGGAATTGCGGCCCCCCAAAGTCCTGCCCATGCTGAGCACACGCACTTCATCGCCGTATTTCTCGCCGAACAGCGCCATGGCCCCAGCCTCAATGGCATCTTCGGGGCTCATTAGCCGGGTGACGACGGGATCATTGGCGCGAATTTCGGCGTTCACTTCGGCTTCGACAGCCGCGATGTCCTCAGCCGTCAAAGCAACCGGCTGCGAGAAATCGAAGCGCAGACGATCTGCGGCAACCAGCGAGCCTTTCTGCGTCACATGAGCGCCAAGCCGGTTACGCAAGGCGGCATGCAGCAGGTGCGTCGCCGAATGGTTGGCGCGGATGGCGTCGCGGCGGATGGTGTCGATATCGAGCTTGACCATATCGCCGTGGCTCAGCGAACCAGCTTTCACCGTGGCCGCATGGGCATGCAACCGCCCGAGTGGCTTAGCAGTGTCACTCACTGCAAGGCTGAGGCCTTCAGCGCCGGAAATCACCCCGGCATCACCTGATTGCCCGCCGCTTTCGCCATAGAACGGCGTCTGGTTGGTGATGACGATGACGCTGTCACCCGCTGCTGCGGACTGCACTTCCTTGCCGTCCTTCACCAGCGCGACGACTTGCGCCTCTGCGGTGGTGGAGGTGTAGCCGGTGAACTCGGTGGCTCCCACACGCTCGGCAATGTCGAACCACACTTCGCTGTCAGCCGCCTGGCCCGAGCCTTTCCACGCCGCGCGCGCCGCAGCTTTTTGCAAGTCCATCGCCGCATCGAAGCCCGCCTTGTCAACCGCGATGCCGCGTGCGCGCAAGGCGTCTTCGGTGAGGTCATAAGGGAAGCCAAATGTGTCATAGAGCTTGAAGGCGGTTTCGCCGGGGAGGCTATCGCCCTTGCCAAGGCTGACCGTCGCCTCATCGAGCAGCTTCAGGCCATTGTGCAGGGTCTGGCGGAATTTGGTTTCCTCGCGCTCCAGCACTTCCTGAATCAGCGGCTGCGCGCGGCCAAGTTCGGGATAGGCAGCGCCCATTTCCGCCACCAGCGCCGGGACCAACCGGTGCATCAGCGGATCCTTCGCCCCCAGCAGATGAGCGTGGCGCATGGCGCGGCGCATGATCCGGCGCAGGACATAGCCCCGGCCCTCATTGGACGGCAGCACGCCATCGGCCAGCAGGAAACTGGTCGAACGCAGATGATCGGCGATCACCCGGTGGCTGGCCTGATTGTCGCCTGCTGCCGCCACGCCGGTGAGGCTTTCGGACGCAGTGATCAGCGCCTTGAAGGTGTCGGTATCATAGTTGTCATGCTCACCCTGCATGACGGCGGCGATGCGCTCCAGCCCCATGCCGGTGTCGATCGAAGGCTTGGGCAGTTCGGTACGGCTGCCATCGGCGGCCTGTTCGAACTGCATGAACACCAGATTCCAGATCTCGATAAAGCGATCACCGTTCTCATCCGCGCTGCCCGGAGGGCCGCCCCAGATGTGGTCGCCGTGATCGTAGAAGATTTCCGAACACGGCCCGCACGGACCGGTATCGCCCATTGACCAGAAATTGTCAGAGGTCGGGATGCGGATAATGCGGCTTTCGGGAAGCCCGGCGATCTTGCGCCACAGCAAGGCCGCCTCATCATCGGTGTGATAGACCGTTACCGTCAGCTTATCCGCCGCGAGGCCCCATTCCTTGGTCAGCAGGGTCCAGGCATGGTCAATCGCCTGCTCCTTGAAATAGTCACCAAAGGAGAAATTTCCCAGCATTTCAAAGAAAGTATGGTGCCGCGCGGTGTAGCCGACATTATCGAGATCGTTGTGCTTGCCGCCAGCACGAACGCACTTCTGCGATGAGGTGGCGCGCGGGGTCGCGCGGCTTTCCAACCCGGTAAAGACGTTCTTGAACGGGACCATTCCCGCATTGGTGAACATCAAGGTCGGGTCATTATAGGGAACGAGCGATGCCGACTGCACCACCTCGTGGCCTTGGTGCCCGAAGTAATCGAGGAATGACCGGCGAATTTCGTTAGTTGAGCTCATACCAGCGCCGATAAGGCAGGCGCGCGGAGGCGGCAAGTATGAAGCGCGATTCCCCAGTTAGTCCTTGCGCACGGCAAATCAGTCCTTGCGGGCGGTGACCTGCCAAGCCGCCGCCGCAAAGGCGATGAGGCTATCGCGGCGATTGCGTTCAAGCCATTGCGTCATCCGCGCTTCGACCAGATCCCGTTCAACTCCGATCAGTTCGCGCAAATAGGATGCCGCAGGACCAATTCGCGAAAAGAACGCACGCGCGTCTTTCACTGGGTCTTCGCCCGTGCCGGCGATATAGGCTAAGTCGAGCGGTTCGATGCGGATGCCCGACCAGCCAGCGGCGGTGAGGATGGCGCTGACCCGTTGCGGATCGGCAAATGCGAAAGGACCGGGCGCGATGGGATCGGGTTTTGCGCCGCCTTTGGGCAAGAATGCCGCCAATTCGCTCGCCCATTTATTTTCCTGCGGTGAGCGGAAACAGGTGAAGGCGATGCAAGCCGTTGGCGCGGCAATGGCGCGCAGATGGGTGAAAGCTGCGACCGGGTCATCGAAGAACATCACCCCGTGGCGCGAGATGAGTAGCTCTGGGGCGAAACCGGGGCGCTGCCATGTGGCGGCATCACCCAGTTCAAACTCGACGCCCGGATAGTCTCCAGCCCGCGCTTGTGCGGCGGCAATCAGATCAGGTGAAATGTCGAGACCGATGATCCGGGCATTACTGCGTTGCCGCGCCATAGCCAGAGACAGTTCACCCGCACCGCAGCCGATGTCGAGAACTGCCAGCCCCGGTAGCTCGGCCAGTGTTTCCAGAAATTGCGCGGTCAGTCCGGCAAAACTGCGGTCGGTCAGCTGCCAGGACTCCGCCCAAGCCTTGCCCACACGGTCCTGCCAATCACGAATATCAGTCATAGCCGCATAGTAGGCTGTAATATCGTGCCGGGCAAACTCCGGGCAAACAAAAACCGGCGCGAAGGAATACCTTCGCGCCGGTCTCATGCTCATGGTTAGGTCACGCGGTGGCTAAGCCAGGTGCCTGAATTTCACTTTTGTCGTGCGGGTTAATGCGTTCCACCGGGGCCACTGGTGGTGACTGGGGCGGGAACTGCCGCAGGCGCGGGTTCTGAAGTTGGCGCTTGCGCTGGTACAGGCGCTGGTGCTGGCTCCTGAGCGGCAGTGGTTGTTGCTGTCAGTGGTTTCCTGAGGCCCGCCGCATCCGCGCCGATGGTCTTAGAAACGTCATAACGAACCTTCTCGTTATTGACCTCCACGGTAGATACAAGCTTGTCCTTCTTGTCGAGGAGTTGCGCCTCGTCGCTGGAATCGGCCTTCGCCAGCTTGACGTTCACCGGGCTTGGAACCAGACGGTTTGAGGCACCGTTGCTGCCATCGACAACCCCGCCGATAATGCCGCCCAACAGCAGGTTCCCGACTGCGGCACCGCTCATCTTGCTCTGGACCAGAACGTAAGTGGGCTTGTAGCCCTCCAGCAAGAAATCGGCGCGCAAATCATATTTGCGCTTCACCTTGATCTTGCACGGTGTCGTGCACGATTGGCCATTGGTGATCTGAACTTTGGCACCTGTTGGCGATGACCTGAATTTAAGATCATCGTTGGCTCCATGAACCACTGTGGCGCAACCGCTGAGACTTGTCGCCGCGAGTGCTACCATTACTGCCGCTTTAATCTGCATAAAATTCCCCTCCGTTTTAGCGGGTGTCACTCTATGGGCGGGGCAGCTATCGTCAAGCCGAACTCAGATACTATTTGTTGATTTTACGCCAATTTGGACATTGTATTGTAAATTATTCCAAACAAAAACCGGCACGAAGGTGGGGCCTTCGCGCCGGTCCTTTGTTTCGAGCCGCAACACTGCGGCCCCTTGAAGATCAGATGTCGTCGCTCGCGTCCGGGCCAGTCATCATCTCTTCGGCGACCTTGTCGGTCTGGCTGCGGATGGCAGCTTCCAGACGGTCGCAAATTTCGGGATTTTCCTTGAGGAAGGCTTTCGAGTTCTCACGGCCCTGGCCGATGCGGATCGAATCGTAGCTGAACCAGGCGCCAGACTTTTCGACAATACCGGCCTTGACGCCAAGATCGAGAATTTCGCCGATCTTGGAAATGCCCTGACCGTACATGATGTCGAACTCGACCTGCTTGAACGGCGGCGCGACCTTGTTCTTGACGACCTTCACGCGGGTGGTGTTGCCGACGATTTCGTCACGATCCTTGATCTGCCCGATGCGGCGGATATCGAGGCGGACCGAGGCGTAGAACTTGAGCGCATTGCCGCCGGTGGTGGTTTCCGGGTTGCCGTACATCACGCCGATTTTCATGCGCAGCTGGTTGATGAAGATCACCATGCAGCGTGAGCGGCTGATCGAACCGGTGAGCTTGCGTAGCGACTGCGACATCAGGCGGGCCTGCAGGCCGACATGGGTATCCCCCATCTCACCCTCGATTTCAGCGCGGGGCACCAGCGCGGCGACCGAATCGATCACCAGCACGTCAATCGCGTTCGAGCGCACCAGCGTATCGACGATTTCAAGCGCCTGCTCACCGGTATCGGGCTGCGAGACGATCAGTTCATCAATGTCGACACCCAGCTTCTTGGCATAGACCGGATCAAGCGCGTGTTCAGCGTCAACAAAGGCCGCAGTGCCGCCGCCGCGCTGTGCCTCGGCAATGACATGCAGCGCCAGCGTGGTCTTGCCCGAGCTTTCCGGACCATAAATCTCGATCACCCGACCGCGCGGCAGGCCGCCGACGCCCAGCGCGATATCGAGCCCCAGCGAACCGGATGAAATCACCTCAACCTGCATCGTCTCCTTCGAGCCGAGCTTCATCGCAGAGCCCTTGCCAAAGGCGCGATCAATCTGCGCCAGCGCTGCTTCCAGCGCCTTCTGCCGGTCCAAATCCCCTTTGCTTGCCAAGTCCTTGCCTTCCTGAATCAGCTTGAGCTGCGCTGCCATGATCTATCCCCTCTGCCTAGGTGGCGGCGACCGGAAAGGTCAACCTCTGCGAATCGGTGTATCGCATATGTTCTTATGGAACAAGTGGAGAACGATCTTTTTTTGTTCTCATCGCCTGATTCGCCAATATGGCGGAGTTGCGGGGAAGTTAGTTCAAAAGAGAACGAGGTGGTCAGTCGATGGCGGGCATTAGCTTGACGGGGAACTCTACCCCGAATTCTGGCAGAGCTACGCTTACCCCGCCCCCAGCACCGCGCCCACCTTGTCGCTGATCTGGGCGACCGAGAACGGCTTGGGCAGAAAGTGCATGTTGGTGATGCCGATTTCGTTGCGCAGCTGCTCTTCGGCATAGCCGGACATGAACAGCACCGGCATTTCGGGCACCAGCTTGCGGATTTCGCGGGCCATGGCGGGGCCATCCATCACCGGCATGACGACGTCCGAGACGACGATATCAAACGCCTTGCTGCCCTCTTTCAAAGCGGCCTGCACCAGCTCCAGCCCCTCTTCGCCATCTCTGGCGGCGGTGACGGTGTAACCGGCGCGGACCAGAGCGCGTTCGGCGACGGCGCGGACGGTGTCTTCATCCTCGACCAGCAGCACCCTGCCGCCGCCTGCCCAGGTGGACGCTTTCGCCTCTAGTTTGACGATGCCATTTACCTCTGGCGCGCCGTGGTGGACGGGCAGATAGACCGAGAACCGCGTCCCCTTGCCCGGCTCGCTCTCGGCAAAGATGAAGCCGCCCGATTGCTTGACGATACCGTAAACGGTCGACAGGCCAAGCCCGGTGCCCCCCATATTTCCGGTTCGGCCCTGCTCCTTGGTGGTGAAGAACGGCTCGAAGATCTTGCCAAGGTGTTCGGGCGCAATGCCGGAGCCGGTGTCCTCGACGATCAGTGCGGTGTAATCGGCCTGGGGCAGGATCTCGCTCTGCATCCCGCGCACCTGATCGGCGGTGATGCGGCGAGTAGTCACGGTCAGCCGGGCGTGGCCATCGAGTTTCCCTAACATGGCATCGCGGGCATTGACGACGAGGTTGACGATCACCTGTTCCAACTGCGTCGGATCAGCGCGCACCGGGCCAAGATCGCGATCATGGGTAACGGTGAACTGGATCTTCTCGCCCACCAGCCTTTTCAGCATCTGCGACACATCAGAGACGACATCGGGCAATTGCAGCACGACCGGCCGCAAGGTCTGCTGGCGCGAGAAGGCGAGGAGTTGGCGGGTCAGGCTGGCGGCGCGGTTTGAATTGGCACGGATCTGCTGGATATCGTCATAATCACTATCGCCCGGCGTGTGGCGCAGCAGCATGAGATCGCAAGTGCCAAGGATGGCGGTGAGGACATTGTTGAAATCATGCGCGACGCCGCCCGCCAGTTGCCCGACGGCCTGCATCTTGGTCGCCTGCGCCACTTGCCGCTTGAGACGGGTTTCCTCGGTTGAATCGGTCAGGCCGAGCAGCACGGCGGCCTCGCCCAGTCCGCGCACTCCGGCAAGGCTCAGTGAAACCGGATCGTCGGGCTGATGTTTCAGCCGCACAGCGATATCACCGCTGGAGGCTGGCCCCTGTGCAAAACGGCGCACCGCATCCGACATGGCGCCCTTGTCTTGACGCACGACGAGGTCAGAGGGATAAGGCGGCGATGCCTCACCCTCAATGCCCGCAGCGCGCATGAAAGCCGGGTTGGCGAACAGGAACCGCCCGTCGCGATCGGCCATGGCAAGGCCGAGCGGCAACTGGCCCAGCAGAGCCTCAAGATGCGGCGCGGCGGTAGGCATCTCGCTGCTTGCGCCACCGCCAATGGCGATGCCCGCATCCATCAGCAGCATCAGCGATGGCGTGGCGTCCATATCGGGCTCGCCGCCATCGGGATCGGCGACCGGCAGGTAATACATGGTCAGCGGACTGCCCCGCCGTCCCTCGCGTGCCCAAGTGATGTTTTCGCGCTCGTCCTGATGGAGGAACGCGGTGAACTCTTGGCCCGTCAGCGCGGCAGAGGCGTTGCCGGTCGCCTTTTCGGCAAACCCGGCGCTGGCGCTGCGGATCTGGCCATCGGGATCGACGATGGCGGCGGTGATGCCATAGCGGGCGAGCGCGCGGCCCGCCTTGCCATCCAATGCGCGGACCATATCAGTCACCGGATCGGCAGCGATGATGGTGGTGAAGCGCCAGACCAGAAAATCATCGCCGCGCCCGGCGCGTTCCGCCTCGGCACGCCAGCGGCCCTGTTCATTGGCGACCAGATCGGCGCTCGCCTGCCCATCGCGCCAGGCAATGCGCGCCGCGCGTGAGAGGCGCTCAAGCGAGGCGGCATCAACCGACAAGCGCGGCGGCGCCTGTCCGGTGCCGAACCAGCTTTCATAAATGGCATTGGCGCAGGTCAGCCGTCCGGCGCGGTCGGTGATAGCGATGCCTGCGTCAGGCCGCGATATTGCCGCAACCGTTACCGACCAGTCAGGCAGAGCCCATTCGGTTGCGGGAGCGGGGGTGCTACGCTGGGTCAGGACATAGGCGAGTGCGCCAAGCGCCAGTGCGCCGCCAGCAAATCCGGCAACAGCTACCACCTGTCCGGTGACATACCACAGCAGCGCGAGGCTGAGGAACAAGGCGGCGGCGACGCCCAGCCAGTCAAAACGGCCCCTGCTGGTCGCAGACTGGACGGGGGCACGACTGCTCATGGCACCTCGCGCAAGTCGCTGATGTCCCCCAAAACGATTTCCCTCTGCATGATCTCACGCAGCTCAATCACGCGCGCCAACTGGGTGCGGCGCTTGTGCCCTACCCACCAGCGCCAGGTGACGATCGCGATGAAATAGCCGATCAGCGCGGCGCTGCTGGCGATCAATGCCAGACCAAAGACCACGGCAGGCGCGGCATCGGAGAAGAACCATGTTGACCATTCACCCAAGCTCGCGTGGCTCTCCATCAGGGCATAAAGTGTCTGCAGATCGGCATGGAAACCGAACTTGTTGCCAAGCCATGCCGAGGCCAGCAGGATCAGCGGCGTGGTCAGTGGATTGGAGAGGAAGGTCATCGCCGCCGCCACCGGGATATTGCCCCTGAAGGGCACACACATCAGCGCCGCGCCGACAATCTGCACCCCCGGAATCAGGGCAAAAATCCCCACCCACAGGCCAATCGCCACCCCGCGAGGCACTGACCGGCGCGTAAAGCGCCACAGTTCCTGACGGCGCGCGAATGGGCCGACGAAGCGGTTGTGCTCCATCTCCTCGCGTTTGGGCATCGTCCGGTGCATCCAGCCGGCAAAGCGGGTAACAAGCTTGCTCATTTATGTTCCCGCATAATCCGCGCCTGGTCTCGCTTCCAGTCGCGTTCCTTGATCGTGTGGCGTTTGTCAGCCGCGTTCTTGCCCTTGGCAAGCGCCAGCTCGACCTTGGCGCGGCCCCGGCTGTTGAAATAGATCGACAGCGGGACCAGCGTCATCCCCTTGCGCTCAACCGCGCCGTGGAATTTGGCAATCTCGCGCTCTTTGAGCAGCAGCTTCCGGACCCGCTTGGGCACATGGTTATAGCGGTTGCCGTGGCTGAATTCGGGGACATTGGAATTGACCAGCCAAACCTCGCCGTTCTTCACCTCGGCATAGGACTCAGCGATTGTCCCCTCGCCGAAGCGGAGCGACTTCACTTCGGTTCCGGTGAGGGCGATTCCAGCCTCGAACACCTCTTCGATATAGTACTCGTACCGCGCGCGCCGGTTCTCGGCGACGATCTTGGTCTTTTCGAATTGCGGAGGGGTCGGACGTGCCATGAATCGGCATGTAGGGAGGGATAGGGTGAAGGGGAAGACCGCAAATTTTCGCGGCAGCGGCTTGGCCTGCGCCAAGCCCGTTCTGACGTTAGAGCGGCGTGCGCAAAATCTGATCCACGCGTATCCTCCCCTAGAAGGGGAGGTGGCAGCCCTCTTGGGCTGACGGAGGGGTGTCACCGCTGGCGTGGATACCCCTCCGCCTCCGCTTCGCTCCGGCACCTCCCCCACTGGGGGAGGATCGAAGTGAACCACAATTCCCGCGACTTGCCCTATGCTGCGCGCCCGACCTTGCCTGCATCGGACGTCGCAAATTTGGGCAGGTGCATGCCACCGGTGGTGTTGAGCGCTATCACCGAGGCGGCGGTATGACCTGGTTGGGGCATACCCATTGCGTCGAGCAGATGGCGCGGCACACGGTGACGGGTAACAAGGCCGCCAGCACCATCATCAACCAGCGAAATCTCGAATTCCAGTCCTTGCTCAGCCCCTTCGGAGCGTCGGACAGTGGCGACAACCAGCTGGCCCTCACCCAGATCGAGAACGAAGTCCGTACCCACCGGGACTTCTATCAGACCTTCAACAGCCGCGCCGCCGCGCGAAAGGTTGCGCATCATCACGTCGTAGCGGAAATCTTCATGGATCACGCCGACCCGGCGCAGCACGGTTCGGCGATCAGCACGCTGACGCGCGGGTCCATCGGGCTGAATCACCCATTGCCCAGTGGCCAGAGCATCGGTTACTTCTTCGCCGGAACAAGGCGGCGCGTAAATGAACCCCTGAATCTGATCGATGCCCAGTTCGCATATCAGCTCAAGCTCGTCGCGCGCTTCGATTCCTTCTGCCGTGGTTTCCATGCCCAGCTTCTTGGCCAGCGTGACAATCGAGGCAGCCATGGCAGCGCAACGGCTGCGCGGATTGGTCATTTCCTGGATCACCGAACGGTCAATCTTGATCTTGTCAAAGGGCGCGCTGCGCAAGTTGGCGAGCGGTGAATTGCCTGCCCCGAAATTATCGAGGCTTAATTTGACACCAAGCTGTTTGAGCTGGGCAAAGGTCTCATCCAAAAGTGTCTCGTCGGTGGCGAAAACGCTTTCGGGGAACTCCAGTTCCAGCCGATAAGGTTCAAGCTCCGATTCCGCTAGCGCCTGCGCCACCGTAGCCACGAAGCCGTTCCTGGCGAACTGGGCCGTGGCGATGTTGACCGATACGCAGACACCCCCCGGCCACTCGACCGCTTGATGACAAGCATGGCGCAGCGCCCATTCGCCAAGCGCGACGATCAGCTCTGATTCTTCGGCCAAAGGAATGAACAAGGAGGGCGGCAGTTCACCGAAATCGGGATGCTCCCAGCGCATCAGCGCCTCCAGTCCGACAACCTGATTGCTGTGGGCATTGACCACGGGCTGATAGGCCAGCCGGATCTGACCCTCGACCAGCGCATCGCGCAGGTCTTCTTCAAGAATCTTGCGCTTCTCAGCGGCGTTTTGCAGCTCGATAGAGAAAAATCTGAACTGGCCGCGACCACCATCCTTGGCTGCATAAAGTGCCATATCGGCATTGCGGACCAGTTCTTCGCTATCGGCCCCGTCAAACGGTGCGACAGCAATGCCAATTGACGCACCGATCACCACGCGCGAGCTATCAATCGAATAGGGCTGCGAAATCAGCGCGATGATCCGCTTGGCAAGATCGCCCAGCTTGCCGCGATCATCACAATCGGGAATAATCACCTGAAACTCATCGCCGCCCAGCCGGCCGATTTCGCCCTGCTTGTCGATCACCGCGTGCAGCCGCTCGGCCACTTGCTTGAGCAGCGCATCACCCGCCGGATGCCCCAGCGTATCGTTCACCTGTTTGAAGCGATCAAGATCAATCATCATCAGAGCGCAGCTGCGCTGGCTGGTTTTATAGGCGCTCAAGGTGTTGGTCAGCCGCTGCGACATGGAGTGCCGATTGGCGAGACCGGTGAGCGAATCGAACAGCGCCAGTCGTGAGGAATCGCGTTGCTCACTCAGGGCTTCGGTGACATCTGCACCATTGCCGCGATAGCCCAGAAAATTGCCTTGGTCATCATGCTGCGGACGTCCTGAAATCGCCCACCAGACCTCCACGCCTTCATTGCGCGCCCGCGCGGTGAAGGCTGAGAAGGTCTTGTGCGTGCCAATCAGCATCGGCAAGGTTCGACCATTATCGGCACTGGCATCGTCATCGAGGATAAACAGCGAGGTAAACGGCTGGCCGATCAGTGCTTGCGCACTCTGACCCAGAACAGTGGCGGCGCAGCCCGAGACATAAGTGATGTTGCCCTGGGCATCGCTCGCCCAGAACCAGCCCAGCCCTGAATTTTCATAGTCGCGCAGCAAGGCGAGTGCTTCACGCTCTTCATCAACCGCAGGCGCGAACGCGGGAGTCGGCTGATTGCCGCCACTGCGCCGAAAACCGCCTAACCGCTTGATCATCATGAACCCCGAATACCTAAACTCCCGAAGTGCGACCTTCATCGGCGGATTGAAGCTAACCAATAATGGTGAACCAACCGCTAAGAATTAGGGGTATTAACCTAGATTATTCCGCGTGGATCACCCGGATTTGCGCAGCTTCAGCGCATCTGCCGCCAGCGGACGACGGCGCTCTGGCATCAGGATTATGCGGTCATGATCATCCAGTTCGAGCGGACGGGCAAATTCGACGCCCATGCGGTCGTCCTTTGACCAGCGGGCCGTGACCGTGATCACCTGCCCTTCACCCAGTTCAAGCGAGAATGCCGTGCCAGCCGGAACATTCCACAAGCCAGAAACCAGCGCACCGGTGGACGAGATATTGCGGATCCGCGCTTCATAACGCTCACCACCGCATACGAGCATCACGCGGCGCAGCATGGTCTGACGAACCGGCCGGGCTGATCGCGGACCATCTGCATTGACGGCAAGGCCGCTGTTCAGCAGGGATTGCGCCGCAGCTTTGGTCAAGGGCTTGGCATAGATGAAACCTTGCACATGGCTGCAGCCCAGCGCACGAACGAGATCAAGCTCGTCGAGCGTTTCCACGCCTTCTGCGGTCGTTTCCATACCCAGCGCTTCCGCCAGAGAGACGATCGAAGCGATAATCGCCCCATTGCGGCTGCCCTTGATCGTCGCCCCGCGCACGAAGCTCTGGTCGATCTTGATCTTGTCAAACGGTGCCTTCTTCAAATAGCCGAGCGAGGAGTAGCCGGTGCCGAAATCATCGAGCGCCAGGCGGACGCCTACGCGTTTCAGCGCCGCAAACATCGCCTCGGTGCCTTCACTGTCGTTAAGGAACACGCTTTCGGTGATCTCCAGTTCCAGTCGCGCCGGGTCAATTTCGGCAGAGGCCAGCGCAGAGGTGACGATACCGGGCAGCGCCGGGTTGGCGAATTGCAACGGCGAGACGTTGACTGCGACACGCACATTTTCCGGCCAATCAGCCATATCATGGCAAGCCGTGCGCAAAGCCCATTCACCGATCTGAGCAATGAGTCCTGCCTCTTCGGCAACCGGTATGAATTTCGTCGGGCTCATCCAGCCGCGTGTCGGATGATTCCAGCGCAGCAGCGCTTCAAAACCGGCAATTTTTTCGGTCGTGGTCGATACCACCGGCTGATAGGCCAGTTCCAGCGAACCAGTGGTGATGGCATCGCGCAGATCCTGCTCCAGCTGGCGGCGTTCCTGCGCATCGCTGTGAAGATCAGCCGCGTAGAAATGATACCACCCGCGCCCGCCATCCTTGGCGGCATAAAGCGCCAGATCGGCATTGCGGATCAGGTCTTCGGAAGTCACGCCATTGTCCGGTGAAAGCGCAATGCCCACCGAAACGCCAATCATCACCCGGTGGCCCTCGATCGAATAGGGCTGCGACAGGGCTTCGATTATCCGTGTCGCCAGCTGCGCCAGCAGTTCGCTGGTATTGCGGCCCGGCACAATGATCTGGAATTCATCACCCCCGAGACGGCCAACGCGGCCCATCCGGTCAACCACACGCTCAAGCCGCTGAGACACCTGCTTGAGCAGCGCGTCACCTGCCGGGTGCCCCAGAGTATCATTGACCTGCTTGAAGCGATCCAGATCAAGGATAAACACCGCACAGACGCGTTGTTCCATGACCCGCGCGTTCAGTATCTTCTCCAGCATCAGCGACATCTGCAGCCGGTTGGACAGGCCCGTCAGCGAATCATAATGGGCCAGCCGTGTGACCTTTTCTTCGGACAAACGCCTCTCGGTGAGATCGCTGCCTGATCCGCGAAAGCCCTGGAAATTATCGAAATCATCGTAAACCGGCAGGCCATTGATCGACCACCAACGCTCATCCTCGCCCTTGGTCGCAGCTAGAACCGCAAGTTCCTGAAACGAAGAACGGGTGGACATATGGAACGTAAGCGTCCGCTCGTTTTCCTGCGCCTGGCCATCAAGGATAAACAGTTCAGCAAAGGGCCGCCCGATCAAACGCGCGCTATCGCGGCCGAGAACTTCTCCGATTGTCTGCGAAACATAAGTGATCGCCCCCCGGCGGTCGGTTTCCCAGAACCAGCCCTGCCGGGTCTGTTCATAGTCTGACAGGATCAATTCGGCGCGCTGCCGGGCCCGCTCGACCAGTTCGATCTGTGCCTGCGTCAAACGATCACGCACGCCTTGCCGCTTGACTGCGATCATTCCGACGAGCCCGCCCGCGATAATCGCCAAGAGGGCAATCGGATCGCGAGTAACCAGTAACAGACCGGCCCACAGACTGAGGTTGGCCATCAACATGGTCTGCAGTCTGTTGCTGCACTTGATGCTGGCGATCAGACCGATAACGATGATCGCCGCAATCTCGGGACGCTGGCTATCGCTCGGATCAGCAAGGATCCACAGCGCCATGGCAGCCCCAAACAACAGCATTGGCAGGCCAACGATTGCCCAGGCAAGGGCCAAGCGGTGGCTAAAAGGCCGGTCGGCGGCCTTTTCGAATCTCTCACCCCAGTGCGACAAACAGACGATTGCGCAGCTAACACCAACCAGCACGAACACTTCGAGCGGCGGCACCGTCATTTCCAGAACGGAACTGACCAACGCGGCGATCGCCATGACGGGTGCCATGACCCACCACTCGGTTGGCAACACATTATGAGCGATCATGCGCTGCCCGCGAATACGGGCCGTGCTGGCAGATTTACGGGACGGAGCAGCACCAAGCACAGGGGTTTTGGCACGCGTCTCAACGCGCTGCTCACCTCGTTGCAGTCCCCTTTCGTCACTCATCCTTGCTTAATGGCAAAATTCGTTTGAAAAACAGTTAACCAGATGTTTCCTGCTGTATCAGGGTGACGGAAAAATGCCGAATTGACAGACAATCACCAAACCCAAGTCTCGCGATGCAAGATTTTCCTTGCGCCAAGCGGGGTTTCGGATTGCAAGGTGGCAACAAAAAAATTGGGGTGAGGCGTGAAGCATATTGCGATTATCGGTTCGGGACCGGCCGGCTATTACACCGCAGAGGCCGCACAGAAGCAGTGGGGCGATGATGTCCAGATCGACATTTTTGACCGTTTGCCAGTGCCTTATGGCCTGATCCGCAGCGGCGTTGCCCCCGATCACCAGTCAATCAAAGGCGTTGCCAAGCGCTATGAAGCTGTTGCCCAATCTGACAACGTCCGCTTCCTTGGCAATGTGACCATCGGCGAGGATATCTCGATAGCCGAGCTGGAAGTGCTCTACGATGCCGTCGTGCTTGCCACTGGCGCACCGCATGACAAAAAACTGGGGCTTGAGGGCGAGGATCTCGCCAACGTCTATGGCAGCGCCGCGTTTGTCGGCTGGTACAATGGCCATCCGCAATTCGCCACGCTTGATCCGGCGCTGTCGGGAACCGGCGCGGTGGTGATCGGCAATGGCAATGTCGCGCTTGATGTCGCGCGCATCCTCGCCAAGACGCGTGACGAATTAGCGGGGAGTGACATTGTCGCTCATGCGCTTGATATTCTGGAAGAATCGCGGATCGAACAGATCACCATTCTGGGCCGCCGAGGCCCGCACCAAATCGCCATGACGACCAAGGAACTGGGCGAACTGGCGCACCTGACCCGCGCCTGCCCGCGTGTCGATCCAGGTGATCTTCCCGATCTGGGGGACGATGCACTGCTCGAACCCGGCCAGCGCAAATCAGTCACCCACTTGCGCAGTTTCGCCGCCATTCCCGAAAGCCACCGCGCTGACAAGGCGATCGAGATCGAGTTCGATTTCTTCGCCGCACCCAAGCGGATCATCGGCGAACAGGGCAAAGTCACCGGCGTTGAGGTGGAACGCACCAAGCTTGATGGCGGCCGCGCGTTGGGCACGGGCGAGACCTATGTCATCCCCGCGAGCCTCGTTGTCGCTTGCATCGGCTATCAGACATCACCCATCCCCGGCGTGCCGTTTGAGGAAAGCGCGGGCCGCTTCGCCAATGTCGATGGCCGCATCCTGCCGGGCCTCTACTGCGTCGGTTGGGCGCGGCGCGGGCCATCGGGCACCATCGGCACTAACCGGCCAGACGGGTTCTCGGTGATCGAACGGCTCGTTGAAGATTTTACCTCAGGCGCGGCGGGCGGCCCCGGCAAATTGGGCAGTGAGGGTTTCGATGTGATTGCGCAGCAGCGCGCCCTCAAGATCGTCCGCTTCCGCGACTGGAAGAAGATCGAAGAGGCCGAAACCGGCCGCGCGCGGGAAGATTCGCCACGGGAGAAGTTCGTGAATGTGGGGGCGATGATCGAGGCTGCGGGGGGTTAGCGTCTCTATATATTATCCGTCATTCCGGCGGAGGCCGGGTGTTGTGCTTATTTGATCAAACGCTTTGCAATCGGCCTCGCTAGCCCATTCAGTGAAGCAGTCGAAATTGCCAACGAAAGGATCAGCAGAAGCAGTCAGAATAACCTGATCGCCTTCGATTTCCCATCTTGCTTCATCCACAAGCATTGATCCGATCCCATCATACCCGCATCGGCATCAGCACATAGAGCGCGGGCGATTTATCGTCCTTGCGGATCAAGGTTGGCGCGCCGGCATCGGCCAGATGCAGTTCCACTGTATCGCCATCGATCTGGCTGAGGATGTCCTTCAGGTAATTGGCGTTGAAGCCGATCTCAAAGCCTTCTGACTTGTAATCGGCGGGCAGTTCTTCTGCCGCCGTGCCGTTGTCTGGTGAGGTGACAGACAGCGTCACCTTGTCATTTTCCAGCGCCACTTTCACTGCGCGGGTCTTTTCGGTGGCGATGGTGGCGACGCGGTCAACGCCTTCATAGAAGCTGCGCGGATCGAGGCGCAGCAGCTTGTCATTGCCGGTGGGAATGACGCGGCTGTAATCGGGGAACGTGCCGTCGATCAGCTTGGAGGTCAGCACCACGCCGTTTTCACCGCCCAGTGTAAAGCGCACCTTGCTGGCGGAGAGATCAATCAACACATTGGTATCAAGCGATTCTTCGAGCAGCTTGCGCAGTTCGGCGACGCATTTACGCGGCACAATCACATCGGGCATGCCTTCGCTGCCATCGGGGCGCTTCAGTGTATAGCGCGCCAGACGGTGGCCATCGGTGGCGGCGGCCTTCAGTTCATCATCGCTGACGTGGAAGAAGATGCCGTTGAGGTAATAGCGCGTTTCCTCGGTCGAAATGGCGAAGCGCGTGCGATCAATGATTTCGGCCAGCGTCGCGGCGGGCAGTTCAAAGCTGGTCGGCAGATCGCCTTCGACGATCACCGGGAAATCATCGCGCGGCAGCGTCGGCAGCGAAAAGCGGCTGCGTCCGGCCTTCACCGTCATACGGTTTTCCGAAACTTCGAGGCTGACCTGGCTGCCTTCCTGCAGCTTGCGGGCAATATCGAACAGCAGATGTGCCGATACGGTGATCGCTCCCGGCACATCGACCGAGACGGCAACCATCGATTCAACCACCTGAATATCCAGATCGGTTGCCATCAGTTTCACCGCGCCCGCGCCCGATGCCTCGATCAGCACGTTGGACAGGATCGGAATGGTGTTGCGTCGTTCAACGACGGACTGGACGTGCGACAAGCACTTCAAAAGCGTCGCGCGTTCGATTGTGGCCTTCATATTCGGTCCCGTTCCCCACAGCCGGAAGGCGCGCAGAATCGCACGCCCGCATCAAGAATGCGGACTATCGGTTTTAACGTGAGGGACGCGGCGGGCAAGCGGGAAGCTAAGGCATTAGCCCTAAGCTGTGCATAAACTGGCCGAAAACCGGGTGTTGAAACGGCCGGAGCTACTTAACCTGCGCCTGATAGGCCTGAACCTGCGCCTGATAGGCATAGACTCGCCCCATTGTGGCCGCATAGCCGCCGATCGCAGCGGTCACAGCATCGGTAAAGGCTTCTGCTTTCACGCCTTTGGCCATCAGAGCTTCGATCAGTTTCTCGATTCTGCCATCTTCTATCTTGTCGATGATCGGATTGGTCTTGCCGGGACCGAAACCGAAGAAGGTGTCGATCACCTCAACCGGCACAGCGGCATCGCGCATCACCTTGCCGAAGTGTTCAACACTGATGCGCGAGATGGCATATTCGAAATAGGCTTCGGCCTGCTTGCCCTTCAGCCCAAGCTGCTCTGCACAGAGATTTGCCGCAGCGTAAAATTGCGGAGCCGTCTCATCGAACGCCTTTTCATCATCTGAAGTAATCGTTGCCGCCAATCTGGCGCGGTAGTCCGGCGAGGTTTCGCGGGTAACACAGTCCAGATCGGCCTGACTGCGCACCTGCGCCGCAGCCGGCAGCGCGGGAAAGGCCAGGACAAGAGCAAGCGGAGCCAGCAACGAACGCATCGGAAATTCCTTTGTCTTGTCAGTCACCACTAAGGCGGCAATTTCAGGCAAGCAATTTTGCTTGATAGCTGAACATTCGCCGTGACAGGTCAGCATATGTCAACAGCTTTTGGTGGTTTACCGCGCCCAGCCTGCTCTCGGTAAAACCCGCGCTATCGAGCAGTTCACCGGCATCGCCATCAGCCGCTTTGCCGCCAGAAAAGCCCAGCGCCAGATCGACCTTGGCCAGGGCAATCCCAGACTTCGTCAGCTGACGGGCCAGCGCCTCACGCGGCAGCCGGGCGAGCAGATAGCTGAAATAGGCCTCACCCTGATCGCGCGAAACCTGCTTTGTCGCCACGCACTGGCTGACGAATTTGCCCAGCCGATCTTTCAGCGGGCCAAGTTTGGTACGGTCCATGACGATAAAGGCCGCCGCGAGTTGATCACCAAACCCCGCCGGAGCCTTCGCCATGCCGCAGTTAAGCTGCACCTTGGAAAGCGGCGCTGCCGCTGCTGGCGCTGCCAGTATCAGCGCGGCGACCAGCGCTATTTTGCCCATCCCGGATCTCATCAACTGATCATCGCCATGCCGCCATTCACGTGCAGCGTCTGCCCGGTGATATAGCCCGCTTCCCGGCTGGACAGATATGCGACAGCAGCGCCCACATCCTCGCCCTCACCCATCCGGCCCATCGGAATCCGGGCGTTGAGTGCGTCTTTCTGGGCATCGGGCAGCACGTCAGTCATCGCCGTGCGGATGAAGCCGGGGGCGACGCAGTTGACGGTAATGCCGCGCGTTGCCAGTTCCTGCCCAAGGCTTTTTGACATCGCCACCAGTCCGCCCTTGGCCGCAGCATAGTTGACCTGCCCCGGATTACCGGTCGCGCCGACAACGCTGGTGATGGTGACAATGCGGCCAAAGCGCGCCTTCATCATCGGTTTGGATGCAGCGCGCATCAGGCGGAACGCGGCCTCAAGGTTGACCTTGATCACCGCGTCCCATTCCTCGTCCTTCATCCGCATCGCAAGGTTATCGCGGGTGATCCCGGCGTTGTTGACCAGAATATCGATCTTGCCGAGCGTATCGATGGTGGCGGGGATCAGATGCTCGACCTGTTCGGTATTGGATAGATCGCAGGTGATCTCGACATGGTCGTGACCATAGGTGTCATTCAGTTCCTCACGGAAGGAACGCAGCTTGCTCGGATTGGTCCCCGAAAGCGCCAGCCGCGCGCCTTGCTTGGCGAGGGCGTGGGAAATGGCAGACCCAATCCCCCCCGCAGCGCCGGTAACGAGGGCGGTCATGCCGGTAAGGTCGAACATACGGTTTTCCATCGCTTAGAGCCCCTTCAACAGTGCTTCGATATCGGCCATGCCGATCACGCTTGTTACACCAACTTCGCCCGCTGACCGCGTGATCATCGGGCCGAGCACTTTGCCGCCCAGCTCGACGAAGTTCTCAACACCCGCATCCTTCATCGCTATCGCGCTTTCGCGCCAGCGTACGCGACCGGTTACTTGCTCGACGAGCAGGCGCTGAACTTCGGCGGGATCGCTCACCACGGCGGCGGTGACATTCGCGAACAGTGGCACCTGCAACGCGCCCGGAGGGGTTTTGCCCAGCGCTTCGGCCATGGCATCGGCGGCGGGCTGCATCAGCGAGCAGTGGAACGGCGCAGAGACCGGCAGCAGCAGACCGCGCTTGATCTCGAAGTCCTTGACCATGGCAATCGCCCGCTCGATCGCCTCCAGGTGGCCGGAGATAACCACCTGCCCCGGATCATTGTCATTGGCGACGGTGCAAATTTGGCCCTCAGCCGCAGCTTCTGCCAGCCGGGTTGCTTTATCAATATCGGCGCCGAGTAGCGCCGCCATCGCGCCCACGCCCACCGGTACAGCCGCCTGCATCGCAGTGCCGCGCAGCTTGAGCAAACGCGCGGTGTCGGCCAGCGAAAAAGCGCCAGCAGCGCACAGTGCAGTATATTCACCCAGACTGTGCCCGGCGACGAAATCGGCCTTTTCGGCCAGCACCATGCCGCCTTCCTTCTCCAGCACGCGCAGCACGGCGATGGCGTTTGCCATAATCGCTGGCTGGGCATTGGCGGTGAGGGTCAGGTCCGTGTCCGGGCCGCCTTTCATGATGGCAAACAGCTTTTGCCCCAGCGCGTCATCAACTTCCTCGAAGACCTCGCGTGCTGCTGTGCTGGCCTCGGCCAAATCGACGCCCATGCCAACTTTCTGGCTGCCTTGTCCGGGGAATACAAATGCGCGCATATCGGCGGCCTCTTTCAATAATCTGGCGCGCGCCCTTATGGAGGGCGCTAGGCTCTGGCAAGTTATCTTGTAGAATTTGGTCCGAAGGGGACTATCTTGTTGGCACTGTCATGGCCGATATCGGCTGATCCAAGGTAGGGAATGGCGTGCGCATCACACCAGAAGCGGGCAATCTCATCAGGCGTTGCGCCGAAGGGCCGGTCATTTTCAGGCACCTCACTTACCCGGCCAAGCCGCAGCCCGGCGATGCCGCCAAGATGCGCGGTGGCGTGAAAAAACAGCCGGTCCACCGCATACAGATGCTCGCTGACCTCTTCGATCATCACGACATGGCCCGCCAGGCCCGGCATCAACGGGGTGCCGCAAAGCATGGCAAGCGTGGTGAGGTTGAAGGCCGCAACGGGATGATGATCGCGCGAAGGCTCCTGACCGGTCCGGCTGCCTATGAGCCAATCCAGCGTCCGAGCAACCGCTGCCTCACCGCCCTCACGCTTGATGTCTGCGGGCATCGGCGCGTGGGCCGGATGGCCGATACCCGCCTTGTATAACCCGGCAAGCAGATAGCCATTGTCCGAATAACCAAGAAACTGCTTGTCCTGCGCGTTGTGGTCCAGCCCCTCCACGGCATCGGCAGCAATGCGATTGGAACCATAACCGCCACGCGCGAACCACACGGTATCGAACGCGGGATCGTTGGCGCATTCCAAGAAGGCTGACAGTCGCATCGCATCCGGTCCGGCGAAATGGCCATCGCTCTGGAAGCATTGCGGGTGAAAGTGGAGTTCAATCCCAGGCCAGTCTGCCGCCAGAGCAGAAACGCGCGCGGCGTCCTCATGGGTCAAAGGGCAGGCAGGGGCGCAGATGGCGACGCGGATCATCGGTGTGCTGTAACCGGGTTATCGCGCTTGGGGTAGATGAAGAATGGTTCACGCAAAGGCGCGAAGGCGCAAAGATGTAGTGGGTACGGCAAAACCGCTTTGTCAGTCAGCGTTGGCTTTGCCGAGGTCTCGGATAGTGGGGGTAGCCTGAGGCGCAGCATAGTCCCTTTGCGCCTTCGCGCCTTTGCGTAAACAAATCTTCCTTCCCCCATTGTCATGCCCAACGCACCCGCATACCCAGCCGCCATGACTCAACTCACCTCTCACCCATGGTTCTTTTGCGGCATTGGCGGCTCGGGCATGTTGCCACTAGCGCTGATCCTGCGCGGTTTGGGTGCTGAGGTTGCCGGATCAGACCGCAGCCGCGATCAGGGCCGGACGCCGGAAAAATTCGCCTGGCTGGAAAGTCTGGGCTTCGCTCTCCACCCGCAGGACGGCAGCGGAATTACTTCGCCTGAGCAGACACTCGTCGCCTCGGCTGCGGTGGAGGACACGGTGCCTGAAATGGTGCGTGCCAAGGAACTCGCCTGCCCGCGCATGAGCCGCGCCGAATTGCTCGCCCACCTGTTCAATGCCGCGCCCACCGGAATCGCCATCGGCGGCACATCGGGCAAGAGCACCGTCACCGGCATGGTGGGCTGGATCCTCACCGAACTGGGCCGCGATCCAACGATCATGAACGGCGCAGTGATGAAGAACTTCGTCTCACCGCAAGCGCCGTTCGCCTCGGCACGCGTCGGAAAGGGTGGCACCTTCGTCTCCGAAGTCGATGAGAGCGACGGTTCGATTGCGCTCTATCGCCCCAAGGTGGCAGTGCTCGGCAATGTCAGCCTTGATCACAAAAGCCTTGAGGAACTGCGTGCACTGTTCGGCAATTTCCTGAGCTCAGCACAGATTTGCGCCATCAACCTCGACGATGCCGAAACTGCTGCGCTGGCCCCCCATGCCAAGGCGCTGGTGACATTCGGCATTGCCAGCGAAGCGGCGATGATCGGGGTTGAGGCGGGCTCTATCCATGAGGCACCGACCAGCCTTTCAGCAACGATTGTGGATCGCCGCGATGGCTCCAGCCACCAACTCGACCTCAAAGTCCCCGGCCGTCACAATCTGTACAACGCATTGGCCGCTGTTGCCGCTACCAATGCCGTCGGCGTTTCGGTGAGCGATGCTGTTGCCGCGCTCGGTGCCTTTGTGGGCCTTGCCAGGCGGTTCGATATTATCGGCACAAGCCATTCCAATATAACGGTTATTGACGATTTCGGCCACAACCCTGACAAGATCTCCGCCACACTCGCCGCGCTCAAAGCCCATCCGGGCCGCGTCATCGCTTTCTTCCAGCCACACGGCTACGGACCCTTGCGCCAGATGGGCCGGGAACTCGCCGCTACATTCGCCCGTATGCTCGGACCCGATGATGTCACCCTGCTCTGCGATCCGGTCTATTTTGGCGGTACGGTGGATCGCAGCGAGGGCAGCGAGCGGATCGTGCTCCTGATCGAGCAACTCGGCGGAAAAGCGGAATATATCCCCTCACGCGATGACTGTGCCACCCGTATAATCGTTATCGCCCAGCCCGGTGATCGGGTGGTTATCATGGGCGCGCGTGACGATACATTAACCAAGTTTGCCGCTGATCTGCTGCGCCGCCTGCCCTGACCCCTTAAAAACCGCGTTAACCAACCGTTTTCACCTTTGTGCTATTCAGCCAATGGGGGAAATGCGATGAATCCTGCCGTAACCGAGACCGAATCCTCTCTGCCGCGCCGCGCTGAGCGTGTGGCTTTTGACATGATGGTCAAATACCGGCTCTGGGGTTTTCGCGGCACCACCATGTTGAAAGACATGACGCCGTTCGGAGCACGGATCGAGGGGATCGGCGAAGTGCGCATGGGTGACGAGATCACACTATTGTTGCCCGAATTGCAGCCCAAGAACGCCACTATCGTCTGGGCCGAAGGCTCTTCTGCCGGGATCGAATTCGATCACCCGTTGCATGGCGAAGTGTTCAGGACACTGGTCAAGGACTATGCCCGCAGCCGACCGACTTTTGAGCCGGTAAAGCTGCCGCTGCGCGTGGCTGCGTAAAACTGCAATCCACTATAACGATCGCTCTGGCGCCTTGCCGCCAGACAGGTTAGCCTCTCCCACAAACCGGCTCATCCGGGGGAGGAAGCCATGCGTCTTAATGCCAAGTCGATCTTCGCCATCAGCTGGCTCGCCATCGCTGTCGCAACGCCGCTGGCAGCTGAAGATGCTCCCCCCGCACCGCGCCCCACTTTCGGCGAAGACGGCACGGTTCATGTTCCCGCATTTGACCTGCCGCCCAGCGAACTGCTCAGCCCAGAAGCCGTCGCTGCCCAAAAGATGCGCGCAAAAATGCCGGCAGGCGTGCCGCGCAATGACATTCCAGTGGAACTGATGCGCAAAGGTCTGGTCGCCATGCTCGCTCCCCAGGTTGCGGGCATACAGAAGATGTATCCGGTCGATATCGCCGAGCAATCTGTGGCCGGAATTCCCGTTCGCGTTGTTACCCCCAAAGACAAGAAGTGGGACAAGAAGCGCGTCCTCATCAACCTCCACGGCGGCGCCTTTTCGATGTGCTGGGAAAGTTGCTCGCTGATAGAATCGATCCCGATTGCCTCGGTCGGCGGCTACAAGGTCGTCTCGGTCAATTACCGCATGGGGCCAGAAGCCAAACACCCCGCCGCGCTGGAAGATATCGAAAAAGTCTATCGCGAACTGTTGAAGACCTACAAGGCTAAGAATATCGGGCTCTATGGCTGCTCGGCAGGTGGTGCTCTGACGGCGGAGAGCGCCAGTTGGCTGCCATCGCACGGCCTGCCCCAACCCGGCGGCATCGGTATTTTCGGAGCGGGCGGCGTGCGCTTTCTAGCCGGTGATTCCGCTTATATCAGTGGCTATGTCAGCGGCTCTTTCCCGCCTCCGGCAAAACCCGGCCAGACTGCCACCGATATGACGCGCGGCTATTTCGATGGCGCAGAGATCAAAGGCCCGGTGATCTCTCCCGCAGAGTTCCCAGCAGTTCTCGCCAAGTTCCCGCCAACGCTGCTGATTACCGGCACCCGCGCTATGGACATGAGCCCAGCGGTCTATACCAATTCACAGCTGCTCAAAGCCGGGGTGAAATCAACCCTGGTGGTCGGCGAGGGCATGGACCACTGCTATATCTACCAGTCAAACCTGCCCGAAGCACGCGATGCCTATGATGTTATCGTGCGGTTCTTCCGAGAGAATCTGAAGTAATGCCGGGCCACGTTAGCCCGGTTATCTAACGTCTGGATTTGGCAGCCTTAGCCTGAGCGGGCATCAATACCAGCGCAGGCACCTCTGCATCGGGCAGCTTTACCTTCAGCACCGCCGCAAGGGTCGGGGCGATAGCACGCATGTCAATCTGGCCCAGCGAGCGCCCCTGCGGGATACCCTTGCCCATGATCAGGAACGTGGAGCGCAAATGTTCAATCGCGGGGAAATAGCCGTGCGTGCCTTTATATTTGGGTGATCCGTTCACCAGCGCACCCTTGCCGGCAAAACCTCCCGCTGCGGCATCGGCTGCCATGTTGATATAAAAACTGGCGCCGGGATTTCCGCCCATCTGCTTGATCTCCGCCGCCTCAGCGACAGCGGCGATGGCATTTGCCGGATCGGCCTTCAGGCTGCCCAGCAGGTTGCGAACCTTGGCGACCAGTTGCTGATCATCCGGACGGGCTAGGACAATCGCGACCGAGCCGCCCGATGGCCAGGGCATGGCTTCCCAAGCAATAACCTTGCCAGCCGGGTCAAGCTTGATCAGCTCGGCATCAATAAAGGCGCGGAAGAAATTCGTTTCTCGGGCGATAGGCTCAAACCCGTGATCGCTGACCACAGCTATCACGGCATCAGGCCGGGCGGCCAGTTCAGCGGCAACCAGCTGGCCGATGACCGTATCAATCCGCTCCAGAACCGCATGTGCTTTGGGTGTACCCGGGCCTTCAAGGTGCTGCTCGTGGTCCAGCGCGGTGAGATAGACAGTTGCGAAGTCCGGCTTGCGGGTCTTGATCAACTCCACCGCAAAGCGGCCCCGGTTTTCATCGCCTGCTATGTCTTCATCGATCCCCGGAGCATAAGCTTTGCCGACCTTTGCCTCCAGTTCAGCGACCAGACCAGGACTAGCCAGCGCCGTCAGCAGTTTGGCATCATCGCCATGGCCTGAACGCCAGATCTGCGGCAGATTCCAGCTGACCCCTTTGGCACCTACACTGACCGGCCAATGGACATTGGCAACCTTCAGGCCCGCTGTACCGGCAACCGACCACAATGTCGGCACCTTGATGTCGCTGGCATACCAATACCAGCCGCTGGCATTGATCTGGGTGGGATCAAAAGTGTTGTTGTTGACCACCCCGTGCCGCGCCGGACTAACGCCGGTCAGCAGTGTTGCATGGCTGGGATAAGTTACTGTGGGGAGGACGCCGGTTACGCCGGTGGCAAAGGCGCCCTCCTTCACGAAGCGCCGAAGATTCGGCACTTTCAAGCCGCGCTGCTCTGCCTCGGTAACATCACCGGGACGCAGTCCGTCAATCGAGATCAACAGAACTGGTTCGGCCAGTGCCGGTGTTGCCGCCAGGGCAACTCCGCTGGCCAGCGAGAAAAGCGCAGCCCTCATGGTCAGAACCCCGTCTTCAGCGTGACGAAGAACTGCTGCGGCGCACCGACCAGCAGTGTCTGGCGATCACCACTGTTGCCGGTACCGCCCGAGTTGATCGTAGCGATATACTGCTTGTCGAGCAGGTTGGAGGCGTTGATCTGGATCTCGATCTTGTCGGTCAGGCGATAGCCCAGAGTAGCGTCAACAATCACCCGGCCAGGAACCGACTTGTCATTGGTATAGGTGAAGAAGCGTTCGGACATATAGTTGGCACCGATCCGGCCAAAGATGGAGCCTTGATCATAGCTCAATTCACCGCGCAGCATATGCTTTGGAGTGTCGATCACAGTCTTGCCCTTGATCGCCGCCAGCAACACGCCCGATACGTTGAACACGTCGTTACGATAGGTCGCATCGGTGTAGCTGTACGAAGCAAACAGGCCGAAACCACTGCCCAGTTTGACATCGGCTGCGGCCTCGAATCCGGCAGCACGCACTGCACCGACATTCTGCAGGATCGAAGGGCTGCCAACAATGCTGGGGCCTGATGCGGCGGAGAGCAGGCGGTTGTGGAAGTTGACCAGATAGACGCCAATCACGCCGTTGAACGAACCAGTGTTATACCGCGCGCCCAGTTCGTAGGTATCGGAAGATTCAGGCTTCAGCGTGCTGCTGATAGCGTTGAAGCCCGTCTGATTGGTGCTGAACGGACCGGTGGTGGTGGCCGAAGCGAAGGAGCGGGTTGCCTGGGTAAACCCACCGAAAACTTCAGCATTTCCGCCAAGATCAAGCGCGAAACCAGCATGCGGCTGGAACCAGTCTTCAGCCTTGATCCTGCCCTGCGGGAAGCTGGCCTGAACTATCGCGGTCGCTTCGTTGGTAACTTTGAAGCCCTTCCAGCCAAGATTGATCTTCAGCGCACCGAGATCAATCTGATCCTGCACATGGTATTGCATGGTTTCGGTGGTGAAATCGAACTCCCACTGGGTAAAGAACGGGTTCGTCGGGTAATCGCGCACGTAGCGATCAGGCGCGGTGCGGCTGGCATAGCCGTAGAAGCGACGCGCTTGGTTGAACTTGTTGTTTTCATACCATGCACCAATAACGATGGCATTTGCACCGATCTTGAAATCGACATTGGCGAACACACCAGCACGATCAATTTCATATTCGGTGGTCCGGATCGAGAACGGCACGCCACTAGGACTGGGTGTATAAGGTGTTACCCAAAGCCCCATGCCGCGGTTGTGGTGGTAATAGCCCTTGATGGCAAGATTGGCCGAATCGCCAAGCGGAGCCTTCAGGCCGATGGCTCCCAGCGTATCCTTGCGCAGGCCCGAGGCATCATAATAGGCGTCATCGACCGAGGTGACATTGTTCGGGAACACGGAGCCAGCTGATGGCCTGCTTGGCGGCAGGCCAGTCTGATCGGAGAGGCCATCAGCGCCAGAAGCGCCGGTCGTATTATTGAAATTGTCGATGTTGTTGCCGATGTCGGCATAAAGGATACCAAGCGCATAGTCAGGGAAGGTATTGTCCGAACCATAGCCAAGCCGGTTCAGCATATCGAGCGACATATCCTGATAGTCCTGCTCGCGGCGGTCTGAATATGAGAACCAACCGTCAAGCGTTGCACCACCAAGCGGCACGACCACCTTAGCGTTGATCATGTGCTGATCCTGCTTGCCGACGCCCTTGTACTTGTCGGTCGAGCCATAACCATAGGAGACAAAACCGCGCGCACCATCGGCGCTGCCGAGGTTAATGCGGGCAAATCCGCGCATCGTTTCATTGCTGCCATAGGTTGCGTTGGCGTCGGCACCAAAGCTGTCCTTGGGGTCCATCGAGAACGTCTCGACCGAACCGCCAAGATTGCCCGTCGAATTCGAGCCGATCGCACCGGCACCCTGCGAAACGCGGATCGAGCCGATATTCTCCGAACTGGTCGCGCGGCTGATGTGCAGGCCGTTGTGGTTGCCATAACTCATGTCACCCAGCGGGATGCCGTCGAAGGTGAAGCCAAGCTGGTTCTGGTTGAAGCTGCGGATCGTGACGCGGGTCGACCATTCATAGTTGCCAAAGGGATCAGCCGACTGGATGTTGACGCTGGGCAGCTTCTCGATAGCGCGAATTGGGCTGATGCCTGGGGTAAGGATACGGATGTCTGCGGCCTGCACTTCTTGAACCTGGCGCGTTTCGCCCTTGCCGAACACGACAATCGCATCGCTGCTTTCCGCATCGACGCTCTCATCAGCCGGTATCGGCTTGTCCTGCGCCATCGCCGGTTGAGCGATAGTGGCTATCGTGGTCAGCAAGAAAACAGTGAATGTGCGCATTGGAGCCCCCTTGGGTGTTAAGTCTGAATGAGGGGGCTGATAGGCAGGGCTTGTGACGGCGCGATGCCAATTTAGTGAAAGTTCCGTGCCGTTTTTACAACGACTTGACGACAGTTTAGTCACTAGACCGCCGCAATGCAGCAATATTATGCTGCACCGCACTAGAGCCAAACATTAGTTTCGCCAGCTTTCGCTTCGTTCGAGTGATTTTGAACGCATGAATGGGCCAGCTCAGGGGTGCGCAGGCTTCCCGCGCGCCTTGCCCACCAAGTGGATAATCGCCGCCACACCTGCGCCGAGGACAAGGCCGACTAGCGCGGACACAACGGCAGAACTCAACCAGCCGAGAGTGCCGCCCAGCGGACCTGCGCTAAGTTCTACCCAATGCTGCACAGCGTGGGCGGCATCCGATGGACCGTGCCATCCCAGTTCATGCGCGCCGTGCAGGATAATCCCGCCACCGACCCACAGCATCGCCAGTGTCCCCACTGACGAGAGCAAAGCCAGCAACTTGGGCATGGCCAACAGCAACATCCTGCCCAGCTTTTGCGAAGCAGCATTGCGGCGCTTGGCAAGATGCAGGCCGATATCGTCCATTTTCACGATCAGCGCCACCGCCCCATAGACCAGCGCAGTGATGACCACCGCCACTGCCGCCAGGATCAGCGCGCGGCTGAGCAATGGCTCGCTCGCCACTTCGGCAAGGGCAATCGCCATGATCTCTGCCGAAAGGATGAAATCGGTGCGTACCGCGCCCGAAATTCGCTCACGTTCAAATTCCGCCATGTCGGCAATCGGATCGCCCAGCACTTCGCCGAGGTGATCTGCGCCCAGCTTTTCCAGCACCTTTTCCGCGCCTTCAAAGCACAGATAAAGCCCGCCCAGCATCAGCAGCGGGGTTATCACCTGCGGCAGAAACTGGCTGAGCAGCAGCGCCGCAGGGAGCAGGATCAGCAGCTTGTTGCGCAACGAACCCTTGGTGATCTGCCAGATGATCGGCAGTTCACGATCAGGGGTGAATTCGGTGACATAGCTCGGCGTTACCGCCGCATCATCAATCACCACCCCCGCCGCCTTGGACCCAGCCTTCGCCGCCGCCACGCCAACATCGTCAATGGTAGCCGCCGCCGCCTTGGCGATTACGGAAATATCATCAAGCAGCGCGACTAGGCCGGTAGGCATTGGGGTTTCCTAAAGGGATTCGGCCTGAATGGGCGATGACAACGTGTTTGCGGCAGACGGCCCGTGCTTTCAAGGGGAGCCTTGCCGTATCAAACGGCCGACTAACTCGGAAGCGCGCGACGCTTATGACGCCATCGTGCGGATTTCCGGGAAAGATTGAAATCGGGGTGTTGCGCTGCCTAACTGGCGGGGAATAGCCAATCCATCACGAAAAATGCACAGACGATAGCAACCACAATTCCGGCCACAATTTTACGGTTAATCGCAGAATCCAGTCCAAGGAGGAACAGACCAAAGGCTGGAATGGCTGAAAGTAAGGCACCGCCTATCAGACCTAGAAACCAACCCCAGCTGCTTATGGCCCACAAAGTACCACCTGCAAATACTGCAACGACAGTGAACGAAAACACCCAATCTAAAAGCTTTCCGACCACATCGCCCTCAAAGAAGGCCTCCTCTTGTATGGGCATCGGCTCTTTCTTATTTTTCATCCCCTTACCCCAGAAAGAGTACCGCAGTCATCAAAATGCCAATCCTCATGTCCAAGCATTTGGATTTGCCAAAACTCCAGTGGCACAATGGTTATCCCCCCACTCAACACGTCCCTCATAGCCCTTATCAAGCCGCAGTATCCAGCCGATCCGCCAGCCACATCTTGATCAGCGCCTGACGCGTTACGCCGCGCCTCTTGGCCTGCTTGTCCAGCCGCTCGATCATGGCGGAGGGCATATCGACATTGACTCGCTTGATCTCAAGACCGGGACGATGCGCGGTTGACCAGTCGATGAAGGCGGAAACATCTTTGCCATCGTCGAACCGCCGGTCGAACTCCTCAGCGCTGATTTTCTTGCCAGTGGACATAATGCTCAACCTCTTCCTTGCGTGCCCGGCGAACCGAGATGATCCTGATCCTGTCACCGCGAATTGTGTGAACTGCTGCCCACACACGGTCACCTATCAGACCAACCACTATCCAGCGCGGCTCTCCATTCGCATTCGAGGCATAGGCAAGCCGGGCTTCATCGCTCCAGATCGCCTGCGCCTGATCAAAATCAATTCCATGTTTGATGCGATTGGCGTCGCTCTTGTCAGGGTCGTATTCAAACATGCCTGACGAATATACACCATTTTGGTATAAAATCTATCCTTCAACTTTCCAATCCTTGCATTCCCCAACAAACCCGCTAAGGGCCGCCACTTCCTCGCTTACGTGAGGGAATCACAGAAAGCCGGAGGGGCCCCGCAATCGTGCGGATCAGCCAGCGATCGGTTAGATTGAAGAAAGGCTGTACATGCCGCTCTATGAGCATGTCTTCCTGGCCCGCCAGGATCTGAGCCAGGCACAAGTTGATGCCCTGGCCGCTACCGCCACCGAGATCGTTGAAGCCGGACAGGGCAAGGTCTCGAAGACCGAATCCTGGGGCCTCACGAATCTTGCCTACAAGATCAAGCGCAACCGCAAGGCACATTTCGTGCTGCTCAACATCGAGGCCCCCGCAGGCGTCGTTGCCGAGCTGGAGCGCCAGACCTCGATCAACGAAGATGTCATCCGTTACATGACCATCCGCGTTGAAGAGCATGAGACCGGTCCTTCGGTCCAGATGCGCAAGAATGACCGCGAGCGCCCCCGTCGCCGCGATCGTGAGGAGTTCTGATCATGGCTCGTCCATTTTTCCGCCGCCGCAAGTCCTGCCCGTTTTCGGGCAAGAACGCGCCGACCATCGATTACAAGGATGTGCGCCTGCTGCAGGGCTTCATGTCCGAGCGGGGCAAGATCGTCCCCAGCCGCATCACCGCCGTTTCTGCCAAGAAGCAGCGTGAGCTCAGCCAGGCCATCAAGCGTTCGCGCCAGGTCGGCCTGCTTCCCTATCTCGTGAAATAAGGAGGAATACCCATGGATATCATCCTCCTCGAACGTGTCGAGAAGCTGGGCGGGATCGGCGATGTCGTGTCCGTCAAGGACGGCTACGCCCGTAACTACCTGCTGCCTAACAAGAAGGCACTGCGCGCCAACGAAGCCAACAAGAAGGTCTTCGAAGCCAACCGCGCCCGTATCGAATCCGACAATGCTGATCGCCGCGGCGTGGCGCAGACGGAATCGAAGGACGTTGAAGGCAAGAGCGTGATCCTGATCCGCGCTTCGTCAAACTCGGGCCAGCTATATGGTTCGGTTTCGGTGCGTGACATCGCCGAAGCTCTGGTTGCCGAAGGCGCCAAGGTGAACAAGGCGATGATCGTGCTCGAACGCCCGATCAAGACCGTCGGCATCTTCGATGTCAAAGTCTCACTCCACCCGGAAGTTTCGGTTGGCGTCAAGGTCAATGTCGCCCGTTCGCCAGACGAAGCCGCACAGCAAGCTGCTGGCGTCGACGTGATGGCAGCGCTGTTCGATGCTGACACTGCCGGCTTCACCGAAGCCTATGATCCCAACGCTGAACCCGGCGAAATCCCGGCCGATCTGCTCGAAGAGCCGACCGAAGAAGCCGCCGAGGACGAAGCTTAAGCCTGATCTTGCGATCACGGCCAAGCCATTAAAGGGGAGTGCTGCGGCGCTCCCCTTTTTTTGTCCCCTTTGCATTTGTCCGCTCACCTCGTTATATGCCCGCGATGCAAATGACAGAAAAAGCCATCGCGGAATTGGTCCGCGTATATGACGAAGCCGTTCAAACCCTGCGATCTGATATCGCAGCCTTTGCGAAAAACGGCACCATCCCACCCGCTGACCGCCGCAGCACTTTTGCCTGGTGCTACCCGGAACTGCGCATCCATTATTCAGGTGTCGAAACGCGGCCTGATCTCGCCCGTGCCTTTGGCCGGTTAAGCCACAGCGGCACTTTTGCCACCACTTTCACCCGTCCGGAATACTTCGCCGATTATCTCACCGAGCAGCTCGAACTGCTGGCCGATGATTACGATATCACCCTTGAGGTTGTCCGTTCAGCGCAGGAAATCCCCTTCCCCTATGTGATCGACTCAAGCTCTGATCTTGGCGAGACCTCCATTCAGGATCTGGCCCGCCACTTCCCGGCCACCGAGCTGGCAATGATCGGCGATGAACTGGCGGACGGCATTGACCTTGGCGATCCCGACGATCCCATCCCGCTCGCGCTGTTTGATGGCCTGCGCACAGATTTCAGTCTGGCGCGGCTCGCCCATTATACCGGCACCGCTATCGAGCATTTTCAGCGCTACATCCTGTTCACCAACTATCACCGCTATGTCGATGAGTTCGTTGACTGGGCTGGGGAGCAGATCGGCAAGGAAGGCTACACTGCGCTGTCTGGCGCGGGAGGGCTTTATATCGACCAGCCTACTGAGAATGCGCGTAATCTGATGTCGGATACAGCGTGGCGGCGGCACCAGATGCCCGCCTATCACCTGATCGCCGAGAACCGCATGGGCATCACGCTGGTCAATATCGGTGTCGGCCCGAGCAATGCCAAGACCATCTGCGATCACCTCGCGGTGCTGCGGCCCGAGGCATGGTTGATGATCGGGCACTGCGGCGGTCTGCGCGATACCCAGCGCATCGGTGACTATGTGCTTGCCCATGCCTATCTGCGCGATGATCACGTGCTCGATTGCGTGCTGCCGACCGAAATCCCCATCCCCGCCATCGCCGAAGTGCAAGTGGCGCTGGCCAAGGCGGCTGAGGAAGTCAGCGGCAATAGCGGCGCGAACCTCAAGAAGCGGATGCGCACCGGCACTGTCGTCACCACCGATGATCGCAACTGGGAGCTACGCTATACTGACAGCGCCCGCCGCTTCAGCCAGAGCCGCGCCATCGCCATCGACATGGAAAGCGCCACCATCGCCACGCAGGGTTTCCGCTTTCGTGTGCCCTACGGAACGCTGCTCTGCGTCTCGGACAAGCCGCTGCACGGCGAGATCAAGATGCCGGGGCAAGCCAACCGATTTTACGAGGAAACGATCAGCTCACACCTGCAGATCGGGGTAAAAACCTGCGAACTGTTGCGCGCCGAAGGGGCGAAGCTGCATTCACGCAAGCTGCGGGCGTTTAATGAGCCGCCGTTCAGATAGGCGGATCAGCCCTTCCTGTATTGCTCAAGAAACCGTGAATCGGGCTTCTTGCGGCATTCGGTCAGAGCATAGTCCCACGCCTTCGGGTGGCGCTTGATCAGATCGGTCAACGCGACCTTTCCCCAGCCAAGCGCTTCGGGGGCAACAAATGACACCCCGCCCATGAATTTGTAGAATTCCATTTCCGATTGTCTGGTGCCGGGGTGGACCTTGACCCACCAATCGGTTTCACCCACGAAGGCCTGGCAATTATAGGACTTGAGACCGCCGAGGTAGCTGCCGGTGCCGCCCTCGGCTTGGCTGAATTGATGGCTGAATGCAGTGTCATAGGTGGTGGGATTACCGGTAAGATCCTTGGGCTTGTCAAATCGTGCGCCTTCCAGCGCCGCCAGCATGGCGTTATCGAGCAAATCGGACTTGCTGCTACCTTTCACCACCACGCCGATCAGCTTTCCCTCACGGTCAATCTTCCCGGCAACCGTCACCTTGCCATTGTGAAACAGCGCCTTGGCCTTCTCAGGCATCACCGGATCGAACGGTGTCAGCCGCTTTGGCCCGCGGCCGACGAAGAACGGGAATTTGGCCTTGGTGGCAACCTTGTTCCCCGCTTTGTCGAGCGCCGGGCTGAGCTTCCACGTCTTGAGCGCGGCAATCACCGCCGCATCAATGTCCTTCGATCCCGATGGTTCGATCAGTTCGATGGCGTCCAGCGTTCCTGACGGCGTGACTATGGCGCTGAGAACCAGCTTGCCATGACGGCCCTGGGTTTCAGCCGCAATTATCGCGGGGGCCGTGTCTGGCTGAATGCCGCTGATGAAGCGCGGACGAACACTCAGTTCGGCTACTGGCATCACAGAGGCTGCCGCTGGTGCCACAGCCGGAGTAATATCCTCTGCTGCATCCACCACTGTAACCGGAAGGATGAGAAGGGCCGCGCAAAATGACGCGGCCCTGATTTTCCTCATCACCATCCGCAAGTCTCACCCTTATTCTGCTTTTGCAGCCATGTGGTCAGCGGCGCGAAATAGCGGGCCATCGATTTGCCGCTCATCTCCGCGCTGCCGGTGTAGGCCTTGAGCGCCTCGGGCCAGGGCTTGCTCGCACCCATAGTCAGCATGGCATTCAGCTTCGCGCCGACTTCCTTGTTGCCATAGAAAGAGCAGCGGTGGAGCGGGCCTTTCCAGCCAGCGGTCTTGCAGGCCGCCTCATAGAACTGGAACTGCAGAATCCGCGCGAGGAAATAGCGGGTATAGGGCACCACGGCGGGGACGTGATACTTGGCACCGGCATCAAAAGCATCGGCGGGCCGTTCAGCCGGGGGGACGATGCCCTGATACTGCTGGCGCATGTCAGTCCACGCCTTGCCATAATCGGCCGGTTTGACCTGGCCCGAGAAGATCTGCCAGCGATAGCGGTCGATCATCAGGCCGAACGGCAGAAACGCCACCTTATCGAGCGCCTGACGCAGCAGCAGGCCGGTGTCCTTGTCGGCGCTCGGCACCTTTGCGGCATCAAGCAGCCCGATATCGACGAGATATTGCGGCGTGATCGACAGCGCCATGGTATCGCCGATCGCCTCATGGAAACCGTCGTTCGCGCCTTCCATATAGAGGCGATAGGGCTGCACGTTATAGGCGCGCTGGTAGTAATTGTGGCCGAGTTCATGGTGGATCGTGACGAAATCATCCGAGTTGACCTTGGTGCACATCTTGATGCGCAGATCGTCCTTGTTGTCGATGTTCCAGGCCGAGGCATGGCACACCACTTCGCGATCACGTGGCTTGGTGATCTGTGAACGTTTCCAGAAAGTTTCGGGCAGAGCCTTCAGGCCAAGTGAAGTGTAGAAACCCTCACCGATCTTGACCATCTTGACTGGATCATGGCCCTTGGCGGCAAGCAGCTCACCAATATCAAAGCCGAGGTCGCCCGAACCCTTAGGGGCGACCACATCATAAATATTGCCCCATTCCTGCGCCCACATATTGCCGAGCAGATCGGCCCGTATCGGCCCGGTTTTCGCCTGCACCTTGTCACCATATTTCTCGCTGAGCTTCTTCCGCGTGAAGCAATGCAGCTGCTGATACAGCGGCTTCACTTCACCCCACAGCTTTTCGGTCAGCGCGGTAAAGGCCTCGGGGCTCATGTCATAGTTGGAACGCCACAGGCTTCCCAGATCGGCAAATCCCAGTTCGCGCGCGCCTTGGTTTGAAAGATCGACCATGCGCATGTAATCGGCCTTCATCGGCTTACCGACATTGTCATTCCACGAGAGCCACATTTCCTTGAGCTCTTCGGGATTGCGGTTGGTGCCCATGGCTTCTTCGATGTCACTGCCGGAAATCGGCTTGCCGTTCAGCGTGCCCTGCCCCTTGCCATAGGCGCCCTGAAGGCCCGCAGCGAGACTGGCATATTCCTCTGGTGCGCCCGGAGTGGAGGGCACCGGAGCGACAATCGCGGTGCGGAACATGGTCAGCAGGCGCTGGGTTTCAGGCGAGAGCCCCGGAACCTTGGCCAGTTCAGCCGCTTTGACGGCATTGGCGACCTGAAGCTTGGCCATTTCGGCATTAGCGCGCGAATCGACCGCTGCGCTGTCATCATTGATATAGGTGGTATAAACCCAGTCAGCTTGCCCTACCTTTACTGTCTCATCAGCAAATTTCTTGTCGGCAGCCTTAACCCAGGCATCGACATCAGCGGGAGTGGTCTGGGCCAGCGCCGGAGCGCAGGTAAGCGCAGCAGCAAGCGCCGCCAGCGACACGATTGTTTTCATGATGCGATCCTCAACAATGGTTTCAACAGAAACGGTATCGTCCAAACGCTGAAGAGGCAAGTGTGCCAGGTCAAGTGCCTTTCGGCAAACGACAGCCTTCCTCCCATCAGCAGCGCTACTGACCCTATGCGGATAGAAATCCGGCAATCGTTTCGCCCAGTTCATGCTTTGTGACGCAGTTCATGTGGGTACCGGGAATTTCCGCATGAACACCATGTGGCAGAGTTTCAGCGAGCGCGAACGGTGAGCCATTGTCACGATCCTCAGCCCCGCATACCACCAGTGTCGGCATGGTAACTCCCGCGAAATCGGCGATGCCCTGCCCTTCGATTGACAGCAACAAATGCCGCGCGGCCACTGGATCAATCTTCATCGTTTTCATGAAGTTCTGCGCAAAATAGGCGGGATCATCGCGCGGAATTGTGCCGAAGCGGTCGATGACATCAAGGAAGAAGTCAGAACGTCCGCCCCACTTGACCAGCCCTTCCAACCCCATGCCGCCCAGCACCAATCGGCGGGGTGCAAGGCCCGAAAGCACGCCTTTGAGCGCAGTCCTCGCCCCAAGTGAAAAGCCTCCCAGATCATAGTCTGACAGGCCCAGGGCGCGCACCAGCGCCTGCAAATCGGCAACCAACACATCATGCGGATAGTCGGCAGGATCATGCGGCGCAGCGCTTTGTCCGTGCGCCCGCAAGTCCGGCATGATCACCTCGAACCCGGCATCGGCAAGGCGCTGCGCGGTGCCGTATTTGATCCAGTTAACCTCGGCGCTGGAGAACAGCCCGTGGAGCAGCAACAAGGGCCGCCCCGCTCCGATCCGGTGAACCGCCAGCCGTGCGCCGCCAAAGCCGGCGTGAAATTCTGTCATGACTTCGCTCATGCAGCTTGTCCCTTAATGCCTAGTGCCGAAAGCAGGCAAAGCATCGAAGGCCACCGTCATGCGCGGGCTGGTGCTCTCGAAGCGAGCGGTGCCGTGCCAGAAATAGCTTGGGAACAACACCAACTGGCCCACCTTTGGCAGTACGACCCGACGCGGTGTGAGGGCGAGGCCGAGGCTTTCATCCGGCACCCCGAATTGCAACGAACCGGGGGCAAGTGCAGCCGCAGGATCGGGCGCGGAAACTTCTGGCGGCAGTTCGATATAGCAGGCCGAACTCAGCCAGCCCATGTGGTGAATATGGCTGGTGTGATAGCCCGAAGATGCCAGCCGCACTGACCATGATCCGGCAAAATCGATCCCGCCGGTCAATCGCGACAGGAAGGGGTGTTCCAGATCGGGCTTGAGTCCGGCAAGCTGCGACAGGATGCGCGCTTTGATCGTGGCGGCAAGCTGCTGCACTTCTGGCACCTGCCGATCAAACAGATTGCCACTGGTCTGCGTGCCGCCGCGTGGTGACTGGTTGGCGGGATGTGTGCTGGTGATGTGCAGCTTGTGCAGTTCGCCTGCCAGCGCGTCGATAAAGTCCGGCTCCAGCCGCAGATCAATCGGCATCACCTGCCGCTCGTAATCCGCCAGCCATTCCTCTCGCGGATCGCCGAGCAAACGCCATGCCACGGTGAGCCAGGCCCAGCCCGACTGATCGAGCGGCGCTAGGCGTGTTGCTTCAAGCGCGTGGGCCTCACCGCCCTGCCAGTCACCCTCAGCCAGCAGCAGCGGCGCAAGGTGGGCATGGACGCCGGGAGCCTGTGGATTGCCGCTGAGAATGGCCTTCAGCGTATCGATGGCCCCGACCCGGTCGCCTATCAGCGACTGGCCGATGCCGCGCGCCAGTGTAATTGCCGGGTCGGCACCAAAGCGGCGGTCCCATTCCTCACACCATTCGAGCAACTGGCCGGTCTGTTTGTGCTCCTTGGCAGCACCAATCGCGGCAACCCAGACCCTGCGATCATCGCCGCGCTGCGCCAGTGCCTGCCGGAAGCCGTCCAGCGCCTCGCCCTCACGCCCCAACTGCGGCAGGATCTGCGCGAGGCTGGCGGCGGCATCGATCAATTCCGGCTGCGCGGCGATAACCTGCTGGTATGTGGTTATGGCTTCGTCAAAGCGGCCAAGATCAGCCAGCATATGCGCGCGTAAAGCGCGGGTGACTGCGGGCAATTCTGCGGCGTTACCGATGATCAGCAGCGCTTCATCCTGCTCACCCGTGGCGCGGAGCACTTCGGCAAAATTGTGGCGCGCGGCCACATTGCCACCATCAATATCGAGCGCGCGGCAATAGGCATCAATCGCCGCCTGATTAGCTCCGCGCCCGCGCTCGGCCAGACCGCGCAGCACCCATTGGCGCGGCTCGGCCTTGGTCAACCGCTCGGCGCGATCCAGCGCCTCTAGCGCCGCATCGAAGGCGTGGTTGTCGATATGCGCAGAGGCGAGGTTGAGCCAGAATTCCAGCCCTGAAGAATCGAGCGAAGCCGACCGCGCATAGGCCTCGGCTGCTGCGCCCGGATCATCCTGCGCCGAACACAGATTGCCGATCGCGTTCCACACATGGGGGTTCATCGGCGCAACTGCGGCAACGGCATCGAGAACGGCGCGCGCCTCGGCCAGCCTCCCTTGCGCAATCAGCACTTGCGAAGCGACGAACATGGCATCGGGATGGGTCGCGCCCGCTGGCGAAACGCTCACCAACGCTTGCTCGGCTGCGGCAAGATCACCGGCATTGAACGCCGCGAAGGCCGTCTGGACGAGGCCGAGGTCGGCTGCGGATAGGGGAAGGTGTTTCACAGGAGCATGCTGACCTTGGAAAAGCAAAAGGGCACCACCGGTCCCGGTAGCGCCCCTTGCCTAGCCCATCACAGAGCGCTTCGCTACGCCCCTCACCCCTTCTTGAGGTGGCGGCGGCCAAGCAGTTCGGCGATCTGCACCGCATTGAGCGCAGCGCCTTTGCGCAGGTTGTCCGAAACGCACCACAGCACGATGCCGTTATCGACCGTGGGATCTTCACGAACGCGCGAAACGAAAGTCGCATAATCGCCGACGCATTCGACCGGCGTGACGTAACCACCATCTTCGCGCTTATCGACGAGCATTACGCCGGGAGCCTCGCGCAGAATGTCCTGCGCCTGCTTGGCCGAAATCTCGTTCTCGAACTCGATGTGGATCGCTTCGGAATGGCCGACGAACACCGGTACGCGCACGCAGGTTGCCGTGACCTTGATTTTGGGGTCGAGGATTTTCTTGGTTTCGACCACCATCTTCCATTCTTCCTTGGTGTAGCCATCATCCAGGAAGACATCGATGTGCGGGATCACGTTGAAGGCGATCTGCTTGGTGAACTTCTTCGGCTCGGCGCTATCACCGACAAAGATGTTGCGGCTTTGCTCGAACAGCTCGTCCATGCCTTCCTTGCCGGCACCCGAGACCGACTGATAGGTCGATACGACAACGCGCTTGATCTTCGCAAAATCATGCAGCGGCTTCAGCGTCACCACCATCTGCGCGGTCGAGCAGTTGGGGTTGGCGATGATCATCTTCTTCTTGTAGCCGTCAATCGCCTCGGGGTTCACCTCGGGCACGACCAGCGGCACGTCCGGGTCCATGCGGTAAAGCGACGAGTTGTCGATCACCACACAGCCTTGCGCAGCAGCACGCGGGGCGTGGACCTTGGTCGGGCCAGAGCCAGCGGCGAACAGCGCCATATCCCAGCCAGTGAAATCGAAATTCTCGATATTGTAGACCTTGAGCATCTTGCCCGAATCGCCGAATTCCACTTCGCTGCCATGCGAACGCGCCGAGGCAACCGCCGCCACTTCGTCGCAAGGAAACTCGCGCTCGGCGAGGATATTCAGCATTTCCCGGCCGACATTGCCCGTCGCACCGACAACAACCACACGATAACCCATGATTCTAATCCTGATAAGGAAACGGCCGGTCTTCCGCTGGGGAAGCCGGCCGTCTCGGTCTGTTTGTCAGATGATCGCTAGATCAGCTTCCGCTCATTCCTTGCCAGCCGTATCGACACGGGTGACTTTACGCTCAGCAATACGCGCGCGTTTGCCGGTGCGGCCGCGCAGGTAGTAAAGCTTCGCACGACGCACAACGCCGCGGCGAACCACGGTAATGCTGTCAATGTTGGGCGAATAGAGCGGGAATACGCGTTCCACGCCTTCGCCGAACGAAATCTTGCGCACGGTGAAGTTGGAACCGATGCCCTTGTTCGAACGCGCGATGCAAACGCCTTCGTACATCTGCACGCGGCTGCGCTCACCTTCGATAACCTTCACGCCGACGCGCAGGGTATCACCGGGACGGAAGATCGGAATTTCTTTCGATGCCCCAGTGGTCGCCTTGGCGATTTCCTCGGCTTCAATCTGTTGAATCAGGTTCACTTGCCCTGGTCCTTCTTTTCATGCCGCGCGCCAGAGGCAGACTGGACCCGAGCGCCATCATGACGCTCCCAAAGATCCGGCCTGCGTAACCGTGTATCGATTTCCGATTGGCTTTTACGCCATGCGGCAATCTTCGCATGATCCCCCGATCGCAGCACTTCGGGGATCGTGCGCCCTCCCCATTCACTGGGTCGGGTATAGTGGGGATATTCAAGGAGGCCGTTCTCGAACGACTCCTCAGCCCCACTGGAAGGCGCGCCCATTACGCCGGGAAGCAGCCGAATGCAAGCGTCCAGCAGCATCAGCGCGGCAGGCTCTCCGCCCGACAGGACAATATCGCCGATGGAGACTTCCTCGATGGGCCGGGATTGGAATATCCGCTCGTCGAATCCCTCGAACCGGCCGCACAGAATGATGACGCCGGGACCGGCTGCCAGCTCGCGAACGCGGGCCTGCGTGAGCGGTTTGCCGCGCGGGGTCATGGCGAGGATGGGGCAATCGGGATGCAGTTCGGTTGCATGGTCGATGCAGGCAGCAAGCACATCCACCCGCAGCACCATTCCCGCCCCGCCGCCCGCAGGCGTATCATCCACTGTGCGGTGCTTGTCCGCCGCAAAATCGCGGATCTGCATGCAATCAAGCGACCACTTCCCCTCCTCCCGCGCACGCGCCGCCAGCGACACACCCAGCGGGCCGGGAAACATCTCGGGGTAGAGGGTGAGGACTGTGGCTTTGAAGGTCATGAATAGATCGAGCTTTACTTGAATACGTCTTTTTGGCGACTTCTTTCACAGCGACGCAGGAACAGATAAGCAGTCGGGTAGCCAATTAAGGCTGATAAATGCAGTCCAAATCCAACGAGTACGAGATAAACACTCACCGCGCGGGTTCGGGGATCGCCAGATGCCAAAAATGCGATTGCGAGCAGCAGCATCGGCAAGTTGCCGCCAACAAGCGCAGCGACCAGTACCCGATGCTTCCACCACATCTTCCGCGCCTTAGAGTCCAGAGCATAAGCCGCTGTGAAGGCAACGACCGCAACAATAGCGCAGAAGAAAAGAAGCCCCCTGAACATCACTCCTCCTAGACCGTCCAGTTCTCAACCACCAACCCCGGCACATCGGCGAAGTCGGCTTCGTTGTTCGTCACCACCACTGCCCCGATGCTCAAGGCATGGGCGGCAATCAGTCTGTCGAAACTGCGCCGCTTGAACGGCAGCATGGCATAGGCGCGCGCGGCGGCCCCATCGAATGGCAACATCGGCACCACCCGGAGGAACGCCTCGATCACCGGCATGTCGGGCGGCTTGCCCTTGTCTTCGCCCATGACGATTTCGGCGAAGCTGATTGCCGAAATCGCCACTTCATCGGGCAGACACTGCATGAGCCGTTCACCCAGAGCAGGATAGGTTCCCAGCATTGCATAGATCGAACAGTCCGTATCCAGCAGATATCCGATCACGCCTCACCCGCAGCCTTGAGCGCAGCTTCGCGCGCGGCAATCGTGCTGGGTCGCTCATCAAAATCGCGACATTCCGGCACTTGCAGGCCCTTTGCCTTCCCCCAGAACCCGCTGATGTCGAGCATCCGCTTCACTGGCGCGGCCCTGCGCAATTGCATCGCCCCGCCAGCCAAAACTTCGATCTCCATCTCCATCCCGGCCTCCAGCCCCAGCGCTTTGGGCAACCGCATCGCCAGAGAATTGCCCGATTTGAACACTTTGGCGCGCAGCACCTTGCCGCCCGGGGTAACACTGCTACCCTGCGGCGTGGCTCCGGCAAGATCGAAGGTCTGGCGCATTTCGCGGACCTGATCGGGATCTGGCTTGTTCATGGTTCACTCCGTATATACTTCATGTATATACAAATAGCGGAGACTGTCAATTGTCCCGAATCGCGATTGCCGCCATTTTGGCGATACTTGCCCTCCCCCTCCCCGCAGCCGCAGAGGAAATCGGCGAGTGCCGGTTTGATCGTGACACCCTCACCTTCGCCGGAACTCCGGTGGAGCAAGCTACTTGTCTGCTGCGCAAGATCAAGCCGCTGGCGGTGCGCGAGCCGCAGCCTCTGCCCAAGGCAATCAAGCAACTGATGGAGCGCGGCGGTGCGCCATCGGCAGCGTCAAAGCAGGCGGCGCTGGACAGTTTCCCTGAACCTTACCGCGCCTATGCCGTGGAACACGCGAAGGCCCCCGTTTCACAGACCGAAGCCGGGGTGCCGCTGGCCTATTTTGTCATCCACGATACCAGCACGCCGTTTTACAAGGACGCGCCCTTCCCCAAGGATGTCGACAACGACCGGCTGGTCAACAGCTTCCAGCCCTACATTTCCGACGAGATCGCGCCTGAACCAGTGGCGCATATCTTTCTCAATCGGCAAGGGCAGATCTGGCCGGGGCATGAATTTGCCGAAGGCTGGCGGGCTACCAAGCTGGAAAGCCGCGTGGTTGGCCCGGCTGCGCGCGGGCGGTTCGTTCATATCGAGACGGTGCAACCGCGCCGTTTCATGCCGGGTGCCACCAGCCGCGGCCAGACCGAAGCGCCCAAGCCCGGATTCACCAAATCACAATACCGCATGCTGGCATCGCTTTATGTCTATGTCAGCGCGCGGGCGGGGAAATGGCTGATCCCGGCGCAGCACAACACGGTCGATGCTGGCATTCCCGATGCTCATGACGATCCGCAGAATTTCGAGATGAAGCGCTTTGCCAAGGAACTGGAAAAGCTGGTGAAGGCGCGCTGATCAGCGTTGACGAGTGATTGCTAATCGCTGATCGCGGCAATGCCCGTGGGTAGGCAGACTACCAACGCAATCACTGTGCCCACCAGCGCTGTTGCCATGACCGCAATCAGCGCGGCGTTATTGATGTTCTGCGCCTGCGCGATCATAACTGCAGCCGGGATCAGCGGCAGGAAAGCACTGGTAGGCACGGCTATGGCCAATACTTTGCGCCGTGAGTATTCAGGATAGTGCCACTTCAAGAGCCGAACCAGCCCCCAGCACAGCAGCGCTGGGACGAATAGCAACCAGACAAATGCGACAAGCGATCCCATGCCGCTTGTAATCAGACATGCGGCGGGCATCGTCAAGGATGGTTGGCAAGCCAGACCGGTCAATCACGGCTTTCAATCAACCGCGTAAGCCGCTTCGATCACCAGCCGCTCATCATTCCATTCAGGAACAGCTTCGGCGCGCATGGGGACCATGAAGCGCTTCTTATCGGGCCGCTCGATCTCGATGACATCACCCGCACCGAAGTTTTCGATGGCAATGCACGTACCCAAAGCCTCGCCGGCAGTGGAGATGGCAGCCAGCCCGATAATGTCGGCGTGGTAATATTCACCCTCAGGGAGGTCAGGCAGCGATGAGCGCGGGACGGTGAGCGTGGTGCTGCGCAGCGCCTCTGCGCCATTACGGTCAGTGATTTCGGCAAAGCGGGCAATCGCCCCGCCCTTGCCGTCGTCCTTCAGCTTTTCGATGGTCAGCTTGCCGTCGTTGAAGCTGGCGTAGCGTTTCAGCCCCACCAGACCGTCGCCAAACAGCTTGAGCCGGACCTCGCCCGTCACGCCATGCGCGCCAGCAATGGCAGCAAGCGTAACGGGGCGATCCTGTTTCAAGTTCAACCCTGAGCCTGCTCGTTGCTGGCTTCAGCAGCAGGAGCTTCTTGAGCGGCAGCTTCTTCTGCGGCAGGAGTTTCTGCAGGGGATTCTGCCGGTACTTCAGCAGGAGCCTCTGCAGGAGCCTCTGCAGGTGCCTCGACTGGCGCTTCTGCGGGAGCTTCTGAAGGCGCTTCGACGGGAGCTTCAGCAGGAGCTTCTGCGGGAATTTCAGCCGGTGCTTCGGCGGCAACTTCCTCAACAACCACTTCTTCGACAACCGGCTCCGGCTCAGGTGCTGGAGCAGCGGCGGCAGCAGCAGCGGCCTCAGCAGCTTCAACGGCCTTCTTCGCCTTGTCTTCAGCGCGCTCGTTAGCCTTCTTGCCGGGAGCTGCCTTGTTTGGGTTGTTGGTGGCAACGCGTTCCTGGATGCCAGCCTTGTCAAGCATGCGAGCCACACGGTCAGTCGGCTGTGCGCCAACGCCCAGCCAATAACGGACGCGGTCTTCGATCAGGCGGACGCGGTTCTCGTCATCCTTGGCGAGCAGCGGGTTATAGGTGCCGACCTGCTCGAGATACTTGCCATCGCGCGCCGAACGGGTGTCGGCAGCAACAAGCTTGTAATAAGGGCGCTTCTTTGAGCCACCACGCGAAAGACGAAGGGAAACTGACATGTGAACTACCTTTCAACAAATATATGAAACTGAAACTGAAACCTGAATTACTTTTTGAGCAGATCGCCGAGATTGCCTGGAAGGCCACCCATTCCGCCGCCGAGGCCGGGAAGTCCCCCGCCTCCAAGGCCACCGCTCCCGCCACCGAGGCCGCCCATTCCGGCGCCTCCGCCCATCGGGCCAAGGCCACCTTTACCGAACAATGCGCCGAGGCCCTTGAGCCCGCCCATCTTCTTGATCTGCTTCATCGCGCGCTCCATTTCCTGGTGCATCTTGATCAGCTTGTTGACGTCTTGAACCTGTGTGCCCGAACCCTTGGCGATGCGGATCTTGCGCTTGGCGTTGAGCAGATCGGGGCGGGTGCGTTCCTTCGGAGTCATCGAACCGATGATCGCATCCATGTGCAGCAGCACCCGGTCATCCATGCCGCTTTGCGCCATCGCTGCCTTGGCCTTTTTCATGCCCGGAAGCATTCCGGCCAGCGCGCCGATGCCGCCCATCTTCTGCATCTGGCCAAGCTGGGTCCGCAGGTCGTTCATATCGAACTGACCCTTGGCCATGCGCTGGGCCATGCGCTCGGCATCTTCTTCCTTGATCGTCTCGGCAGCGCGCTCGACGATCGAGACGATATCGCCCATGCCCAGAATGCGACCAGCAACACGACTCGGCTGGAACACTTCAAGCGCATCGAGCTTTTCACCCGTACCGGCGAACTTGATCGGTTTGCCGGTGACCGCGCGCATTGAAAGTGCCGCACCGCCGCGCGCATCGCCATCCATGCGGGTGAGGACAACGCCGGTCAGATCAATCTGCCCGCCAAAGCTCTGCGCGACGTTCACCGCGTCCTGCCCGGTCAGCGCATCGACCACCAGCAGCACTTCACGCGGGGTCGAGATGGCGGCAACCGCCTTCATCTCGTCCATGAGTTGCTGATCGACGTGGAGACGGCCAGCGGTATCGAGCAGCAGCACATCAACCGCTTGCAGCTTGGCCGATTGCAGCGCGCGGGTTGCGATCTCGGTTGGCTGCTGGCCGGGGATGATCGGCAGGGTGAGCACATCAACCTGCTCGCCCAGCACTTTCAGCTGTTCCTGCGCGGCCGGGCGGTTGACGTCGAGTGACGCCATCATCGCCTTCTTGCCGTATTTTTCCTTGAGTAGCTTGGCGAGCTTGGCCGTGGTTGTCGTCTTGCCCGACCCTTGCAGGCCAACCATCATGATCACTACCGGCGGCGCGGCATTGAGATCGAGATCGGCTGGCGTTTCACCACCCAGCATCTCGACCAGCGCATCATTGACGATCTTGACGACCTGCTGGCCCGGCGTGACCGAGCGCAGCACCGCATGGCCTATGGCTGCTTCAGTGATCTGATCAATAAAGCGGCGAACAACTGGCAGCGCGACATCGGCTTCGAGCAGCGCGATGCGCACTTCGCGCATGGCATCGCGAACGTCCTGTTCATTAAGCGCACCGCGCCCGCGCAGCTTGTCAAAGACGCTACCAAGGCGGTCTGACAAGGTGTCGAACATGGGCCACAAACTCCGAAACGCGAAAAAAGCCGGTGGGCGAAACCTCGCCGACCAGCTGCCGCAAAAAACTCAATCTCACCGAAACCCAGGCCACAGCGCTCGTCATTGCGAGCGAAGCGAAGCAATCCAGAGTCTCGCGCACCCCCTAGATTGCTTCGTCGCTGCGCTCCTCGCAATGACGAAAAAACAGGGGGCAAATCACAACACATTCGACTGGTGGAGCCTAGCGGGATCGAACCGCTGACCTCCTGCATGCCATGCAGGCGCTCTCCCAGCTGAGCTAAGGCCCCTTACCATTCATTCCGGCCAACCTTGGGAGGATGGCCGCTCCCCAGCCTTGGCCGGGACGCCGCCATCTAGTGGCGGCACCCGGCATTGGCAAGGTAGTTTTTAATGCTCGTCGTCGTTGCTTTCAACGCCGGGAACACCAAGATCGTCGTCACCGCCAAGGTCAACATCGTTGTCGGGGCTATCGCCGTCCTCGTCGATATCGATATCTTCATCGGCCAGATCACCATCGGCAACAACCTCTGGCTTATCCTTCTGGAGATCTTCCATCGTGATCGGCTGCTTGGATTTCAGCACTGGATCAGGATTCCAACTGTAGCCGCATTCGATGCAGCTGACTGGTTCATCCTTGCCCAGGTCGTAAAAGCGGGTGCCGCATTTCGGGCAGCCATGCTTGGCGCCCCATTCAGCCTTGACCATTTTTGTTCCTCGTATGCCGCCCGCAGGGCGCAAAATTCGTGTAAAACTTGTCGGCGACGGCTTTCGCCAACGCCCGCTCATCCTGAGCCTGTCGAAGGACGCGCGCCTTGCCATAGCCCGCGCCCGCTGTCAAAAGCCGCGCGCATCAAATACGACCTTCGTCATTGCGAGGGGCGAAACCCTGCGGCAATCCAGAGTCAGTTAAAACCGCCCTTGATTGCTTCGCTACGCTCGCAATGACGACAAACATGTATGAGAATATTGTTGTGACCATTGCCGAAACACCTCGCCCCCGCCGTTTCCGGCCCACCGGAGCTCTGAAAGGCACGATCCGTGTGCCGGGTGACAAATCGATCAGCCACCGCGCGATCATGCTTTCTGCGCTTGCGGTGGGCGAGAGTCGCATCACCGGACTGCTGGAGGGCGAAGACGTGCTGGCCACCGCCGCCGCCATGCGCGCCATGGGCGCGACCATCGAGCGAATGACAGACGGCGAGTGGCGCGTCCACGGGGTTGGCGTGGGCGGGCTACTGCAACCCGACGAGCCGCTCGAAATGGGCAACAGCGGCACTTCAACACGGCTGTTGATGGGGCTGGTGGCGAGTCACGCCATAACCGCGACATTCACCGGCGATGCCAGCCTGTCCAAGCGTCCGATGGGCCGGGTAATCGATCCGCTCAGCCTGATGGGCGCGGCTTTTGATTCGGCTGAGGGCGGCGATTCGGCGGAAAGTGGCCGCCTGCCGCTGACCATGCGCGGTGCCTCACCCGCCGTGCCGATCACTTACACGCTGCCCGTCGCCTCGGCACAGGTGAAAAGCGCGGTGCTGCTGGCTGGGCTGAACACGCCGGGAATCACCACGGTGATCGAACCCGTGCCGACTCGCGATCATAGCGAACGTATGCTGAAGGGCTTTGGCGCTGACCTGACAGTAGAGATCGCCCCCGATGGCACCCGCACCATCCGCTTGGTCGGTGAGGCAGAGCTGCGCCCGCAGACCATCGAAGTGCCCGGCGATCCCTCCTCCGCTGCTTTCTTCATGGTCGCGGGGCTGATCGTGCCGGGTAGCGATATCCTGATCGAGAACGTCGGCATGAACGCCACCCGCGCCGGACTTTACTACGTGCTGCGCGCCATGGGCGGGCGAATCGAGGCGGTGAACCTGCGCGAGGTTGGCGGCGAGCCGGTGGCGGACCTGCACGTGCAGCATTCGGCGCTGACCGGCATCGACGTCGATCCGGCCATTGCTCCCAGCATGATCGACGAATTCCCAGTGCTGTTCGTCGCCGCAGCCCTCGCAAGTGGCACCACCCGCACCTCTGGCCTTGAGGAACTGCGCGTCAAGGAAAGCGACCGGCTTTCCGCCATGGCCACCGCGCTCAAGGCCATCGGCGCCATCGTTACCGAGAGCGACGATGGCCTGACTATCGTAGGCACCGGCGGCGAGCCGCTTGAAGGGGCCAAAGTCGGCGACTCTCCAATAGTTACCCACCTCGATCATCGCATCGCCATGTCGATGGCCGTAGCAGGCCTCGCCAGCTACAACGGCGTCGAAGTGGACGACACCCGCCCCATCGCCACCAGCTTTCCCGTGTTCGTGGCGTTGCTCGATGGATTGAGCGCATGACCAGCGATGCCGCCGATATCATCGGGCTTACAGGCAGCGCTTTGTTCATTGCCGCCTTTGCCTATGCCAACCTCGCCGCCGAGTTCAACAAGCTGTGGTTCAACGCGGCGAACCTGATTGGCGCTGGTCTTTTGCTGATATCGCTCTCGGTAAACTTCAACCTCGCGGCATTTGTGCTGGAGGTGGCATGGGCATTTATCGCGCTCGGCGGATTGATAGCAGCGATGCGGGCGCGGCTACGAGGTACAGCACAATGATCATCGCCGTCGATGGCCCCACCGCATCGGGCAAGGGCACCATTGCCAAGGCGCTCGCCGCCCATTTCGGCCTGCCGCATCTCGATACCGGGCTGCTGTATCGCGCGGTGGCTCTGCACTGTGTGCGCCACGGCGGCAACCCGGATAGCCCCGCCGATGCCCTCGCCGCCTGTGACTTCCCCGCCCCCCTCATGGCCGACCCGGAACTGCGCAGCGAGACCACCGGCGGCCTCGCCAGTCGGGTTTCGGTCCATCCCGAAGTGCGCACCGCGCTTTATGATCTGCAACGCGCCTTTGCCATGCAGAGCGGCGGCGCGGTGCTCGATGGGCGTGACATCGGCACGGTGATCGCGCCCGAGGCCGAGGCCAAGCTGTTCGTTATCGCCAGCATTCCCGCCCGCGCCGAGCGCCGCTTCCGCGAGATGCAGGAGATGGGCAAGGCAGCAAACCGCACCACGATCGAGGCCGATCTTGAACTGCGCGACCTGCGCGACGCCACCCGCACCGCCGCCCCACTGCTGGCGGCGGAAGATGCGATGATCCTCGACACCTCGCTGCTGAACCGCGACGAGGCGATTGCCCGGGCGATTGCGCTGGTCGAATTGAAGCTGGAATCCTCATGAAAAAACTGACCGCACTTGCGCTCATCGCCAGCGTCGTGATCTCCCCTGCATGGCCCAGCCTCGCCGCCGCTCCGGCCAAGCAAACAATAGCAAAGCCGCGCGCGCTTTCACCCAGCGCCAAACGCGGCCTCGTTTTCGCCAAAACGCACTGCGCCGCCTGCCACGGCGTGACCGCCAACGCGGGCTCCCCCAACCCCGAAGCCCCGCCCTGGGACGACGTGGCCAACCGCCCCGGCACCACCGAGCAAACCCTGCACCAGTTCCTGAAAGATTCGCATAATTACCCTGACGCCATGCCGTTCAAGGTGGCCCCGGCGCGGATCAGAGACCTTGCGGCCTATTTGGTGACGCTCAGGAAGGCGGGGTATCGGCCGGGGATTTAGGGGGGTCGCTCAGCCAGGCGATTGAAGTCTCGCTTAGGCAAGGCAAGACGATTTGCGAAGGCTGTCGCATTTGCACGACGAAACAGACTTTAATTTCTGACGGCCTACCCCACTCAAATTTTGCAATCTTTGAAATTGCTGCTGGTGCATTGCGCGGCAAGTGCCTGACCCTTTGCAATTTCATCCTGACTCATCGACTTTTCGGTTTCCGAAAGAGTTTCTTTGGCCTTCACGTGGCCGTTTGCCGCTGCGATGGTGAGCCAAGCGTAGCCATATAGTGAATTCGACCTGATTCCTGTTCCAAGATAGTAGCTCCAGGCGATATAATTCTGAGCAGATGGAATGCCGCCATAAGCCGCCAGACGTGATTGCCGGAAAGCTTCCTTTTCATCCTTCGTCACGCCCCTGCCGAGACTATACATTCTCGCAAGCATCCACTGACCTTGACTATGGCCCTTGTCCGCAACCAGACGATAGTAACGGATGGCCTCGACATAGTTCTTCGGCGTACCCAGTCCGTCCTCAAATATGATACCAAGAAAATACTGACCGCACTGATCGCCTTTTTCTGCTAATTTTGTGAACCAGCTTCGTGCTTCCTTGTAATTGACCGCCACACCCTGTCCGTGGAAATAGTATTTGCCGATTTCACATTGCGAGTTGTAGTGCCCCTGATCAGCCAATAATCGCAATACGGGCAGTGCCTCAGCGTGCTTGCCTGAATTCATGAGATTCATGGCTAATTTCCATTTTCCCTCATCACTAATCGTACTTATCTCATTGTTGGTTGCCGCTTGCACTGGAAAATCGGGCACCTGCCCATCGGCGAGATTTTTACAGTTGCCGCGAACCTTGGACCGCTTGATACGCTCAAGCTCACCTGCGGCCGAATCATCGCTGGGATGGTTCAATACAACGAGTTCGTAATCAGTGATCGCCCTGTCGCAATAGAAGCCGTACATATACAGGCTGGCCCGGTTTAGCAGTGCTCGCTTACTGTTCGGTTCAATGGCCAATGCCAGATTGAGTTCCTTGAATGCGGCAGGATAATTCTTCTGCCTAAACCACACTTCATAGCGCCCCAAATAGGCTTTGGTGTGCCTGCTATCGATGGACAGTGCAGAATTAAAGTCCGCCAGTGCTTCGTCAAACTTCTTCTTGTCAATCAAGAGATGACCCCGGTACCAGAGATAGTCTGGCTTGGTAGGATCGAGCCGGACGGCCTCGTTGGAATCCAGCAGTGCGGCCTCCGCCTGATCGAGTTGTACCTGCGCCCTTGAACGGTGGTGATGCACCTCGGCCAGAACCATACGATCTGTACCTCCAGAAATGATAATGGCAGAGCAAGCCGTAACCATCTCGCGGGCCGAATAACCCATTCTCGGCGCGCCACGACAAGCCGCCAATGTTTCAACAGAGGTGCTTGCAGTTTGCGTTTGCCCCCAAGCGCCCAGCGCAAAAATCGCGCTCGCACCGGCTGTGAACATCAAAAACCATCGTTTGCGTGGCACTTCCTGAAGCCCTCCAGCTTGTTCCTGTTCCTGATCCACCATTCATGCCCATGCTTCATTGACATGGATCAGGTGAGTCACGATTTCGAGGATCCATTCTACCCTGCCTAGGAAATGGTTACATGGCATGACGACGGAGCATCACCATTGCCGATCAGCATCTCGTTTTCACTTGCGCAGTGCCTTTCAATTAGTCGCCCTAATGCTCCGCCCCAAACGCCGCACGCCCCCAATTTCCTTGCTTTCCCGCCCCCCCTCACCTAAGCGCGCGCTGTCCTGATGGCTTCGGTTTGATGGGCCTTCGCTGCGGCATTCGGCCCGGCGGGGAGTTCGGCCCCTTTTGGCCCGCTTCGGGATGGTCCCGGTGCGGAGAAAAGACCAGCGGATACAACCGCTTGGCCGGGAACATAGCAGACAGGAAACTGAATATGGCCACTACGGCTTTCCCCACACGCGACGATTTCGCCGCGATGCTCAACGAATCACTCGGCGGCAGCGCCGATGGCGGCTTTGAAGGCCGCGTCGTCAAGGGCACCATTACCGCAATCGAAAACGACAAGGCCGTCATCGACGTTGGCCTCAAGAGCGAAGGCCGCGTGGCCTTGCGCGAATTCGCCATGCCCGGCCAGCCACACGGTCTGTCGGTCGGCGATGAAGTCGAAGTCTATGTTGATCGCGTTGAAAATTCTGACGGCGAAGCAATGCTCAGCCGTGATCGTGCCCGCCGCGAAGCCGCCTGGGACAAGCTGGAAAGCGAATTCGGCGAAGGCAAGCGCGTTGAGGGTGTGATCTTCGGCCGCGTCAAGGGCGGTTTCACCGTCGACCTTGATGGCGCCGTGGCCTTCCTGCCCGGTTCGCAGGTTGATATCCGCCCGGTGCGCGATGTGCAGCCGCTGATGGATATGCCGCAGCCGTTCCAGATCCTCAAGATGGATCGCCGCCGTGGCAATATCGTCGTTTCGCGCCGTGCCGTTCTGGAAGAAACCCGCGCTGAACAGCGTTCGGGCCTGATCCTGAACCTCACCGAGAACCAGATCATCGACGGCGTGGTGAAGAACATCACCGATTACGGTGCCTTCGTCGATCTCGGCGGCATCGATGGCCTGCTCCATGTCACCGACATGAGCTACAAGCGCGTCAACCACCCGAGCGAAGTCATCAATATCGGTGACACCGTGAAGGTGCAGATCATCCGCATCAATCAGGACACCCAGCGCATTTCGCTTGGCATGAAGCAGCTGGAAAGCGATCCGTGGGAAGGCGTTATCGCCAAGTACCCGGTTGGTGCCCGTCTGCACGGTGTTGTCACCAACATCACCGAATATGGTGCCTTTGTGGAACTGGAAGCCGGCATCGAAGGCCTGGTTCACGTTTCGGAAATGTCGTGGACCAAGAAGAACGTCCACCCCGGCAAGATCGTTTCGACTTCGCAGGAAGTCGATGTTCTGGTGCTCGAAGTCGATAGTGACAAGCGCCGCATTTCGCTTGGCCTCAAGCAGGCTCAGTCGAACCCATGGGATGCCTTCGCCGAGAAGCACCCGGTTGGCTCGACCGTCGAAGGCGAAGTCAAGAACGCCACCGAATTCGGCTTGTTCATCGGCCTCGATGGCGACGTCGATGGCATGGTCCATATGTCGGACATCGCCTGGGGCATCTCGGGCGAAGACGCGCTGGCGCTGCACCGCAAGGGCGAGATGGTCAACGCCATCGTGCTCGACATCGATATCGAGAAAGAGCGCATCAGCCTTGGCATGAAGCAGCTTGAAAAGGGCGCTCCTGCCGCTGGCGGCGTTGCCGCTTCGGGTGGCAGCTCGCTCAAGAAGAACGATGTTGTCACCGTCACCATCCTTGAAGTCCGCGATGGCGGCCTTGAAGTGCAGGCTGGCGACGATGGCGCAACCGGCTTCATCAAGCGTTCGGACCTCGGCCGTGACCGCGACGAACAGCGTCCCGATCGCTTCCAGGTTGGCCAGAAGCTCGATGCCATGGTCACCGGTTTTGACCGTTCCAAGAAGCCCAACTTCTCGGTCAAGGCGCGTCAGATGCACGAAGAAAAGGAGGCCGTGGAGCAGTACGGCTCGTCGGATGCCGGTGCATCGCTGGGTGATATCCTTGGCGCAGCGCTGAAGGCGAAGAAGTAACGTCCACTTCGCCCCTCCTCTTCAGGGGAGGGGCAGTGAGACTTGGCAGCTTGCTGCCTAGTCTCAGCGGGGTGGGGCTTTTCCGCAGCCCGAAACAAACAGCCCGTCCGGAGCGATCCGGGCGGGCTTTTGTTTTGGCCCCCATGGTCTTACATGATCTGTAACCCATGGAGGCTGCCGTGCATCTTGAAGTCCACCAGTTCGCCTGCCTCGATGACAATTACGGCTTCCTGCTCCACGATCCGGTGAGCGGCGAAACCGCCTGTATCGACACCCCCGACGCCGCAGCCTATCTGCGCGAGGCGGCGCACAGGGGCTGGCAGATCACCCAGATCTGGAACACCCATTGGCACCCCGATCACGCTGGCGGCAACACAGCGATCAAGGCTGTGACCCACTGCAAGGTGACTGCCCCCGAGGCCGAGGCCGACAAGATTGTCGCCATCGACCGCACAGTGAAGCACGGCGATGTGGTGACACTGGGTGCCTATGAGGCCTGTGTCATCGATGTCGGCGGGCATACCCTAGGCCACATCGCCTATCACCTGCCAGCCAGCGGGTTGGCGTTCGTCGGGGACTCTGTCTTCGCGCTGGGCTGTGGCCGCATGTTCGAAGGCACAGCGCCGCAGTTCTGGGCGAGCCTGCTGCGCCTGAAAGCCCTGCCACCGCAGACCATGCTTTACTGCGCGCATGAATATACCGCCGCCAACGCAAAGTTCGCGCTTCACGCCGATCCAGAGAACGCTGCATTGCAGGACTATGCCGAACACATCACCAAGGCCCGCGCCGCCAACCAGCCGACCGTGCCGATGGCCTTGGCCCGCGAACTGGCGACCAATCCGTTCCTGCGGGCTGATGATGTCGGTTTGCAGGCAAGGTGGGGTGGCGTAGGCGATTCAGTGGCGACGTTTGCGGCGCTGCGGGAGGCGAAGAACAGTTTCTGAAGGTTTGAGTTTAGGGAGCTGAGCATGATGAATCGCCGGGTCGCCATATCAACTTTGGCAACTAGTATGGCATCGATGACTGTAATTTCAGCCTGCTCGAAAACCGATGAAGGCAAGGATCCAACCCTGGTACCAGACCCTCGTTTGGTAGATTTTGAGATGCCTCTGGAATCTGAACCGCACGAGCGGACATTCATGCAATGGCCAGTCAGCCTTGATGTCTATGATCCGTCTGCACTCAAAGCCGTGCAAAAGAAAATCGCACTGATTGCCAATACAATCAGCCAATTTGAACCCGTCGTGATGCTGGCAACAGGCGTTGGAGCAAAGCAAGCACGGACCTTACTGGGCCGCGAAGTCGATATCTGGGATATTCCAACAGATGATCTCTGGTGTCGCGATTCAGGCCCAACCTTCGTTAAGAACTCGAGGGGGCAACTTGCAGTAGCCCACATCCGATTCAACGGCTGGGGCAACAAACAGCCACACCGCAACGACAGTCGCATCGCGATGGCTGTGGCCAATAGGCTTGGCATACCATTACTTGAAACCGGCCTGTTCGGAGAACAGGGAGGGGTGGAGCATGACGGTGCCGGCACGCTCCTTGCCCACGCTAGTTGCTGGGTAAATCCCAATCGCAACAAAGGTAGTGAGACAACCATAGGGAAGCTGCTGACCTTGGCGCTTGGCGGAGAAAAAATCATTTGGGCACCGGGCATAAAAGGGGCCGACATCACCGATTATCATATCGATGCCCTTGCGCGGTTTGTATCGCCGGGAAGAGTGCTTGTTCAGCTACCTGCAAAACCTGATTTAGCGGACCCATGGTCAATTTCAGCGTTTGAAACATTGGATATCCTTAAGTCCTCAACCGATGCCAAGGGTCGCAAGTTAGATATCATCACATTGCCCGAACCTGTCGGAATTCGTTCCAGTAAGCTGGATTTTGTCGCTAGCTACGTGAATTATTATGTTTGCAACGACGCAGTGATTGGTGCTGAATTTGGTGATCGAGCTGCTGATGAAAAAGCGCAGTCAATTCTGGCCTCGCTCTATCCCGGACGAAAAATCATCAGCTTGAATGTCGATGCCATCGGCGAATCCGGCGGAGGAATTCATTGCGCCACTCAGCAACAACCCAGGGGAGGGTAAGGCATGGCGAAGCGATCACTAATTAGTTGGCTGGAATCGCATAGCAAGTCAGTTCAAGCCATCGGCACTCTTGTGACGGCACTCGTCGCGATAGCAGCGCTTATTGGTGTCAAGGTTCAGATCGACTCAGCGGCGAGATTGCAACAGGAGCAATCTGCTCGCGACATATACCGAGAATTTCTGAACATCTCGATCAGCAGACCCGAGTTTTCCGAGCCAGATTATTGCGCGCTCAAAGGTAGCTCCCAGGAATCTGCCTACAAGAATTATGTTGAATACCTGCTCTATACGTCTGAGCAGATCCTTTCTGTGACACCTGAATGGGAAAGCACCCTTGCCGAACATTTAGGAGCGCATGAGCAATATGTATGCAGTGTGGCTGACTGGTCCAGCTATCCAGCGAATGTAAGCTCGATGGTCTCTAGGATGAAGGGCAAGATTTGTTCAAAAGCGTTGATCGCCTGCGCGGAATGAACTTGATCAGAAGCAAATCGTGGCCAGCCGGATAAACTTGACCAACGGATTCTCAGAGTTTTTTATCCCACAAACAAAAAACCCCCGCCGAAGCGGGGGTCTTCCGAATTCAGCCGTCGCCGAAAACTGGTAAAACTGGTTTGGCTCAGATAGCGCCGATTGCCTCATCGACCAAGGCCTTATCTGCCTTGGCGTCGTGTTTGTCGGCGATGAGCGCACTGGCTGCTGCGGCGGCGGCAGAGGCTGCGCGGCTGCGCAGATCAGCGATGGCGCTGCGTTCGGCGGCAGCGATCTTGTCTTCGGCCATGCGCTGGCGGCGGGCAATCACGATGGTAGTATCGGCCTTGGCCTTATCGACAATCGCCTTGGCCTCAACATGCGCGTGATCGAGCATTTCGCTGGCGTGCTTTTCAGCGCCAGCGATCTTGGCGGCATATTCGTCGCGCAGCGCTTCGGCTTCGGCGCGCAGCCGCGCGGCGTCATCAAGCGACTTGCGCACTTCGGCGATCTGCTTGTCGAGCATCCCGGCAACGATTTTGGGCACGCCGACCTTGAGCATCAGCGCGAAGACCGCGAGCATCGCCAGCGCCACCCAGGCACCCGGACCAAAGCCCCATGCAGTAGGTGTTTCGACGTGTTCGGCAGCTGCGTGCGCTGCTTCGGCGAGAACGGAGAGATGATTAAGCATTGGCCAGCACCGTCTTGACTGCGGAGGCGGCTTCGCCCGCGCTTACGCTTGCGCCTGAAACCTTGGCAACGATATCCCCGGCAGCTTCGGCGGCAAGCGCCTCCATGCTGGCAAGCGCCTTGGTCCGAGCCTTGGCAAGGTTTGCCTCGGCAGCAGCGAGTTTCTCGCCGATTTCGGCATCGGCCTTGGCAAGGCGGGCTTCTCCGTCCTTGACACCCTTGGCCTTGGCCTTGGCGGTGGCCTCTTGCGCCGCAGTGCGGGCATCAGCCTCAGCCGCATTGGCCGTGGCCTCAGCCTCTTCCGCAGCAGCTTTTGCCCGCTCGGCAGCGACGAGATCAGCCGTGACCTTGGCCTGGCGACCTTCCACCGTGGCTTCGATCTTGGGGACCATGCCCTTGCCGATGGCGAAATAGATCACGCCAAGCACCAGCAGCAGCCAGAACCACTGCGACTGGTAAACGAGCATGAGCTGGTTGATCTGAGGCATTGTCCGCTTCCGTTACCGAGATAGACCGCAAACCGGCAGGCGCCCCCGATAAGGGAGGCGCTGCCCGTTTTACACTAGGCTGAAATCAAACAGCGTAGAGGATGATCATGGCAACGGCGAACGCGATCAGGCCGAGCAATTCGGCAGCCGCGAAGCCGATGAACAGGCGGCCCTGCTGGCCATCAGCGGCAGCCGGGTTACGCAGCGCGCCCTGAAGGAACGAGCCGAAAACATTGCCAACGCCAGCAGCAGCTGCGCCAACGCCAATTGCCGCGAGACCGGCACCAATCACCTTTGCAGAAGCGAGATCCATTGTGTGTACTCCTAAACAAACTTGTTGAAACGGGATAAAAACTTAGGTCGAAAAAACTTAGTGCAAATGCTCGGCATCGTTGATGTACAGCGAGGTCAGCAGCGCGAAGACATAGGCCTGAATGCCGCAAACCAGCAGCTCAAGCGCATTGACACCAGCGATGAAAACGAAGCTGATGAACGATACGAAATAGCCCAGCGCCGTGCCGGAATTGATGCCGTTGACGATGAAATAGCCAAACACGTCGACCAGAATGTGCCCGGCGATCATTGCCACAAACAGACGCAGCGCAAGGCTGAAGGGACGCACGAGGAACGAGATCAGTTCAATCGGCACGATCAGCGGCAGCAGTGGCAGGGGGGTACCATGCGGCACGAACAGGCCGAAGAAACGGAACCCATGCTTCCAGAAACCAACCACCAGAACGATTGAGAAACTGGCGATGGCCAACACGCCGGTGATAGTGAACTGGCTGGTGACGGTGAAGGGATGCGCTGCCTCAAACACACCAAAGGGCATCATGCCCATGTAGTTCGAAAACAGGATGAAGGTGAAGACGGTGAAGATCCAGGGGACGTACTTCTTGCCCTCTGGCCCGATATTGCCCACCGCAAGGCCAGTGACGAAGCCGGTCAGCATCTCGACCGCAGCCTGCCAGCGGCCCGGGATCAGCTCGCGCTTCATCCCGCCCCACATGAACAGCAGGATCGAGCCGAGCACGATCAGCATCCACAGCGAGCTGTTGGTAAAGGCAAAAGGAGTTCCGTCCAGCACGCCGTCACCCAGCGCGCTGATCTGGAACTGGTGCATCGGGTCGATCTTGCTTTCGGCCGCCACGCTAAACCCTTTAGTATTCTAAAAACTATAAAAACACGCTTATTCAACGTGTTCCTGCGAAATTCTCCAAGTCTGGACGAAACCTGCGATGATGCCAAGGAACAGCAACACCAGCATCGCCCAAGGGCGCGTTCCGGCAAACTGGTCTATCGTAAAACCAACCACCAGTCCTCCCAGCGGAGTACCGACGATGGCCGACAGAACCCGGTTTCCCTGGGAAACGCCCTTCCCGGCAAAAGGATTAGCAGGTTGCCTTGCAGCAGTCCGCTTTGCCTCTTCGTGGTGCGCTTGCCGCAGCTGATCGTGCAGAGACGTCAGCCGTGGGTCTTCACCACCTTCGGGAACCTCTGCCGGATCATCTGTTGCCATGTCGATTCGCCCCCTCAAAAGGTGGAATAACCGCCATGGAAACGGGGTCTCCCGCCAAGGCGCGCTCCCCATAGGCAGGGGTGCCCTGCAAGTCAACCGGCTGTGCCGCAACTGCGAAACAGCGTAGGTGCGATGAGGGGCTGTAACGGCCTTGCAGATACCCCCTTCCCACCTGTGAGGGGGGGCGATATCAGTTCAAGATCAGCTCAGGGGCACTTCGAATGGAGCTGCGGTGGCTCGGCAGTGCGGGTTTTCCAGCTGCCATCGGGCGCTTCATATTTCTCGCCCACGGCGGTGCGCATGATCTGCTTGCAGCCGGTGGTGAAGCCGTATTCCTCTGGCGTCACGCGCTGTTCCTGCGCCTTGGTAAAATAGACACCCTTGCGCAACAGATTGAGTTCGCGGACCATCTTGGTGACATCAGCCGAGGCCGTGCCAACCACGCCAAGGTAGCCGTCCATCTTTTCACCCACCACGCCATTGGCGCGAGCCGACGCATAGGCGGGATCACGCTGCTGCTGTGCATAGGCAACACCGCCGACAACCAAGGCTCCCCCAGCAAACAAGGCTAGGCCCAGAACGGCAGTGGCAGCACTCTTGAGAAAAACACTACGGATAGGCATCAGAAAATCCCCGGGTTTGCGTCTATCGTCTTCTCGGCATCCTGTGCCAGACGATAGACCACCTCCTGCTTGATGTTGATATTCAGCTCGATGACGATCGGCTTGTCCGGCGCATTGACCGAAACACAGCCGATGATTGCCCCAAGAGGCAACAACGAGCATCCCACCAGCATCGCCGCCGCGTGACCGCGCCGACCCGATTGCCGCACCTTTTTGTAAATTCCCTGCATGGGCAGGGTTTTCGCAGCAGAGACGCAATCGGTCAATTCACGATGATTCATGGCCTTATCTCACTGACTGGAGGCTGAATGGGTTGTTGTGGTGGAGCAGGAATAGCTGGTTGCTCAGGCTTGCGGATTGGCTGGCCTTTATCATCGAGCAGGCCGGCGCTCTGCGGGCTACGGACATATTCCGCGCTGTAGAGCGACTTGAAATTGTTGATCAGCTGGTAAAACGGCCCGCGCACGGTGACGTTGAAGCGAATCGGCAGCTTGCCGATCTGCTTGGTGATGAAATTGCGCTTGGCACCCTGCCCCTGCGTCACCCCGTCAAAGCGCAGCGTGGTGACCAATTCACCCGCCAGATCACCGTCAAGGCCAATCCGCATCTGCTTGTAATCAATCGATCGCAGCGCATCGAAGGCGAAATTGCCCATTGCCGAAAGATCGTGATAGGTCAGCTCGCCGACATAGGAAACATTGCCGCCCGGTGGCCGTGAGGTAAGCACACCGCCTTCGATGCGCCCACCGTTTTCATCAAACACCATCGGCAGATTGCCATCGAAGCGGCCTGACGCCGAAAGATTGCCCAGCTCCATCGCCTCGATGAAGCGGGCGGCATCGATACCATCCACGCGCATCTCGTACCGCCGCAATTCGGCGACGCCCAGCCTCATCGTGGTTGGCAGCAGCTTTAGCGTTCCATCGAGAAACGGCCAGTTTGCGCCCTTCACCACCAGCAATGATTCGGGCCGGAGTTCAAAGGTCAGCACGCCGTCATTGGCTTCGATGCCAGGATTGATCGAGGCTATTTTCAGTTTCTGGTCAGGCGCTGTGACCATTCCAATCAAGTCAGTGAAATGCACTGTTCCTGAAAGACCTTTGACCAGACCGAAACCAGCGGTGAAATCAAGCCCCTCAGTGGTGAAATCACCATTGCTGGTAACTCCGGCAGCGTCCCAATCAACCCTGCCCTTGCCGGTAACGATGCCGCGTGCATCGGCCAGCACACCACGCGCCAGTTCGGTGAGCGAGGTAGGCTGGAGATTGCGATCAAAGGTAATGCCGTGGACCGCAAGGTTTGCATGGCCAGTGCCATTGCCCAGATCATGCAGGATCGTCACTTCGGATACCGGACGATCACTTCCGGGTTCGCGCAGCAAAGCCAGTGCGGTGATGACATTGTCCTTCATCGTCAGTGTCGCATCGCGGGCAATGAGCGGCAAAAAGCGATCCACCTGCATCTGATCGAGCAGGCGCAGATTGCCCCCGGTGATTTCCAGCACGCCACCAGCATAGCTCCACTGGCCGCTGGCTTCGGCCATATCGAAGGGCACCGCATGAATCGCCGCTTCCGTCTTGGCAAAGGTGCCGGATAGTGTTTTGCTGCTGACGCCCGATAGTTCACCGATGGCAAAGCGGGTCGGATCGGCACCTTCACCGATGGTCACCAAGAGCTTGTTCGCCGTGATCTTGCCAGGAAAGGCAATGCTTAGCGGGCCACCAGAGATGCGGATCGGAGTCTGGTTGATACGTCCGGCGAGTTCGAGTGAGCTGGTGTTGGCGGCGAAACTGGTGCCAGCCGGGCCGCTGCGCAGGATCGTGCCCGATGGCCCCGGGCAAAGCCGCACCGAGCGGCGCTCCAGCTGAAGGCTGGCATATTTGAGCGAATTGAAGCTGATATCGCGGCACCCTTGCCACAGGCGCAGCTCGCCCCCCGGCTTCCAGCTGCCATCGAGCGGCAGGATCAGCGCGTCTGCCCCGCCACCTGGCAAAGGCCCGCTGGCGATGGCGCGTCCGGTAAAGCCAATCGAGCCATCCGAATAGTGAACCAGCTTGAGTTCAGGCAACGCCAGCCGCGAGGTTCCGGCGCTGTATTCGGCCATGTTCGCGGCAATCAGGGTATTGCCCCCGGCCAGTCGCTCCATCCGGCCACTGATGCGCGGCATTCCCGGCCCGCCCGTGGTAAAATTGCCCGCGATGCGCGGCGCGGCGGAACCGCCCGCTGTCATCTGCAACCGCGACACGGCCAGCAGCATATCGCCGCCGCCGCCAATGACACTGGCTTGCGGCACCACGAGATTGGTGATTGCTCCGGTCTGACGCAGCACGAAATCACCGGAGAAGCGGCTCCCCGGCGCATTTCTCGCCAGCGCGCTGCGCAACTGGGCGATCAACGGCTCTGCCAGGCTGTCCTTCCCGGCGGCTTGCGCCGAGGCGAGTGCGGCATCGAGGCCCGCCCCCGGCCTCAGCCCGCTGCCAGTGATGGCGCCTTCGCTTTCGATCCGTGCCAGCCCATCAGCGCCGCGCAGGATGCCCTTGGCAGTGATCGTCGTGGCGCTGGCCCCAGCCGTCTGCGGCGCGCGCGCAGTCAGGTCATAGCGCGTGGTCAACGCCGCCTTGCGATAGGTGATGTCCATGGAGCCTGTCAGCCCATCGGCGCGTGAGGAACCATAACCCAGCAGGCCCGAGGCCAGAGTCAGCTTTGCCTCACCGCCATCAAGCCCCGGATCGAAAGTGGCATCGACCTGCATCGCCGATTTTTGCAGCGTCAGCCCGCCGTCCTTGCAGTCAACTGCTCCCAGCCGCACCGGCCCGGTGAAATGCGGACGCGCATTGGCCACCGCCAGCTTGCCATAAAGGCTCACGCCCGAAGCAGTGCAGTTCTGCATGGCAAGTCTGGGAGCGGTGACTGCGGCAATACCATCAAACCCGCCACTGAGGTTGCCGTGTCCTTCAAGCTTGGCACCGATCAGACCATAATCGCTGTCTATCAGCGCACGGGCATCTTCGAGTGCCAGATCAAGGTCTGGCAAGCGGAATGGCTGCGAGGGATCACCGCCCGTCAAGGCCTTGTCGAGACTGCCAAGGCTGAACTTGCCGCCCTTGTAAGTGCCATAGAGCCGCGCCTTGATCAGCTTAACCTCACCTATCCGGGGAAAGCCGAAGCGCGGCAGGATGGTGATTTCGGTGCGCTCGATAGTGAGATCAGGATGGGCGGGATCGCCGATCACGATGTTGCTGAGCACTTGGCGGCTCGGCCCGATTGAGATGATCTTGTAGGTTCCGGGAACACCCAGCTTTTTCAGCTGTCCGGCGATGATATTGTCGGCAATCGTCTCGCGGGTCAGCCACAATACCGTGAGCGTGCCGAGCAGCAACAGGCCAATCGCCCCCAGCACCAATGGCCAGCGACGGCGGCGCTGAATTGCTTCTGCTGCGGCAAGTTCCTCTTCCGCCTGAATTTCGCCACGCGGTTGCGCCATCGCTGCACACTTGCGCGCTTGGCAACCTAAAGGCAATGCTGGCGCGCGTTGGGGAGAGGGTGATCGGTTTGGCTGACGATGAAATGACCGATAAGCGCGATGATGCGAAGCAGACGGGGGATGCGAAGCAGACGGGGGATGCGAAGCAGACGGGGCACGATACCAGTGGCCACCGTGCCAGATTGCGCACCCGGTTGCTGACCGGAGGCGAGGATGCGCTCGCCGATCATGAACTGATCGAATATCTGCTGATGACCGCTATCCCGAGGCGCGACGTAAAGCCGCTGGCGCGCACGCTGATCAAGCGTTTCGGCAGTCTGGCGGGTGTACTCAACGCCGATCCGCGCACTTTGGCGGGGCACCCCGGCATGGGAGAGACCAGTGCTGCGGCCATGCGCATCGTCGCCATATCGCTGCGCCGCATGGCCCGTCAGCAGGTGCGCGAAGTGCCGGTTCTGGGATCATGGCAGGCGCTGATTGATTATCTTCACATCGACATGGCGCATCTGACGATCGAGCGGGTGCGGATACTCTATCTCAACACGCAGAATATGCTGATCGCCGATGAGGTGCAGTCAGAAGGCAGCCTTGACGAAGCCGCAATCCATCCGCGCGAAGTGATCCGCCGCGCCATGGATCTGGGCGCGGCAGCGCTGATCCTCGTCCATAATCACCCGTCAGGCTCCCCAGAGCCCAGCCGCGCCGATATCCAGATCACCAACAAAATCGCCGAGGCCGGGAGGCTGTTGGGCGTTACCGTTCACGATCACATCATCATCGGGCGCGAGGGGCACGTCAGCCTCAAAGCCAAGGGGCTGATCTAGAGCCATGTGCATAGCCGCCCTCGCCTGGAACGCCCACCCGCGCTGGCATCTGGTTGTCGCCGCCAATCGCGATGAATTCCATGACCGCCCTGCCGCCCCGCTGAGCGCTTGGGCAGATGGCAGCGGCATTATCGCCGGACGCGATCTCAAGGGCGGCGGCACATGGCTGGGGGTCAGCGAGGCAGCACGGCTGGTGCTGATCACCAATTACCGGGCGCCCGGCTATCCCAAGCCCGACCGCCCCTCGCGCGGTGGCCTTGTCACCAGTCTGCTGGGTGAGGCTGATCCGCTGGAAGTGGCAATCAGCGGCTACAATCCCTTCAATCTGTTGAGCGTGGCGGCAAGCGAGGCGATGGTGATCGCCAATCATCCGCTAGACACGCGCCAAAGCCTGTCGCCGGGTGTTTACGGGCTGTCCAATGGCGCACTAACCCCGGCTTGGCCCAAGACTGAAGCTTTGCGCGATGCTTTGGCGGGCTGGTTAGCCGCCGACACGGGCAATTTCTCCCCGCTATTCACCGCGCTGCGCAATCAAAATGCCATAGTCTCACCGGCGTGGGACGAAGGCGGGCCGGAACCGCGCTTATCCTCGATTTTCATCAACGATCCCACCTATGGCACCCGCTGCAGCACGGTAGTTGCGATTGACGCCGATGGGCATGGCCAGATCACCGAACGGCGCTTTGATGCCAGCGGTGATGTAACCGACGAAACCGCGCTGACCTTCCGTTGGAACGCTCCGCAATGCCAATCCGCTTGAGTTTCCGCCCGCAATCGACCATCGGCGCGCTGACTATCCGGAAACACATCTTGCCCCCAGAGCCTGCCCACGAAGCACCAGAACGCTTCATCACCGCGCCGATGTCGGCCTGCCTTGACCTTGTGCGGTTCGGGGCGGCGCTGGCGGTGATGGTGTTTCATTCGGCACAAGCCGGGCTTTATTCCGGCCCCTTTCCCAATCTGCCGATGGCGCAGCACTATGCGGTGGTGGTGTTCTTCGTGCTCTCAGGGCTGGTCATCACCGCTTCGGTGCAGCGCAGACACGGCACCTTGAGCGACTATGCCATAGCCCGCGCCGCGCGGATCGTGCCCGCAGCGTGGATCGCCATTGCTTTCGGCACGGCGGCCTTCCTCCTCGCATGGGCCATCGGCGCACCGCTGCTGCATCATGACCGCTGGGGCGAGTTGTCGCTGAAAGCAACACTGCTGCCCGCGCTGTTCCTCAGCGAAGGCCCGATGGGCACCGGGCCGCTGTGGAACCCGCCCTATTGGTCGCTGGTCTATGAGGTCTGGTACTACGCCCTGTTTGGCGCGGCGGTATTCCTGCGCGGCGGCAGGCGGATAGTCTGGCTGCTGGTGCTGGCCCTGCTGGCCGGACCAAAGGTGCTGCTGATGCTGCCGACCTGGCTGGTGGGTGCAGCGCTGGCCGCCACTCCCCTCGCCCGGCGTGCTGGCTGGCGTCTGGGGCTGGTGCTGCTTACGGCGGGCCTGCTGGCGGCTTGGCTCCACACCAAGCTCGTGGTGAGCGGGATCACGGCAATGAACGCATTCGCCGCGCCGCTGGACCTGAAGCTCGGCTTCTCACGCTTTGCGCTAACTGATTTCCTGCTGGGGCTGGCGGTGGCCACCTGCTTTATCGGCTTGCGAGGCCTCGCCAATCGCTGGCCGCGCCTACCGCTGGCCGTGGGCAGGACAGCGCATGAACTGGCCGGGTTTTCCTTCACGCTCTACCTGTTCCACTGGCCATTGCTGAGCCTGATCAAGACCTTTAACCTCACCGCAGGGACCAGTGCCATCGGCTTTGCCGCACTGCTGATCGGCATGACGCTGTGTTGCTATGCGATCTCTTTCATCACCGAACGGCAGCGCGATGTAGTGAAGGGCTGGCTGCTACGATGGAAGGCTGACTAGGCGTGTTAAGCGGCGATCTTTGCGGTTGCCGGGAACAATTCTCAGCGCCAGACTGTTCTTTGGTATCGCCGCCTTAAGGACAGCCCACATGACCATTACCGACATTGGACCAAAGCCGCACGCCTTCGATATCGAAACAGCGACCATCGACAACGCTAATTACCGCACCGTCGCCTGGAGTGGGCGCTATCTGCAGGTCACGCTGATGTCGATTGCTGCGGGCAAGGACATCGGGCTGGAAATGCACGGCGAGACTGATCAGTTCATCCGGCTCGATGCTGGCAACGGCCGTGTCCAGATGGGACCAGCCAAGGACGATCTCACCTTCGACAAGGAAGTTTCGGATGGCTGGTGCGTGCTGGTGCCTGCCGGAACCTGGCACAATGTCACCAACATCGGGGACGAGCCGATGCAGGTCTATACGATCTATGCACCCGCCCATCACAAGCCGGGCAAGATCCACCAGACCGCCGCCGAAGCCGAAGCCGACACCGATGATGAACCCGCCGAATGGTCGGTTCAGCCGGTTGCGATGAAGGCCGACAAGCACGGGTAGATAGTGCGGGGGATCGCGGCGGGATAGCTGACACACTTGCTATCCGCCGCCCCTCCCCCTAGCGGCTGCGGCATTCAGTATTACCGGAGTCGAACCATGGTCCCCCGCTATTCCCGCCCCGCGATGACAGCCATTTGGGAGCCGGAAGCCCGCTATCGCATCTGGTTCGAGATCGAGGCCCACGCCACGCAGAAGCTGGGCGAACTGGGCGTTGTGCCGATGAGCGCGCCAAAGGCGCTGTGGGACTGGTGGGCGACTAACCCCGTAATCGACGTCGCCGCGATTGACGCCATCGAAGCTGTCACCAAGCACGATGTCATCGCTTTCCTCGATTGGGTAGCGCAGCAAGTCGGCCCCGAAGCGCGCTTCATGCATCAGGGCATGACCAGCTCTGATGTGCTTGATACCACGCTGTCAGTGCAACTGGCGCAGTCCGCCGATTTGCTGATGGCAGACCTTGACGCGCTGCTTGCCGCAATCAGGCGCCGCGCGCTTGAGCACAAATATACCCCCACCATCGGCCGCAGCCATGGCATCCCCGCCGAACCGACCACCTTTGGCCTCAAGCTGGCGCAGGCCTATGCCGAATTTGATCGCTGCAAGGGTCGGCTGTTGGCCGCGCGGGCAGAGATCGCCACGTGCGCCATTTCCGGCGCGGTCGGCACCTTTGCCAATATTGACCCTGCGGTTGAAGAATATGTCGCCGAGAAGCTCGGCCTTTCCATCGAACCGGTCTCCACCCAGGTGATCCCGCGTGATCGCCACGCAATGTTCTTCGCCGTGCTGGGCGTGATCGCCTCGTCAATCGAGCGCCTCGCCATCGAGGTCCGCCACTTGCAGCGCACCGAAGTTCTGGAGGCCGAGGAATATTTCTCGCCGGGCCAGAAGGGCTCGTCAGCCATGCCGCACAAGCGCAATCCGATTTTGACCGAGAATCTCACCGGCCTCGCCCGCGTGGTGCGCGCCGCAGTTACCCCGGCGCTGGAAAATGTCGCGCTGTGGCATGAGCGCGATATCTCTCACTCATCAGTCGAACGCTACATCGGACCCGATGCCACCATCACGCTCGATTTCGCGCTGGGGCGCCTCACCGGGGTGATCGACAAGCTGTTGATCTACCCCGAACGGATGCGCAAGAACCTCGACAAGATGGGCGGCCTTGTCCACTCGCAGCGAGTACTGCTGGCGCTGACACAGGCGGGCCTGACCCGCGATGACAGCTACCGCCTCGTCCAGCGCAATGCGATGAAGGTGTGGGAGAGCGACGGGCAGTTGTCCTTGCTCGAACTGCTCAAGGCCGATCCCGAAGTGAGCAAAGCGATAAGCGCGGCTGAACTAGAAGAAAAGTTCAACCTCGACTATCACTTCAAGGCGGTCGATGTGATTTTTGCGCGGGTTTTCGGAGAGTAGGCCAGACCTGCTTCAGTGAGGATGAGCGCCCTTCCCTTCCCTACCAATCCCGCCTAGCATTGGGCAAGTTTGCCACAACAAGGAGCACCGGGTCCGATGCAAATTATCCGCACCGCAATCTGGGTAGTGCTGCTGATCGCGCTGCTGCTGTTCTCGATCAATAACTGGGAAATGGTCCAGGTGAAAATCTGGGAAGGCCTGGTGCTGGAAACCAAGCTGCCAGTGCTGGTAATTATCTCGTTTCTCCTAGGCCTCATACCAACGTGGTTGCTGTCAAAGGCCAAAGGCTGGCGATACAAGCGGCAGATCAGCGCATTGCAAAATTACACGCAGGTCGATCCATCGCCATCGCTTTCAACCACGCAGCTCGCCGAAGCCGATCCAGCTAACCCTGCCAACTGACGGAACCCCATGAACCCCATCTTCCTAGCGCTCGATATGCCCCGCCTTGATAGCGCACTGGCGCTTGCCCAGAAGGTCAAGGGCCATGTCGGCGGCCTCAAGCTCGGACTCGAATTCTTCTGCGCCCACGGCCATCACGGGGTGCATGAACTTGCCCATGTCGGGCTGCCGATTTTCCTCGATCTCAAGCTGCATGATATTCCCAACACCGTGGCAGCGGCAATGCAATCAATCCATGTACTCGAACCGGCCATCGTCACCGTCCATGCCGCTGGCGGACGGGCGATGATGGAAGATGCCAAAGTCGCCGCTGGAGAGCGTTGCAAGGTCGTTGCAGTGACCTTGCTAACCTCTCTCGACGAGGGGGACATGACGGCAACCGGCATTTCCGGCACCCCGCACGATCAGGTGCTGCGCCTCGCCGATCTGGCGCAGGAAGCGGGGCTTGATGGCATCGTCTGCTCGGGCCATGAAGTCGCCGGAGTACACAAACGCTGGAAGGACGGCTACCTCGTCGTCCCCGGCCTGCGTCCGGCAGATGGCAATCATGCTGATCAGAAACGCACTGTAACGCCGCGCGCCGCGCGCGATGCCGGGGCCAGCGTCCTCGTCATCGGCCGCCCAATTGCCCGCGCCGAAGATCCGGTTGCGGCAGCACGGGCGATCGAGGGAACGCTCTGAGCGACCGCCAATGGCCGTTCCTGCCATCAAGATCTGCGGCATTTCCACCGCCGAGGCGCTCGACGCAGCGATTACGGCGCGCGCTGACTATGCGGGTTTTGTCTTTTTCCCGCCCAGCCCGCGCCATGTTGGAACAGCCGAGGCGGCGGCGCTCGGTGCGCGGGCCAAGGGCCGGATTCAGCGGGTCGGACTGTTTGTCGATGCGGATGATGCGGCGATTGACGCGGCGGTGAAAGCCGCAGGCCTTGATATCGTGCAGCTTCATGGCAGCGAGACTCCGCAGCGTGCCGCCCAGATCAGGGCGCACTTTGGCCTGCCGGTGTGGAAGGCGATTTCCGTGGCCTCCGCCGCAGATGTGCTGCGCGCTCAGGCCTATGTCGGTGTGGCGGACCTCATCCTGTTCGATGCCAAAACGCCCAAAGGTACGCTTCCCGGCGGCATGGGGCTGACATTTGACTGGTCGCTGATGGCCGCATGGAAAGATCGTGCGCCCTGGGGTCTGGCAGGCGGGCTGGGTCCTGAAAATGTCGCCGAGGCCGCGCGCCTGACCGGAGCACCGCTGGTCGATACCTCGTCTGGCGTGGAGTCTGCCCCCGGCATCAAGAACACCGCGAGAATCGCCACCTTCTGCGCCGCTGTCCGGTCCACATAAAAAAGGGCGGCCCGTTTCCGGACCGCCCCATTTATTAGTTCGATCCCTAAAAGATCAGAACTTCAGGCCGAGGCCGACAACAACCGCGTCTGCATCCGAGAAGGTGCCATCGAAGAAGTGACGGTATTCAACCTTGCCGTAGAAGTTCTTGCCAAAGCCCTGCTCGAAACCGGCACCAGCGTGCCAGTTGCCGCCACAGGCAGTGCAGAATTCAGTGGTGTAGCCGCCAGCTGCATAGAGCTTGCTCTTTTCGCCAAGCTTGGCACCGGCACGGCCAGTGAAGCCAAAGGCCACCTTCGAACCACTGGCACCGATAACGTCACCGGAAACTTCTGCACCAGCGAAAGCCGAGCTGCCGAGGTCGAAGTCGTAACCGACTGCGCCGCCCCAGACGTCTTCCGAAGAACCGCCGCTCCAGATTACGCCGCCGCGAACTTCGACGCGGGTTTCGTTGGCGAGAGCCGGGGTTGCAGCGAGAGCCGAGACGGCTGCGAGGGCGAAAATGATCTTGCGCATAATATAAACTCCTGAGTTCAAAGCCCCTTCTTGATCGGGGGAGGGGGCCGGTTAGAGGTGTAAACCTGACAGGACAATGAACAAATCATGTCACAAATGCGGCATTGCAACAGAGTGTTGCCGCACTGCAACACAAAATGTCGCGTTTATACAATTGGGAATCGCCGGGGCGATTCACGCTGCCTTTCCGCCAAGACTGGACAGCGCCGCGCGCCTCTGCCAATCGCGCTGAATGACTTCCGATAGCCCCAACTCCTTCCGCACACAGCCCGACGAGCGCGGCCATTTCGGCCAGTTTGGCGGGCGCTATGTCGCCGAAACGCTGATGCCGCTGATCCTTGAGCTGGAGCACGAATATAACCGCGCCAAGGCCGATCCCGCCTTCACCGCAGAATTCGATGATCTGCTCGAACACTATGTCGGCCGCCCCAGCCCGCTCTATTTTGCACCAAGGCTCACAGAAGAGCTGGGTGGCGCACAGGTGTGGTTCAAGCGCGATGAGCTCAATCACACCGGCGCACACAAGATCAACAATTGCGTCGGGCAAATCCTGCTCGCCATGCGCATGGGCAAGACGCGGATCATCGCCGAGA
>CAMDQO010000012.1 GCA_945906105.1 Novosphingobium sp. Chol11 | reverse complement strand
TCGAAACTTGGTGGACGCACCCCCGCCGAGATCGCAAAACAAGCAGTGCCGGGGCATGCCCCGGCACTGCTTGTCATCCCATCAACCATCAGCCAGACAATGGAAGGACTCTACCTCTGAATGGTAACAATCAGGGGAGCACGTCATTCCCGTTACGGCCTGTGGTGTATTTGGGCGTGATCCGTATCGCAGGGGTGCAATGTTTATGGGCCAGTGGCCGGACAAAATCGTGAAGCAGCACACGGCAGGGTTCCTGTCGCGGCTGGCGTGCGATGCGTCGGGCAACACCTTGATGATCGTCGCCGTTTCGCTCGTGCCAATCCTTGCGATGATCGGCGGCGGGATTGATATGGGCCGCGGCTACCTTTCCGAAAGCCGTCTGCAACAGGCCTGCGATTCGGGCGTGCTGGCCGCGCGCAAGAAGCTGGGCGGGACAGCCGCCGCAACCGGCGCAGTTCCTGCTGCCGTGAAAACTGCTGGCGATCAGTTCTTCGACATGAACTTCCAGGCCGGTGCCTATGCCACCACCGGCCGCGATTTCCAGATGACGGTCGAGGATGATTTCTCGATCAGCGGGGTCGCCTCTGTCACCGTGCCGACCACGCTGATGAATATCTTCGGTTACACATCACTGCCGATCACCGTTAATTGCCAAGCCAAGATCAACTTCTCCAACACCGATGTGATGATGGTGCTGGATACCACCGGTTCGATGAACCAGACCAATTCCGGCGATCCCAAGTCCCGGATCGGCGTGCTGCGCGATACGGTGAAGGCGTTTCACACCCAGCTTGAGGCAGCCAAGACGCCCGGGACGCGAATCCGCTATGGATTTGTGCCCTATTCCACCAACGTCAATGTAGGTGGCCTGCTCAAATCATCATGGCTGGTCGATAGCTGGACCTATTCGGGCCGTGAAAGACACGATACCGGCACGACGACGACCTTTGACGAATGGGATCAGCGCTGGGAATATGTCAGCGGAACATTTGCCTGGGGCACAGCTTATTACGGCACGGTTTGCCCACCCTACACCGTAACCAGCGTGGTGATTGATAGCGGCACCGATTCCAATGGCTATGAATGGTGGACCCGCCGCTACGGCGGCAGCGGTGCTTATTGCAACACCGAGGCCGGTGGCCGGATGCTGATCACGCCATATACTTACAGCAATTACACCGAGACTTATTTCCAGAAATACAAAGGGCCCGAGACGGTTGCCAACTGGGATTGGAAATACCTCCCCGTCACCCTCGATGTCTCAACCTTCAAGAACGCAAATCCCGAACTTCCGCCGGTGGGCGGCAAGATCAGCACGGACATGGGCGGCAGCCCTGAACCCGGCAATCACAACATGGATGCCTGGTACAACGGCTGTATCGAGGAACGCGATACCTATGAGATAACCGACTATGGCAATGTCGATCTGACTCGCGCTCTCGATCTTGATCTTGATCTGGTGCCAACCTCGGGGGTTCCGGCCACGCAATGGCGTCCGCAGTTGCGCGACGTTGCTTGGGATCGTGGGTTGACCTGGTCGAACTGGTCCTCATGGCCGTGGGTTGTCGGCGAATCGTTTTACGACGGCGATTACATTCATTCCGGATGGAGCGGCTATGCAGCCTGCCCTTCGCCAGCGCGCAAACTGGCAGAGATGACCACCGGTGATGTTGCCACCTATGTCGATGGACTGGTCGTTCAGGGCAACACCTATCATGACATCGGCATGATCTGGGGCGGCCGCCTGCTCTCTCCGACCGGCTTGTTCGCCACTGACAATGCCGACGTATCTGGCAAGCCGACTCAGCGCCACCTGATCTTCCTGACCGATGGGCAGACTGCTCCCAATGAGCTGTCCTATAGCTCCTATGGCATCGAAGGACTGGACCGGCGCCGCTGGGCTCCCAGTTCAGCACTGACGCTGACCCAGGTCATCGAAAAACGCTTCACCGTTGCCTGCAACGAAGTGAAGAAGAAGAATGTCACCGTCTGGGTTATCAGCTTCGGTACTACACTTAATCCGATTCTGTCTGATTGCGCTGGCCCCGGTCATGCTTTTGAGGCTTCCAGTGCCGCGCAGCTCAGCACCACCTTCAGCAATATCGCCGAGGCTATGGGCGATCTGCGGATTTCGAAATGATCCGCCCTGTCCGCCCTGATCGCCTGACCCCTCCCACCCACCTCATCCATGACGAGCGCGGTGTGACGGCGGTGGAATTCGCCCTCGTCGCACCGGTGCTGCTGCTGCTGCTGATGGGGGTCTATGATCTGAGCTATCAGCTCTATGTCAATTCGGTGCTCAATGGCGCGATCCAGCATGCCGGTCGCAATTCGACAATCGAAGGCGCGGCAGGCGCTACTACGGCCATCGACAATTCAATCAAGAATGTCGTCAAACAGGTTGTTCCGGGGGCAAACTTCACCTTTTCGCGCAAGTCCTACTCATCATTCACCAACGTCGGTCGGCCCGAGGACTTCGTTGATGTAAACACCAACGGCACCTGTGACAGCGGCGAGAGCTATACCGATACCAACCTCAACCTCACCTGGGATGCTGATCGCGGCAAGTCCGGCCAAGGCGGCGCGCGCGACGCGGTGCTCTATGAGGTCACTGTGGTCTATGACCGCCCTTTCCCGATGGCCAGTCTGGCGGGATTCACCAACACGGTGACGCTCAAGACCGAAACCGTGCTGCGCAATCAGCCCTATAACATTCCGATGGGCGTCGTCACGACGAGGACCTGCTCATGAAGAGCCTTATCGCCAAACTGCGCCAGATCCGCAGCGAACGCTCAGGTCTGGCGGCAGTCGAATTTGCCATCATTCTGCCGTTTCTGATGGTGGCCGGTATCACCGGAACCGAGCTTGCCTGGTACACCATGATCTCGATGCGCGTCAGCCAGGTTGCCATGCAGGTCTCGGACAATGCCTCACGGATTGGTGAGACGTCGACCGTGACCAGCCGCAAGATCTATGAAGCCGATATCAACGATCTGCTGCTTGGGGCCAGTCTGGATGGCGGCAATATGCTCAAGGTGCTGAACACCGGGCGCATCATCATCAGCAGCCTTGAGGTCAAGAACACCAATCAGCAATACATTCACTGGCAGCGCTGCAGGGGGTTGAAGAACGTCACTTCATCCTACGGTGCCGAAGGAGATGTGTTAGCTGGCGGTATGGGGCCAACCGGCCACAAAGTGCAGGCGATTGAGGGGGATGCGGTCATCTTCGTTGAAGTGGTCTATGATTATCAGCCGCTGGTCACCAGCAGCTTCATGTCCAACAAGACCATTCGGTCCATCGCCAGCTTCAACGTGCGCAACAGCCGCGATCTATCACAGATCTACAACACGCCCGTCGCGCCGATTTCCAGCTGCTCAACTTTCAGCGCCAGCTGAGACTTGCCGCCTTCAGCGCCAGCTGAGATTTACCGATAACAGACCTGCTTCACCGCAGAAACGATGCGCGCGGCGTCAATGATCGCCAGCTTTTCCAGATTGGCGGCATAGGGCAGCGGCACATCTTCATTGCAGACGCGCAGCACCGGCGCATCGAGCAGATCAAAGCCGTCTTCCATGCAGATGGCGATCACTTCTGCGGCAATCCCGCAAACCGGCCAGCCCTCTTCGGCGATCACCAGACGGTTGGTCTTGGCAAGGCTTTTAAGCACGGCCTCACGATCCAGCGGGCGCAGTGTGCGCAGATCGAGCACTTCGGCACTAATCCCCTCATCCGCCAGTTGTTCCGCCGCATCAAGCGCGAAACCGACGGCTATTGAATAGGAAACGATGGTAACATCGCTGCCTTCGCGCATGATCCGTGCCTTGCCGATGGGAATGACGTGCCCATCCTGATCAGGACCGTCCTCTTCGGCCATGTCGAAAGTGCGGCCATAGACCAGCTCGTTCTCCAGGAAGACCACCGGATCTTCGCTGCGGATTGCCGCCTTGAGCAAGCCCTTGGCGTCTGAGGCGTCATAGGGTGCGATAACGATAAGGCCGGGGACGCTGGCGTACCATGGTCCATAGTTCTGGCTATGTTGCGCGCCAACCCGGCTGGCAGCCCCGTTCGGCCCGCGAAACACGATGGGACAGCGCATCTGGCCGCCGGACATATAATTGGTCTTGGCCGCAGAATTGATAACATGATCAATGGCTTGCATGGCAAAGTTAAACGTCATGAATTCAACAATCGGCCGCAGCCCGCCCATCGCCGCTCCGGTGCCAATGCCGGCAAAGCCATATTCGGTAATCGGCGTATCAATAACCCGCTTGGGGCCAAATTCTTCCAGCAAGCCTTGCGTGACCTTGTAGGCGCCCTGATACTCGGCAACTTCCTCGCCCATGACAAACACACGATCATCGCGGCGCATTTCTTCGGCCATGGCATCGCGCAACGCGTCGCGGACGGTGGAGGTTTTCATGTTGGATATGGCGGGTGCGGCGGCAGGTGCCGGAGTGGCCTCGACCTCATCAGCAGGTGGCGTTGGCGTTGAAGCAGGAGTTGGCGAAGCAACCTCCCCTTCCCCGATCACCGCAATCACTGTGCCAACCTTCACGCCTTCAGTCCCTTCGGCGACCAGAATCTTGCCGATCCGGCCTTCATCAACCGCTTCGAATTCCATCGTTGCCTTGTCAGTCTCGATCTCGGCAAGGATATCGCCGCTTTTGACCTCGTCGCCCTCCTTGACCAGCCAGCGGGTAAGCTTGCCTTCTTCCATGGTGGGCGAGAGCGCAGGCATCTTGAGTTCAATGGCCATCAGTAGCGCTCCACCAGCACGTCGGTGTACAATTCACGGGCTGCTGGCTCAGGCGAATTCTCGGCAAAATCGGCCGCTTCGACAATCCGCGCGCGGATTGCCTTGTCGATGTCCTTGAGCTTATCTTCGGAGACACCGCGCGCGATCAGTTCCACTTTCGCGGCCTCGATCGGGTCGCTGTTATCCTTCATATCCTGCACTTCTTCGCGGCTGCGGTACTTGGCCGGATCTGACATCGAGTGGCCGCGATAACGATAGGTATGCAGTTCCATCAGCACCGGGCCATTGCCCGCCCGCACATATTCCAGCGCGATATCCGTAGCCCTGCGCACTTCGAGCACGTCCATGCCATTCACATCCATGCCCGGAATGCGGAAAGCCGTGCCGCGGCGGAAAAAATGCGTTTCGGCAGAGCCGCGCTTCACCGCCGTACCCATGGCATAGCCGTTGTTCTCTACCACGAAGATCACTGGCAGCTTCCACAGCGCCGCCATGTTGAAACTTTCGTAAACCTGCCCCTGATTGGCCGCGCCATCGCCGAAATAGGCAAGGCAGACGCCGCCATCTTCGCGGTACTTGTGCCCAAAGGCGAGGCCAGCGCCGAGCGGCACCTGCGCGCCAACGATGCCGTGGCCGCCATAGAATTTGTGCTCGACGCTGAACATATGCATCGAGCCGCCCTTGCCGCGCGAAATTCCGGCTTCGCGCCCGGTCAGTTCGGCCATGATCAGCTTGGGATCAATGCCATAGGCGAGCATATGGCCATGATCGCGATAGCCAGTGATGACGCTATCTTTGCCGCTCTCCAGCGCTGACAGCATGCCGACAGCAACCGCTTCCTGGCCGATATAAAGGTGGCAGAAACCGCCGATCAGGCCCAAGCCATAAAGCTGGCCCGCACGCTCTTCAAAGCGGCGGATGAGCACCATCTGCTCGTAGAATTTCAACAGTTCCTCATCGCTCGCGGCATAGCGCTTATCGGCTTCATGAGCTTGCTGCAGCGCCCTGAGAGCGATGCCTTCATCGCCCAGTGCGGCTGAATCAACTGCCTGCTTGTTCGCGGCCTTGGCCAATGGCTATCCCCAAAATCATATCATTGCTGACACGCTATAGGGCCATGACGCGATAAGAGGAATATTCACATACGTATTTTGTTGCGAGAACATGAAATTTTATAGCCCGCAGCGGGACTTCACTGGTTTTTCAGCACCAGAACCAACTCGTCCTCATGAACATAGTTCAACTTGTCGTGAACCAGTTCGCCCGCAAGGTCGCGGTCAGTATTGCTGGGATCAAGCAGGTGAACACGATTTTTCAGGACGTCGCGCGCGGTCGCCACCTGTTTCAACCGATCGCTGCGCTGATCAAGCAGGCGGAGATTTTCGCTCCAGGCCATCAGCCCACTGGGGCCGATGGTGATCCACAGACCCATTGCCAACAAGGCAAACAGCGCAAAAATGTGCGCCTTTCGCCCTTGCCGCAACCTTGGCTCACCCCGCGTTACACTCATGTCCTCTTAGAATCACATTAGATTCAGCGATGCAAGCGGAATTTATGAAGTATTTCCACAAGGACTGCCCAAACGTCATAAATATGCAAAAATACAGTGCACAAACCTGCATCACCCGACTTGGGATCGGTCAGCCCTGCTGTTTGCGCTTTGCTCTGAAGGCATGGAGCAATGGCTCGGTATAGCCGCTGGGCTGCTGCTCGCCCTCAAACACCAGCGCGCAGGCAGCTTCATAGGCCAGCCCGGCATAGTCCGGTGCCAGAGGTTGATAGCCCGGCTCGCCAGCGTTCTGCTGATCGACCTTGACCGCCATCTTGCGCAAAGCAGCCTCAACCTGTTCGCGGGTGCAGACACCGTGACGCAGCCAGTTGGCCATGTGCTGCGATGAAATGCGCAAGGTCGCCCGGTCTTCCATCAGGCCGACATCGTTGATGTCTGGAACCTTCGAGCAACCGATGCCCTGATCGATCCAGCGCACGACATAGCCCAGCAGGCCTTGCGCGTTGTTTTCCAGTTCGCGGCTCACTTCTTCGGCGGTCCAGTTGCGGCCAGTCGCGAGCGGTAGGGTCAGCAATCGCGCAACAGACGGGATGGCCTCACCTGCCAGTTCCTTCTGCACCGCGAAGACATCAACGCTGTGATAATGCAGAGCATGAAGCGTCGCCGCTGTCGGGCTGGGCACCCAGGCGGTATTGGCTCCGGCGCGCGGATGGGCGATCTTTTCGGCAAGCATATTGCCCATCAGATCGGGCGCTGCCCACATACCCTTGCCGATCTGCGCCTTGCCCGAGAACCCACAGGCAAGGCCGATGCGAACATTGCGGTCCTCATAGGCCTTGATCCAGTCACTATTCTTCATCTCGGCTTTGGGCACCATCGGCCCGGCTTGCATGGAGGTGTGAATTTCGTCACCGGTCCGGTCAAGGAAGCCGGTGTTGATGAAGGCAATACGGCCTTTCACTTGCTCGATGCAGGCCGCCAGATTGGCAGAAGTTCGGCGTTCTTCATCCATGACACCGATTTTGAGCGTATGGCGCGCCATCCCCAGAAGATCTTCTACCGCATTGAACAGACGGTTGGTGAAGGCCGCCTCTTCAGGACCGTGCATCTTTGGCTTGACGATATACATCGAGCCGGTGCGGCTGTTTCTAAAACGCCCAAGCCCTTTCAGGTCATGCAAGGCCAGCAGGCTGGTGACAATCGCATCCAGGATGCCTTCGGGAGCCTCGGAGCCATTACTCAGCAGCACCGCCGGGGTCGTCATCAGATGGCCGACATTGCGCACGAACAGCAGGCTGCGGCCCGGCAGAACCAGTTCGGCACCATCAACGCCTGTGTAAGTGCGATCGCCGTTAAGCTCGCGCACCAGTGTCCGCCCGCTCTTTTCGAACGAGGCTGAAAGAGTGCCGTTCATCAGGCCGAGCCAGTTGCCATAGGCGGCAACCTTGTCCTCGGCATCGACCGCCGCGATCGAGTCCTCGAAATCGACAATTGTCGTCAGGGCAGATTCAAGCACGATATCGGCTATGCCAGCCAGATCCGTCGCGCCAATCGCATGGCTGCGATCAATCAGCACTTCGATGTGCAAGCCGTTATGCCGCAGCAATAGAGCGGCAGGGGCAGTTGGTTCACCGCGATAGCCGCGCAGGTCAGAGGCAGCGGCGAGACTGGTGATGGTGCCATCTGCGAGTGTCAGCGAAAGCTTGGCCGCTCCGTCCGAAGAATCGACCATTGCTGCGGTGACATCGCTCCAGCTTCCGCCTTCCAGCGGCGCAGCTTCATTCAGGAAAGCTCTGGCCCGTGCGATGACCTGGACCCCGCGTTCGGCATCATAGCCCCCCGGCTTTGCCGCACCCGGCAAGGCATCTGTGCCGTAGAGCGCATCATAGAGGCTACCCCAGCGAGCGTTGGCCGCATTGAGCAGAAACCGGGCGTTGAGCACCGGCACCACCAGCTGCGGACCTGCCATAGCGGCCACTTCGGCATCGACATTGCTGGTCGCGATGTTGAACGGCGCTGGTTCTGGCACGAGATAGCCAGAGGCCTTCAGGAACTGAACATAAGCCTCAGCATCGTGCGGCTGGCCTGAGCGCGCCGCGTGCCAGGCATCAATTTCCGCCTGTAGCGCATCACGCCGAAGCAGTAGCGCCCGGTTGATCGGGGCCATCTCCGCAAAAATACCGGCGACACCTTTCCAAAACTCCGCAGGATCAATGCCGGTTCCGGGTAGCGCGCTAATCTCGATAAATCGGGCCAGACTCGATGCGACCTGAAGCCCTTCGCGCTGCTCGTAAACTTCCATGAAATCCATTCCTGACCACTGGCGAAAAGAATGGTGCGCCCGACGGGATTCGAACCCATGGCCCCCAGATTAGGAATCTGGTGCTCTATCCTGCTGAGCTACGGGCGCGCCGGGGTCTCCTTAGGCAGGCTTGCCAGACGATGCAATCGGTGGCCTAGCGGGTGACTGGCTCAGTTGGTCTTTCCGGGCGGCACAACGGAGACCAACACCGGCGCAATCTCGATACCTTCCTCGACCAGTTCCTGTGCCTGGCGATGCGTCGCCTTACCATGGATCGGTTCGGCATCAGCCTCGCCATAGTGAATGGCCCTTGCAGTTTCTGCAAAGGTATCGCCCACCCAGCGCGAACTTTTCAGCGCCTCTGTCTGCGCTTCGGCAATAGCGCGAAACATAGCGAGCGCCTCGGGCGGGATCACCGGGCCGGCGTTAGTGACGGGGGCATTTGTGACTGGAGCGCTGGCAGCTGCGGGAGATCTGGTAGGTTCCTGCGGCGAAAGCGGTGTGCTCACCGAAAGCTGATTGCCTTTGCGGCCAAGATTGGGTGCCATAACCGCCTTGATCACATCACCGCCGCCGCAAACCGGACAAGTGACCAGCCCGCGTTCTTGCTGCTGCGAGAAATCGCCTGACGAGCCGAACCAGCCCTCAAAACGATGCCCGCCGCTGCGGCATTCAAGATCGAAAACAATCATCTGCGATGTCTAATTGGGAATTTCCCGCCGATTGGCAAGGCTGGGCAGTTGCGCCCGTACTTCGGCAATCCGCTGCGGGTCAATTTCGGCAAAGCCCAATCCCGGCGCATCGCCGCCCATATCGAGCAAAACCTTGCCCCAGGGATCGATGGCAAGACTATGTCCAAAGGTATCGCGGCCATCCTCGTGAAGCCCCACTTGCGCGGCGGATAACACGAAGGCGCTGGCCTCAACCGCACGGGCGCGTTGCAGCAGATGCCAGTGATCGCGCCCCGTCGGCACAGTGAAAGCAGCTGGGATGGCGATCACGTCGCATTGTCGGCGGCCAAGAGTTTCAAACAGTGCGGGAAAACGAATGTCATAACAGATCGCCAACCCTAGCCTACCGAACGGCGTTCCCTCCACGACGCCTAGTGCATCGCCGGGTGTATAGGCATTCGATTCGCGCCATGATTCGCCGGTCGCCAGATCGACATCGAACATATGCAGTTTGTCATAGCGGCAGACGATCTCTCCTGCCGGATCGATCACGAAGGCGCGATTGGCGAAGCGGCCATCACCGCGCGCGATGGCCAGGGAACCGAGCGCAATCCAGATACCGAAACGATGCGCGGCATCCCGTGCGACATAAAGAACGTTGTCGTTTTCTTCTTTGACGATCTGGTGGACCGCCCGCTTGCGATCCCGGTCGATGATATTCGACATTTCAGGTGTGAACAGCATCGCCGCCCCACCTGCGCTTGCATCACGCGCTGCATCGTGAATTATCAGTCCATTGGCCACCGGATCAATCCCGGAACACATCTGCAAGAGCGCCGCGCGGGTCATCAGGCGGCGAGCAACGCGTCCAGCTTGCCCGCCCGATCCAGCGCATGGATATCGTCAGAACCACCCAGTGCAACATCGTTGACGAACACCTGCGGCACGGTGCGCGCGTCTGGCTTGCGCGCTACCATTTCGGCGCGTTTCTTGTGATCCATCGTCGTATCATATTCAGTGTAGCTGACGTGCTTGGCATCGAGCAGCGCCTTGGCGCGGACGCAATAGGGGCAGCCCCATTGCGTATAGATTTCAACCTTGGCCATCGATTTTCCTTGGATAAATCCCACAGGATCTTGAATCCGCCGCGCGCTAACATATCTCGTGCTGGCTGTCATGCGCCGCTCTTGGGCATGCAGCATTCGCAGCGGAACGCCCAATGGGGTTCCTGATGTATCGAAGATTGCTCAGATGAGGATTTTTGCCATGAACCGTTTTGATTTTACCCCCTATCGCCGCAGCACAGTTGGTTTTGACCGGCTTTTTGACATGCTTGAAGGCACTGGCCGCGCCAATACCGGTGATAATTACCCCCCGTTCAACATCGAGCGGATGGACGATGATGCCTATCGCATCACGCTGGCTGTCGCCGGGTTCAAGCCCGATGAAATTGATATTACCGCACAACAGAACCTGCTGGTGATCACCGGCAAGAAAGCCAGTGATGCACAAGGCAATGGCGAATTTCTCCACGTCGGCATCGCCCAGCGCGGCTTTGAGCGCCGTTTTGAACTGGCCGATTTTGTGCTGGTAAATGGCGCAAAGCTTGAAGATGGGCTGTTGATCATCAACCTTTTGCGCGAAGTGCCCGAGGCGATGAAGCCGAAGAAAATCTCCATCGACGGCCAGCAATCGCTGAAGCTGGTCGAAGGTAACAAGTCGGCCAACGCAGCCGCCTGATCGGGCCTTCCAGACTCGTCGATAGAAACAGTATGGTCACTTGAAACAATATGGGGGTGGGCCCGGGAAGGCCCACCCCCGCGACGCTTGCGCGCCGCCTTGTCCATCAATGATCGTCCGGGTCGCAGAAGACGATCAGTTCCGGAACAAGTCCGAAATATGTTGCGGCCACAGAACCGCTGAATTCATATCTTCGATGATCTGGCCAAATGCGTCACAGTGATCGTTGCCACCCACAGCAACGGATCATGCAACGGCTTTTGTTTGCTCGACCACCGGTGCGACCCGTTTCCCGAGAACCCACAATGGACCCCAATTGCTTCCGGTATGCTTCCACACCGGGTGAATGCAAGGTTTTTCGACAAGGTTAATTTGTTAAGATAAACTGTGGCATTTCAGAGACAGATTGAGTGCAGCCTGCCAGTACTGGCTAAACCTAGACCAGTCTTGCCTGTGCCAGTGCCGCACCAATGAACCCCTTGAACAAGGGGTGCGGATCAAACGGCCTGCTCTTGAGTTCGGGGTGAAACTGCACACCCACGAACCAGGGATGATCCGAGCGTTCGACGATCTCGGGCAACAAGCCATCAGGTGACATGCCCGAGAATAACAGGCCGCCCGCCTCCAGCGCCTCACGATAGGCGGAGTTTACTTCATAACGGTGGCGATGGCGCTCGGAGATTTCCGTGGTGCCATAGATCGCCGCGACGTGGCTGTTGCCGGCAAGTTTCGCCGGATAGGCACCCAGCCGCATGGTGCCGCCCAGATCGCCGCCCTCAGCGCGGGTTTCGAGTCCCTCAGCGGTCATCCATTCGGTGATGATGCCCACCACCGGCTCGCTGGTTTCACCAAATTCGGTGGACGAAGCCCCGGCAATCCCGGCCGTGTTGCGTGCGGCTTCGATGCAGGCCATCTGCATCCCCAGGCAGATGCCGAAAAACGGCACATTGCGTTCACGGGCAAAACGGACAGAGGCAATCTTGCCTTCGGTACCGCGCTCACCAAACCCGCCGGGAACGAGGATGCCGTGCATCGGTTCCAGCCGGGCGGTGATTTCCGCATCGTCCTGTTCGAACAGTTCGGCGTCGATCCAGCGGATGTTGACCTTGATGCGGTGCGCCATGCCACCATGCACCAATGCTTCATTGAGCGACTTGTAAGCATCGGGCAGGCCGACATATTTGCCGACCACGCCGATGGTCACTTCGCCTTCAGGGTTCATGTGCCGATCAAGAATGTCTGCCCAGATCGTCAGATCAGGAGCAGGCGATTCCATGCCGAAATGGCGCAGCACTTCGGCATCAAGCCCTTCAGCATGATATTGCAGCGGAACTCCGTAGATGCTCTTGGCATCAAGCGCCGGGATCACCGCTTCTTTCCGCACATTGCAGAACTGGGCGATTTTCGAGCGCTCACCTTCGGGAAGAGGATGTTCGCAGCGGCACAGCAGCAAATCGGGCTGGACGCCAAGCGCGGTCAGTTCGCGCACCGAATGCTGAGTCGGCTTGGTTTTCAGTTCACCCGCTGCGGCAATATAGGGCACCAGCGTGACATGCACCGAACAAGTCTGTTCGCGCCCCAGCTCATTGCGCAGCTGGCGCAGCGCTTCGATGAAAGGCAAGCTTTCAATATCGCCGACCGTGCCGCCGATCTCGCAAAGCACGAAATCAAGATCATCCACATCGGCGCGGGCAAATTCCTTGATCGCATCGGTGACGTGCGGGATCACCTGCACAGTGGCCCCCAGATAGTCACCACGGCGTTCCTTGGTGATGATATCGCGGTAAATCCGGCCCGATGTGATATTATCAGCCTGACGCGCGGAAACGCCAGTAAAGCGTTCGTAATGCCCCAGATCAAGGTCAGTCTCGGCACCATCATCGGTCACATAGACTTCGCCGTGCTGATAAGGGCTCATCGTCCCCGGATCGACATTGAGATAGGGGTCAAACTTGCGAATGCGGACCTTGTAGCCACGCGCTTGCAGCAGTGCCGCAAGGCTTGCCGCCATCAGACCTTTGCCGAGCGAGGAAACCACGCCGCCGGTAATAAAAATGAACCGCGCCATGGGAGTTGAGCCTTAAACGCAAGTGGGGGCGAAGGGCAAGCAGCCCTTCACGCAATCCACAGCTGGGAGCGGAAAAATGCGATGAGCGCCGCGCTTCAGCGCAGCGCGGGATCAGTTCACGGTTTTGTCGGTGCCTGAGCAGGCGCAGCGGCAGGCGCAGGATTAGCCAGCGGATCCACTGGCGGAGCCGGAGCCACCGGGACATCGCGCTTGAGCGACGTATCAATCGTGCGCGTTGTGCTTTCCCCCGTGGCCAATGCCGCAAGCGTAATGGAGAGCACGACAAAGGTGATGGCCAGAATCGCTGTGAAGCGCGTCAGGAAGTCAGCCGCACCGCGCGCAGACATCAGGCCAGCCGGACTGCCGCCGACACCAAGGCCGCCGCCATCAGACTTTTGCATCAGAATGACGCCAATCAGCATCACGGCGATAATCGCCTGCAGCACGGTGAGGAAAAAGAACATGGGCTAATCCGAAACGGGAGATGTGCCGCGCATCTAGGCGCGCCAGCGCCAAGGTGCAAGGCCATCAGCCCGGAATGGCTGAAATTGAGCGATCAGGAAAATCAGATGACCTGATCAGTTCCCGCTGCCGCGATAATCGCCACGAAGCTGTCCGCCGTCAGGCTCGCTCCGCCGACCAATGCCCCGCCGACACCTTCTGCTGCCAACAGGGCTGTGCCGTTCTCGGCATTGACCGAACCGCCATAGAGAATGCGCACCGTTGCGCCTTGTTCGCCATAGGCGGCTTCAAGCCTCGAACGGATGGCCTGATGCATGGCGATGACGTCTGCCACCTCGGCAACGCGGCCGGTGCCAATGGCCCATACCGGCTCATAGGCCACGGAAATCTTGCCTTGCGCGGCATCGGCGAAAATTTCGGGCGCAGGCAAAGAGGCATCAACTTGCCCTCCGACAATTGCTTCTGCCTTGCCGGATTCGCGTTCATCCAATGTCTCGCCAACGCAGACGATCACACCAAGCCCTGCTGCCAGAGCAGCTTCGGCCTTGGCCTTCACCATGTCGCTGCTTTCACCGTGGTCACGGCGGCGTTCGCTGTGGCCGGTGATGACAAAACTTGCCCCGCAATCGGCGAGCATGACAGCGGAAATGTCGCCGGTATGCGCGCCTTTGGTTTCGGCATGGCAATCCTGCCCGCCGACGCCGATGGCCTGCACTTCTTCTGTCATGGCATGAACCAGCGTAAACGGTGGTGCCAATGCAACCTGAACCCCGGGATAACGCGCCGCAGCCCGATCAATCGACCGTGCCTCGCTCAACATGGCGCGCGTGCCGTTCATCTTCCAGTTGCCGACAATGTAGGGCCGGGCAGGCATAATACGCTATTAACTCCTTGAAAACATTACGGCGCAGGCGAATCCCTCACTCATGCTGCAATGCAATGCACGATGCCAACTAGGCCTTAGCCATAGGCCTTGTCAAAATCACCTGCGACGAGTTGAGAGATTGGGACACTCAGGCCCGTCGATCAGCTTCTCCTGCGCACCCAAGTTTGCCAAGCATTGCGAAGCGCCGCAACGCGCCCTAAAGCCGCGCCTGATGCGGTGCCCTTCCGGCCCGCAAATTAAACAAACGGCTGGCTAATGCTCGAATTTTTCCGTGGCTTGATGAAATCGAAAATCGGCGTCGCCCTGTTGCTCGCCTTCCTCGGCATCATCGCATTTGCATTTGTTGCCGGAGACATGGCCAATCTTGGCGGAGTTGGCGGCGTCAATGCTGGTGATAAAATCGCGACTGCGGGTGAACGCAGCATCAGCGCCAGCGAAGTTGATCGATCAAGCCGCACTGCGCTCGAATCCATGCGCCAGAAAGATCCTGCCCAAACGATGAAAAGTTTCATCGCTGCTGGCTATCTCAACAAAGTCATCGATTCGCTGATCGACAATGCCGCTGTCGCTTCTTTCGGCAAGCGCCATGGCATCGTTGCCGGCGATCGTCTGGTTGATAGCGAATTGCTCAAGATACCCAGTTTTCGCGGCACCAATGGCAATTTTGATGCCAATGCCTTTCGCGCGGTTATCCAGCGCGATGGCTATACCGAAGCGACCTTCCGGAAACTGATTGCTGATGATTTGATCTCCAATCAGATCCTTCGTCCCGCCTCACTGGGCGGTCGCGTGCCGCAGGAAACCGTTACCCGTTATGCCTCAATCGCATCAGAATCACGCGAAGGCTCCATCGCGCTGCTGCCAGCTGCAGTATTCGCCCCCAAGGGTGAACCCAGCGCCGCAGACCTGGCCAAATATTACACTGCCCACGCCGATGCTTATATCCGGCCAGAGCATCGCACGATCCGCTATGCCGTGTTCGACGAGACGGTGATGAAAAGCGCGCCCGCGCCGACCGATGCCGAAGTCGCCGCGCGTTACAATGCCGCCAAGGCAACCTATGCGGCCAGCGAAACCCGCAAGCTGACCCAGTTGATCGTGCCGACAGAAGCAGCCGCCAAAGCCATCATCGGTGAACTGGCAGGCGGCAAGTCATTCGATGCCGTGGCGCGCGGCAAAGGCTTGCTGCCGCAGGCCATCGCAGCAGTTACCAAAGATGCCTATGTCACCCAGAGTTCCGCCATTGTCGCCGATGCGGTATTCGCTGCAGGGCAAGGCAGCAATGTTGGTCCGTTGAAAGGCGGACTTGGCTGGCATATCGTCCATGTTGACGGAATTATGCGCAAGCCGGGGAAAACGCTTGATCAAGCACGTGGCGAAATTGTTGCCGCACTTTCGGCTGACAAGAAACGTGCTGCGTTCGCTGATTTTTCGGAACGCATCGAAGAGGAGTTCAACAATGGCGGTTCGCTCTCCGATGTCGCGAAGGAACTGGGTGTCACACTCAAGGAAACCGCACCGCTGACCGCCGATGGCAAAGTGTTCGGTAAGCCGGGTGAAAGCGCACCGGCAGAGCTGCTGCGCGCCATGCAGGCGGCTTTTGCTGCGGACAAGGAAGGCCAGCCGCAGCTTAACGAACTGGTGGCAGGACAAACCTTCCTGATGTTTGATGTTGCCGCCATCGCGCCATCTGCTCCCGCTCCCATTGCTGATGTACGGGCGCAGGTGATGGCCGATTATGCACTCGAAAAAGGTGCCGCAGCGGCCAAGACTGCCGCGCTCAAGGTTGAAGCAGCGGCAAAGAAAGGCACCGATCTGGGCGCGGCCATGGCTGCACTGGGCGTCCCCCTGCCCCCGGTTGATCGCGTTATCATGCGCCGCGCTGAACTGCGCGCTCCGGGACAGGCCGTACCGCCGCCGCTGGCTTTGATGTTCGCTATGGCCAAAGGCACGGTAAAGCTGCTTCCGGCACCCAACAATCGTGGCTTTTATGTGATTGCTTTGAAATCCATCACTCCGGGTCAGGTTGATCCCAAGGATCCCCGTCTGGCCAATTTACGCAAAGGGCTGAGCTTTGCTGCCAGCCGTGAATATCTGGATCAGCTGCGCACCGCGATCCGCAACGAAGTGGGCGTTAAGAAAAATGCCGCCGCTGTCTCGGCGCTTTCCAAGCAACTGACCGGCGGCAATTGATCGAAACCGGTGGCAAGATGAGCACCGCCCGCCCCGAAAACTGGTTACAAGCCGAAACCCAGCTGCGTGATGGAAAACCTGCGCTGATCTGGCGGCGCTTGGTTGCGGATACCGAAACCCCGGTTGGTGCAGCGCTCAAGCTGATCGAGCCGGGACGCGGCGATTTCCTGCTCGAATCGGTGCAAGGCGGCGAAGTGCGCGGGCGTTACAGCCTGCTCGGGCTTGATCCCGATCTGGTGTTCCGAGCGCAAAGCCACGGTGCCGAAATCAATCGCCAGTGGCAGCATGATCGCAGCGAGTTTGCATCGCTTCCGGGCGATGCCCTGGCAGAGCTGCGCGCGCTGGTGGCTGCCTGCCGCATCGACACGCCGGACGAATTGCCCAAGGCGCTTGCCTGCCTAGTCGGCTATTTTGGCTATGAGACCATCGGTCTGGTCGAAACCCTGCCGCGTGCGCCTCAGAGCGACCTTGAACTGCCCGATATGCTGTTCGTGCGGCCAAGGCTGATTCTGGTATTTGACCGGCTGTCCGATGCTCTGTGGTGCGTTGCCCCGGTTTGGCCAGATGGCGGCGCAGCTGAGGCGGCACTGGATTCAGCGGCAGAACGGATCGACGAGGCGCTGCGCAAGCTGGCCGTGCCTGCCCCCGCGCTGGTGCCCGATGCCACTCTGCCCGAACCGGTGCTCACTCCGATTCTGCCCGAAGGCCGCTATCGCGAGATGGTGCTGCGGGCGAAAGACTATATCACAGCAGGCGACATCTTTCAGGTGGTGCTCGCCCAGCGTTTCACCACGCCGTTCACGCTGCCGCCCTTCGCGCTTTACCGTGCGCTGCGCCGGGTGAACCCCTCACCATTCCTCTATTTCCTCGATCTTCCCGGCTTTGCGCTGATTGGCTCCAGCCCGGAAATCCTCGTGCGGGTGCGCGATGGCGAGGTTACCATCCGGCCCATCGCCGGCACGCGCCCGCGCGGCAAGAGCCCCGCAGAGGACGACGCCAACGAAGCCAGTCTGCTCGCCGATCCCAAGGAACGCGCCGAACATCTGATGCTGCTCGATCTGGGGCGTAATGATGTTGGCCGGGTGGCTACCAAAGGCAGCGTCAAAGTCACCGAGAGCTACACCGTCGAGCGTTACAGCCATGTCATGCACATCGTCAGCAATGTCGTCGGCCAGCTTGATACGGCCAAACACGATGCCATCGACGCGCTGTTTGCCGGTTTCCCGGCGGGCACAGTCAGCGGCGCACCCAAGGTGCGCGCCTGTGAGGTAATCGCCGAACTGGAGCACGAAACACGCGGTGCCTATGCGGGCGGTGTCGGCTATTTTGCCCCCGATGGCTCAGTCGACAGCTGCATCGTCCTGCGCACCGGCATCGTCAAAGACGGCGTGCTGCACGTTCAGGCTGGTGCTGGCATAGTTGCCGACTCTATGCCCGAATACGAACAAGCAGAATGTGAGAACAAGGCCGGGGCGCTGATCGCTGCTGCGCGTGAGGCTGTAAGGGTGGCTGGAGAAGCCGGTTACGGCCAGTAGCCTAGCCCATGTCCGGCAACTTCACCGTCACTCTCAGCGCACAGGACTTCGCCGCCGCCAACTGGATGCTGGTGCGCCGTCATTGGGTACGGCGCTGGGGGCCGGGTCTGGTGATCGGCATCGGGCTGGTGTTCGGAACCCTGCTGGTGCTGGCAGCGCGGCAGAACCATCCCGACATGGGCTTGCGGCAGGGGCTGTCGATCTTCGCCAAGGGCCTGATGTTTTCGATGCTGTTCATCGGTTTGCAGCTGTTTGTGCTGCTGTTCTTCATCCTCAAATCCACGCGCCGGGTGTTTGATGGGCTTGAAGCGAATGAGCAGCAGATGGAATTCAGCCATGATGCCGAGGCGCTCACCGTGACTGCCAATGGCAAGACCGAGCGCTTTGTCTGGTCGTCATTTCGCCGGGTGCTGGAGGATGATAACTTTCTCCTGCTGTGCCGCACCGAAGCGACATTTTTTGCCCTGCCTAAATATCAAGTGGATGCAGCTACGCTTGCAGCGCTCAAACAGGCGGTGGCATCAGCGCGATAGCCGCCACCTTTCGCTCAATCCCAAAGGGAGCTAAGGCCAATTCATGATCCTCGTTATCGACAATTATGACAGCTTCACCTGGAACCTCGTCCATTACCTGATGGAGATGGGGGCAGAGGTTGAGGTTGTGCGCAATGATGCGATCTCTGCCGGACAGGCGATTTCCAGCGGTGCGCAAGGCTTCCTGATCTCGCCCGGCCCCTGCACGCCCAATGAGGCCGGGATCAGCCTTGAACTGGTCGGTGCAGCAGCGGATGCTGGCAAGCCATTGCTGGGCGTCTGCCTTGGTCACCAGTCAATCGGGCAGTATTTCGGCGGCAAAGTGGTGCGCGGCGGACTGATGCATGGCAAGACCTCGCCGGTGACGCACGACGGCACGGGGCTGTTTGCAGGCCTGCCCTCGCCCTTCACGGCAACGCGCTATCACTCACTGATCGTTGAGGATATTCCTGAAAGTCTGATCGTAAACGCGCGATCAGATGCCCATAATCCCTTGGGAAGCCACGTCATGGGTTTCCGCCATGCCACACTGCCGATCCACGGCGTGCAGTTCCATCCCGAATCCATCGCCACCGAGCACGGCCACGCCATGCTGGCAAACTTCCTCAAGATCTGCGGCATCGACGCCCGCGTTCCAGCATGAGCGCACTGCCGCCTGTCCATGTGCCACTCGCCGAGGATGAGGCAGAGGCCGCCTTTGGCGCTCTGCTCGATGGCAAGCCAAGCGATGAAGAAATCGTGCGTTTCCTGACCGAGTTATCTGATCGCGGTGAAGTCGCCGCTGAAATTGCCGGGGCAGCCCGGGCGATGCGCGCGCGAATGATCCCGATTGCTGCTCCGGCAGGTGCCATCGATGTCTGCGGCACCGGCGGGGATGGCCTGCACACGCTCAATGTCTCAACTGCCGTGGCGCTGGTCGTTGCGGCCTGCGGCGTGCCTGTGGCCAAACACGGCAACCGCGCCGCGAGTTCCAAGGCGGGTGCCGCCGATACGCTCGAAGCGCTGGGGCTCAACTTGAACCGTGCCACCGAAACCGCAGAGCACACGCTGGGCGACATCGGCATCTGCTTTCTGTTTGCCGGGCATCATCACCCGTCGATGGGCCGGATCATGCCGATCCGCAAAGCCTTGGGACGGCGCACGATCTTCAATCTGATGGGGCCATTGGCCAATCCGGCGCGGGTTTCGCGTCAGCTGGTGGGCATTCCGCAGGCAGATTATGTGTCGATCTATGCCGAGGCACTAGCGCGGTTGGGGACGGAAGATGCGTTGATTGTCTCTGGCGAGGAAGGCCTAGACGAACTCAGCCTGGCAGGCAGCAACCAACTGGCCCGCATCGGCCCGCATGGGGTAACGCTTTCACAGTTCAGTGCTGACGAGGCCGGGCTTCCGTCATCACCAATCAGCGCCATTCGCGGCGGTGACGCCGAGTATAATGCCGATGCCCTGCGGCGGCTGTTGCTGGGCGAACATGGTACCTATCGCGATGCCGTGCTGCTCAATGCCGCCGCCGCGCTGATCGTTGCCGGTGAAGCCAATGATTGGCATCAAGGCGTTGAAGAAGCAGCGGAAGCCATCGACAAGGGACTGGCCAAGGCCTTGCTCGATTGCTGGATCGCGGCGACGAAGTAAGTTTAAGAATGGCTCGCGCAAAGGCGCGAAGGCGCAAAGATGTTGTGACAGGCCGAAGGCCAGCTAATAAAATCAGCGCCATGAAAGATCCGACTTCCCATTTTCAAATGGCTTTGCCGCTAACACGTTCCTTTGCGCCTTCGCGCCTTTGCGTGAACCATTGATCCTCTCGACTTGATCAACGGCAGGCCTTAGTGGATCGATGCAATGACTGACAAACTCACCGAAATCTGCGACACCACCCGTGCCGAAGTCGCGCGCCGCAAGGCAGCAACCTCGCTTGGCGCGCTCGATGCCGCCGCGCGCAATCAGACTGCCCCGCGCGGATTTGAAGCGGCGCTGCGCAAGGCGGCTTCCACCGGATACGGCCTGATCGCCGAGATCAAGAAAGCCAGCCCCTCCAAAGGCCTGATCCGGGCTGACTTCGATCCCCCTGCCCATGCTCGCGCTTATGAGGCGGGCGGCGCGACCTGCCTCTCGGTCCTCACCGACACTCCCTATTTTCAGGGACACGAAGACTACCTGATCGCCGCCCGCACCGCTTGCGCCCTGCCGGTGATCCGCAAGGACTTCATGGTCGAACCCTGGCAAGTGGCCGAGGCCCGCGCCATCGGCGGTGACGCCATCCTGATCATCGTCGCCGCGCTGGAAGACAGCGTGATGGCCGAAATCGAGGCCGCTGCACTCGAGCGCGGGATGGACGTGCTGGTCGAAGTCCACAACGAAGCGGAAATGGAGCGCGCGGCGCGGCTCAAATCACGCCTGATCGGGGTAAATAACCGCGATCTCAAGCGCTTCGTGACAGACCTAAGCACCACCGAACGGCTCGCTCCGCTGGCACCAGAGGGCAGCTTGCTGGTTGGCGAAAGCGGGATCAACTGCCACGCTGATCTGGTGCGTCTGGAAAAAAGCGGCGTGCGCTGCTTCCTCGTTGGCGAAAGCCTGATGCGCCAGAATGATGTGAGCGCCGCTACCAAGGCGCTGCTCGGTGGCTAAACTCACGCACCTTGATGATCAGGGCAATGCCCGCATGGTCGATGTCGGCGGCAAGGCTGAAACCCGGCGTGTCGCGGTCGCCTCTGGCCGGATTCGCATGTCGCCAAAGGCACTGGCCGCCATTCGTGACCGCGATGTGCCCAAGGGCGATGTCATCGCCGCAGCGCGCATTGCCGGGATCATGGCGGCCAAGAAAACGGCAGAACTGATCCCGCTGTGCCATCCGCTGGCGCTTGACGCCGTCACACTGGATTTCACACTGGAAGACGGCGCTGTAAACGCTTCTGCAACGGCCGCCATGACCGGACGAACTGGTGTGGAAATGGAAGCAATGACAGCATGTTCCATCGCACTTTTAACAATTTACGATATGGCCAAGGCGCTCGATAAAGGCATGGTCATTGAGCAGGTGCGGTTACTGTCCAAGAGCGGCGGCAAATCGGGTGACTGGTTCGCTCCGGCATGAGCGCGGCCCATAACTCACCAATACCCCTCGAAGAGGCGCAGGCCCGGTTGCTCGCCCTCGTCACACCCCTTCCAGTCGAGCGTGTGGACGTCAGTTCAGCGCTGGGACGTTACCTCGCCGAACCGCTCAACGCCCGCCGTACTCAGCCCGCTGCCGATCTCTCCGCCATGGATGGCTATGCGGTAAAAGGACCCCAGCTTTCCGGTCCGTGGCAGCTAGTGGGTGAAAGCGCGGCAGGACATCCTTTCGCGGGAACCGTCGCAGCCGGTCAGGCCGTACGCATCGCCACCGGTGCGCTGCTGCCCACCGGTGGCGATGCCGTAGTGCTGCAAGAAGATGTCGTGCGTGATGGTGATACCATCACCCTCACCGGCACCCCGCCCTCACCGCCCGCCAAGCATGTGCGCCACTGCGGCAATGATTTTCGCCGCGACAGCGAACTGCTGCCAAAGGGCGCGCGCATCGGCCCGGCGCAACTGGCGCTCGCCATCTCTGCAGGGCACAACCATCTTGCCGTGCGCCGGTTGCCGCGAATCGCCATCATCGATAGCGGCGATGAACTGGCTGCCGATCCCGAAATCTGCGCCGCCCATCAGATCCCGGCGAGCAACGGAGCGATGCTGGCGGCTCTGATCGCGGCATTGACCTGCGAAATCAGGCGGCTCGGTCCGATCTCTGATGATCTTGACGCAATAACGAAAGCGCTTGAGGCGGCAGCGTGGGCTGACATCATCGTTACTACCGGCGGCGCATCGGTGGGGGACCATGATCTGATCCGCCCGGCGCTGGCAGCATGGGGTGCAACACTCGATTTCTGGAAAGTGGCGATCAAGCCGGGCAAGCCACTGCTGGTGGCGACTAAAGGCGGACAGATCGTTCTCGGCCTGCCGGGCAATCCGGTATCCAGCTACACCACCGCATATCTGTTCTTAATGCCGTTGATCAGGGCAATTTCAGGGGCTGACACCCCCCTTCCGCAGGCCATCATTCAGCGCCTAGCTACGCCTGTTCCAGCAGGTGGTAGCAGGCGCGAATTTATGCGGGCAAGACTGACCAAGGCTGGAGCAGAAATTCTGACCACGCAGGATAGCGGCGCGCTCGCCGCACTGGCCGTGGCAGATCTGTTGATTGACCGGCCTGCCGGAGCCCAAGCGCTCCCTGCTGGGGCCGATGTTCCAGCTTATTTTATCTGATTGGCAGAAATGCTTGACGCGATTCGATAAGTTGCTTAATTGTTCCGCATTCGTTCACTGAACGGCGCAAGAACATGCGGCGTTCCGATGGGAGTGTGGCGCCGATGCTTACCCGTAAGCAGCACGAGTTGATCCGTTTCATCCAGGTTCGCCTTGAGGAAACCGGTATTTCCCCGAGTTTTGAGGAAATGAAGGAAGCGCTCGATCTCAAATCGAAGTCTGGCGTCCACCGGCTGATTTCCGCACTCGAAGAACGCGGCTTCATCCGCCGCCTGCCCAATCGCGCCCGCGCGCTGGAAGTGTTGAAACAGCCCGAAGATGTCGGCCAGCGCCCGGTTGCTGCCAATTCGAACAGCACTACTCCGGCACTCAAGACCCCGCCCGCACGGCCCCAACCGGCGAATGACGTTATCGAGATTCCCCTGCATGGCCGAATCGCTGCGGGTGTACCGATCGAAGCGATGGAAGGCCAGTCAATGCTGCCTGTCCCTGCCGCTTTGCTCGGCCCGGGTGAACATTATGCGCTCGAAGTGTCAGGCGATTCGATGATGGATGCCGGAATTCTTGATGGTGACTACGCCCTCATCCGCCGCACTAATACCGCCCGCGATGGTGAAATTGTCGTGGCACTGGTGCGCGGTGAGGAAGCGACGCTTAAGTATCTGCACCGTGATCACGGCAAGATCCGCCTCGATCCGGCCAACGCCGCCTATGAACCGCAGATCTATGGCGCGCGTGAAGTCGAAGTTCAGGGCAAACTTGCCGGGTTGCTGCGCCGCTATCACTGAGTCAGCGGAGTTGGGCTTGCCGTCACAGTTAAGCCCCCGCCCGTTGGCACGGATGGAGACACCTTTGGCACATACGGTTTTCGAACCGTGGGATGCCACCAGCCGTGCTCGCCTTGCCCCTCTGCCACAGTCCTGATCTTTCTGCTGCCCAGATCAATCGCAAGGCCGCCGGTGCGATCAAGCATGGCCCGATCAGCTTTCAGCAGTTTCGGACGACAGGCATAGGGCAAGCGCCGGTCAGCGATGACGATGTCGCTGAGTTCGCAGGCGGCAACAAGATCCCGGTAAGCGACCAGTTCCTGACCGCGTTCGAGCAGCAAGTGCCAGACCCTCCCGCCACGCTCGATCTCCAGCACGCAGAACTCAGGGCTGCATCGTGCGCCCGGCCAATCATCGATCAGGCGCACCGTGCCGTCCATCCCGGCCAGTTCGCTCAGGTTGTCCTTCACATATTCACTGCGGGATTCGCGCAAGACCAGAAGCTCCCCTTCTGCCAGTCCGGTAATACCGACGTGCCGTCCATCGCCAGAGATCAGCAGGTCCGGCGGGCGTAGCATGGCCAGACTGGCCGTCCCCAGCATCACCGGAACCAGTCCCAGCAATCGCACCTTGCCGCGCCACAGCGCCAGCCACAGTCCGCCAGCGATAAACAGCGCAAAACCGCCATGCCCCATGGCGGGCAAATGCGTCACCGCGCCCGGTTGCATGGCCACCCATTGCGCGAGCCCGAGCAGCGCCTCGAGCGATTTACCCGCCAACCACCAAGCCGGAGCACCCCCGCCAACGGTATCGAGCAGCAAGGCCAGCGCGATCAGCGGCATCGAGACGAACGTGGTAAGCGGAATGGCGATCACATTGGCCAGTGCGCCATAAACCCCGGCACGGTGAAAGTGGAACAGACCGATGGGCATCAGCGCCAGTTCGATCACCACGCCGGTTAGCACCAGCATCGCCAGCCGCCGCAGCCCGCGCTGCCACCACTCCTCCTCGCGCGGAGCAAGGAAGGCGCGCGCCGGACTGCAACCATGAAGTGCTATGATGGCGATAACCGAGGCGAAGCTCATCTGAAATCCCGGCCCGACCACCGCCTCGGGCCAGAACAGCATGACCAGAAAGGCCGCTACCGCCAGCATCCGCAGTGACAAGGCCTCGCGCCCCAGCGCCAGAGCGATCAGCACCAGCATCGCGCCGATGCAGCTGCGCACCGTCGGCACCTCGGCCCCGGTGAGCAAGGTATAGGATATCCCCGCCAGGGCTGAGGTTCCCGCCGCAACCAGCGGTAGGCGAAAGCGCAGCGCCAGCCATGGCCACAGCGCCAGCAGCCGGATGGCAATTAGATAGGTCGCGGCGATCACCGCGCTGACGTGCAGGCCACTGACCGAAAGCAGATGTGTGAGTCCGGCATCGCGCATGGCATCCTCGTCGGCTTTGGTAATCCCGCCGCGATCCCCGCTGGCGAAGGCTGCGGCAATGCCGCCCGCCGATCCCGGAACCTGCGCGCGCACATGAGCAGACAGCCGCCGTTGCAGCCGGGCAATCCAATCATCTCCGCTGCTTCCGGGCTTGGCCACCTCAACCGATGTGAGCGCGCTGCCTGTTGCGGCCAGCCCCTGAAACCAGGCAGAGCGGGCAAAATCATAGGAGCCGGGAAGCATCGGCGGCGCCGGCGGCACCAGCCGTGCCTTGAGGCGCACAGCCGCGCCCTCCTGAGCGAGCGCTGCATCCTTGATCAGCGGGACATTGATGCGCACCCTGATCGGGCGGCCAGTGCCTTCCTCGTGGATGGCGAGGACCAGACGAACCCGCCCATCGGCCAGCTGTTCTTCCCGCGAGACGACGATCCCGGCGATATTGCTGACAACGGGCCGCTCTATGGCAGGCGATCCCACCATAACCGACTTGACCCACACCGTGCCGCAGCCCGCCGCACCGGCTAGTGCCAAAGCTGCAAGTGCCTGTCGCACAAAGGGAAAGCGCCCATCTTCGCGCATCAGCGCCAGCCCAGTCAGCACCAAAGCCAGCATCGCCGTGAGGAATCCCAACCACTGCCACTGGTTATCCATCATGAACCATGCGGCAATGCCCAGCGCAAAGGCCACCGCCAGCCAGGGAGCGCGATCAAACCCGGCGTGACCAAGAAATTGTTCCAGCCGTTCAAGCCCGCTGGACAAGCGCTGCGCAACGCGCCAAGGGAATTGCTGCAATGCAGCGCGCAAGCCGGATTTCTCCGGCGAATCGCCCGCAAACGGCACAGTTTCAGCCTCGCCCCCCATAGGCGACCATAGGACAGGAAGGTTGGTTTGATGGCAAGCGGCAGCGCATCAGACAATGCGGCGGCACCAGCCCGTCCTGTCGTGACGCGTTTTGCCCCCTCGCCCACCGGCTATTTGCACATCGGCGGCGCCCGCACAGCGCTGTTTAACTGGCTGTTCGCGCGCCATCATGGTGGCACTTACCTGCTACGCATCGAGGATACCGACCGCGCCCGATCGACCGAACCTGCTATCGCCGCGATCTTCGACGGGCTGACATGGCTGGGCCTTGAAGGCGATGCAGAGCCGGTGTTCCAGTTCGCCCGCTCCGCTCGGCATGCTGAAGTTGCCGAAGCGCTTCTGGCATCGGGCAACGCCTATCGCTGCTATCTGACACCTGAGGAACTCACCGCGCTGCGCGAAAAAGCACAGGCTGAGCGCAAACCCTTTCGTATCGCCAGTCCATGGCGGGATGCCGATCCGGCTAGCGCACCGGCTGGTGCGCCTTATGTCGTGCGGATCAAGGCTCCGCGCGAAGGCGAGACTGTTATTCAGGACCTTGTCCAGGGCGAAGTCACCGTCAGCAATGCCGAGATTGACGATTTCGTGCTGCTGCGTTCAGACGGAACTCCCACTTATATGCTCGCCGTGGTGGTTGATGATCATGACATGGGTGTCACCCATGTGATCCGTGGCGACGATCACCTCAACAACGCCTTCCGCCAGTTGGTCATCATCCATGCCATGAGTTGGGAGGTGCCGGAATATGGCCACGTTCCGCTGATCCATGGGGCAGACGGCGCCAAGCTTTCCAAACGCCACGGTGCGCTGGGCGTCGATTCGTATCGTGATGATCTCGGCATTCTGCCTGAGGCTCTGTTCAACTATCTGTTGCGGCTTGGCTGGGGACACGGCGACGATGAACTGATCAGCCGCGAACAGGCGGTCGAATGGTTTGATATTGCCCACGTTGGCAAAAGCCCATCGCGCTTTGATCTGGCCAAGCTGCAAAACCTGAATGGCCATTATCTGCGCGAAGCAGACGATGTGCGATTAGCGGCACTGGTTGGCGAAATCATGCCGGGTGCCCCGGACCTAGCGCTGCTTGAAAAAGCGATGCCCTGTCTGAAAGTTCGCGCCAAGGATACCAATGAGCTGGCTGTCTCTGCGGCCTTTCTGTTCGCGCAACGCCCCTTGATGCTTGAAGACAAGGCAGCCGCGCTGCTTACCGAGGATGCGCGCGTCCTGCTCGGCCGGATCGCCGCCGCGCTTGAGGCTGAGGCAGACTGGACAAGCGAGACGCTCGAGGCCAATCTCAAAGGACTGGCGGAGCAATGGGGGCTTGGCCTTGGCAAGCTGGCGCAGCCGCTGCGCGCCGCATTGACCGGGCAGACTACAAGCCCCGGAATATTTGACGTTCTGGTACTTCTGGGGCGGGATGAAAGCCTGGCGCGTATCTTGGCGCAGGCAAATTCCGCCGAACAGGTTTGAGTTGAGGAGACAACAGGTGGGTAACGCAAAGCTGAGCGCGGGCGGCAAGGATTTCGACTACTCGGTATTGAGCGGCTCTGTCGGGCCGGACGTGATCGATATCCGCAAGCTTTATGGCCAGACGGGGATGTTCACCTTTGATCCGGGGTTCACCTCTACTGCGGCTTGCGAAAGCGCGCTGACCTATATCGACGGTGACGAAGGCATCCTGCTGCATCGCGGTTATCCCATCGGGCAATTGGCTGAACAATCGAGCTTCATGGAAGTCTGCTACCTGCTGCTTAATGGCGAACTGCCATCGCCGGGCGAGCTGAAGTCGTTCTCGACCACGATCAGCCGCCACACCATGCTGCACGAACAGTTGATGCAGTTCTATCGCGGCTTCCGCCGTGATGCGCACCCGATGTCGATCATGTGCGGCGTTGTTGGCGCGCTTTCGGCTTTTTATCACGATTCGACCGACATTTCCGATCCCACGCACCGCAAGATCAGTTCGCATCGCCTGATCGCCAAGATGCCGACGATTGCGGCAGCGGCCTACAAGTATTCGATCGGCCAGCCCTTCGTCTATCCGGACAACAGCCTGTCCTATACGGGCAACTTCCTGCGGATGACCTTCGGTGTTCCGGCAGAGCCCTATATCGTGAACCCGGTTATCGAGCGGGCGATGGACCGGATTTTCATCCTCCACGCCGATCATGAACAGAACGCTTCCACCTCGACCGTGCGGCTCGCCGGTTCCTCTGGGGCCAATCCATTCGCTTGCATCGCGGCGGGCATCGCCTGCCTGTGGGGCCCGGCACATGGCGGCGCCAATGAAGCGGCGCTCAATATGCTGCGCGAGATCGGCACGCCTGATCGCATCCCGCATTACATCGAGCGCGCCAAGGACAAGAACGATCCGTTCCGCCTGATGGGCTTTGGCCACCGCGTTTACAAAAACTATGATCCCCGCGCGACGGTGATGCAGCAGACGGTGCGTGAAGTATTCAATGAGCTGAAAGTTACCGATCCGGTTTTCGAGGTTGCCATCCAGCTTGAAGAAATGGCGCTCAACGATCCCTATTTCATCGAAAAGAAGCTGTTCCCCAACGTCGATTTCTATTCGGGCGTGATCCTTTCGGCGATTGGCTTCCCGACCACCATGTTCACTGTGCTGTTCGCCCTGGCCCGCACGGTTGGCTGGGTGGCGCAATGGAACGAGATGATCTCTGATCCCAACCAGAAAATCGGCCGCCCGCGCCAGCTCTACACCGGCCCGACCGAGCGCGATTATCTGCCGCTCGACAAGCGCTGATTCAGGCCTGATAAGGCGTGGATGATAATTGTCCGCGCCTTAAAAGCCATCATGCTGATAATTGGCATTCTTGCAGTGCTGATGGGGCTGTTGTGGGTGGGCCAAGGCCTTGGTGTAATCATGTGGCCTGCGGAAAGTTTCATGTTGGCAGAACAGAAATGGGCAGTTTATGGTGCCATACTGGCTTCCGTTGGCGTGTTACTGATCCATCTCGCCCGCCGCCGCTGAAGCAGCGATCGGCACGGAAAGCGTAAACCGCGCGCCTTGCCCCGGCGCGCTCTCCACGGTCAGATCACCGCCCATGGCCCGTGCCAGACGGCGCGAGATGTACAGACCAAGCCCTGAACCGCCATCGCCGCTGCGACCAAGCCGTTCGAATTTCTCGAAAACCTTCCTTTGCTGATCCATGTCGATCCCCGGCCCCTGATCAGCAACGATTACCTGAGCCATATCACCTTCTTGCTCAAGCCTGATCCAGACCTGCGAATTCGTCGGTGAATAGCGGATGGCATTTCCCAGCAGATTGAGCAGCACCTGCAGCACCCGGCGGAACTCCGCCACGGCAGGCAGTGTCTCTCCGGCGCGCGGGGCATCGACGACGATCCCCTGCTCACGCGCGCGCACCCCCAGAATTCCAGCGGCACGGCGGGCGACATCGGCAAGGTCAATATTATCTGGCGCGGTCGAGAAATCCTCTGATTCAACCACTTCAAGATCGGTCAGATCGTCCACCAGCGCGAGCAGGTGCTGACCGGCCGCGGCAATGTCGGCAGCATAATTGCTGTATTCCTCAGCCAGTGGCCCAGCCAGCCGCGTACGGATCGTTTCGGCATTGGCGATGATCCGCGCAATCGGCTGGCGCAGCACCGGCGCAACATCACGCCCGATCAATCGCGGCTCACCGCGCCGTGAAGCAATCTGCGGCACAGGGATTGCAGGCGGTGTGTCCGAGGTCAGATGCAGTTCAAACCCTGCTGGTTTCTCTCCACTACCGGGCTGGGGCACCAGCGTCACCCGCCAGCTGCGCGCTGATCCCGGCACCGCGACATTAACCCCATCGAGCAAACGCCAATGCAGCTTCTGCCCCGGTGCCTTGCCTTCGATAGTGACGAATTCCGTCCATTCCTGCCCCGGCACATCGAGCATGGCCTTAGCCAGTTGCTTGAGGTCCGAAGAGTCGGTTTCCACGACCAGAACCCTTTGTTCGCCGTCTAGCCGGGCATGGAATTCTGCCAGATCGCGATCAATCGTCACCTGGCGGACGGCTACTTCCTCGGCATCTTCAATCGGCAATGCGCGCGCCTGCCAGTGGCGCAGGGTGATGGAGCATCCGCCATCAGCCTGCGGTTCAACCTCTACCCATGCCGTAATTGCCTCTGATCCGTCTTGCGCAACCATCGGCCGCGCCAGCTTCATCCGGTAATGCCGCGCTTTGCGGACCACTTCCAGCAAGGCCGGTATCGCGATGGTGCCAGGAATTTCCCCGCCGCAGCGCATCTGCAAAGAACGCAGCGGCTCGCTCGCAGTGACGAGGCGATCGTCTGCGTCGCTAGTGGCTAAAGCCGGTGCGAGTGCTTCAGTGGACATTGCCTAGACGGGGTATCCCGACCCATGCGCGAGGATGGCAGCGGCACGATCTGGTCCGAGCATTTCAAATCCCGGTGGCAGCGACACTTCAGGATGCAGCGCAACGAACTGCTCTTCGACCAGCTGCGGCTTGAGACCGGCAGCTGACAGTGCCAGCGCCAAGCGGGCAAGCTGCCCTTCGTTGGTTGAAAGTACTGCCAAACTACGATCCTGTCCGGCAGCAATCCCCAGTGCGGTGAGGAACAGAGAAACGCCAGCGTGCTCAACTGATAGCGCAGCGAGTGCGCCACCCCCCATGCCCAGAACCAGCCGCGACATCAATCCGATCCGGCTGCTGCTTTCATCGAATTTCTGACAAATTAATTGCTCAGCCTGCCCAGCGGCAGCATCGTCCATTCCGACGTAGCTTCTCAGCGCAACAAGAGCCGTGTGCAGCAGATCAGCCGGCAGCTCGCCTAATGGCAGCTGCATCCGACGCTGCGACTGAACATAGCGGGCCTGCGCTGCCAGCAATTGCATCGCCGAAGCGGCTGTAGCCGGATCGCTAGAGGCAATCAAAGCCTGCAACAGCGGAGACAATACGGGATCGAGCGAAAGCCGGGCCTGCATCCGCTCAGTCAGCTGCCATTCGAGCGCCAGAGCGTGGATATGCGCGAGTAAGGCCGTATCATGCGCGACGACCTTGGCCAGTTCGCCCAGTTGATCATGATCATGATCCTGCGGATTTTCGGCACCTGCTGCCTCGGCTCGAGCGACGAGCAGCTGGCGCGAAACATCTTCGAGCATCGACCGTGTGCGCGCGACGATTTCTTCGGAAAATACCGAATGATCATCGCTGGCCACCAGATGGCGCATGATGGGTATGATCGTCCCGATCAGCGAATCCCCATGCGCCAGTTCGGCACGCAGAACGCTTTCGATCGATTCGATGGCTACGGGGTGATTGGACGCGTCACTCATGACTGTCGCCATAGCGCAGCATGGTTAAGCTCGCGTTATCCCAATCGCCTTCCGCGAAAAGAGAATTCCGGCAAAAAGCAACATGGCGGCAAGCGCAGGCACAGCAATTCCGATCAGCTTGCCCAGTGTCAGTCCGCACAGCAGCAAGGCAAGGATCATCCGGTCCCCTAGCCATAGCGCCCACTTCCCCTGAACCGCCCCGGGCACTAGGCGAAACAGGCCGAGCAGCATGATCGGCGCGAAACAGCGCTGCCACAGCGGCTCACCCGGAAGTGCCGGAATGGCTACGACCAGCAACCCGGCAATGATGACATCGAGGAGCCACTCAAATGGCGCTTCCCGCGCCAGTAACTGCGGCACTGTGCCCAGCGCATCATTCTGAATTTTGCCGATTATCACAGCGGATCGGTGCGCCAGCCAGGCCGGTGCGCAAAGTCCTAGCCCCAGTGCAGCATAGCCAAACCACCCGGCACCAGCGCCAATCAGCACAAAGGCCAGTGCGGCAACTGCCAGCGCCCGGCTGCCACTGCCGGCATGGAGCAAAGCCGGGCCGAAACGGCGCGTGGCGAAAGCCGCCAGAGCCTGCCCTGCGGTTCGCCCTTTCCCTGCAGTATGCCGCTCCATCCAGCCATTTTCAGCGGCATGGGCAGCATCTTCGTCCCTGACCAGCAGCCAGCGGCTGTTGCTCGTCACCGATTGTGGCACCAGTCGCTGCGTAATTCCTGCCTGAAGGGCGATGCGCAGCAGTGAGGAAACGGGATCAGCATCGCTGGGCAGATCATTGAGCCGTTCGATCAGCCTGCCGGGCAGCACCATCAGTCCAGCACCTGCGTGATTGAGGTCGATCCGCTCAAACCCTGCCGGAACTGCGCTTTCTGCAGGCAAAACCAGCACCGTCGGCGCACGTTCAATCAATTCAAGCGCATCAGCGGGGCTCGGCACCAGCCCGTCTGACAGCAACAGCAGTTCATCATTGGCCGTCACCAGTCCGGAAAGAGCGCGCCCGCCGGAAATCATGTGAAACCGCGCACCCGCCCGCTCCGCTTCGTGCTGCAACTCGACCAATTCGGGTTCAAGCGCCTTTGCCAGACAGGCGATCCGCTCACAGCCCGCCGATAAGGCCAGTGCCAGCTGGTGGCGCGCCAAAGTCGCCCCGCCAACGCGCAGAAATGCGCGCGGCATGGGATCTCCGGAGTGTGCCGGTTCCATCATCGAGAGTAACGCGACCCGCAGCTTTTTTCTCCTGTCAGGAAGCAGGAGTCATTAGCCTTGCGCGGGAGTGCTGCCAAGCCAATGCTTGTGAAAAGTCAGAGCCCGGGAAAAGTCAGATGGAAGCGCTGAATTCGTCAATGAAATGCTGGATTCGTCGCACAATAGCTGGCTCTCCGGGAGCTGCATCCAGTGCTTCTTCCGCGAGATCGATAAGCGGTATGGCGTGAAAGCTAGCGGCGATACCCTTCAGCCGCATGGCTGCGACCTGCCAGTTGCCATCGCAGCGCGAACGGCGCAGCAGATCAATTTGCCGGGTGACGCTTTCGACAAAAGCTGCGCGCAATTCGGCATAAAGCGTGGCATCGTCGCCCGCTGCAGCCGCCAATGCGGCATCAAATTCAACTGCTTCATATGCCATAATTCATTCGGTTTAGCGCAATATGGTTAAACCGGGGTTTATCCACAGGCCTAAACCATGATAGTCTTCTCGAATGACCGGGGGAACACGCATCATCGCAATCGGGTCCGGGGCTGAAAAAGCCACGCAACCTGAAGAGCAGTCCATGCCAGCAGCGGCTGAAGTTATGGAGTCTGAGGCGCTAATTCAAGCGTCTGCCACTTCAGTCGAAGAGGATTGGTATGAGGAACCTGCAGCGCGCGCGACGCGCAGCTGGGTGGCCCCTGCCCTCGCTCTTGCCGCCATTGCCGGATGGAGCGCTTTCTTTGGCTGGGCCAATCAGTGGTTCCCAGGCGGAGCCAGCCCGCATCAGGCAATTTCGCTTGTAACCAGTTGGGCCGTGCCGGTATTGCTGATCTCTGTTCTCTGGCTCATCGCCATGCGATCAAGCCGCCGTGAAGCCATGCGTTTTGGCGATGCAGCCAGGCTGCTTTCCGATGAATCGGCAAAACTCGAAACGCGCCTGACTATAGTGAACCGCGAACTGAGTCTGGCGCGCGAATTCCTCGCTTCGCAATCGCGCGATCTTGATTCACTGGGTCGCGTCGCAGCTGAAAAACTGTCGCATCATGCCGACCGTCTTCAGGGTCTGGTTCGCGATAATGGCGCGCAGGTTGAAGCCATTGCCTCGGTCAGCACCACTGCGCTTGAAAATATGGAAAAGCTGCGCGGCAACCTGCCCGTAATCGCCAGTTCGGCCAAGGATGTCGCCAACAACATCGCCAACGCTGGCCGCACCGCCCACTCCCAACTGCGTGAGATGATCGAAGGCTTCAACCGGCTCAATGACTTTGGTCAGGCCAGTGAAAAGCACGTAGAAAGTCTGCGCGGACGGCTTGAGGAAACCATTGGACGGCTTGGCACACAGCTCGAAGAAATTCACAGTCACACAGAAGCGCGTTTCACCGAACTCGAAACGCGCAGTGGCGAATTCCGCAGCCGTCTCGATACAGACGAGGTGGAAGCGCTTGCCGCGATCCGCACACGTTCTGCTGCGATGATGGAGGATCTTGCCTCCACCCGGTCACTGTTTGACGGGCATGAAGCGGAGAGCCTGACCTCTCTGCGCGCCCGTTTGGGTGCCCTGCGTGATGAGAGTGCAGTGCTGGCCAGATCACTGCGCGATAGCGAAAATGCCGGGCTGGAAAGCTTCACCCAAGCGCGCCAGCGGATGGAACAGGGTCTCAGCGATACGCTTGAAAAACTCGAAGCACTAGACAGTCAGGTCAGTCAGGCTTCGCGCGCACGGATCGTTGCACTTAGCGAAGAGGCCAGCATTTTTGACGAACGGCTGGTCGAACGCAACCGCCTGTTCACCGCTGAAATGGAGGAGCGTGCAGAGCAAGCGGCTAATCAGCACGATGCTGAAATCGAACGGATCAACAGCCTGCTCTCATCAATCGACGCGGGGCTTGCCGATCGGCACAGTGCCTTTGAAGCAAATACCACTCGGGTGGCCGAAAACAGCGAAATCATCGTCGCGCGGATAGACAAAGCTAGCATTACCGTGAGGCAAGTCGCCGAGCTTACCCGCGAAACCGAAGCTGGACTGACCGGCAGTCTCAAGCGACTGTCCGACCATCTGGATGGCAGCCGCGCAGCACTGAGCGGCACCGATAGTGATATTTCCAAGCTGACAGATAACTCTGTTCGCTTGCTTGAACTGTTACAGGCCAGCTCTCAGCAGAGCCGCAAAGAGCTTCCAGAAGCTCTGGCTGCCGGCGAAGTAAAGCTCGCCGAGCTTGAGCGCCGTATCAGAGAATTGCAGGAATCGGTCGCCCGTGCGGCAGAACGCAGCGAGGATCTGGCAGAAAGTGTCGTGACCACCCGTGTCGCCATCGGCCAGTCGCTAGGCGAAATCGGGGCACTTCAGAGCGGGCTTGAACAGGGTGCATCACGGCACAGCAAGGCACTGGACGGGCTTAAATCGACGCTGCTGACACTCGACCAAGATAGCAGCAGGCTGGCTGAATATTCGCGTGAGGAACTGTCGGGTGCGCTCGAAAAGCTCACCACCGCAACCAGCGAGGCAGTTTCAACCCTCGAAGAATCAGGGGCCAAAACCATTGCTGCACTGGCTGACAGGCTGGGTGAGGAAAGCGCCGCTGCCATCGAACGCGTACTGCGTGTGCGCACAGCAGAAGCCGTCGGTCAGCTGGAAGTAGCTGCTGGTCATGCTGCCGGGATCAGCCGTGAGGCGGCGGTCAGTCTGCGTGATCAGCTCACCAAGATCAGCGAACTGACCGACAATCTTGAACGCCGGGTTGCCCATGCGCGTGAGCGTGCCGAAGAACAGATCGACAATGACTTCTCGCGCCGCGTCGCGCTGATCACCGAAAGCCTCAATTCCAACGGCATTGACATTGCCAAGGCACTTTCAAGCGACGTGACTGACACCGCCTGGGCGGCCTATCTACGCGGGGATCGCGGTGTCTTTACGCGCCGCGCCGTTCGTCTGCTGGAAACATCAGAGGCCCGCTCGGTTGCACAGATTTATGGCGAAGACAGCGAGTTTCGTGAGCATGTCAGTCGCTATATCCATGATTTCGAAGGCATGTTGCGCCAGATGCTGTCCACCCGCGATGGTCACGCGATCAGCGTGACGTTGCTGTCATCGGACATGGGCAAGCTCTATGTTTCGCTGGCGCAGGCAATCGAACGGCTGCGCAATTGATCTCAGTTTGATTTTACAGCGTTGAAATCAGGCGGGCCGCCACTGAAATCAAGGTCCGCCACTGAGACCCACTCATTGATATAATTGAGATAAAACAGCCCGAAGAGCACCAGTGCCAGAACTGTTGCGCGTTTGGCGATCAGTCCGGGCCGAAACGCCATCGGTGCGCTGTGCGCCTGCCCCGGCACCATGCCGCTATCGCCGCCATCGCGTTCTACATCAGAGTGGGTGCGAACCTTGAAGGGCAGCACGAGGAAGGCGCTGAGCACCCAGAACAATGTGAAAATCGCAACGATTGAGGTCCAGCGCATCGCCCGCTACTCCACGATCATCACTTGCACGTGAGGCTTTTTACCGCACCAGCGGTTTGCTGCACGGCGAGCAGCGAGGCGGGCCGCTTCGATCACCACATCGCGGTCTTTGGCGTTGGCACCCTTGAGTTTGCTGAGCGCCGTGACGACATCGCGTTCGGCTTCCTCACGGAAAAGCTCGTAATCTTCTTCGAGTGGCAGCCCGATTCCGGCAACTTGTGCCTTGCCCTTGGGCCCGACCACAACCATCAGCATCCCGGCCTGAGCCAGTCGGCGGCGCATAACCATGGAGATGCCGTCAGCCGGGGCGATAATATCGCCATCGAGGATCAGCCGTCCGGCCCTCACCTCGCCAAATTTTCCGGGCTTGCCAGGAGCAAGGCGGACGAGGTCGCCATTCTTCTGCACGACTTGCTGCGGAATACCCGAAGCTGCACCAAGCCTTGCCTGTTCAGCCATGTGGCGCATTTCGCCATGGACCGGCAGCAGGATCTGCGGCCGGATCCAGCTATAGAGTGCTTGCAGCTCTGGCCGTCCGGGGTGGCCGGAGACATGGATGTGGCTCTGACGGTCGGTAACGATCAACACGCCGTCTCCTGCCAGTTTGTTCTGGATACGGCCGATAGCGATTTCATTGCCGGGGATCTGGCGGCTGGAGAACAGCACGACATCGCCGCGTTCGAGCGACACATCGTGATTGCCATCCGCGATCCGGGCGAGTGCGGCGCGAGGCTCGCCCTGCCCGCCGGTGGCAACGATCATCACCTCGCCGCGTGGCAGGCGCATGGCGGTTTGCGGATCGACGATATCCGGGAAGTTCTTGAGATAGCCTGAGGCTTGCGCGGTTTCGATAATCCGGTCGAGCGAACGCCCGGTGACACAAAGCTTGCGGCCATTCGCACTCGCCACTTCGCCCAGCGTTTTCAGCCGTGCGACATTGGAGGCGAAGGTTGTCACCAACACGCGGCGGCCCTTGTGCTTGGCCACTTCCGCCATCAACCCGCGCTGCACCCCGCCTTCGGAGCCGGAAGCCTCAGGGTTGAACACATTGGTCGAATCGCAGACCAGCGCCAGCACGCCCTCGTCGCCAATTTTCGTTAGCTCGCCCTCGGTGGCAGGCACGCCGATCAGCGGTTCGTCATCAAGCTTCCAGTCGCCGGTGTGGAATATCCGCCCATAGGGAGTCTCGATAACCAGCGCATTGCCCTCGGCAATGGAGTGCGCCAACGGCACATAGCGGATGTTGAACGGGCCAAGATCAAAGCTCTCAAGATCATCGATGATGTTGAGCTCGATCTTGCCCAGCAGTCCAGCTTCCTTGAGCTTGGAATTGACCAAACGCGCGGTGAAAGGCGTGGCATAAAGCGGCACACCCAGTTCTTCGGCAAAATAGGGCACCGCGCCGATGTGATCCTCATGGGCATGGGTCAGCACTACGCCGAGCAGATCCTTGCGGTTCTCCTCAATGAAGGCCAGATCAGCAAACACCAGATCGACGCCGGGATATTCATTCCCGGAGAAGGTCATGCCGAGGTCAACCATCAGCCATTTGCCCTGACAGCCATAGAGATTGACGTTCATGCCAATCTCGCCCGAGCCGCCGAGCGCGCAAAATATCAGTTCGTTTTTTGGAGTCACGAGTGGGCTAACGCGCTTTTTCGGCAAGGATTGCAAGCCCCTCAATGGTCAGGTCAGCATCAACCGCATCAAATATGTCGGTATGCTCGTGAAACAGCACGGCAAGGCCGCCAGTTGCCACCACTTTGGCGGGCCGCCCGATTTCGGCACGCATTCGCGCAATCAAACCCTCCATCATCGCGACATAGCCCCAGAACACCCCGATCAGCATCTGATCCTCGGTATTGGTGCCAATAACCGAGTTTGATTTTGGTGCCTCAATGGCGATGCGTGGCAGCTTCGCCGTATTACCCACCAGTGCATCAAGCGAGAGGTTTATCCCCGGCGCAATGATGCCGCCCTTGTAGGCTCCGTTGAAATCAATCGCATCAAAGGTAGTGGCAGTACCGAAATCGACGATGATCAGATCACCGGGATGCTTGGCGTGCGCCGCAACGGCATTGACCGCACGATCCGCCCCCAGCGATTTGGGCTGATCGACATCTATATCCATAGCAAAGTCAGCCGCGCCCTCACCAGCGATCAGCGGCTCAAGATTGAAATAGTGTTTGGCCAGAACGTCAAGATTATGAAGTGCGCGTGGCACGACGGTGGAGATGATGATCTGGTCAATTTCTTCCCGGCCGATGCCGCGAATGGTCAGCAGTTGCATCAGCCAGACGGCATATTCGTCACCTGTGCGGCGCGGATCAGTCGCAATGCGCCACCGCGCCTTGATCTTGCGACCTCCGGCATCGTCCAGATCGACCAGCGCAAAAACGACATTGGTGTTGCCGGCATCAATCGCGAGCAGCATGGGTTTTCCTCAAATATCCCCGGCAAGGCGAACCTCACCAGAATGTATCACCCGCGTGGTGCCGTCTGTGAGACGCAAGAGCAAGGCTCCATCGTCATTGAGACCGCTAAATGTGCCCGAGAGTGGGGTTTCACCGGGTTCACCGATCAGTAGAGATGCCCCCAGTGGGTGAGCGGCGGCCTGCCAGCGCGTGATTACCAGACTCAGGCCAAAGCTGCGCCAGCGCACGAGTTCATTTGCAAATATGCGAGCAAGCTCCTGAGCAAAGTGATCGCGGTCTGGCGACGGACCAAGCGCAGAGAGGGCAACGGTCTCCCGGTCAGCAAGTTGCGGCGCAGAGGCAAGGTTTACGCCGATACCGATGATAACTGCATCACCCACGCGCTCCATCAGTATCCCTGCCAGCTTGGCCGGTCCGATCATCAGGTCATTCGGCCATTTCAGCAGCGCCCGTAATGGCGGGGGAATGTGGCTTAGAACCGACTCATGCAGAGCAAGTCCTCCGAGAAGCGAGAGGCTGGCAAGTGGCGGATCGCCAAAAGCCGCGTGGACGACAGTGGAGCCCATGAAGTTGCCCGCACCGTCAAACCATTCACGGCCTTGCCTGCCCTTGCCCGCCGTCTGTCGGTTGGCGATGAGCCAATCCCCCTCGCGCACCGCCTCACCGCGCGAAAGGCGCGCGGCCAGCTCAGCATTGGTGGATGGTGTTGTGGCGAGCGTTTCTATCAACTGGAGGTCAGGCGGCGTGGAACAGCGCCGCCGCCGCTGTCGCGGAGAGAGCGCCCAGAGCCTTGGTCAGCAGATAGCCGAGCGGCGAGATGAACAGCGTCGCCAGCGCCAGCAGCGCCTGATGCGCCCAATCGCTCTTGCCCGTCACCTTGTTCGCCGGTTCGTCAAAATAGAGCACCTTCACCACCTTCAGGTAATAGAAAGCGCCGATCACACTGGCAGCGATACCGATGGCGGCCAGCGGGACCAGCCCTGCCTGAACGGCTGACTGAAACACCACAAACTTGCCCCAGAAGCCAAACAGCGGCGGAATACCTGCAAGGCTGAACATGGTCATGGCGATGCAGGCTGACAGCACCTTGCGGTGACGTGACAGACCGGCAAGATCGGCGATCAGTTCCACCGGCTCGCCATTTTCGTCCTTGAGCATCAGCACAGCGACAAAGCCCGCGACGGTCATCGCCACATAGATCGCGAGATAGGTGAGCATGGCAGCCGCGCCTTGCGGCGTTGCGGCGGCAAGACCGATCAGGATGAAGCCGACGTTGTTGATCGACGAATAGGCGAGCAATCGCTTGATATTCGTCTGGCCGATCGCCCCCAATGCGCCGACAATGATTGAGGCAAGCGAGGCAAAAATAACGATCTGTTGCCAGACGTGCACCTGCGTACCGAAAGCATCGAGTGTGACACGCATCGTCAGCGCCATCGCCGCAACCTTGGGGGCCGAGGCGAAAAACAGCGTCACCGGCGTTGGCGCGCCTTCGTAAACGTCAGGCGTCCACATGTGGAACGGCACGGCACTGATCTTGAAGGCAAGGCCTGCCAGCACGAAAGTGATCGCCACCACCATGCCCAGCGAGATTTCACCGGAAAGTGCGCTGCGGATGCCTTCGAATCCGGTCGATCCGGCAAAGCCGTAAGTCAGACTCATGCCGAACAGCAGAATACCGCTGGCAAGCGCGCCGAGCACGAAGTATTTGAGGCCAGCTTCCGCCGAACGCTCGTCATTCCGCAGAAATGCTGCGAGCACATAGGCGGCGAGGCTGTTCATCTCGAGCCCGATATAGAGCGTCATCAGATCAGTCGCCGAGACCATGATCCCCATGCCCAGCGCGGCAAACAGCACCAGCACCGGATATTCGGCGCGCATTTCCTTGACGCGTTCAAAAAACACCGGCGCCACCATCAGCGCGGCAATGGCCGAGCCATAGATCAGCAGCTTGGCATAAGCGGCAAAAGCATCGACGCGCATCTGGCCATAAAAGACCGAACTTGCCGAAGCGCCATCGCACAAGTGAGGCGCAACAATCACGGCCGCTCCGACCAGAGCGGCAACAGCGGCGATGCTGATCGCCCGGCTCGCCTTGTCGCCCGCCCATGCGGCCACCAGCAGCAGAGCGAGGCCAGCAATGCTCAGCAGTTCTTCAGAAGCGATCAGGCGCAGGACATGGCCCCAGTCCATCAGTGCGACCCCTCATGTGATTCATGCGTTTGGTTATTTGATTGCCCAGCCTTGAACTGGCCATCACCGACGGGCTTGGCCCGGGCAACGCGCGCTTCAAGCGTTGAGATGTCTGCCCGCATCGGTGCAAGGAAGCTTTCAGGATAGATACCCATCCACATCACTGGCACCGCCAGCGCGGCGACCATGGCCAGCTCGCGCAGATCAAGATCGGGCATTGCGGCAGCATCAGCGTTCTTCTGATCGCCAAAGGCCACACGGCGATAGAGATAAAGCATATAGGCCGCGCCGAGGATCACCCCGGTGCCGCTGACGAAGGCCACCCAGCTGGATACCTGATAGATACCGGCAAGGCTGAGCACCTCGCCAACGAAGCCGCTGGTGCCCGGCAGGCCCACCGAAGCCATGGTGAACAGCATGAAGAAGATCGCATAGCGCGGCATATTGATCGAGAGCCCGCCGTAACGGCTGATTTCCCGCGTGTGCAGCCGGTCGTAAATGATGCCGACACACAGGAACAACGCGCCCGAAACAAAGCCGTGGCTGAGCATGACGATCATCGAGCCTTCAAGGCCCTGGCGGTTGAAAGCAAACAGCCCGACCGTGACAATCGCCATATGAGCGACGCTTGAATAGGCGATCAGCTTTTTCATGTCGGTCTGCACCAGCGCGACCAATGAGGTGTAGACCACCGCCACCATCGACAGCACGAATATCAACCAGGCGAACTGGGCAGAAGCTTCCGGGAACATCGGCAGTGAAAAGCGGATGAAGCCGTAACCGCCCATCTTGAGCAGCACGCCCGCCAGCAGCACCGAACCGGCGGTCGGTGCCTGAACGTGGGCATCGGGCAGCCAGGTATGCACCGGCCACATCGGCACCTTCACCGCGAAGCTGGCGAAGAAGGCCAGCCACAGCCAGGTCTGTGCCTGCGGTGCGAAGTTGTATTCCATCAAGGTAGGAATGTCGGTCGTTCCCGCCACATTCGCCATCCACATCATGGCGATCAGCATCAGCACCGATCCGAGCAAGGTGTAGAGGAAGAATTTGTAGCTGGCGTAAATCCGGTTGGCCCCGCCCCACACGCCGATGATCAGATACATCGGAATCAGGCCGGCCTCGAAGAAGATGTAGAACAGGAACAGATCCTGCGCGGTGAACACGCCGATGATCAGCACTTCCATCATCAGGAACGCCGCCATGTATTCCCCGACGCGCTTTTCGACCGATTTCCAGCTGGCACCAATACAGATCGGCATCAGGAAGGTGGTGAGCGCGATCAGCATCAGCGCAATGCCATCAATCCCCAGCTTCCACGAGAATCCATCAAAAATCGCGGCATTTTCAGTGAACTGCCACTGCGCACCGCCGGGCTGATACTGGTTCCACAGCAGCATCCCGAGGGCAAAATCGATCAAGGTGGCGACCAGCGCGATCTGGCGCGCGGTGCGGGCAGAGCTGACCAGACAGGCAATGGCACCGGCCATGGGCACGAGCATCATGGCGGAGAGGATGGGAAAGCCGTCCATATTAGCGCACCATCACCCAGCTGATTGCACCGACAAGTCCGAGGAGCATGACCAGCGCATAGGAGTAAAGATAACCCGACTGCACCTTCTGGGCGACGCGCGTGCCTTGCACGACCACCCATGCAGCGCCATCCGGCCCGAAGCGATCAATGGTGCTTTCGTCCCCGGCCTTCCAGAACACGCGGCCGATCCAGAAAGCCGGACGCACGAACAGGAAGTTGTAGAGCTCGTCGAAGTACCATTTGTTGTAGAAGAACTGATGCAGCACGCCGAACTGCTCGACGAACAGCGCCGGGAACTTCGGATTGCGGATATAGGCGTACCAGGCGATGACAAAGCCGGTGAGCATCACGGCAAACGGTGCCCATTTAACCCACAGCGGCACTTCATGCATCGCGTGGATCAGGTGCTCACTGAAGGCCACGCTGTTCTTCCAGAACTCGCCATCACCCGCAGAGATGAAGGCGTGATGGAAAACAAAGCCTGCGAAAATCGCACCAAGTGATAGCACACCCAGAGGGATCAGCATCGAAAGCGGGCTTTCGTGCGGGTGATAGCCTGCTGTGCCGTCATCATGCGCTTGGCCATGATCTTCATGCGCGTGGTCAGCATGCCCATGAGCATCATGCACCGCATGCTGAATATGCTCAGACTGAGCCCAGCGCGCTTTGCCGTAGAAGGTCAGGAACATCAGACGCCATGAGTAGAAGCTGGTGAGCAGCGCGGCGGTGATGCCACACCAGAAGGCCATGCTGCCATAGGCGCCAGAGCTGGCATAGGCCGCCTCAAGGATCGAATCCTTCGAATAGAAGCCCGCAAAACCAAACACATCGACAATGCCGACGCCGGTAATTGCCAGCGTTCCCGCCATCATCGCCCAGAAAGTCAGCGGGATCTGCTTACGCAAAGCGCCATAGAACCGCATGTCCTGTTCATGGTGCATGGCATGGATCACCGAGCCGGCGCCAAGGAACAGCAGCGCCTTGAAGAAGGCGTGGGTGAACAGGTGGAACATAGCCGCGCCATAGGCACCTGAACCTGCGGCAAAAAACATATAGCCCAGCTGCGAGCAGGTCGAATAGGCGATAACCCGCTTGATGTCCCACTGACAGGTTCCGACCGTGGCGGCGAACAAACAGGTCGCTGCACCGACAATCGTCACGACATTCATCGCCGTCTGGCTGGTTTCAAACATCGGCGAGAGGCGGCAGACCATGAAGACACCGGCGGTGACCATGGTTGCGGCATGGATCAGCGCGGAAACCGGGGTCGGGCCTTCCATCGCATCCGGCAGCCAGGTGTGCAGGCCAAGCTGCGCCGATTTGCCCATCGCGCCGATGAACAGCAGCACGCACAGGATCGTCATCGTATCCCAGCGCTGGCCAAGGAAGCCAATCGTGCTTCCCGCCATGGAGGGCGCAGCGGCCAGAATTTCGGGGATCGAGACCGTGCCGAACACCAGATAGGTGCCGAAAATTCCCAGCATGAAGCCAAGATCGCCCACCCGGTTGACCACAAAGGCTTTGATCGCCGCCGCACAGGCGCTCGGCTTCTTGAACCAGAAACCGATCAGCAGGTAGCTTGCCAGCCCCACCCCTTCCCAACCGAAGAACATCTGAACAAGGTTATCGGCGGTCACCAGCATCAGCATGGCGAAAGTGAACAGGGACAGGTACGCGAAGAAGCGCGGCTGATCCGGGTCTTCGTCCATATAGCCCCAGCTATAGAGATGAACGAGCGCCGAGACAGTGGTGATCACCACCAGCATCACCGCCGTCAGCGCATCGACGCTCAAGGCCCAGTCAAAGCTGAACGAGCCGGAATGGACCCATGTCAGCACCGGTGTGACACTCGCTTGCTGTGTCCCGCCGATGAAGCCGAGGAAAATCGGCCATGACAGCGCAGCCGAAGTAAACAGCGCGCCGGTGGTCAGCGACTTGGCGACAGTATTGCCGAGCACACGATTGCCCAGCCCGGCGATAATCGCGGCGAGCAGCGGCAGGAAGACGATGAAGAGGATGGGATGCACGAAAATTACCCCTTCATCCGGTTGACATCGTCAACCGCAATGGTGCCGCGGCGGCGGAAGTAGATCACCAGAATCGCCAAACCCACAGCGGCCTCACCGGCAGCAACAGTCAGCACGAACATGGCGAAAATCTGCCCGGTCAGATCATGCAGAAAGGCGCTGAAAGCGACGAGATTGATGTTCACCGCCAGCAGGATCAACTCAATCGCCATCAGGATAACGATGACGTTCTTCCGGTTGAGAAAGATGCCGAGCACGCCCAGCACGAACAGGATCGAACTGACCCCGATATAATGTTCGATGCCGATCACAGCTGAACCCCCTTGCCGACTTCCGGCTTCACATTGCGGGTCGCCTCTTCAGGGCGGCGCTGGTTCTGGTGCGATATGTTCTGGCCGCGCACATCCTTGCGGGTCCGGTGCGTAAGCACAATCGCGCCGATCATCGCCACCAGCAGGATGATGCCAGCCGCCTCGAACAGGAACAGATAGCGGCTGTAAAGCAGCGCGCCGATGGCTTCGGTGTTGGACAGCCCCATCGGTGAAGCCGCCGCGCCGTCCGCCACGCCCAGTTGCAAAGCGCCCGCGCGGTAAACGCCAACGCCGACCACCAGTTCGACCAGCAAAACCACCGCCAGCAACATCCCCAGCGGGAAGTTCTTGATAAAGCCTGCCCGCAGTTCGGCGAAATCGATGTCGAGCATCATCACCACGAACAGGAACAGCACCGCGACCGCGCCGACATAGACGATGACCAGCAGCATCGCGATGAATTCAGCGCCCAGAAGCACCATCAGGCCAGCGGCGTTGAAGAAGGCCATGATCAGCCACAGCACCGAATGCACCGGATTGCGCGACAGGATCGTGAAAGTGCCCGAAGCGATGACCAGCGTGGCGAACAGGTAAAAGGCGAGTGTGTGGATCATTCCCCGATCCTCCCCTTCAAGGGGATGGGGACCGCAGCGAAGCTGTGGTGGAGGGGTGACGCCCTATCGAGAGGGCGATACCCCTCCGTCACGCTACGCGCGCCACCTCCCCTTGCAGGGGAGGAATTCGAATGCGTTGTGGAGCTTTCCATCATCCCCGCGCCCCTAACGATACGGCGCATCGGCTTCAAGGTTCGCGGCAATCACCCGCTCCCACTTGTCCCCGTTCGCCAGCAGCTTGGTCTTGTCATAAAGCAGTTCTTCGCGCGTTTCGGTCGCATATTCGAAGTTTGGCCCCTCGACCACGGCATCGACCGGGCAGGCCTCCTGGCAGAAGCCGCAATAGATGCACTTGGTCATATCGATGTCATAGCGCGTGGTGCGGCGGCTGCCGTCTTCGCGCGGTTCCGCCTCGATGGTGATCGCCTGCGCCGGGCAGACCGCCTCGCACAGCTTGCAGGCAATGCAGCGTTCCTCACCATTGGGATAACGGCGCAGCGCGTGTTCCCCGCGAAAACGCGGGGACAGCGGGTTCTTCTCGAACGGATAGTTGATCGTCGCCTTGGGCTTGAAGAAATACTTCAAGGTCAGCCAGTGCGCCTTGACGAACTCCCACAAGGTGAACGATTTGATGAGGTGGGAGAGGGTCATGCGCCATACCTCGTCAGCATAAGATATCCGCTTACCAGCACCACAAACAGCAGGCTCATTGGCAAAAACACCTTCCAGCCCAGCCGCATCAGCTGGTCATAGCGGTAACGCGGCACGGTCGCTTTCACCCACGAGAAGATGAAGAAGAAGAACAGGATCTTGCCCAGCAGCCAGATCCAGCCGGGGATCAGGTACAGCACCGGAATGTCGAGCGGCGGCAGGTAGCCGCCCCAGAACAGCGTGGCGTTGAGCGCGCACATCAGCAGCACGTTGGCATATTCGCCCAGCCAGTAGAGCGCGAAGCTCATCGAGGAATATTCGGTCTGATACCCGGCGACCAGTTCGCTTTCCGCCTCGGTCAGATCGAACGGTGCGCGGGCGGTTTCGGCCAGACTGGAAATCAGGAACATCACCCACAGCGGGAACAGCAGCGGATTGGCGACGAAGCCGTTGATCAACCAGACGTGGCTTTTCTGCGCCTCGACGATGGCCTTTAGGTTGAAGCTATCCGCCCAGAGCACCACGCAGATCAGAATGAAGCCGATCGAGACTTCATAGGAAATCATCTGCGCCGCAGCCCGCATCGCCGAGAAAAACGGATACTTCGAATTCGAGGCCCAGCCCGCAATCACCACGCCGTAAACCCCCAGCGATGAGATCGCCAGCACATAGAGCAGCCCGACATTGATATCGGCCAGCATCGCCCCCGAATTGAACGGAATCACCGCCCAGGCCAGCAGCGCGACGGTGAAAGTGAGGATCGGCGCGATCAGGAACAGGCCCTTGTTCGCCGCAGAGGGGATTATGGTTTCCTGCAGGAATACCTTGAGCCCATCGGCAAACGACTGGAGCAGACCCCACGGCCCGACCACATTCGGCCCGCGCCGCAGCGCCATCGCCGCCCAGATCTTGCGGTCAGCATAGATGATCATCGCCACGCCCAGCATCAGCGGCAGCGCGATCAGCAGGATGCCGCTGATCGTCGCGATGGCCCATGCCCATTCGTAGGACATGCCGAGGGTTTGGAAAAACGCAGTCATTCCGCCGCCTCCGCAAAGCTTTCACCGTGCAGCAATTCTGCCGAGCAGCGCTGCATCGTCTCGCTCGCCCGGGCGATGGGGTTGGTGAGGTAGAAGTCCTTGATGGGATAGCCCTCTATTGTGCCGCTGGCTTTAGATTTTCCGGCCTTGGGCAGCGCGCCATAATTCGCCAGTCCTTCAACCCCAAGCGCCGGGACCGCCTTGATCATCGCGCTGCGCAGGGCATCGAAGCTGTCAAACCCGACCGAAACGCCCAGCGCATCGGCGAGCGCCCGCAGGATCGTCCAATCCTCGCGCGCATCGCCGGGGGCAAAGGTGGCCTTGTCGGCGAATTGAACACGGCCTTCGGTGTTCACATAGGTGCCCGCCTTCTCGGTGAAAGCAGCGGCGGGAAGGATCACATCGGCGGCGTGCGCGCCCTTGTCACCGTGGTGGCCGACATAGACGATGATCGAGTCTGCAAACTTGGCGTAATCCACTTCGTCTGCGCCGAGCGAGAGCAGCAACTTGGGCTTGGCGGCGATCAGATCGGCCACGCCGCCCTGCTGCGCATAGCCCAGCATCAGCCCGCCCATGCGGCTCGCTGCCATGTGCAAGACGTTGAAGCCGTTCCAATCGTCACGCACCAGTTTGAACTTTGCAGAAAGTGCCACAACGGCACCCAGCGCACCCTTGGCAAGACCTGCCCCACCCAGAATGACCGCAGGACGCTCCGCAGACGACAAGGCATCGGACACATCCTTGGGCAGCTTGTCCAGCACCGACAAATCGGCCCCGAGGAACATGGTTGGCACGGTGGTTTCCCACTCAGGCCCAACCACGAACAGCTTGGCCCCGCGCTTCACTGCCTTGCGCAGGCGCGGCATCACCAGCGGTGCTTCCCAGCGAATGTGGCTGCCGACGATCAGCACCGCGTCCGCCGTCTCGATGCCGGAGAAGGTCGAATTGAAGGAGACCGCCGCGAGGTTCGAGCAATCGTAATCCAACCCGGTCTGGCGGCCTTCGAGCAAATCAGAGCCCAGCGCCCCCAGCAGCGCCTTGGCGGCAAACATCGTCTCGCAATCGACCATGTCACCAGCCACCGCAGCAATACTCTTGCCCGGCTTCACCTTGGCAATCGCGGCGAAAGCCTCGTCCCAAGTCGCGGCGACCAGCTTGCCGTTTTTGCGCAGCCACGGCTTGTCAAGGCGGCGGCGGGTGAGGCCATCGACCTGAAAGCGGGCCTTGTCGGAAATCCACTCTTCGTTCACGTCATCATTGATGCGCGGCAGAATTCGCAACACTTCGCGGCCGCGCGCATCCAACCGGATATTCGCCCCGCAAGCATCGGACACATCGATGGACAGCGTCTTCTTCAGCTCCCACGGCCGCGCCTCGAAGGCATAGGGGCGTGAGGTCAGCGCGCCGACCGGGCAGAGGTCAATCACATTGGCCGACATCTCGTGGCTTGCCGCACGTTCCAGATAGGTGGTGATTTGCATCGCCTCGCCGCGATAAAGCGCGCCGATCTCGTCCACGCCGGCGATCTCTTCGGAGAAGCGGACACAGCGGGTGCAGTGGATGCAGCGGGTCATCGCCGTCTTGATCAGCGGCCCCATGTATTTTTCGGTCACCGCGCGCTTGTGTTCATGGGTGCGGCTGGTGCCGCGGCCATAGGCGACCGACTGATCCTGCAAATCGCACTCGCCGCCCTGATCGCAAATCGGGCAATCAAGCGGGTGGTTGATCAGCAGAAATTCCATCACCCCTTCGCGGGCCTGCTTGACCATCGGCGAGTCGGTTTTGATGATCTGGCCTTCCGCAGCAGGCAGCGCGCACGACGCCTGCGGCTTGGGCGGGCCGGGAGCCACCTCGACCAGACACATGCGGCAATTGCCCGCGATGGACAGCCGCTCGTGGTAGCAAAAGCGCGGGATTTCCTTGCCCGCAAGCTCGCAAGCCTGCAGCACGGTTGCGCCTGCGGGAACTTCGAGTTCGATGCCGTCGACGGTGACTTTAGGCATTACTTCACAGCTCCAGAGGTCTGAGCGGCACTGGCGAGCCGGTAATAGGCCACGGCCAGCGTGCCGCGCAGCGACATGCGATCAAATGCGGCGGTTTCGCCAACGGGCAGGCACTGTTGCAGCGCCGGGGTGACGCCCTGCAGCGCCTGCAGTTCAGCAGAGCTATCAATCGGCGTGGCCAGCACAGCGCGCGAGGGTGCGGCAGCGGTCCGCACGACGCATTCTCCCAGCTTGCCAAGACGATTGGCCACCAGCTTGCGTTCAATCGCCACGCGTTGACGGGCAAGCCGCTCTTCCGGGATCGGCTTGCCATCGGAAAAGTTCATCTTGAGCGGGCGAGGCTCTTCATAGGTCAGCGCGGGAACGGCGCTGAAATCGCTGGCCGCCAGCTGTGCCGCGTCGCGTGCGATCAGCGCATCGGCGATAGTTCCGCGATAATCGTCTTCACCCATCCGCAGCTTGCCGCGAAAGCCACTCGAGGTGTTACGCAGTTCCTCTAAATCGACGCATTCACGCTGAAGCAGGCGCTTGCCTTCGTCGGACTTGATGCTGAAATCAGCACCCGTCAGCACCGCCTTGCGCGCCAGTTCAGGCTCTCGCTTGGTGATGCACTTGCCATAATCGGCAAGGAATTTGCGGATCTGCTGCGGCGTCGGCGCATCGGCGCTGACGGGCGCGGCGGCTGTCAGCGCGATGGCGGCAGGTAGCAGGGCGCGGAGCAGCTTCATTCGGCAGCCTCCCGCACGTTCTCCGCGATCCGGCGCTCGATTTCGGGGCGGAAATGCTTGATCAGGCCCTGGATCGGCCATGCCGCCGCATCACCCAGCGCGCAGATCGTATGCCCTTCGACCTGCTTGGTCACTTGTTGCAGCATATCGATTTCGCTGACGTCAGCATCACCGGTGCGCAGGCGTTCCATCACGCGCCACATCCAGCCAGTGCCTTCGCGGCAGGGGGTGCATTGGCCGCAGGACTCGTGTTTGTAGAAGTACGAAAGCCGGGCGATGGCGCGGACGATGTCGGTGCTTTTGTCCATGACGATGACGGCGGCGGTGCCAAGGCCTGAGCCGACCGCCTTCAGCCCATCAAAATCCATCGGCGCGTCCCAGATCTGATCGGCCGGAACCAGCGGGACCGAGGAACCGCCGGGGATCACCGCCAGCAAGTTGTCGCGCCCGCCGCGAATGCCACCGCAGTGCTTTTCGATCAGCTCGTGGAAGGGGATGCTCATTTCCTCTTCGACGACGCAGGGCTTGTCCACGTGGCCAGAAATCTGGAACAGCTTGGTGCCCTTGTTGCCATCGCGGCCAAAGCTGGAAAACCAGCCCGCACCGCGCCGCAGGATCGTGGGGGCAACGGCGATGGATTCCACGTTGTTCACGGTGGTCGGGCAGCCATAGAGGCCTGCACCGGCCGGGAACGGTGGTTTCAGGCGCGGCTGACCCTTTTTGCCCTCAAGGCTTTCGATCATCGCGGTTTCTTCGCCGCAGATATAGGCGCCCGCGCCGCGGTGGACGAAAACGTCAAAATCGTAGCCGCTCTTGCAGGCGTTCTTGCCGATCAGTCCGGCGACGTATGCTTCCTGCACGGCGGAAAACAGCGTCTCGGCCTCGCGGATATATTCGCCGCGAATGTAGATATAGGCGGCGCGCGCACCCATGGCGAAGCCCGCCACCAGCGCGCCTTCGATCAGCTTGTGCGGATCATGGCGGATGATCTCACGGTCCTTGCAAGAGCCGGGTTCGGACTCATCAGCATTGATGACGAGGAAGCTGGGGCGCTCCGGGTTCGGCTCCTTGGGTATGAACGACCACTTCAGCCCGGTCGGGAAACCCGCACCGCCGCGACCGCGCAGGCCCGATGCCTTGATTTCCTCGACAATGGCATCACGGCCACGCGCGAGCAGAGCCTTGGTATTGTCCCAGTCCCCGCGTTTTTGGGCGGCCTTCAGGTTCCACGGCTGATAGCCGTAGAGGTTGGTGAAGATGCGGTCTTTGTCGTGGAGGCTCATGCTGCGCCTCCGATTGGTTCACGCAAAGGCGCAAAGGCGCGAAGAGGCCGTGCTGGCCGCAGGCCATTCAAATTATCGCAGCCCAGCAATTCAGACCAACGGAAGAATGACAGGACGGCTTCGCCGCAAGTGAGACGCCTTTGCGCCTTTGCGCCTTTGCGTGAACAAACATCTTGCTTCCTCCGCGTCTCCGCGCCTCCGCGCGAGAAAATGGTCATCACCAATCCCCCCGGTAATCGTGGTTGGCCTTGACCATCTGCTTGAGCGTTGTCGGCCCGCCGAGTGGTTCAACCGTGTGACGGCCTGGTTCCTGTGTGCCCGCCTTGGGCGCCTTGCCCGCTGCCAGCGCATCAAGCACCGCGCCCAGCCGGTCTGCCGTCAGATCCTCAAAATTATCATCGTTGATCTGCACCATCGGGGCCGAGGCGCAGTTGCCCATGCATTCGACTTCGTTGAGCGTCCACAACCCGTCACCACTGACATGGCCGATCTCCATGCCGCGCGCTTTGCAGGCGGCCATGATATCGTCCGATCCGCGCAGCATACAGGGCGTTGTGCCGCAGACCTGCACGTGGAATTTGCCAACCGGAACAAGGTTATACATCATGTAGAAGCTGGCAACCTCGACCACGCGGATCACCGGCATATCAAGCTCGCGGGCGATGAATTCCATCACCGGGATCGGCAGCCAGCCCTGCGTATCGGTCTCCGCACCAACCTGCCGCTGGGCGAGATCGAGAAGCGGCATCACGGCGCTACGCTGGCGGCCAGCGGGATAGCGCGCGATGACCACCTTGGCCTGCGCGGCGTTTTCCTTGGTCCAGGCAAAAGCCCCCCAGCGCGCGCGCAGATCAGCGGTGACGGGTTCGAGATGACGATCAGCCATTAGCGAATGAACTCCACGCGAGAGCATTTGTCGCCCTCGAACGTATAGACGGACATGACTTCAAAGGGCTCGGCGGTGGACGAGCGGAACACCCGTTCATGCAGCACGGCATATTCGCCCAATGTGTAGCCGGTGATGATTTCGGCGCGGTTTTCGGGGAATTCCGCAAACATGGCTTTCAGCCCTGCCCGCGTGCCTTCCTTGCCCTCGCGCACGACAGCGCCGCGATAGCTGGCTTCGCAGGCATCGTCGGTCATCAGCGCAACATAGGCGTCGGCATCCTGCGCGTTGTAATGCGCGATCATGGCCTTGGCTTTTTCGAGGTTGCTCATAGCATCAATTCACGAAAGCTGTTGTTATGCGGGTCACTTGGCCACCCTTCGCATAGACAATCATCGCACTGGGCTGATCTTTGGCCTTCAAACCCTTGCATTTCCACTGGACCCCATAGCTCCCGTTTTGGAGTGGTTCCAATTCCGACACCTTACATCCCTTCGCCTTTGCGATCGCCTGATCCAAATCGGGAAATTCCGGATGCTTTACCTGCCTGTCCAAAATCGACTGCGGAAGTGCTTCCCCAACAATTATCTTGGCCAAAACGAGCCGCACCGCATTGCCATCTGCGGGCACTGCCGCAGTCAGCAAAAGTATAGCCACAGGGAGAGCCCACAAATACCTCACCGGTCACACTCCCCGAACACCACATCAATCGCGCCGATAATCGCGGTGACATCGGGCAGCATATGACCCTTGGACATGAAGTCCATCGCCTGGAGGTGGCTGAACGCGGTCGGGCGGATCTTGCAGCGATAGGGTTTGTTGCTGCCGTCGGCGACTAGATAGACGCCGAATTCGCCCTTGGGGCTTTCGGTGGCGACATAGACTTCGCCCGCCGGAACGTGGAAACCTTCGGTGTAGAGCTTGAAGTGGTGGATCAGCGCTTCCATCGACTGCTTCATCTCGGCGCGCTTTGGCGGTGTTACCTTGCGGTCGTCCGAGGCAATCGGGCCGAGGGGCATTTCGGCGAGGCACTGTTTCATGATTTTGGCCGACTGACGCACTTCCTCGACGCGGACCATGAACCGGTCATAGCAATCGCCACGTGTGCCGACGGGAATTTCGAAGTCCATCTTGGCATAGACATCGTAGGGTTGGCTCTTGCGGATATCCCATGGGATGCCAGAACCCCGGATCATCGGGCCGGAAAAACCCCAGCGCACCGCATCGTCCTTGGAGACTATGGCGATATCGACATTGCGCTGCTTGAAGATGCGGTTGTCAACCACCAGGCTCATGGCGTCATTAAACAGCGTCGGCAGGCGGGTATCGAGCCAGTCGGCAATGTCAGTCAGCAATTTCAGCGGCACGTCCTGATGCACGCCGCCGGGGCGGAACCAGGCCATGTGCATCCGCGCACCGGCTGCGCGCTCGAAGAAATTGAGGCAGTCCTCGCGAATTTCAAACAGCCACAGATTCGGCGTCATCGCGCCCACGTCCATGACGTGAGAGCCAAGGTTGAGCATGTGGTTGCAGATGCGGGTCAGCTCGGCAAACAGCACGCGCAGATATTGCGCGCGGATCGGCACTTCGATGTTGAGCAGCTTTTCGATGGCGAGCACGTAAGAGTGCTCCATCGCCAGTGGGCTGCAATAATCGAGCCGGTCAAAATAGGGCAGCGCCTGAAGATAAGTCTTGTGCTCGATCAGCTTTTCGGTGCCGCGATGGAGCAGGCCGACGTGCGGATCGATGCGTTCGATAATCTCGCCGTCCAACTCCATGACCATGCGCAACACGCCATGCGCCGCCGGGTGCTGCGGGCCGAAGTTGATCGTGTAGTTGGAGATGACCTCATCACCAGTGGTCGGTGACTGTTCGAGCTGGAGACTCATTTCTTGTCTCCCTTAGGCTTGGCGGGGGCTTTTTTGGCAGCGGCTTTCTTGGCCGGAGCCTTCTTTGCCTTCACTTCAGGAGCTGGAGCGGGTGGCGGAGGTGCTGGCGGCGGCGGCGGAGGCGCGGCGGCCTTTTCATCGCCCGGAAGCACGTATTCTGCACCCTCCCAAGGGCTCATGAAATCGAACTGGCGCAGATCCTGTGCCAGCTTGACCGGCTCATAGACCACGCGCTTGTCTTCTTCCGAATAGCGCAGCTCGACATAGCCGGTCAGCGGGAAGTCCTTGCGGAAAGGATGCCCTTCAAAGCCATAGTCGGTGAGGATGCGGCGCAGATCGGTGTTGCCGGAGAAAATCACCCCGAACATATCAAACACTTCGCGCTCTAACCAGCCAGCCACCGGCCACAGTGTGGTGACGGTGGGCACCGGGGTATTCTCCGCCGCACCCACCTTCACCATCACACGGTGGTTTTTGGTCAGTGACAGCAGCATATAGACGACTTCGAAACGCTCGGCCCGATCAGGATAATCGACACCGGCGATCTCCATCAACTGCTGGTATTCGTGGGAATCGCGCAACAGGCGCAGCACATCTTCGATGGACTCGCGCTTGACGGTGAGCACGATTTCGCCGTGCTCTTCCTTGGCGGCGAGCACATTGGCTCCCAGCGCCGCTGTCAGGGCATCAAGCACGCCGAGGTTGCTGGCGAATTTCGGGGCGGAATGGACTACGCTCACAGACCTGCCCTCACCGTTCCAGCGTGCCGATACGGCGGATTTTCCGCTGCAACTGCATTACGCCATAGAGCAGCGCCTCGGCTGTCGGCGGGCAACCGGGGATGTAGATGTCCACCGGCACGATCCGATCACAGCCGCGCACCACCGAATAGCTATAGTGATAATAGCCGCCGCCATTGGCGCAGCTGCCCATCGAGATGACGTACTTGGGGTCCGACATCTGATCGTAAACCTTGCGCAGCGCCGGGGCCATCTTGTTGCACAGCGTGCCTGCGACGATCATCACATCTGACTGGCGCGGAGAGGCGCGCGGGGCGACGCCAAAGCGCTCCATATCATAGCGCGGCATCGAAACGTGGATCATCTCGACCGCACAACAGGCGAGGCCAAAGGTCATCCACCATAGCGATCCGGTGCGCGCCCACTGGAACAGCTCCTCCGTGGAGGTGACCAGGAAGCCCTTGTCCGAAACCTCAGCATTGAGGCTGTCAAAAAAGGCTTGCTCCGGCGAAATGATCGGGCTGCCTGCGGGTAAGATGAGGGGGGCGTTCATAGTGCTCATTCCCAATCCAGCGCGCCCTTTTTCCACGCATAGGCAAGGCCTATGAGCAGTTCGAAGAGAAAGACCATCATTGTCAGCCAGCCAGCCCAGCCGGTTTCCTTGAGGCTTACCGCCCATGGAAACAGGAAGGCAGCTTCCAGATCGAAGACGATGAACAGGATCGCCACGAGATAGAACCGGACGTCAAACTGGCTGCGTGGATCTTCGAAGGCGGGGAAGCCGCATTCATATTCGCTGTTCTTGTCGGCAGAGGGGTTATGTGTGCCGGTCAGGTACGAAACCCCGATGGGCAGGAACACGAACGCCGACGAAAGCGCCAGAGCTACCCCCAGAAAGATAAGGATCGGCAGGTATTGCGAAAGATCGACCATTGAAGACTCTTCTTGGACCGCTGACTCGCGCGACGTAACTGATTTCAGCGCGCCCTAGTCCGCGCTTCGCCGGGGCGCAAGTAGGGTTGCTACGGCTTTGCACAAACCGGGGCACCAAACCGCGCAGAATCATTCACATACCCCTCGCAGCTTGACAAGCCCGCGCCGGAGTGGCTTTTGCCGCACTGCAACAAGAATTTCCGGGCGCAAGCGCCTTTTCAACCAAGGAAACCCTAGCAATGGGCCAGATTTCATCCTCAGATCCGATCGTCATCCTGTCCTATGCGCGCACCCCGATGGGCGGACTTTCGGGCGTTTTTGCCGATGTTTCGGCAACCGATCTGGGTGCCACTGCGGTCAAGGCTGCGGTTGAACGCTCAGGCGTTTCGGGTGATGACATCGAGCGCATCTATATGGGCTGCGTGCTTCCTGCCGGTCTGGGGCAGGCCCCTGCCCGTCAAGCTGCGCTGAAAGCAGGGCTGCCGCTTTCCATTCAGGCCAGCACCGTCAACAAGGTCTGCGGATCGGGGATGCAGACGGTGATGATGGGCGCGGAGGCACTGGCCGCTGGCTCGCTCGATATCGTGATCGCTGGCGGCATGGAAAGCATGACCAATGCGCCATACCTGCTCAAGAAGCATCGCAGCGGCGCGCGCGTCGGCCATGACATGGTTTATGACCATATGTTCCTCGATGGCCTGGAAGATGCCTATGAGGGCGGATCGATGGGCAGCTTTGCCCAGACCTGTGCCGATGAATATCAACTCACCCGCGAGGCTCAAGACGCTTACGCTATCGAATCGCTGCGCCGCGCGCAGGAAGCCATTGCCACCGGTGCCTTCGCCAGCGAAGTGGTGCCGGTAACGGTCAAGACCCGCGGCGGGGAAGTGATTGTCGATACCGACGAAGCCCCCGGCAAGGGCCGTCCTGACAAGATTCCTTCGCTAAAGCCCGCTTTTTCCAAGGATGGCACGATCACCGCTGCCAGCTCCAGCTCGATCTCCGATGGTGCCGCTGCCGTGGTAATGACCCGCCAGAGTGTGGCTGATGCGAAAGGCCTGACCCCGATCGCCACCGTGGTCGCGGTTGCCGGACACGCTCAGGAACCGGCCAAGTTCGCCACGGCTCCATTTGGCGCGATCACCAAGCTGCTCGCCAAGACCGGCTGGTCAATCGACGATGTCGATCTGTTCGAGATCAACGAGGCGTTCGCCTGCGTTGCCATGTTCGCCATGCATGATCTGGCCATCCCGCATGACAAGGTGAACATACATGGCGGCGCGACAGCGCTGGGCCACCCCATCGGCGCTTCGGGCACCCGCATCATCGCAACGCTGATCGGTGCGCTGAAGCACAAGGGCCTGAAGAAGGGCGTGGCCTGCCTGTGCATCGGCGGCGGCGAAGCCACGGCCGTGGCGATTGAGATGGTTTGACGAAAGTAACGCAACCCTCTCCCCGGACGGGGGGATAGCCCAACCGCTCAAGGCTCACCCGCGCCCCAAAGCTGGTCCTGCCGCACCCAACCGCGCCGGTTGCCGTCAAGTTCCACTTCGCACCAAGCCTGGCTGCAATCACCCAGCTTGGCAACGACACCGGGCTCCAGCCGCCACAAAAGCCGTGATGACGGGTCAGCGCTTTCGTGCATTTCCGCCAGTTGCTTGCCCTGCACCATAGCCGAACGCCGCTTGGACATGAACTGTGCCAGCACCCAGCCGCGCGCGCCTTCAGGATCTTCGATCAGCCACCAGCCCTGCATCGTCCGCAGCACTTTCATAGGCAGGAACTGGCGGTGATAGACCCAGGCGATTCGGTAATCCTCACCGGGGCCAACCCGCATATTCACCACGCCCGCCTTGAAGGCAGCCCAATAGGGCGGCTTGGTGTCTTCTGCGGAAACGGCGGTGACAGGGAGCGAGACCAGCGCGAGGGCAAGGATGATGCGGTTGAACATAGGGCATTTCCTTAGCGCGCAGTGCCCCTATCCTTCAAGGCCCGCTTGACCATTCCCCCCGCCCCGGCCTAGCAAATATTCCGTGACCGCAGTTCAAAAACCCACCGAAAGCACCCGCCGCGTTGCCGGAGTCCCGCGCGTTGTCGTGACGCGCCACCTGCTTGCCGCCACCGAAGCCCGCATGGCAGAGCTTTTCGACTGTCAATTCAATAGCGAAGACCGCCCGCTCAGCCGCGAGGAACTGATCGCCGCCATGCAAACTGCCGATGTGCTGGTGCCGACTGTGACAGACAGAATCGACGCCGGGATGATTGCCGAGGCAGGAGATCGCCCCAATGGTCAAAAATTGGGTTTGATTGCCAGCTTCGGCGCAGGGATCGAGCATATTGATCTCCACGCCGCGCGCGAAAAGCGGATCATCGTCACCAATACCCCCGGCGTTTTCACTGACGATACTGCTGATATGACCATGGCTCTGATCATCACAGTGGCGCGCCGGTTTTCCGAAGGTGTGCAGTTGCTGCACGCAGGCAAATGGACTGGCTGGTCCCCCGCGACGCTGCTCGGGCACCGCATATCGGGCAAGCGACTGGCGATCATCGGCCTTGGCCGCATCGGTCAGGCCGTGGCGCACCGCGCCCGCGCCTTTGGTATGGAAGTGATCTATCACAACCGGCAGCGACTGCCTGCCGCGCTCGAAAATATGCTCGGGGTTCGCTATGAGGCTGATCTCGATGCGCTAGTGGCAGGAGCCGATATTCTCTCGCTGCACTGCCCCGGATCGCCTGAGACGCATCACATCCTGAACGCGGCAAGGCTCGCACTGATGAAGCCCAGCGCCTTCGTGGTAAACACCGCGCGCGGTGACTTGATCGACGAGGCAGCCCTGATCACCGCGCTGGAGACCGGACGCATTGCCGGGGCTGCGCTTGATGTCTTTGCCCGCGAACCGAAAATTGATGCTCGGTTGATCGCGCTGCCCAATGTTATCCTGCTCCCCCACCTTGGCAGCGCCACCATCGAGGGGCGTGAGGCAGCGGGCGAACGGGTGATCGTCAACATCCGCTACTGGGCCGATGGCCATCGCCCGCCCGATCAGGTTCTGGAAGGCTGGACGTAACAGAACCCGTCCAAACCGTCCCTATCCGCAACAATGCTGCGTGCAGCCACTTGCCGCTGGCATAAGCTTGTCTTAGACGCTGCCTTGAGGAAAGGCTGCGCTTCACGGCGCGGCACAGGAGGGTTCTACCGATGAACAAGTGGTTCGCGCGCTTTGGCGCAGCTGTAGCTATGCTGATGCCGATTGCGGCCCATGCGCAGGATGCGCTGGAAGATGCGGCAGACAGCGGCGATACCGCCTGGATCCTCGTTTCTTCTGCCTTCGTCTTGATGATGTCCATGCCCGGCCTGACGCTGTTCTACGGCGGACTGGTGCGCGCCAAGAACTTCCTTTCGGTCTGCTTGCAAGTTGGCGCGATTGCCGCAGTGGTGTCACTGCTGTGGGTTTTTGTCGGCTATACACTGGCATTCGGCCCCGTCACGAACGGCTGGATCGGTGCGGGCAACAACTGGATGTTCAACGATCTCGGCAATGTCCGCGCTGACACGCTCATTCCTGAATCTGCCTTTGCCCTGTTCCAGCTGACCTTTGCGGCGATCACGCCCGCGCTGATCGTCGGTGCCTGGGTTGATCGCGCCCGGTTTGGCTGGGTGGTGACGTTTTCGGCGCTGTGGAGTCTGCTGGTCTATGTGCCGGTGGCGCACTGGGTCTGGGGCGGCGGCTGGCTTGCAACTGCGCTGCACACCAAGGATTTCGCGGGCGGCATTGTCGTCCATACCACTGCGGGCGTTTCAGCGCTGGTAACGGCGGCCCTTCTCGGCAAGCGCATGGGCTTCCCCAAAACGCTGATGATGCCGCACAGTCCCTCGTTGACGATGGCAGGCGCGGCCTTGCTGTGGGTCGGCTGGTTCGGCTTCAATGGCGGCTCGGCACTGGCGGCCAATGATGATGCGGCAACCGCGATCATCAACACCCACACCGCCGCCGCCGCCGCCGCACTCGTCTGGCTGTTGATCGAGCGGTTTGTTGTCGGCAAGGCGACCAGCGTCGGTTTTGCCACAGGCGCGGTGGCGGGGCTGGCCACTGTCACCCCGGCGGCGGGCATGATCTCCCCCGGCGCGGCCTTCATCTTCGGCGCCGTTGCCGCCTGCATCTGTTTCCCGATGATCCAGCTGGTGAAAAAGCGCCTGCAGATCGACGATTCGCTCGATGTTTTCGCGGTTCACGGCGTTGGCGGCATCACCGGATCGCTGCTGCTGGCCGTGTTCCTGTCACCCAGCCTTGGCGGCACCGGCTATGACGAAGGCGTCGGCATGGGGCAGCAATTCATCGGCCAGATTGCCGGTGTTGGCGTGGTGGCGGTGTGGTCTGCCATTGTCAGCGCGATACTGGCTCTGGCGGTCAACCTCGTCTTCCCGATGCGAGTCAGCGAAGATGAAGAGCGCGAGGGGCTTGATCTGGCCAGCCATGGTGAGCGGGCGTGGGAGCTGGATTGAACGTCCCTCGAGACATCTCGGCTTGACCCCAGATCCCGCCGTTCCAGGCCTGACACGCTCGCTGTCGCTCACCCACGCCGTGCTTTACGGGCTGGGGGTGACGATCGGTGCAGGCATCTATGTGCTTGTCGGGGTGGCCGCCGGGCGCGCCGGTATCCACGCCCCGCTCGCCTTCCTGCTCGGCGCGCTGGTCATGTCATTCACCGCAGCTTCGTTCGCCGAATTGGGCACGCGGATGCCGGTCAGCGGCAGCGAGGCCGCCTATGTCGAGGCCGCGTTCAAGCGTCGCTGGATCAGCATCGCAACCGGCCTCTTGGTAATCGCCACCGCGCTGATTTCGGCCGCGACCATAAGCGTCGGCAGCGCTGGCTATCTCAGCGTGTTCGTGGCGCTGCCGGGCCCGTGGCTTATTGCCGCAGTAGTCGTCGGCATGGGCCTTATCGCCTGCCTTGCGACGGCACAGTCGATCACGGTCGCAGGGATCATGACTGTGATCGAGATCGCCGGACTCGTCCTTATCATCGGCGCAGGATTGATATGGCACGACGGAGTGTTCTCTCGTCTGCCCGAGGTCGTCCCTGCGGTGCAGGATTCGGCGGGTTGGATCGGGATCATGGGGACCACACTCATCGCAGTGTTCGCTTACATCGGATTCGAGCATCTGGTGAACATCGCTGAAGAGCTACGCGACCCCACACGCACACTGCCGCGCGCGCTTTTCCTGACTCTCGGCGTGACCGCGCTGGTCTATATTGCGGTGGTATGGATCGCGGTCTCGGCGGTCTCTTCAGCCGAACTCGCCGCATCGCCCGCACCGCTGGCACTTGTCTTCCAGCGCCTGACCGGGTTGCCGCTGCGCGTTATGAGCGCAATCGCGGTGGTCGCCACGCTGAACGGAATCGTCGTTCACCTGATCATGATCTCGCGCATCGCCTATGGCATGGCCCGCCAAGGCAACATGCCGCAAATCCTGGCACGCGTCGAGAAACGCACCCGCACCCCAGTCATCGCGACCGCGCTGGCCACCGTCTTAGTCCTGATTTTATCACTCGCGGTCCCGCTCGTCGGACTCGCCGACCTCGCCTCCCGAGGGACGCTGGCGATCTTTGTCCTTGTCAACCTTGCGCTCATTCGTCTTCACCGCGCAAGCAAACCCGCGCCGACCGGCATATTCGTCGCACCGTCTTGGGTGCCTTACGCGGGACTGGCGTCGAGCCTGTTGTTCCTCGCGCTCGACTGGATAGCGTAACGCCCGCTAATCCCCCGACAAAATCCGCTCAACCAGTTCCTTCACGCTCGGCGTGTAGTTGTTCGAATAGAACGGGTCCTGCTTGAAACGATAGGCGGAATGGCCAGCAAACATCAGGTTATCGTCAATCGGCTTGCCATGAGCGATGTCTTGCAGGGTCTTCTGGATGCAGAAGCTGCGCGGATCGGCCAGTCGCCCGGTGGTATAATCGTCATGGTCCTTCCATGATGAGAACCCGCAGTGCGAGAGGCAGCCCATGCAATCGGACTGGTCCTTGCGGATCATGTCACGTTCTTCGGGACCGACAAAAATGATGGTGTCATCGGGCGTGCGCAGGCCATCAGTGAAGCCGCTGTTCGCCCAACCACGTGCGCGCTCCAGATCGCCCGGCGTGACCCAGAAGTTCTTGCCCTTGACGCCAACATCGAGCCGCACGGTATGATCGCCCGCCTGAACCTTCGAATAGGGCACCTGCCGCTCTGACCGTGCCTCAAGGCTGCGCAGAAACGGATTGCGTACCGCTGAGCTGTAAAAGCCTGTCGGTGAGAAGTGATGGAGCAGCACATCACCCGGTTCAATCTCGCGAAGAGCGTCTTTCCAGCCTTGCGGGATCGGGCTTTCGTGAGTGAGCAGCGGGCGGGTGCCGAACTGGAAGGCAATCGAGCCAAGTTCGGGATTATCGATCCAGTTTTCCCATTCGCGCAGGAACCAGACCCCGCCAGCCATGACGATCGGCACAGATTCCGCCACACCTTCGGCGCGCATGACATCGCGCAGCGCCTTGACGCGGGGGTAGGGATCTTCGGGCGTCAGCGGGTCTTCGGCGTTGGACAGGCCGTTGTGGCCACCAGCCAGCCACGGATCTTCATAGACCACAGCGCCCAGCCATTCCGGCACCTTGTGGTAAGCGCGCTTCCACAGTGCGCGGAAGGCCCGGCCCGAGCTGACGATAGGCAGGTAATAAACACTGTGCCGGGCTGCGATTTCAGACAGCTTGTAAGGCATGCCGGCCCCGCAAGTGACTCCGGCAACCATGCCGCGCGTTTGCGAAAGCACGCCTTCGAGGATTGGCTGCGCGCCGCCCATTTCCCACAGCACGTTGATATTGATCGCGCCCTTGCCACCCGAAAGGTCATAAGCGCGCTTCACCTGCTCAACCGCACCATCAATGCCGAAGCGAATCAGCTGCTCGTGCCGCTCTCGGCGGGTAAGCTGTTCATAGACCTGCGGAATGATCTTGCCTTCAGCGTCATAGCTATCGGCGTTGACCGCGCTGACGGTGCCAATTCCGCCTGCCGCCGCCCAGGCGCCTGAGCTGGCATGATTCGTCGCTGACACGCCTTTGCCGCCCTCAACGAGCGGCCACACTTCGCGGCCACCATAAAGAATTGGCTGCAAACCCTTGAACGACATTAGATTCCTTCCGTCAGCGCCGTGCGACCAAACCATCAGCGCCAAGCTTGCATGGCTTGATCGCGGCGGGCTCTGGACGAGCGCCTACCGCTTCAAACTGCGCATAATAGCCCGTAAGTTCCGGCTTACGGACAAATTGAACCAAGCGAAAGCCCGCAGCTTCAAATTCGCAGAAAAGCAGCGCGGGCGGGATACCGTGTTGATCGGTTGGCCGATCCAGATCGACCACGATCACCTGACCGCCGCTGCGCAGAGCCGGACGCATTCGCCAGAGGAAAGCATAGGGCTCTGACACTTCGTGGTACATATGGACCATGAAGATGCGGTCAAAACTGTTCTCGGGCAGCCGCGCATCATCTGGCGTGCCGGGCTTGATCGAGACATTGTCCAATCTCTCGCGTTCAACGCGCTGGGCAAGCCGCTGGATCGCGCCGCTATCAATATCCTGAGCGAACACCCTGCCCTTTTTGCCGACCCGTTCGGCCAGACGGACGGTGTAATAACCCTCGCCAGCGCCGATATCGGCAACAGTGGCACCCAGGCCAATCCGGGCCAGATCCATGACGACCTTCGCCTCGCCCAGCTTGTCGCGCTGCACCTCGGTAGAAAATTGTGTGTCGCCGGGCTTGGAAACCGGCCGGTCTGCGCGCGGAAACTCTCGCGAAGCAGCGGAACGATCAGAATCAGCTGGCTGCTGCTGACATGCTGCCAGCGAGATCAAAGCGAGGCAGAAGCCCGCAGCAAAGGCAGCCCGCCGCCTCAATCGACGTCCTCCACCTCAACCTTCTCGCCCGTCACACGCTGCGATAGCGCGGCGGCCATGAAGGGATCGAGTGCGCCATCCAGCACATCATCGGGAGCAGTAGAGGTAATGCCGGTGCGCAGATCCTTCACCAGCTGATAGGGCTGAAGCACATAGGAGCGGATCTGGTGGCCCCAGCCGATCTCGGTCTTGGCCTGATATTCGCCCGAAGCCTCTGCCTCACGCTTGGCCAGTTCCGCTTCATACATCCGTGCCTTCAGCATCCCCATCGCCGTCGCGCGGTTCTTGTGCTGCGAGCGGTCGATCTGGCTGGCAACGACAATGCCTGTCGGGATATGAGTGATGCGCACCGCCGAATCGGTGGTGTTGACGTGCTGACCGCCTGCGCCCGAAGCCCGGTAGGTATCAATCTTGAGGTCCGACGGATTAATCTCGATATCGATGTCATCATCGATCACCGGATAGACCCAGACCGAGCTGAAACTGGTGTGTCGCCGCGCCGCGCTGTCATAAGGGCTGATGCGGACGAGGCGATGCACGCCGCTTTCGGTCTTGGCATAGCCATAGGCGTTCTCGCCCTTGATCAGCAGCGTGCAGCTTTTGATGCCCGCCTGTTCGCCCGAATGATACTCGACCATTTCAACCTTGTAGCCGTGGCGTTCAGCCCAGCGGGTGTACATACGCTGGAGCATTTCAGCCCAGTCCTGACTCTCGGTGCCGCCAGCGCCTGCATGAACTTCCAGATAGGCATCATTGGCATCGGCCTCACCGGCGAGCAGCGCCTGCACCTTGTCGGCATCGGCCTTGTCGGCCAGCGCAGCAAGGGCATCAAGGCCTTCCTGGATCGTCGCGTCGTCGTCTTCGGCTTCGCCCATTTCAACATATTCGACCGCATCAGCCATAGCTTTGGAGATCGAATTCACCGTGCCAACGGCCGCCTCCAGCCGGCGACGTTCGCGCATCACCGCTTCGGCATCCTTGGGATTATCCCAAAGCTTCGGATCCTCGACACGCGCGTTGAGCTCGTCAAGGCGGCGCAACGCGCGGTCCCAGACGAGAAACTTGCGAACGAGCGCCAATGCGGCACCGATACGATCAATATGAGCCTGCCCTTCGGCACGCATGACAGAAAACTCCTCAGGCGGCCTCAGTCATCGGCCAATTCGCCGCCCCGCTTAGCGAAAGGCTTTCGATTGTAAAGGCTGGCCAGACTTACACAGGCAACACGTACCTAAGCATCATGCACGAAATCTGAACCACGCGATCCTCCCCTGGAAGGGGAGGTGGCAGCCCTCTTGGGCTGACGGAGGGGTGACAACGCTGGCGTGGATACCCCTCCGACTGCCTTTCAGGCAGCCACCTCCCCCACAGGGGGAGGATCGAGCTGATTCACAATCCCAGCGACTTGCGCTAACCCTTCTTCGCTTTCAATTTGCGCACCGCCTCCAGCGTCAGCTTCACATGATCGCGGTAATCCATGTTCGAATGGACCATGACGATCCTGCCGCCGCGGGCGATGACATAGCTGGTGCGGCTGGTGATCGGCAGCACGGTGCCATCGGCTTTCTTGAGCGCAACGTCATAGGCTTTGACTACTGCGGGAGAGGCCGATGCGACGGCAAATTTATCGCGGCAGGCCTCGGTTGAAAAGCGTTGCAGGGTTGGCACATCGTCTGCCGACATCCCGACCACCATGGCACCCGCTTTTTTGAAATCAGCCGTCGCCTCAGCAAAGGCGTGGGCTTCCAGCGTGCATCCTTGCGTGAACGCCTTGGGATAGAAATAGAGCACCACCGCACCCTTTTTCAGCGCCGCTTTCAGCGAAAACGGCACTACCTTGCCCCCCATCGCGCCTTGCGTCGCAATATCGGGGGCAAGCGCGCCAACCGGAAGTTCTGCATTGGCAGGGGTGGCAACAAGCATCGCGGCAAAGGCGGCGAGCGGGGCGAAGCGGATGTATCGACTGACCATGTGGGGCGTTATGCGCCGGAGTGTGGATGCCGTCCAGAGCCGGTTGCGCCTGCAACGATCAGCCCATAACCAGCGCTTGAGCTATTCCGTTTTACATTGCGCCACAAATACCGTTCGTCCCGAGCGGACTTGAGGTGATTCAATTCTATGCAAACCAGCGCTAATAGACCCCGCCCTGCTGCTCGGCGAAATTGCCTTGCGGTGCGGGGCTTTCCTCTGCCGCCTTGGGCGGTGCGTTGGCTTGCTTGGCGCGTTTGATCGCACCGAGCACGGCATTGCGCTGTGCGGTAAGCTGATCTTCGCGGGTTTCACGCGGTGGCTCGGTTTCGGCCTTGAAGGCTTCCCAGATGATTGCGGCATGGGGATCGCTGGTGGGCTTGGCGCCGAAAACCTGCTTGCCGCTCACCCGGTCAATCGTGACGAGATGAACATCGCGCGGCGCGATAAACGGCAGTCGGCTCCAGCGCGGTTTGGTGGCCTGCACCATCTGCTTGAAAATCGGTGCCGCAAATGTGCCGCCCTGGGCATAGCCGCCCAGAGAGCGCGGCTGATCGAAGCCGAGATAGACCCCGCTGACCATGTCCTGATTGCCGCCGACGAACCAGACATTGGTCGGTCCCGTGGTCGTCCCCGTCTTGCCGAACAGCGGCAGGCCAAGGTCTTTCAGAGTCACCGCAGTGCCGCGCTGAACCACGCCTTCAAGCATATGCACCACCTGATAGGCGGTGCGCGGATCGAGCACCTGCTTGCCGATTGAGCCAAATCGCGGCATCGGTTTGCCGTCCCATTCCGCCATATTGCACTTGTCACAGCGCCGCGCATCGGCCCGCCAGATCACTTTGCCGCCGCGATCCTGAACATAGTCAATCAGCGATGGGGTGAACTGAAGCCCATTATTGGCCAGCGCCGCATAGGCATTCACCATCTGGCCAACGGTCGTATCGCCAGCGCCGAGCGCGAAGGACAGATAGGCCTGATATTTACCGATGCCGACCTGCTCGATAGTCTTTGAGACATAGTTCATGCCGGCATCATTGGCGATATGTACGGTCATCAGGTTGCGTGACTGCTCAAGCCCCCAGCGCATGGTATGATTGCCGCTGCCACCCGCATTGCCAAAGTTGCGGAAGCACTTTTTACCGCCGCCTTTAGCCCCCTGCTCAACGCAGAAAGTCTCATCCGCGACCATGGTTGCCGGCGTCATGCCGCGATCAAGCCCGGTGGCATAGACGAAGGGCTTGATCGTCGAGCCCGGCTGACGCAGCGCCTGCGTGGCGCGGTTGAACGAGCCGAGGCCTGAATCAAAGCCGCCCTGCATCGCCAGAACGCGGCCATCGCGCGCTGATTGCACCATCATCCCGCCGGAAACCTCAGGGATCGCCTTGACCGCCCAGCCATTCCCCGCTGGCCCGACCGCGATGATATCGCCCTGCTTGAGGCCATCGGGCAGGTTGAGCAGCGGTGCCTTTGATCCATCGGCAAAACCGATGCTTGCTCGCGCGCCCTCACGGCTGATGACAACGCCAGTTCGCCAGTTTTCATAGCTGATTGATTTGTTCGCAGCAGCAAGCGGCCCCAGCCAGTTATCCGCAGTGACATCGACATGCTCGATCGGCCCCGACCAGCCGCGTCCGGCATGATACCGCATTAGTCCCGCACGCAATGAATCCTGCGTCGCTTTCTGCAATGCCGGATCGAGTGAGGTGTGTACCCACAAACCCCCGCCATAAATGCTGTAGGGTCCGCTTTCAGCATTCTCGCCATATCTGTCCTTCAGCCAGCGCCGGACTTCCTCGACATAGTAACCGACCGAAGGATCATAATTGTTGCCCCGGCGCGGGATCAGGCCAAGCGGCTGTGTCTGTGCTGCTGCTGCCTCTTCATGTTTGGCCCAGCCGTTCTTGACCATCTGTTCCAACACATAGTTGCGCCGCTCCAGCGCGGATTTTTCGTTTTTGGCACGGCCATAGGTTTCCGGCGCTTTTGGAAGAATGGCGAGGAATGCCGTTTCATGCAGCGCCAGTTGATCCACGCTCTTGCCGAAATAGGCCTGCGCCGCCGCCTCGACGCCGAAGCTCTGCCGCCCGAGCGGGATCTCGTTGAGGTACAGCTCAAGGATCTGCTCCTTGCTCAGCACAGATTCGATACGCCGCGCGAGAATCATTTCCTTGAGCTTGCGCGTGACCGAATATTCGTTGCCGATCAGGATGTTCTTGGCGACCTGCTGGGTGATCGTCGATCCGCCCTTGGCGCGGCGGCCCGAGCCAAGCTTGGTCACATAGTCAAACACCGCCCCGACAAGCCCAGGATAATCAACGCCGCCGTGCGACCAGAAGGTCTTGTCCTCGGCAGCGAGAAAAGCGTTAGTCACCGGCTTGGGGAAATCGACGAACCGCAGTTGCACGCGCCGATCCCGCGCATAGCTATAGACGATCTCGCCGTTCACGCCGCGCACCATGGTGGGCAGCGGCGGCTGGTAGGTCAGCAGGCGATCCGCCGATGGCAGAGTACGCAGAACCGTCACCCACAGCAGCAGGTAGATTACCAGCCATGCCACCAGCAGATAACCGACAAACCGGAACCAGCGCTTTTCGCGCCAGCTCCGCTTGAACGAAGCCATCGCGCCGCCAGCCTCCCGGCGCACGCGATAGCGCAAGCTTTCACCGTCACCTTGAGGGGTGCTTTCGGGCACAGTTTCATCGGCCATAGCAGGCCTCTAGCACGCGTTCGGACTGGCTGGCCAGACGCTTTGAACTGCAATTTTCAGCGGTAACATCAACCACCGGCATGGCGGGCAAAATAGACAGAGATCGCCCGGGCAGTCACTTCGGCAAAGCTGCGGCGGCCTTCGGCTGAATTGAGCCGAGCGGCATCCTCGGCGCTTGAGATATAGCCGGTTTCAAACAGGATAGATGGCAGGTCGGCGCTTTTCAGCACGATGAACGCCGCCGACTGGATACCGCTGTCACGAAAATTGAGTCGGCCCATGCCTTCGCGCAAAAGCAGCCTGGCGAAATCTTCAGAGAGCGCCGCCGTTTCACGCTGCGAGAGGTCGACGAGAATCGCGCTGACCTCGCTGCTCTTTCCCGATAGCGGCACGCCATTGATCACATCGGCCCGGTTTTCCGCCTCGGCCAGCAAGGCTGCCGTCTGGTTCGAACCGCGTTCCGAGAGGGTATAGACGCTCGCCCCACGGGCATCGGCGCCCGGTGCGCTATCGGCATGAATCGAGATAAACAGATCAGCTTTCAGCCGCCGGGCAATCGAGGCGCGCTCTTCAAGCACCAGAAAGCTGTCATCATCACGCGTCAGCGCCACGCGCACACCGCCGGTCTTTATCAGTTGATCGCGCAGCGCCTGCGCCAGTGCCAGAGTGAGCGCTTTTTCCTTGAGCGGACCCGCCCCCGCCCCGGGATCGCGGCCGCCGTGCCCGGCATCAATCACCACCAGCGGTCGGCTTGGGTCTAGCGGGCCTTCCACTTTGGGCAGGCCAATTTCTCCGGCTGCGGGTGGCAGTTCAAGGCGGATCACATAGTCCTGCCCCCGCCCCAGCCCGCCAAATGCACGGTCCACGCCCAGCAAGGCGGCGAATACCGTAACCGGGGCAAGGACCAGAAAGCCAATCTGCAAGGCGCGACGCATGGATATGCCGTTAAGCGCTTGTTAGGCTTGCGGCAATCTCTTGGCGCTATTCATCCTCAATCCTTGCCGACCCTTGAAAGGGGTGCTAGCAAGCTTTCGCCGGAGCAGTACTGCCCCGAACCTCCCGAACCGCGTTGGTCACGCCCTTTAACAGGAATGGCCAGTGCATTATATCAGGATGGCCGGGGCGCGATGCTCTGCACAGCCGGACCACAAGTGTCCGGGTTCGAACAGGTTGATGCTGGAATGAGAAGCCTTACGCCGTCTTGCCAATCGCTGCCCCATGGGGCGGGCGCGGCATTGACGACGCTGGAGTCGCTATACGGTGCGCGCCCGAAATCGCCGCGCCTTCCCATTTCTGCAGACACAAATAAGGCCATTGGCCCCGCCGTCGGCGCTTATCCGCGCCCCGGCTTCACCCACACCGCCATGATGCCGCAACGGGGCCTGCCCCTGCGCTTTGCTCATGACGCATTTGTATATGATCACGCCGCACTGTCCCGGATGGCTCCGCCATCTGCGGCAAAGCAGCGGCGCGCTTGGAGAATTTATAATGACAACGCGTATGCTAATCGATGCGCGCCACCAGGAAGAAACCCGGGTGGCGGTACTGAAGGGAAACCGGATTGAGGAGTTTGACTTTGAATCTGCTGATCACAAGCAGATCAAAGGCAATATCTACCTCGCCAAAGTTACCCGCGTAGAACCTTCCTTGCAGGCGGCTTTCGTCGATTTTGGCGGCAACCGGCATGGTTTCCTCGCTTTCAGCGAAATCCATCCAGATTACTATCAGATCCCCAAAGAAGATCGCGAACAGCTGCTGGCTGAAGAAGCCGCCCACGCTGAGGAAGAGGCCGCTCTGCGCGCCAAGGCCGAGGGTGAGGAAGATTTCGTCGGTGATGATGAAATGGGTGAAACGCTGGCCGATGACTTGGCGGGCACCACGCACGATCACCATGACGATGATTACGGCTCTGTCCATGAAGTCGATACCGATGAGAAGGACGAAGTTGCCACGATCGAAGATGGCCACGTTGAAGGTGGTTTCGATCATGCCGCCGAAGAAGGCGAAGAAGCTGAAAACGGTGAGGAGCGTTCGCGCGGTCGCGGCGGTCGTCGCCGTCAAGGTGGTGGCAACAATACACGCGGTCACGCCAAGGAAGCCGACGATCTGCGCGCCAAGCGCATGGCGCTGCGTCGCCGCTACAAGATCCAGGACGTTATTCAGCGTCGTCAGGTGCTGCTCGTCCAGGTCGTCAAGGAAGAACGCGGCAACAAAGGTGCGGCGCTCACTTCCTACCTCAGCCTCGCTGGCCGCTATTGCGTGCTCATGCCCAATTCGAGCCATGGCGGCGGCATCAGCCGCAAGATCAACTCGGCGGCTGACCGCAAGCGCTTGAAGGCCATCGTCTCCGAAATGGACCTGCCGAAATCGATGGGCTGTATCGTCCGCACTGCCGGGCTTCAGCGCACCAAGGTCGAGATCAAGCGTGACTTCGATTATCTCGCCCGTCTGTGGGACGAGATTCGCGAAAACACACTGGGTTCCAGCGCCCCTGCCCTGATTCATTCGGACAGCGACCTGATCAAACGCGCGATCCGCGATATCTATAACCGCGATATCGAAGATGTGGTTGTCGAGGGCGAGGGCGGATACCGCGCCGCCCGCGATTTCATGAAGCTGCTGATGCCCAGCCACGCCAAGCGGGTGAAGGCCTATGTCGATCCGGTGCCACTGTTCCAGCGCTATGGCGCAGAGGATCAGCTGACCGCGATGTATGATCCGGTGGTCCAGCTGAAAAGCGGCGGCTACCTTGTCATCAACCCGACCGAGGCGCTGGTTTCGATCGACATCAACTCGGGCCGTTCCACCAAGGAACACGGCATCGAAGCGACCGCGCTTAACACCAACCTTGAAGCCGCGCGCGAGATCGCCCGCCAGCTGCGCTTGCGTGACATGGCCGGGCTGGTGGTCATCGACTTTATCGACATGGAGTACGGCTCCAACGTCCGTAAGGTCGAAAAGACGATGAAGGACGCGCTCAAAAACGATCGCGCCCGCATCCAGGTAGGCCGCATTTCCAGCTTCGGCCTGATGGAAATGAGCCGTCAGCGTCTGCGCACCGGCGTGCTTGAGGCCACCACCCGCACTTGCCCGCATTGCGATGGCACGGGCCTCGTCCGCACCGCTTCCAGCGCCGGACTTTCGGCTCTGCGCCTGATCGAAGACGAAGCGGCCAAGGGCAAAGGCATCTACATCTCGCTCTATGCCTCCACCGAGGCGGCGATCTATCTGCTCAATTCCAAGCGCGCCGATCTCCATGAGATCGAGGATCTCTATGGCGTTCGCGTCGAAGTGATCCCCGAGGGTGAGAATGAGGGCGCCAAGATGCGCGTGGCCTCCGCTGGCCCGCGCCCGACCGAACAGCCCAAGTTCGCCCCGATCATCGAACCCGAAGAAGAAGAAGTGTTCGACGACGAGGATGAGATCGACGCCGAGGAAGCCGCCGAAGATCGCGCCGAGCGTGAAGAAGGCGATGGCGGCGAAGGTGATCGCGGTCGCAAACGTCGCCGCCGCCGTGGCGGTCGTGGCCGCAGTCGCGGGGATGAACAGTCTCCGGCCAATGACGACGGCAATGGTGACGATGTCGAAGCACGCACCGATGGCAACGATGTCGACGAAGCCGGAGATGATGAACGCGGCGATGAACCACGCGGCGAAGCTGGCGAAATCAGCGAAGATGGCGAAGAAGGCCCGCGCAAGCGCCGCCGCCGTGGTCGCCGTCGGCGCGGGGGCCGTGGTCGTGGTGAAGGTGAAGGCGATAACGGCGTAGAAGGCGAAAACGGCGAAGGTAACGAGGGCGAAGCGCATGCGGACGAAGCCGTTGTGACTGCTGATGCCGGGACTGAAGCCGAGGGTGAAGCCGAAGCCGAAGTCGCGCCGAAGAAGCGCACACGCCGCAAAAAGGCCGATCCGGTTGAAGCTGCGGCAGAAGAAGCTCCTGCTGAGGAAGCATCCGCTCCCGAAGCTGCTGCTGAACCCGAAGCCGAAGCCAAGCCAAAGCGCACTCGCCGCAAAAAGGTTGAATCTGCAGAAGCACCTGTTGCCGAAGTTGAAACGGCTGAAGCACCTGTAGAAGCTCCGGCTGAAACAACCGCAGAGCCAGTGGTCGAGGAAAAGCCCAAGCGCAGCCGCAAGAAGAAGGTTGAACCCGAAGAGGTGGCGACCGCCGAGGCTGAACCGGAAGCGGCTGATCCGAATCAGGCAACAGAAGAAGATTCCGGCCCGGCTCGCCGCGGCTGGTGGCAGCGCACTTTCGGCGAGTAAGCTACTGGCGGCGAGTAAGCTACTGGCGGCGAGTAAGCTGAAACCAAATCTGAAAAGGGCCGGACGAGCATTGCTTGTCCGGCCCTTTTTATGTCAGAAATTGATTAACCCGCCGCTTCGGCCAGCATGGCATTGGCCAGTTCCAGAGCTTGCGCCAGATCGTCTCGCGCCGAAGGCAGGTGCAGCCGGTAAGTGGTGAAGCCGTGGATCGTACCATCGAATTCGAGATGCTCGGTCCTTACCCCGGCATCCTTGAGCTTGGCGGCATAGGCACGGCCTTCATCACGCAACGGATCAAGCCCGGCGGTGATCACCAGAGTTGGCGGCAGGCCCGCCGCATCAGCCAGCAGCGGCGATCCGCGCCAGTGATTCTTGTCCATCGCATAGGCCTTTTCGAAATAGGCCATGTTCTTTGAATCGAGGCCAAAGCCCTCGGCAAATGTGTCGCGCGATGGGTGCCGCCGGGATGAATCGGTGACCGGGTAAATCACCAGTTGGAACAGCACTGGCAGTGACGCCGGGTTGTCACGCAGCGCGACGGCGGTGATCACGGCCAGGTTTCCACCAGCGCTGTCACCGCAGAGCATCAGTCCGGTAAACTCCCGAGCGAATGCCGCGCCGTTTTCCGCAATCCAGCGCGCCGCAGCTTCAGCATCGTCGGGGCCGGCGGGCCAGGGGTTTTCTGGTGCCAACCGGTATTCCACCGAGACAACCGGCAGATCCATGCTGCGGGCAATTTCTGCGCAAAGGCTGGCGTGGCTGTCGATTGATCCGGCAACAAAGCCGCCGCCGTGATAGAACACCATCACCGGCGAGGGATCACGCGTGACGCGCGGATCGAACAGGCGCAGGGCGATATCGCCTGCGGCTCCTGGCATGGCAAGATCACGAATCTCGCCCAGTTCCCCCACCGGCAAGTCCATCGGCGGCATCGCGTCAGGCGGAATCTGGCGCATCATCGCCACGAATTCATCGCTGAAATCGGGCCGTGGAAACTGCGCCAGCATGGCGAGATAGGCGCTGACATCGGGACGGATGAAATGTTCGGTCATTATGCTTCCTTGGTCTATTCAGTTCCGGTGAGTTCAAGCCCCACGGTTAGTGCGCGCTGAACCACCCCAAACGCCTTGCCAAACCCGCGCCCGCCGCTGGTTATCACGGCAATTTTGCCGCTACGTTCGCCCATTTGTTGATCCTCTCAAACTGATTTCAAGACTGAGGATGCACGGGGGCGAGGTGCCGGACAAGCAGCAATGGCGCGGACGGGATCATAGGACAGTGATAGTGCCCCAATACCGTCATCGCGATCCGAGCGGGGAAATGCTACCCGCCTGCCCCTCCCTATATTGCACGCCCCACCGCACCGTTGGAGTAATTGACATCACGTCGTTTTGATGGCATCACCTCCAACATGCAGGCGGTTTCGATCATGCGGGAACGGTTATCGCTTGATGATGATACGTTTGTTGAACTCGTTGTATGGAAATTGCCCGAACCGCTCGCAGGCAGCGCGCATTGCTTCAAGTACCGGCTTGCTCTGGTCAGCGGAAATATCTGCGTGATGCGATATGATAATGAAGCCGGGAAGGGCGATCACAAGCATCTGGGAGAGGCCGAAACGGACTATGCCTTTTCAGACATTGATCAGTTGCAGGCTGATTTCTGGAATGAGGTTGAGCAATGGAGGCAGAGATGGAAAACATTGTAACTGTGGGAATTTCTTCACTGGAAGAAACCAAGGCCCGCCTCGCCGCCGCCTTCCGTGGCGAGCCGCAGGGCAATCGCATCTCGTTTCTTTCGGTGGAACAGATGTGGAAAGTGCTCAGCCCAAAACGAACCGCCATCCTTCAGGCGATGACCGGCCAGGGCCCCATGTCAATCCGCGAAGCCGCCCGCCGGGTAGGGCGCGATGTCAAGGCGGTACACGGCGATGTGACAGCGCTGTTGGCCGCAGGCGTGATTGATCGGCAGAATGGCCTCGTGGTGTTCCCCTATGACGGGGTGCATGTGGATTTTGTACTGGGAAAGGCGGCGTAGGGGGGAGTTTAGGGGGTTTTTGCGAGCGGCAGCGTAATTCCATCACCGTAATTCCCCCGTAATTTCCACCGTAATTACTGGGGTTTGCGGAGTGTGAGTTGGGTGCTATCCACCCGTGAGGCCGAGATGGCAGGAATTAATTACGGTGACACGTGTAATTACGTAATTACGGTGACACGTACAATTACCCCCAAACTCCACCGCTCATCTCCACAACAACTGCTCACTCATCATCGCACCGCCGGACTGGGACACGCAATAGCATGTCCCCGTTTACCCGCGCTGTCCTACAAGCCCGCACATTGCTAAAGACCATCCGCTCCCTTCGACCTCACAGGACATGCTTTGAAGTGTTCAATCTCCCGCCTTCGCCCGCACATGATTTGCCCCCAAACGGCCACAATACGACGCCCAAAACAGACCCAAAACAACAATGTGTCACCTTTCTTGGCACAACCGCTTGAATAATCATGATTTATAACCCGGACAGGGGTGTCCGGTCCGTCCGCTCCAGACTCGCCAAGGCAGGCGTCCAAACTGACAGGGGCACGCAATAGAATACTGCCGGTCCAAGCAAACGTGGTCCAAGGCGCGCTTCCTCTTGCTCCCCGGCGCTGAATCGCTAAGGGAGTGCCAAATCATCCAGACGGACAGGGACTCATGGCCACTTTCACCCTCCCCGCGAACAGCAAGATCAAGAAGCAGGGCATGGTCCACAAGCATGTCCCGAGCGGGGCCGAGGGGGTGGATGGTGCGGCAAAAGTGAAGAAGTTCACTGTCTATCGCTATGACCCGGAAAGCGGCGAAAATCCGCGTTATGACTCGTTCGAGATCGACCTTGATAAGTGCGGCCCGATGGTGCTCGACGCGCTGATCAAGATGAAGACCGACACCGATCCCAGCCTCACCTTCCGCCGCTCATGCCGCGAAGGGATTTGCGGATCGTGCTCGATGAATATCAATGGCCGCAACGCCCTCGCCTGCACCACCGCGATCGAAGACCTCAAGGGCGATATCAAGATCACCCCGCTGCCGCATATGGAAGTGATCAAGGATCTCGTCCCCGATTTCACGCACTTTTATGCGCAATATGCCTCGATCAAGCCGTGGTTGCAGACCGTTTCGACCACGCCTTCGGGCAAAGAGCGCCTGCAAAGCCCTGAGCAGCGTGAAAAGCTGGACGGGCTTTACGAGTGCATCCTCTGCGCCTGTTGCTCGACCGCCTGCCCCAGCTATTGGTGGAATTCGGACAAGTTCCTTGGCCCCGCCATCCTGCTCCAGGCCTATCGCTGGCTGGCCGACAGCCGTGATGAGATGACCGGTGAGCGGCTGGACGAGCTGGAAGACCCCTTCCGCCTCTATCGCTGCCACACCATCATGAACTGCGCCAACGTCTGCCCCAAGGGTCTCAACCCGGCACGCGCAATCGGCGAGATCAAGAAGATGCAGGCAGAGCGGCACATTTAAGCTCGGCTGAGCCGGGTTACGGTCATGACACATTTTCTCTGCGAACCCGATCCGGCCAATATTGGCTGGTATCGCTATGATATGGGTGAGCCAGAGCAATACAATCGCGCAGTTCTGGGTGATCTGATCATAAGGGCCGAAGGGCTGGATCACTGCCGCACGCGGCTGCAGCCCACGGCCATCCATATCAATACGTTAGGCACAATCCACGGCGGCATCATCCTGGGTTTGATCGATGAATCGCTGTATGCGGCGATGTATCTGTTGCGCGGCATTGCCGTAACTCACGCTGTGACGCTTGATCTGCAAACCCAGTTCATCGGCGGTGGTGATGCCTCGCGCCCGCTGGATGCGGTGGCCGAACTGCTGCGTGAAACCCGCAGGCTGGTTTTCCTGCGCGGTCTGGTGAAGCAGGATGACGATCTTGTCGCCTCGTTCACCGCCACTGTTCGCAAAGCGAGCGAACCAAAATGACCGGGCTGCTTGCACGCTATGAAACGCTGGTTGCAGGCGGAGAACTTCGCCCTGATCCTGAACAGGAAGCCGCCGCCGAACGGCTCGCCTTGTTGCAGCTTGAACTGGAAAGCTTGCCAGAATCTGGTTCAGGCCTGATCGGCAGACTGTTCGGCAAGAAGTCCAAATCCAGTCCGCGCGGCATCTACATCTGGGGCGGAGTCGGGCGCGGCAAATCCATGCTGATGGACCTGTTCCATGATACCTTGCGCATCTCCCAGAAGCGCCGGGTTCACTTCCATTCCTTCATGCTCGAAGTCCACGCCCTGCTGCACGAGGAGCGCAAAAAGGAGAGCGGAGACCCCATACTTCCCGTTGCCTCCAGCATCGCCAAGGGGCTTAGAGTGCTCGCTTTTGATGAAATGGTGGTCAACAACAGCGCCGACGCCATGATCATGAGCCGCCTGTTTACTGCGTTGATTGTTGATCATGGCATAACAATTGTCGCCACATCGAACCGCGCCCCGTCACAGCTTTACAAGGACGGGCTCAATCGCGAACATTTCCTGCCGTTTATTGCGCTGATCGAGCAGAAACTCGATGTGCTGGAACTCAACGGTCCGGTCGATTACCGGCTTGAGCGGCTGGGCGGCATGGCGACCTGGCATACCCCACTGGGCGAAAACGCGACGGATCAGGTCCGCGAGGCCTTCTTCCGCCTGACCGACTATTCCGATGAAGACAGCTCGCACGTTCCCTCGGCCGAACTGGACGTCGGCGGCGGGCGCAGGCTGCTCGTTCCCAAGAGCTTGAAAGGACTGGCGGTGTTCAGCTTCAGGAAACTGTGCGCCGAAGCCCGCGGGGCAGCGGATTACCTCGCCATTGCCCATGCTTACCACACAGTTATCCTGGTCGGAATTCCGCGCATGGGCCCGGAAAATCGCAATGAAGCAGCGCGTTTTGTCACACTGATCGATGCCCTGTACGAAGCGCGGGTTAAGCTGCTGGTCACCGCTGCGGCCTCGCCCGAAGAACTATATGAAGCGGGAGCCAAAGGGAATGAAGGGGGGCGGTTTGAATTCGAACGCACAATCAGCCGCCTGATGGAAATGCAAAGTGCCGACTATCTGGCGCTGGGGCACGGTGAGGAATGACTTGAAACGGGTGGCGGCCACACCCATCTGACAGTCATTCCGGCGGCAACACCCCGCCGAGGTGAGAATCTCCATGCTTGAAATTCGTCCTTTCGCCAGCCTTGGTCATGCCGACCACGGCTGGCTTGATGCGCGCCATCACTTCAGCTTTGCCGATTACCGCGACCCGAACCGCATGGGCTGGGGCAATATCCGGGTGTGGAACGATGATGCCATCGCCGCGCACAGCGGCTTCCCCCCTCACCCGCACAAAGACATGGAAATCATTACCTTCATTCGCAGCGGTGCGATCAGCCATGAGGATAGTCAGGGCAACAAGGGCCGGACCGCTGCCGGTGACGTTCAGGTGATGAGCGCCGGCAGCGGCATCGTCCACGCCGAATACAACCGCGAGGATGAAGCGACGACACTGTTCCAGATATGGATTTTGCCCGATGAAAATGGCGCTGCCCCGGCCTGGGGACAGCGCGAATTTCCGCGAGGAGGACGGTCAGGACGCTGGGTTGTGCTCGCCAGTGGCAAGCCAGATACGGACGATTCGTTGATGATACGCGCTGACGCCAAGGTGCTAGCGGCGACTCTGCGCGCTGGCCAGGTCGTTGAATATGCCGTCGATCCGGCACGGCATCTCTATCTGGTTGCCGCTACCGGCAGGGTGCTGATCAATGGCAATGCTGCCAATCCACGCGACGGAATTGCCGTGACGGGCGAAACTGCCATCAGGGTCGAAGCGCTTGATGATGCCGAAGTTGTCATGGTTGACGGGCTTTGTTGCATAACTCCGCGCGGGCCTGAACCATCCTTTATTTAGGATTACTACCCAACACGAACGGTATTGGGTGTGCCTATTTGCGAGAAGCGATTGAGGATTGCAGCACGGACTTTGAGCTCGGTTATCTGACGATCGAAGGT
>CAMDQO010000011.1 GCA_945906105.1 Novosphingobium sp. Chol11 | reverse complement strand
TGACATGCCCATCATGTTCCAATCAACCAGCAAGGCATCAAAAGTTTCACGTCGCAGCGCTGCCAATAGTTCTTCGCCGCTCGAATAAGTCGAGCATTCGCAACCGGAACTGCGCAGTGATGATGCGATTTCGGCGATTTCATCAATATCGTCATCGACAAGTGCGATGTGCATTACTGGTCACCTCATACCATGCTGGTCGATATCCCCCGACCGGGCAAGTCCCCTGAAATGCCAGCGGAAAAGATATGGCGCAATGCGCATCGGTTAAGATTTGCAAAGGTACCGGGATTGTTCGAAACTACCCCTTCCCTAATGGCATTTCGAACAATCCCGGTCAGCCGATAAAGCGTTATTCAAATTATCGACTGTGCGACCCTAAGATCCATGACATTTGTCAAAAGGCGAACTGCACCAAGCCTGCGCAACAACCAAGTTAACTGATGTAAAATCTTACCGCACTAGAAAGGCATGAATCAGACCGAATTCGGTGTAGTTCCTAACGGGCCATTAACCGGGATCGTCTATCGTCCTAACATCTATGGAGGCAGGTGTGACTTACCAACCCGGCAGGATTGAACAAAGCGAGTCACCTGGCCGCGCTAATCGCGCAGAGGTTTCGCTCACCTGTGAGATCCGTCAGGGGACGCGACCCTGGCTGAAGCTCAAATTGCAGGACATTTCTGAATCGGGATTCTGCATGGATTGGCGCCCCGGACTTACCGAGCACCTATCGCTGTACATCCGTATCCCTGGCCTTGAACTGCTTGTGGCCAATCTGCGCTGGAAGCGTGAAGGCATGATCGGCTGCGAGTTTTCACACCGGCTTTACCCGCCCGTTTACGATCACATCGTGCGGCAGTCACTGCTCGAAAGATAAGCGCAGGGCCGGCATTCACCGCCCCTCATCTATTCAATCAGATGTGAATCGCGCGGCCATAGGCTGCCAGCACCGATTCATGCATCATTTCGCTTAGCGTCGGATGCGCGAACACGGTCTGCATCAGTTCGGCCTCGGTGGTCTCCAACGTCTTGCCAACAACATAGCCCTGAATAAGCTCAGTCACTTCTGCACCGATCATATGCGCGCCCAGCAGTTCGCCGGTCTTGGCATCGAACACCGTCTTGATGAAGCCCTCGGCCTCGCCCAGCGCAATCGCCTTGCCGTTGCCGATGAAGGGGAAATTGCCGACCTTCAGCTCATAGCCCGCTTCCTTGGCCTTGGCTTCGGTCAGGCCGACGCTGGCGATCTGCGGGTGGCAATAAGTGCAACCCGGAATGTTGCGGCGGTCCATGGCGTGCGGGTGGACTGATGTGTTGCCCAGTTCCTGCGCGATAGCCTCAGCCGTGGTGACGCCCTCATGGCTTGCCTTGTGCGCCAGCCATGGTCCGGGGGTGCAATCACCGATTGCCCAGACGCCCTTCACATTGGTGCGGCCATAGGGATCAATCGCGATGATCCCGCGTTCGGCCTTGATGCTCAGTGCTTCCAGCCCGATGTCCTCAGTATTTGGCACGATACCAACGGCAACGATGACATGGCTGAAATCGCCTTCAGTGACTTTGCCGTCCTTGCCCTTGATCTTGGCTTTCACGCCGCTGTCGCTGGTGGTGATGCTTTCGACACCTGCGCCAGTGAGAATCGTCATGCCCTGCTTCTTGAGCGACTTTTCAAGGAAGGTGGAAACATCTGCATCTTCAACCGGAACCACGCAGTCCATCATCTCAACGACGGTCACTTCGCTGCCCATATCATTGTAGAAGCTGGCGAATTCGATGCCGATTGCGCCCGATCCGATGACCAGCAACTTGCTCGGCATTTCCTTGGGTGTCATGGCATGGCGATAGGTCCAGATGCGGTCGCCGTCAGCTTTGGCGAACGGCAGATCGCGCGCGCGGGCTCCCGTGGCGATAATGATGTGCTTGGCGACAAGCGCCTCGACACCTTTATCGTTCGTGACTTCCAGCTTGCCCGGAGCGGTCAGCTTGCCCTGCCCCATATGCACAGTGATCTTGTTCTTCTTCATCAGATGCGTGACGCCCTGATTGAGCTGCTTGGCCACCCCGCGTGAGCGCGCGACCACGGCGGCGAGATCGGCGGTGATGTTGTCTGCCGCAAGGCCATAGTCCTTGGCGTGCTTCATCTGGTGGAACACTTCGGCCGAACGCAGCAGCGCCTTGGTGGGGATGCAGCCCCAGTTGAGGCAGATGCCGCCCAGGTTTTCGCGCTCGACAATCGCAACCTTCAAGCCCAGCTGCGCCGCACGAATGGCCGAGACATAGCCGCCGGGGCCGGAACCAAGAATGATGAGGTCATATGCTTCAGCCACGTGTAACTACTCCTGTTCAACCGCGCGTTGATCAACCGATCTGGGGCGGCCGTTATCGTCTATCGCCACGAAGGTGAAGGTTGCAGCCGTAACCTTTATCGCCTCATCCTCAAAGCGATGCCGCCGCCATGCCTCGCAAGCGACAGTGATCGAGCTACGGCCCACTTTGACCAAGTCGCAATAGACTGAAACTTCATCACCGACATTCACCGGGGCGAGGAACTGCATCCCGTCCATCGCCACCGTCGCCACCCGGCCACGCGCGATCTTGGCGGCGATGAGGCCCGCCCCCATGTCCATCTGCCCCATCAGCCAGCCGCCGAAGATATCACCATTGGCGTTGGTATCCGCCGGCATGGCGGTAACGCGGATGGCGGGGTCTCTGATCGGGGTAGACATCAAGCAACCAGCGCTAGCGGCTTCTCAACATAGTCCCTGAACGCCGCCATCAGCCTTGCTCCATCGGCCCCATCCACCGCGCGGTGATCGAAGCTGCCGGTGGCGGTCATGGCCGTGGCGACGCCGAGCGAGCCGTCGGGCATCACCCAGGGCCGCTTTTCACCCGCGCCGATGGCGAGGATGGTCGATTGCGGCGGGTTGATCACGGCGGTGAACTGCTTGATCCCCATCATGCCCATGTTTGACAGGCTCGCGGTGCCGCCCTGATACTCGCCGATCTGGAGCTTGCCCTCCTTGGCGCGTGCGCCCAGATCCTTCATCGCCGCAGCAATCGAAGCGAGGGTGCGACCGCCCGCGTCCTGCACAATCGGGGTAATCAGGCCGCCGGGAATGCTGACGGCCACCGAAACATCGGCGCGCGAATAGCGGATCAGTTCTTTCCCTGCGAAAGTGACATTGCATTCAGGCACCGCGATCAGCGCCTTGCCGAGCGCCTTGACCAGCATATCGTTGACCGAAAGCTTGACGCCTTCCTTTTCCAGAACCTCGTTCAGCTCGCTGCGCAGCCCCAGCAGCTTGTCGAGCTGAATATCGACGGTGAGATAGATATGCGGTGCCTGCTGCATCGATTCGGTGAGGCGGCGGGCGATGGTCTTGCGCATACCCGACAGTTTCTCAACCGTGTGCGGAATGCGATCATCAAGCAGCGCGCGGGTTTCATCCGCCATGGCGACCGGCGCGGCGGATGGTGCGATGAGAGCAGCAGGAGCCGCAGAAACGGCGCTGCCGGGGGTGGCACTCTCAACATCGGCGCGGACAATGCGGCCATTGGGGCCAGAGCCCTTGACTGCTGCAAGGTCGATATTCATTTCCGCCGCCAATCGCTTGGCTAGCGGGCTGGCTATTACGCGATCTCCGGCAGTGGCTGACTTGGCCGCAGCAGAAACAACTGGTGCTGGTGCAGGAGCCGTAACTGCTGGCGACACCGGAGCACTGCCCGGCTCTGCCGCTTCAATATCAGCTTTGACAATCCGACCGCCGGGGCCGGAGCCCTTGATCGTGGTAATATCGACGCCCTTTTCCGCCGCCATGCGCTGCGCCATCGGGCTGGCCAGAACCCCGGCGGGCGCTGCTGCGGCAGCTGCTGACTCGACCGGCTTTTCTGGAGTTGCCTTAACCGCAGGAGCCGCAGCTTCGCCTTCACCGCCAAGCTGGGCGATCACCGTGCCGACCTTCACATTTTCCGTACCTTCAGCGACATCGATGGAAAGAATCGTGCCCTCATCCACCGCCTCAAACTCCATGGTCGCCTTGTCAGTCTCGATTTCGGCCATGATGTCACCAGAGGAAACGGTGTCACCAACCTTGACCAACCACTTGGTCAGATTGCCCTGTTCCATCGTGGGCGAAAGGGCGGGCATCTTGATCGCGATCGGCATGGCTGTGTTCTGGCTCCGCTGGGCGTGCAATGTCTGCACCGCTATTGGGTCAGCCCCGCTATTGGCCAAAATGAGCGCCTTGGGCAAGCCGCCTTGCAGCGAATTCGAATGTGTTGAATATGTTCTTACAGGACAGGGGAACCACGATGCGCGTCTATCTGGTAATCATGGATGAGACTGATGAAGCAGATGTCGCCCTGCGCTTCGCGGCGCGACGTGCTGCACGCACCGGTGGTCAGGTGCATATTCTGGCAATCGTTCCGCAGCAGGAGTTCGTTGCCTTCGGGGGCGTTCAGGCCACCATCGAGGAGGAAGCCCGCAGCCGCGCAGAAGTGCTGGTAACCAGCGCGGCAGGCAATCTCGCTTCGGAAAGCGGCGTCATGCCGGTTATCGCTGTGAAGCAGGGCGAAGGAATCAAGGTGGTGAGCGAATATATTGTCGCCCATCCCGAAGTCGCGGCATTGGTGCTGGGTGCGGCGGAAGGCGGCACTCCCGGGCCGTTGGTGGCGCACTTTTCCAGTGCGGGAATCGGCGGGCTATCCTGCCCGCTCTATATCGTCCCCGGCGGGCTTGATGAGGAAGCGCTTGATCGGTTGAGCTAGCGTTTTTTCCCTTGATGCCGGATATTCCCCGGTCGCCCGCGTTTTCCGGCAACGTGCTTGCCCTTGTGCTTGAGCGGCCCCGGCCTTCCCCGCAGTTCGATGCCTGAGCCTTCGCTATCGGGCAGTTCAAACTTCAGCGCGCCAGTCAGCGGATTGGCCTCTGCCAGACGCAGTTCGAGCACCTGCCCCACGGCAAACCGCGTGCCGCTCCTGTCACCAATCAGCGCCTGCGCTTTTTCGTCATAGGTGTAATATTCCCGGCCCAGCGTCGATACCGGCACCAGCCCATCACCGCCGAGCGCGATGATAGTGGCGAAAAAACCGAAGCTGCGCACGCCGGTGATGCGGGTCTTGAACACCTCGCCTACCCGCGCAGAGAGCCATGCGGCGACATAGCGATCAATGGTATCGCGCTCGGCCTCCATGGCGCGGCGTTCAGCAACGCTGAGTGCCTCGCTGACTTTACCAAGATCGTCACGGTCGCGGTCGGAAAGGCCCGATGTCGGCGGCAAATCACCCTTCGGCGCAGGCTGTTCAAGGTGATAGGCATCGACCAGCGCGCGATGGACCAGCAGATCGGCATAGCGCCGGATCGGCGAGGTGAAGTGCGCATAGCTGCCCAGCGCAAGGCCGAAATGTCCGGCATTCTTCGGCCCGTAATAAGCCTGAGTCTGGCTGCGAAGTACCGCCTCCATGATCAGCATCTTCTCGGTCTCGTCGGCCACGTCTTTGAGCATGCGGTTGAACAGGCCGGGGGTGATTACCTGCCCCAGCGCCAGCTTCATGTCGAATGTCGCGAGGTAATCCTTCAGCGCGACGAGCTTCTCGCGGCCGGGGGTTTCGTGAACGCGATAGACCACTGGCGCGACTTTCGCCTCCAGCGCCTTGGCAGCAGCGACATTGGCGGCGATCATGAAATCCTCGACCACGCGGTGAGCGTCCAAACGCTCGCGAATGGCGATTTCACTGATCCGACCCTGCTCATCGAGCCGCACTTGCCGCTCGGGCAGTTCGAGCGCGAGCGGATCGCGCTTGTCACGCGCTGCTGCGAGCAGCTTCCAGCAATCCCACAGGTTTTGGAGATGGGCCTCTGCCCCCCCCGCATTGTTGCCTTCATCGATGCGTTTCTGCGCCTCCTCATAGGCAATCACTTCGGCAATCCGCACCAATGCACGGGTGAATCGCCAGTCGGTGACATTGCCATGCGCGTCGATGGTCAGATGGCAGGCCATCGCCGCACGGTCCTCGCCCGAACGCAAGGAACAGACATCGGCGGAGAGCACTTCGGGCAGCATCGGCACAACGCGGTCCGGGAAATAGACCGAATTGCCGCGCTTGCGTGCCTCGCGGTCAATCATACTGCCAGGGCGGACATAGAATGACACATCGGCAATGGCGACCAGCGCGCGGAAGCCTCCATTGCCATCGGGTTCAGCCCAGATGGCATCGTCATGATCGCGCGCGTCCGACGGATCGATAGCGACGATGGGCAACGCGCGCAGATCTTCGCGCTTTTCGTGCGAAAGCGGCAGTTTGGCGGCAAGCTGCGCCTCTTCCAGCATTTCCTCAGTAAATAGATTGGGAATGCCGTGCTTGTGGATGGCGATAAGACTGAAGGCGCGCGGGGCAAGTGGATCGCCGAGCACTTGCGTAACCTTCACGCCCGAACGCGGCGTGCGGCCTGCCGGTTCGGCCAGCACCAGATTGCCCGCCTCTGCTCCGCCCAGATCGGCGACGGGCGATGAACTGCGAATGCGCTTGTCGACCGGGGCCAGCCACGGCTTGCCTGCGCCATCAAACTCGATCACGCCGAGGACGGAATCAGTCATGGCGGGCAGCTTTTTCATCGCATGGGCACGCCAGCCGTTTCCGGCCTCTTCAGTGCGCGCCAGCACCCGGTCGCCCACCTTGAGCGCAGAGTGAGCCATGCGGTTTGTCGGACCCTTTTCGATCATCCGCAAACGCGGCGGCGGCGTAGCATCATCGGGTTGCCAGCTATCGGGAATGGCAATCGCCTCGCCGTCCTCGATATCGACAACCCGCAGCACGGTGACGTGCGGCACTCCGCCCATACGGTGATAAGCGGTCCGCTTGCCGTCAATCAGGCCCTCATCGGCCATGTCCTTGAGCAGCGCCTTGAGCGCGATCTTTTCATGCCCTTTGAGGCCGAACGCCTTGGATATCTCACGCTTTCCGGCATCTGCTGGCGAATTGGCGATGAAATCGAGCACCTGTTTGCGGGTGGGCAGACCGGGGGCGTGTTTCGTGGGTTTTATGGTCATTTGGGATTGGCCAGCGGCGCGAATTGCCCGCCCGGCACGGCTGAACTGATGGGGCTTTGTGCGCCATCCCGCGATACGGAAGCGACGCCGAACAACCAGTCATCGGCGCGAAAGCCGGGCAGCACAACTTGCGTGATGCTTCCACCTCCAGGTGGCGACGGTGAGGCGCTGACCGATGTTACCATTTCCCAATCTCTCGCATCAGTGCGCCGCTTGTAGACTTTGTAAGACGTCGCGCCGAAGACTGACGTCCAGGACATCTTGGTCGAGGTCGTGACTGCACCTTCGATTGAAACCGTCGGCGGCGTGGGCGCGCGAGCCACGGCGGACAGAGCCGCGATGTTGAGGTGTGTCACCTTAGCAAGGTAAGCGAAGTCCATGAATTCAATGGTGTCGCCATGGATCACGCCTTTTTCTGTGCGCAGATCCTGATGCTGGTGATCGTAATTCTCGACCGCCACCGAGAAGCGGATCGCAGGAATTCCCGCATCGAGGAATGGAATGTGATCCCCGCCACGGCCCATGCGGTCAGTTCGCCATATCTGTCTAACGCCGAGTTCCGGTGTGGCTAAACCGGCAACGTATCGCGAAAGGTTCCGGCTCGGGCTGTCATTTTCACCGCCAAAGCGCCGTGCAGTCGCGCGCAATTTGTCATCGCCATCGGCGCGTGGGCCTTCGGAGAACACGCGGACATGCTTGTCATCAACCAGCCCATCAGAGCCGCGCGTATTGCCGACGATGTCATTGTTGAGCACGGCTTTCACCGTCCAGCCCTGTGCTTTGGCATAGTCCGCCAGCAGCTTGCCGCCGAACAGGCCTTGTTCTTCTCCTTGCAACACGGCGTAAATGATCGTGGTGGGGAATTTCTGCTTTGACAGCACCCGGGCCGTTTCGATCACCAGTGCGGTGCCGGAACCATCGTCGTTGGCGCCGGGTGCATCGGCGGTGAAATTCATCACATCGGAGACACGGCTGTCGATATGAGCCTGCACAATCACCACTTCGTTCGGACGTTCGGTTCCGCGCTGAATGGCCACGACATTAACGATATGGGCAGGCTTGGGGATGCGGTCGCCCGTCACTATGCGGTCTGGCAGCACAATCTCAAGGCAGTTGCCGCAAGCCTTGCTGGTCTTGCGAAATTCTGCTTCCGCCCAGCCCCGCGCCGCGCCGATCCCGCGCTTGGGATCAGTTTCGCTGGACAGGGTGTGGCGGGTGCCAAAGGAGACCAGCTTTTCCACATCAGCGCGAAGACGGGCTTCGCTGACTTGCGGCGCTTCGCCTGCCTGTGCGGCATTGGCGGCGGCGAGAAGCAAGGCGGTGGCACTGAACAGATTACGTAAAGTCACTTAAGTTTCTCCAGCCACATCGTCCGGCGGATCGTCAGGTCCATCTTGCAAGCGACAAATATGATGGGGGCAATTGTGCCGCCCTTGTAGGCATCTGACTGTTTTCGGCAGAAAGGATCGCGCGCCGCAACCCACTTCCGCTGCGCAGCCAGCAGGGCCGGTTTATTTGCAGGCGCGATATGCCGATATTTGTGACCCCAGACGAGGTTCAGCATGGTGTCCTGCCGTTGCAATTCGTCCATGAGGCAGTCAGTGCTATCAAGTGTGGTCATCGCACCTTGAGCGCAGGTTCCGTATTCCAGCGATTTGCGCCCTTCAACCGCAAGGTCGACCGGGCCTTCCTCAGGCGTGATCTTCAGCTTGTAGGCATAGGGACCGGCGGCGATTGCCGGGGGCGCAATCACCAGAGCCACCAGCAATGCTGCAAACCAATGCCTAATACGAACGCGCCACATAGATGGTCTCCACCGCCGGTTTGCCGGTGAAGATACATTGCCCGCTAGGGGTGGCAACGTCCATCGGCGTGTTGCGGATGGTCAATTTGTGGGCCTTCAGCTTGGTGACGACCTCTTCCAGTTCAGCGCCAGCAGGGCGTGACCAACCGAGTTCGACCCAACCGGGGTATTTGTTGCCATCGGTGAAGTGCGCGGCGAGCGCATCGAGCGAGGCAATCCCGCGCGTGATATTGGCATCGCGGCGCGTGGTGGCCTCCTTGTGCAGCGAAGCTTGAATTTCCTCGATCAGCGCAGAGGCGCGGGCGACCAGATCGCCCTTCGGCTCGATGGTCGAGGCCAGCTTGCCGCTCTCATTATACAGGGCGTCGCGGCGCAACCAGCTGACATTGCCGCCTGCTACATCGCGCCCGCCGATTTCGATAATCACTGGCGCACCCTTTTTGACCCAGCCCCAACGCTTGTTCGCCGCCTTGATGGCGCGGCCATCATAGTGGACGCGCAGTGGCTCATCAAAGGCGCGGACCTTGGCCAGTTCAGCGGTGAGTTCGCGGCAGTATGCGATCACCGCATCATCCTCCTCATTGTCGCGCAGCATTGGCACGATAACGATCTGGTGCGGCGCGACCAGCGGCGGCACGCGCAGGCCATCATCATCGCCGTGCGTCATGATCAGGCCGCCGATGAGGCGCGTGGAAACGCCCCAGCTGGTGGTGTGGCACAGCGTTTGTTGGCCTTCCTTGTCCTGATAGCGGATGCCTGCTGACTCAGCGAAACCGGTGCCGAGGTAATGTGAGGTTCCCGCTTGCAGCGCCTTGCCATCCTGCATCATGGCTTCGATCGAATAGGTGGAAACGGCACCGGGAAAACGTTCATTCTCAGGCTTTTCGCCTGCAACCACCGGCATCGCCAGCACATCTTCCGAGAAGCTGCGGTACATTTCGAGCGCGCGCAGCATTTCTGCCATGGCATCGGCCTTGTCAGCGTGAGCGGTGTGGCCTTCTTGCCAGAGAAACTCGCTGGTGCGCAGAAACATCCGGGTGCGCATTTCCCAGCGCACCACGTTAGCCCACTGGTTGGTCAATAGCGGCAGATCGCGCCAAGACTGGATCCAGCGCGCCATGGCCGCCCCGATTACGGTTTCCGATGTCGGGCGGACGACCAGCGGCTCTTCAAGCTTGGCTTCGGGATCGGGAACCAGCCCGCCCTTGCCATCGCTCACCAGCCGGTGATGGGTGACGACTGCCATTTCCTTGGCAAAACCCTCAACGTGTTCGGCCTCCTTGGCGAAGTAGGACAGCGGGATGAACAGCGGAAAGTAGCAGTTCTGCACGCCTGCCGCCTTGATCCGTGCGTCCATCAACGCCTGAATGCGTTCCCAGATGCCATAGCCCCAAGGCTTGATCACCATGCAGCCGCGCACTCCCGATTCTTCGGCCATATCGGCCTCGGCAATGACCTCCTGATACCAAGCGGCAAAATCATCGGAGCGGGTGACGGAAAGGGCGTGTTTCATGGGCGGCGCGATAGCCGAGGGGGCACAGAGGGGCAAGCGCCCGCGCCCGATTGTTGAGTCGCAGCTTAGTCGCTCAGGGAGTCGAGCTTATTCTGCATTTCTGCCATCTGGGCGCGCAGTGACGAGAGTTCGTCAGATGAGGGGCTATGCGTTTCGGGCTTTGCCTCTGGTGCTTCGGGTGCTGCAGAACCGGGAATGAAGGCGGCTGCGGCGGCCTTGAGCATGTCAAAATTCTGCTGGGCCATTTTGGTCAGCGGGTTGTTGCCTAGGCTTTCCTCAAACGCGCTGCGCAGCTTTTGCTGGTTTTCGCTGAAGTGATTCATCGAGGCTTCGAGGTACTGGGGCAGACCTTGAACCGAATTACCGTACATCGAGATCAGTTGACGCAGGAAGCTGACTGGCAGCATTTGCTCACCACCGGCTTCTTCATCGACGATGATCTGGGTCAGTATCTGGTGGGTAATGTCATCACCAGTCTTGGCATCAACTACTTTGAAATCAATACTTTCGCGCACCATTTGTGCCAGATGATCAAGCGTGATGTAGCTTGAAGACTGGGTGTTGTAGAGCCGCCTGTTGGCATATTTCTTGATGATGACACAGTCACCATCTTGCGCCTTGGTCATGGACTCGACCCCTAGATTATATGGTTGGAGAGCTGATCTAGCACTTACCCCTAGTGCGGTGCAACATTTCTATGCTGCGCAGCGAAAAATCTGCCCTCATCTAGCGAATCTGCGACCTAGAAGCGTCAACAGTTCATATTGGGAGAGTCCGGTCACTTCGGCGGATTCGGGGAGCGAGTAGGCCAGATCGAGCCAGTCACCTTCTCGCAACTGCGGCGCAGCAGAAAGATCGATCACCGTCATGTCCATGGATACCCGCCCGATCACCGGAAATGCGGCTTCGCCGTGGTGCATCAAACCCTTGCCCGACCATGCTCGCAGATAGCCATCGGCATAGCCTAATGCGACCACGCCAACGCGCATGGCATGGCTTGCGGTGAAGGTAGCGTTATAGCCTACGCTTTCTCCCGCCACGAGATCGCGTACTTGCAGAATTGCAACCTGCGGCTGAATAACGGGGGCAATGTGTTCAGCCATTTCAGCACGCGGAATGCCGCCATAAAGCGATAGTCCGGGCCGCGTCAGATCACCATGATAGGCGCTGCCCAGCATGATCGCGGCGGAATTGGCGAGACTGGCCTCAGGGGTATTGATCTGCCTTCTCGCTTCTTCCCAGCGGAGGCGCTGGACTTCGTTTTGCGCGCAGTCTTCGTCTGCCGATGCCATGTGCGACATCAGCACCTGAACATCCAGCTTCGCCACGAGCGGATCACCAAGCGACGCCATCGACAGGCCAAGCCGGTTGATCCCGGTATCGATCATCAGATCGCAAGTGCCGCCACCCGCTTCCAGCCATAGCCGCGCCTGGGGGAGCGAATTGATCACCGGACGCAGCCCAGATTGCTGCATGAAGTGGACGTCTGATGCGCTGAGCGGGCCGTGCAACACAGATATTTGTCCAGGATCGACCAATGCTGTTAGCTCAGCCGCCTCGCTGCTATAGGCGACGAAGAAATCGCGGCATCCGACACCAGCCAGCGCAGTGACTACCCGGCGCGCGCCTGTGCTATAGCCATCAGCCTTGACCGCCGCACCAGCCCGCGCGGATCCTGACAGCCGGTCAAGCGCCCGCCAGTTCGCGATCAGTGCTCCGGTATCAAGTACCAGACGGAGTGGTGGTTGCGGAGCTTCAGGCGGCATCGTCGCTGAAGTCTTGCGGCGGCCCGCCTTTCAGGCCCCACATCGCAACCGCAAAGGCCACGGCGACGACAACCCAGGTGTACCATAGACCCGAATAGGGATCGCCAGTCATCGCCACGATCAGACTGGCGATGAATGGCAAAAATCCGCCGAAATAACCGGTGCCGATGTGATAGGGGATCGACATCGAGCTGTAGCGGACGTGCGGGGGAAACATCTCGGTCAGCAGAGCGGCGACCGGGCCATAGGTCATGCCTGACAGCGCCATCATTGCCAGCAAGGCGGCAAAAATCATCACGGCATTGCCTAAACTGGGCGTAACTTTGGCAAGGTTATACCCAGCATCGCCCAACCAGGATTGCAATTGTTTGGCACGGACGGGGGACTTGGCGTCCCACTGATAGGCTTCAAGCGGAACTGACTTGCCGCCGATAGTCATGGCGAGTTCTGCTCCCTGCCCGTGCTGGAACGCAACGCCGACCGCGCCGATATCAGCCAGCAGCTTGCCGCAATTGCTGGTCTGTTCGGGACGGAAGGGTGAATAATTGCAATCCGGACCCGAAACCACGATCGGCGCGCGCTGGGCGGCTTCTGCGAGGCCCGGATTGGCGAAACTGCCGATGACCCAGAACAGCGGGAACATCAGCGCCAAGGTCAGCACATAGCCCCAGATGATCGAGGTCTTGCGGCCGATCCGGTCAGACAATTTGCCGAAGTAGATGAAGAATACCATGCCGACAGCCGCACTCAGCCCGACGATGATTTCCGCCGTGGTGCCTTCCATCCGCATCGCTGTTTTCAGGAAACTGAGGCCGGTGAACATCGCTGTGTACCAGATCACGGTCAGACCGGCGGCCACGCCAAACAGCGCTATGAACAGTCGTTTCTTGTTGCCGGGATAAGTGAAGCTTTCGACAAAGGGATTGCCCGCCAGTTCGCCTTGTTCCTTCATCGCCTTGAAAACCGGGCTTTCAGACAGTTTGAGCCGCATCCACAGCGAAATGCCCAGCAAGGCAATCGACAGCAGGAATGGCACCCGCCAGCCCCATTCCAGCCAGGTTTCCGGGCTCATGATGGCCTTGCAGCCCAGCACGACGACCAGGCTCAGCACAAAGCCGCCAACCACGCTGGCCTGAATGAAACTGGTGAAATAGCCACGCTTTTTGGGGTCGGCATGTTCGGCCACATAGATCGCCGCGCCGCCATATTCGCCGCCGAGCGCCAGCCCTTGCAGGATGCGTAGCGCGATAATGATGACCGGGGCGGCCATGCCGATCACCGCTGCCGAGGGCACCAGTCCAACACCGGCGGTGGCAATTCCCATCAGCGTCACGGTGACGAGGAAGGTGTATTTGCGGCCCAGCTTGTCACCCAGATAGCCGAACAGGATTGCGCCCAATGGACGGAAGCCGAAGCCGACGGCGAAGACCAGCCAGAACAGCAGCATTTCCAGTGTAGCATTGCCGGTTGGGAAGAAGGTCTTCGATAGGATCGAACCCAGCGTTCCGTAGATGAAGAAATCATACCATTCAAAAACGGTGCCTGCCGAACTGGCAGCAATGACCAGACGCATATCGGATGCGCTGGGCTCTATGTCCGGATGGCGCGCTGTTTCGCTCATGAGATTCTCCCCGCCTGTACTTGCGGCGAGGCTCTAGCTTGGCAAAGCCGCTTAGGGAAGCGCGTCTAGTGCAGCGCGCCAAGCAAGCAGGATTGCCCCGTGGCGTGCGGGGTATGCTTGCGCGACAGCGATCACTTCAAAACCCGGCCATTCGGGTAGGGGGCCAGCTTCCTTGAGCCAGACTTCGATGGCAGTTGCGGCGCGGGCAATGTCACTCCGGTGCAGCCCGCAGGCCGATTGGGCAAAAATCGCCGCGCTCGCCTGGCCAATGGCGCAGGCTTGCGCACCGATGCCCAGGGTAGAAATCCTGCCGCTATCGTCACTGGCGAGCGAGACGGCCAGTGTGCTGCCGCAGCTTTGCGAACGTGCGCGGCCCTGATGCGGCATGGCGGGATCAAGCGGCCAGCGGGCGAGCATGGTTGCCAGTGCCAGAACCTCAGCCGTGTAGAGCTTGACAGGCGAAGCGCTCACGATCCTTTCAGGCGCTTCTTTTCGGAATTGGCAGCAGCACTCCGGCGTTCGCCAATCATCTTGACCAGCGCTTCGCTGCTGGCATTAACAAAGGGATAGGTGCGCGCCTGCGTGATCCACACCGGACGGCCCCCGATGCCCCAGGCAGTATCATAACCCAGCACGACAATCGAGAAGGCTAGCACTACGATCACGAAGCCCTTGATGGTGCCAAAGCCGAAGCCGATAACCCGGTCAATAGGACCTAGCAACGAATCACGGCTGAGTTCCCCCATGCGTTTCGACATCATTTTGATCACCAGATAGGGAACCATCAGCAGGATCGCGAAAGCGAGAACGGCTGGGGCGCCCAAATTGTCGCCAGTAATCGGGACAAGCCGGGCAGTCAGTGGGGTGTGCAGGTAGTGGATTGCGGCCAAGGCAAAAAGCCATGCGGCAAGCGCAAGAATTTCCTGCACGAAACCGCGCATGAAACCTGCGATTGCTCCGCCTGCGACCACGAGCAATACGGCAATATCGAACCCTGTCATTGCTGAGGTTTTTAGTCCCCACCCAATATGCGGTCAACGAGTTTGGACAGGTAGGGCGCTGCATGTTGCCGCATTCCCGGAACGGACTGTCCGTTCTCGGGCGGAACCACCGCTTCGGTGAAGCCCAGCTTGGCGGCTTCGCGCAGGCGCAGTCCGGCGTGGGCGACCGGCCGCACCTCGCCCGCCAGCGATACTTCGCCAAACCACACGGCACCCGATGGCAGCGGCTTGTCCGCCAGTGCCGAGACCAGTGCAGCGGCCACCGCAATGTCCGCCGCCGGGTCGGTCAGGCGATAGCCGCTGGCGACATTGAGATAGACTTCGGCGCTGGAAAAATTGAGCCCGCAACGCGCTTCCAGCACGGCGAGCAGCATGGCAAGCCGTCCGCTGTCCCAGCCGACAACGGCGCGGCGCGGTGTGGCACCGCTAGCCAGCTTGACGATCAGCGCCTGAATTTCGACCAGCACCGGCCGGGTGCCTTCCATCGCCGGGAACACCGCAGATCCTGTCACCGCCTCTTCGCGGCCGGAAAGGAACAGCGCCGAGGGATTGCCGACTTCCTCAAGCCCCTGCCCCTCCATGGCGAAAACGCCGATTTCATCGACCGAACCAAAGCGGTTTTTCAGGCCGCGCAGGATGCGGTACTGGTGGCTGCGTTCGCCCTCAAAGCTCATCACCACATCGACCATATGTTCGAGCACGCGCGGCCCGGCGATCGAACCGTCCTTTGTGACGTGGCCGACGAGCACCAGCGCGACGTCGTTTTCCTTGGCATAGCGGATGAGTTCGAAAGCCGAGGCGCGCACCTGGCTGACCGTGCCGGGAGCGCCCTCGATCATGTCCGAATGCATGGTCTGGATCGAATCGATCACCAGCAGCGCGGGCGGTTCCATGCGGGCAAGCGAGGTGAGGATATCGCGCACCGAGGTGGCAGCAGCAAAGCGGATCGGTGCCCCGGCCAGCCCGAGCCGGTCCGCGCGGAGGCGAACCTGCCCCGCCGCTTCCTCACCGCTGATATAGACCACCGCCCCGCCCGCCTTGGCGATGAGCGCGGCGGCTTGCAGCAGCAGTGTTGATTTGCCGATCCCTGGATCGCCGCCCATCAGCACTGCCGAGCCCGGAACCAGTCCGCCGCCCAAGGCGCGGTCAAATTCCGCCATTCCGGTCGAGCGGCGCTGGAGCGGAACGCTGGGCTTATCGAGCGGTTCAAACACCAGCGTCCGCCCGCCGGTGGAGAGATCATGCTTGGCCGAAAAAGTGGTTTCCTGCGCCTCTTCGCTCAGCGTGTTCCACTCACCGCAATCGGCGCACTGCCCCTGCCAGCGGTGGGTGACACTACCGCAAGCGGCACAGGCATATCGGCGTTTGGGTTTGGCCATATCCCTGCCTAACAAGAACATATTAGGAACGCAAGGGGTGGTAGCAATACGGGCTGGCGATAAGGTCAAACCTCTGCCATCTCATGACCATGCGTCAGAAAGAGCTCCGCATTGCGCTTGTCTGTTACGGGGGGATCAGCCTTGCGGTCTATATGCATGGCGTCACCAAGGAACTGTGGAAACTGGCGCGGGCGAGCCGCAATTTTCATAGCGGCAAGCCGTGCACTGATGGCAGCCAGCAGGTCTATCGCAACCTGCTCGAACACGTTGAGGCAAAGCACGCCGTGCGCCTGCGCGTGCTCACTGATATTGTTGCGGGGGCCAGCGCGGGCGGGGTCAACGGCGTGTTTCTGGCACAGGCGATCCATTCCGGGCAAAGCCTTGAGCCGCTGACCAAGCTGTGGCTGGATGGTGCCGATGTTGACACTCTGCTTGATCCCGATGCGCGGCTGTGGACCCGCTTTGTCAAGTTCTGGGCCGTGCCGGTGGTTCGCTATTTCCTGACCCGACCGGGCAATGTCGTTTCGGCCAGCGTTGCGCCTGAAACGCGCCGGGAGGTGCGCAGCAAGCTTTCGCGGCTGATCCGTTCTCGCTGGTTCGAGCCGCCGTTTGGTGGCCTCGGCTTTTCGCGGATGCTGGCCGGTGCTTTCGATGCCATGGCGCAGAGCGATCCCGCCGATCCGCTGCTGCCGCATGGCCATCCGCTGGACCTGTTCGTCACCGCGACTGACTTCAAGGGCCACATCCAGACGCTGCGGCTGCATTCGCCCGCGCTGGTGGAAGAAAGCGAGCACCGCGTTTCCATCGGCTTTCGCAGTGCTGCGCCGGGGCTTGGCGGCATCGGGCTGGCCGATCCGCTCGAACTGGTCTTCGCCGCGCGGGCCACGGCCAGCTTTCCGGGGGCTTTCCCGGCTTTGCAGCTTTCCGAGATTGACCGGCTAGCGCAGGAGCGTGGAGCCGAGTGGATCGGGCGTAGCGCTTTTGCCGCGCGGATATTCCCCGAACACGTGCGCCGCAGCGAAGTGGAGACAGTCTCGCTGATCGATGGTTCGGTGCTGGTCAATGCGCCCTTTGCCGATGCCATGGCGGTGCTGAGTGATCGCCCAGCCCAGCGTGAGGTAGATCGCCGCTTCGTCTATATTGATCCCAAACCGGATGAGGTTGGCGGCCTGCATCGCGATGATCCACGCCAACCCGGCTTCTTCTCGGTGATTTTTGGCTCGCTGTCATCGATCCCGCGTGAACAGCCGGTGCGCGACAATCTGGACGTGCTGGCGCAGCAAAGTCACGAGATGGAGCGGATGCGCGGCATACTGCATATGCTGAGGCCCGAAGTGGAAGATGTTGTCGAGAAGACCTTCGGCCACACGCTGTTCCTTGATCGACCCACGGTGAAACGTCTGACAACATGGCGGGCCAAAGCACAGGATGCGGCGGCCAAGCGCGCTGGCTATGCCTTTAATGGCTACGCTCAGGTCAAGTTTTCCGGTATCATCGATGATCTGGCCAAACTGGTGTTTGATGCTGCGCCAGATCTGGGCCTATCCGGGCCTGATGTGATTGCGCGCATAGTTACTCAGCATCTGCTCGCTGAAGGGCTGGATCATATGGCCGCGATGCGCGGCGGGGCGACTCCTGAGGCTATCGCCTTCTTCCGGTCACACGATCTGCAGTACCGCATTCGCCGCTTGCGCCTGCTGGCGCGGCGTTTGTCGCAGGATTGGGAAGGCGATCCCGAAGTGCCGCACGATGCACTCGAGGAGGCGCGCGACGCGGTTTATGGTGTGCTGGCGCTTTACTTTGAGTGCGAGTCTGCTGGCTTTCTCGGCGCAAATTTTCCCGATATTGCGCGCGGCGTAATTGCCGATCCGGGGGCCGTGCTGGATCATTTGGCGGCATGTCGCAGTCTCAGGCATGTGGACCTTGCCGCCGACACGATTCTGGCCGGAGCCTTGGCCAAAATGCCGCGCGCGTTGCGGCGCAAGGTGCTGCTGACCTACCTTGGCTTTCCGTTCTATGACGCCGTCACTTTTCCGCTGTTGCGCGGCGAAGGCCTGAACGAGTTTGAGCCGGTCAAAGTTGATCGCATCTCGCCCGATGATTGCAACTCCATCCGCAAGGGCGGCGCTAGTGATTGCCTGCGCGGGGTTGAGTTCTTCAACTTTGGTGCGTTTTTTAGCCGGTCCTATCGCGAGAATGATTACCTGTGGGGGCGGCTGCACGGCGCGGAACGGATGGTCGATCTGATTGCCTCCGCCCTGCCCGAAGGCGCGATGATTGAACCGGCCGAGCTGGCGCGCTTCAAGCATGAGGCTTTTCTGACAATTCTGGATGAGGAAGAGGGCAAACTGATGGCTGATCCGGGGCTGGTGCCTGGTATCAGGGCTGAGGTTTTGGGAGGCGCTGCGGGTTAGTGTCTTCCCGCAAAGACTTGAATCACCTCAAGTCCGTTCGTCCCGAGCGCAGTCGAGGGATGGCCGAGCGTAGTCGAGGCCCGCAACGCTGAAGTTCTCGGCTCCGCTCGAACAAATCCCTCGACTGCGCTCGGGACGAACGGTTCTTGTGGCTCAATGGTAAACGGGAAAACTCTAGGCAAGTGGAGAGTTTACTCCGTCAAATCGCTCCACGCCGTCTTCAACCGATCAAAGAAACCCTTGGACTGCGGGCACTCGTCGCCAGTTTCGGTGGCTTGCAACTCGCGCAGCAGTTCTTTCTGGCGGGCGGTGAGTTTTGATGGGGTTTCGACGACAATCTCGATCACCATATCGCCCCGGCCCCGGCCTTGCAGCACCGGCATACCTACGCCGCGCTGGCGCAATTGCTTGCCTGACTGGATGCCTGCCGGAACGTGGATAGTGTGCCGCGCACCATCAAGCCCGGGAATTTCGATCTCACCACCTAGTGCTGCCGTGGTGAAGGTGATCGGAATTCGGGTGATCAGCATGGTGCCATCGCGCTCAAACATGGCGTGGCGGCTGACGTGGACGAAGATGTAGAGATCCCCGGCTGGCGCACCATTGGGCCCGGCTTCGCCCTTGCCAGTCAGGCGGATACGTGTGCCAGTATCGACCCCCGGTGGAACATTGACGTCGAGCGTCTGCGGCTTGTTGACCCGCCCTTCCCCACCGCAGCTGCGACAGGGGTTTTCGATCACCTCACCCCTGCCGTGGCAGGTCGGGCAAGTGCGTTCGACGGTGAAAAAGCCCTGCTGCGCGCGCACTTTGCCGTGGCCGCCACACAGATTGCAGCGCCGCGTGCCGGTGCCGGGGGTAGCCCCACTGCCGCTGCACGGATCGCAGGCAGTCGAAACCTCGATCTCAATCTGCGCTTCTCGGCCGTGGAACGCCTCATCAAGGGTGATTTCCAGATCATAGCGCAAGTCAGCGCCGCGCCGCGCCTGCTGTCGTCCGCCGCCAAAACCGCCGCCGAAGATCGATTCGAAGATATCGCCAAGGTCAGAGAACGGATTCTCGCCCCCGGCCCCAGCGCCCATGCCGCCATTTTCGAACGCGGCATGGCCATACTGGTCATAGGCCGCGCGTTTCTGCGGGTCTGACAGGACCGAATAGGCGGAGCTGATCGACTTGAACTTTGCTTCGGAATCGTCGCAGCCCGGATTTTTGTCCGGGTGGAATTTCATCGCCAGCTTGCGATACGACGATTTGATCGTCGCATCGTCTGCGTTTCGCGTTACTTCAAGCAGTTCGTAATAGTCTATAGTGGCTGACATTGCCCAATCCCCGGAGGCGCGCCCAACGTCACCCGCCGCTCATGCCCAGGCAGAGCGGCGGGACGTTCCATTGCAATATCAGGCCTTGTTGTCGTCGACTTCCGAGAACTCGGCATCGACAACTTCTTCTTCACCGCCAGCCGGAGCTTCGGCATCCGGAGAAGCCGCAGCAGCCTGCTCCTTCTCATAGATCGCCTGACCCATCTTCATGGCCACATCGGTGAGCGCCTGCGTTTTGGCGGTGATGGCATCGGTGTCTTCACCTTCCAGCGCGGTCTTGGCTTCGGCAATCGCGGCCTCGACTTCAGACTTGAGCGACGCGTCGATCTTGTCACCATGCTCTTCAAGCTGGCGCTCGGTGGCATGGACAAGGCTGTCGGCGTTGTTCTTCGCTTCGGCAGCCGCGCGGCGCTTCTTGTCTTCCTCAGCGAACTTTTCCGCGTCCTTGACCATCTGATCAATGTCCGCATCTGAAAGACCACCGGAAGCCTGGATCTTGATCTGCTGCTCCTTGCCGGTGCCCTTGTCCTTGGCCGAGACGTTGACGATGCCGTTGGCATCAATGTCAAAGGTCACTTCGATCTGCGGAATGCCGCTGCGGGCAGAAGGAATACCTACCAGATCGAACTGGCCGAGCATCTTGTTGTCCAGCGCCATTTCACGCTCGCCCTGGAAGACACGGATTGTCACCGCCTGCTGATTATCTTCAGCGGTCGAGAAAATCTGGCTCTTCTTGGTCGGGATCGTGGTGTTGCGATCGATCATGCGCGTGAACACACCGCCGCGGGTTTCAAGGCCCAGCGAAAGCGGGGTGACGTCAAGCAGCAGCACGTCCTTGACATCGCCCTGCAACACGCCAGCCTGAATGGCCGCGCCCATGGCCACGACTTCATCAGGATTTACGCCGGTGTGCGGTTCTTTGCCGAAGAAGTCCTTCACCACTTCGCGAACGCGCGGCATCCGGGTCATGCCGCCGACGAGAACGACCTCGTCAATCTGCGCAGCGGTGAGGCCCGCATCGGCCAGCGCCTTCTTGCACGGATCAAGCGTACGCTTGATCAGATCAGCGACCATCTTTTCCAGATCCGAGCGGCTCACCGTTTCAACCAGATGCAGCGGCGTGGTGGCGCCGCCTTCCATGCGTGCGGTGATGAACGGCAGATTGATTTCGGTGGTCTGCGCCGAAGACAGCTCGATCTTCGCCTTTTCGGCAGCTTCCTTGAGCCGCTGGAGGGCAAGCTTGTCAGTCTTCAGGTCAAGGCCTTCCTTGGCCTTGAACTTCGCGGCCAGCCATTCAACGATCTTGGCGTCGAAATCTTCACCGCCAAGGAAGGTATCGCCGTTGGTGCTCTTCACTTCGAACACGCCATCGCCGATTTCGAGGATCGAAACATCGAAGGTGCCGCCGCCAAGGTCATAGACCGCGATGGTCTTGCCGTCGTTCTTGTCGAGGCCATAGGCCAGCGCCGCCGCTGTCGGCTCGTTGATAATGCGCAGCACTTCAAGACCGGCGATCTGCCCAGCGTCCTTGGTTGCTTGACGCTGGGCGTCGTTGAAATAGGCTGGAACGGTGATGACGGCCTGTGTGACAGTCTCACCAAGATAGGACTCGGCGGTTTCCTTCATCTTCTGGAGCGTGAAGGCGCTGATCTGGCTGGGCGAATATTCCTCGCCGCCAGCCGAGACCCAGGCATCGCCATTCTTGCCCTTGACGATGGTGTAGGGAACCAGCTCGGTGTCCTTCTGAGTCACCGGATCATCAAAGCGGCGGCCGATCAGGCGCTTTACCGCGAAGATCGTGTTGTCACCGTTGGTCACCGCCTGACGTTTGGCCGGCTGGCCAATCAGGCGCTCACCATCCTTGGTGAAGGCGACGATTGACGGCGTGGTGCGCGCACCTTCCGAATTTTCGATAACTTTGGGCTTGCCGCCGTCCATCACTGCAACGCAGCTGTTGGTTGTGCCAAGGTCGATACCGATAACTTTAGCCATTAGAACCCTATTCCTCGCTTCATGTGTTGACGCCGCGCTGGGCACCTCCCTGATAAGGCAAGGCGCATCGGCGGCTCGATTACGCAGTTCAATTAGAGCGCGATATAGGTTCGCTTTTGCTTGGCACAAGGGATTGGGAGCACTAGCTGTGCTTGCAAATTGAATCTGTCCCGAAAGGCTCCAGAATATGCGTGCGTTCCGACTGTCCCTGATGCTTGCTGCCACTTTCGCGATTACGGCCTGTAATCAGCAGACGAGCACACACAAAGTCAGCAACGCCAAGAGCGGCATTACCATCAGCGATGCGCGGCTTGTCCTGCCTGCAGTTACAGGAAATCCGGCTGCTGCATACTTTTCGGTCAACAATGAAACCGATCAGCCCGCCAAAATTCTGACGGTCGACGTCGGTGGTGCGGGGATGGCGATGATGCATGAGACGCTGAACATGGGCGCACGATCGACCATGCAAGACCTCAGCAATACGGTTGTTCCCGCGCATCAGTCGCTGGTTTTTTCTCCGGGCGGCAAGCACGTGATGGTCACTGGGCTGACTGATCTGATCAAGAAGGGCACCAATACCACGCTGACCCTGAACTTTGATGATGGCCAGAAGGCGGGTGTTGATCTTCCGGTGGTTCCGGCTGGTGCTGCGGAAAAACCGGCAGGCTAGGGCTTGTGTCCGCGATCTCGGTGTACTGCGCCTGCCCGGCGGGCGGTGAGCGAGCGCTGACCAAGGGTGAAGTGGCGCTCGTTCGCTCAGTGTTCGGTGATGCTATTGACACCGCGCCGGTGCGGGTGCGGCGGCGCAAGTGGTTCCTTTTCCAACCGCGCCTGGTGATCATGGCGCCGTGCGGACACTTGCATTTTCACCCGAAAAATCATACATATAGCGATGATTTTTCGGGTGAATCATCGGCTCTGAAAGGCCTGTTCATTCACGAGATGGTGCACGTCTGGCAAGCACAGGTTAAAGGGCGTTTTTACCTGCCGCTAATGCGTCATCCGTTCTGCCGCTATCATTACACCTACCGGCCCGGCCGCGCCTTTTCCCGCTATGGGATCGAGCAGCAGGCAGAAATTGTCCGCCACGCCTTCATGGCACGCATCGGCCAGCCGGTGCCGGGTGCGCCTGAACCCGAGCTGCTGGAAGCACTGCTGCCGTTCTGATCAGTCGTTGATGCGTCCACCGGCGAAATCGGGCTGCGCTGGCTCACCAAAGGCCGCGTACAGCGTATCCATCCGTGCCTTCAGGGCATCAAGGTGATCGGGATGCGTGACGATGTGGAGTTCGTTGTTCTCCACCGCCCGCACCACCGCCCGGCCCAACCACACCGGCTCCATCATCTTGCCAGCAATCGCCGCTTTGATGGCGTCCGGCAGATCGTGCATCTGTCCTTCCGACATACGGCTGCGGGTGAGGCCGGGATAGAGGATCGAAACGCCGACGCCGAACGGTTCCAGCTCCATGCGGATTGCCTCGGACAGACCGGCAACCGCGAATTTGGTCGCGGTATAGGCGGCGAAAGTCCCGTGCGGCATCATGCCGTTGGCCGACGATGTGTTGACGATGTGGCCGGATTTTCGCGCCTTCATTTCGGGCATGAACAGCGTACAGCCTAAAAACACGCCGCGCACGTTGATCGCCATGACCCGGTTGAACTGATCGAGGGTGATCTCTTCCATCGGCTTGAACGGCAGCGAGATGCCGGCATTGTTGCACAGCACATCGACCGGGCCGATTTGTGCCTCGACGGCCGCTTTGACCTCGGCCCAGCTTTCCGGCGAAGTCACATCATGCTGGAGTGCAAGGGTGCCCCCGCCGATCCGCTCGGCCTCAGCCTGAGCATAGGCCAAATTGATGTCGGTGATGGCAACCTGCGCGCCTTTCTCGACAAAAGCCTCAGCAATTCCCGCACCGATGCCGCCACCACCACCGGTGATGAGGATGACTTTGTTTGTGACGTTCATGGGGTGCTCTCCGGGCGGTATAATTCCGACAGGTTTGTTGCAAAATGCCCTTCAGATAGAAAGATATTACCACGCCGCCACAGCGATTAACGCAAAATTTTTCCAAGCCAGTCAGAGTGAGCCGATGAATTGTGAACCCAACCCTGATTTACAAGATTTGGCAAGAACAGCTGAATTCGTTCAGCCACGGAGCCAGGTGCTCGATGCTTTCGCCAATCTTGAGGCCATTGTCTGCAAGCTTCTGAAAGCAGCAAACAATGAGCCGCCAAAAAACCAACCTTTTCGTCCGAAGCTGGACGAGTTCGCGAAAATCACAGGAATTTCTCAAATTGCCACTGCTAATCTTCACAAACTGGCTCTGCTAGTGGCAGAAATCAAAGATTTATTGCCTGTTCGAGCAGATATTGTTCACAGCCATATGCAGATAAGCAACATAGACGGCACTCCGTCCGCCATGTTCACAAACTCGCAAAATGCCTGCGAAACTTATCCTAGCGTCAGAATTCTTACACTCAGGCAGCTTCACGAAATTGAACGAGAAGTTCTTAAAATCGTTGATCGTATCAAGGCGCTCAACCGGCCCTGATCCTCACTCCGGCTTCTTCGCCACCGCCACCATCGCCGGGCGCAGCAGGCGGTCCTTGATCATGAAACCAGCTTGCAATTCCTGCAACACGGTGCCGGGTTCGGCATCGTTCGAGGGAACTTCCAGCATCGCCTGATGCTGGTTGGGATCGAGCGGCAGGCCCATGGCGGCGATGCGGCTGATGCCGTGGAGACCGAACACTTTGTCCAGTTCACGCACCGTAGCCTCAATCCCCGCGACGAGGTGTTTGAACTTGTCATCCGCGCGCAGTTCAGCCGGGATCGAATCGAGCGCACGTCCCAGATTGTCCGAAACCGAAAGAATATCGCGGGCAAAACCGGTTGCGGCATAGGTGCGCGCATCGGCGATGTCTTTTTCCAGACGGCGGCGCACGTTCTGCGTTTCAGCCTTGGCGTAGAGCACGTCCTGCTTCGCCGATTCGACCTGATCGCGCAGCAGGGCAAGCTCATCGGCCTGGGCCGCGCCCTCCCCGCCATCGAGAAACTCCTCGGGAACGCCCTTCAGTTCTTCAGCGACCGCCGGGTCTTCCTGCGGCTTTGTATCGTCATTCATGGTGTTCAAAATTCCAGCTAACCAATGAGCTTGCCCAGCGAGTGAGCGGTGAAATCTACCATGGGGACTAGCCGCGCATAATTCAACCGCGTCGGCCCGATAACTCCCACCACGCCGACCACTTTTCCTTCGCGATCCCGATAGGGCGAAGCGATGACGGATGAGCCGGAAAGCGCGAAAAGCCGGTTCTCCGCGCCGATGAAAATGCGCGTCGCCTCGGCCTCGCGCGCGGCATCAAGCAGTTCTGAGACGCTTTGCTTGTTTTCCAGATCATCGAGCAGCAGGCGCACCCGCTCAAGGTCGGTCAAGGCCGCCTCATCGAGCAAATTCGCCTGACCGCGCACGATCAACACCGGGCGGCGCGCAGCATCCTCGGTCCACACCGCCAGCCCGCGTGTCACCAGATCGCGGCTGGCGGCATCGAGCGCGCTTTGGCCAGTGGTGATTTGCTGGCGGATCAGGGCAAAGGCTTCGGTCAGTGTGCGCCCGCCCAGATGCGCAGTGATATAGTTGGAGGCCTGCTCCAGCATCGAAGGCGTAACATCCGCAGTAAGTTCGACGACGCGGTTTTCAATTCCACCGTCCTCACTCACCAGCACGGCCAGCGCACGGCCGGGCGACAAGGCTACCAGCTGCAATTGCCGTAAACGTGGCTCACGGCGCGGGACCATGATCACACCGGCACAGGCGGAAAGATCGGAGAGAACCGAGCTGACCGCAGCGAGTGAGGCTTCGATCGGCCCAGGTGTGGTCAGTTGCCGCTCGATCGCGGTGCGCTCAGCCAAGGTCGGTTCGGCGGCCTGCATCATGCCATCGACAAACAGGCGCAGGCCTTGCTCGGTCGGCATCCGCCCAGCGCTGGTGTGCGGCGCGGCGAGCAGTCCGAGATGTTCCAGATCAGAGAGCACTGACCGGATCGATGCGGGAGACAGGTTCAGCCCCACCCCTGTGGCAGTCTTGGCTCCAGCAAGCAGTTTCGAACCAACCGGCTGCCCGGTGGCGATATAGCTCTCCACCACCTGACGAAAAATCTCGCGGGCGCGGGTGTTCAGTTCGGTGATCGGTGGGCTGGGCATGAGTTATTTGTTCTTGGTCGCTTCGTATTCTCTTTCCCAGCGTTGCATCAACTCTTTCGGCAATTTTTGGTAGGCTAGACGATTGGCCTCAGCCAGCCTTTTTCCCGCTTTTACCAAGGGAAAGCAATGAGAGCCAGCAGGGCCAGAACTGAAATATGACAAATCGCCTGGGTACTCGTAATAAAAATTGCCCGTCCAAAAAATGGTTACGGACGAGTGGTAGGCTGACTGAGGACAATCCAGCACGTATTTTCCTTCAACGCCCGGAAGTTTAAATTTTCGATCAGGGGATAGCTGGAGCATGTCTTGGCCCGTCGCGTTACGCAATGGCGCGAGGAGAGAACGTATTTTGCGATATATCTCCACGTCATCAAACGTGAAGGAATTTTGGTTATCGCTACTATCGATCTTCGCCAATGCATCATCAGGTGACTTGTACGGAGACTTTGGAAACGCTTCGCTGAACACAAAACCACGACCATCAGGCCTTACATAGATTTGCGTCGTCGCGGGGCCAGCATAGGCATTGATTGAATATTCGATTGCTATCGCGCCAATCGGCCTATCCGACTCGACTCGACTCCATGGATCACAATCAACCTCACCGCCAGTTGCGCGAGCCCAAATGTTGGCGACCCAAGTGTTAAGCTCCAGATCGCCTTTCACTGACCTGTCGCAATCGCGTGGCATTGCAACAAAGCCAAAAGCGCCGATTAGCGCCAGCACCCCGGATGTTGCAAGAAATCTGCGGAAACCTTTGCTCATGTCGACTTCATAGCTATGGCGGCGCTTTCACACCACCCGGAGAATAATATGCGTCCCTCAGGCCGTGCCCCCGATGAAATGCGCGCTCTGTCATTCGAGACAGGCTTTACCATCCATGCCGAAGGTTCGGTGCTGGTCAGCTTCGGCGATACCAAGGTGCTGTGCACCGCCTCGGTTGAGGAAAAGGTGCCGCCATTTTTGCGCGGCAAGGGCGAAGGCTGGGTGACGGGCGAATATTCGATGCTTCCTCGCGCTACACACACGCGCGGCAGCCGTGAAGCGGCCAAGGGCAAGCAATCTGGCCGCACGCAGGAAATCCAGCGGCTGATCGGGCGTTCGCTCCGTTCTGTGGTCGATATGAAGAAGCTGGGCGAGCGCCAGATCGTGCTCGATTGCGATGTCATTCAGGCTGATGGCGGTACGCGTACTGCCTCGATCTCTGGCGCATGGGTGGCGCTGCGCATCGCCATCGACAAGCTGATGGCCTCTGGCGCGATTCTCGAAGATCCGATGACGCGGCGGGTTGCTGCTGTTTCCTGCGGTATTTTCAAGGGCACCCCGGTGCTCGATCTTGATTATATCGAGGATAGCTCGGCTGATGCTGACGCTAACTTCGTGCTGATCGAAGGCGGCCACATTGCCGAGGTTCAGGCCACCGCAGAAGGCGCGACCTATGACGAAGAAGGCCTGCTGCGCCTGCTGCGTCTGGCGCGCATCGGCTGTGACGGCATCTTTGCGGCTCAGGCTGCGGCGACGGGGCGGTAAACACATTCAATCCTCCCCCTGTGGGGGAGGTGCCGGACCCCGGACTTGATCCGGGGGGAGGCGGAGGGGTATCCACGCCAGCGGTAACACCCCTCCGTCAGTCCTTCGGACTGCCACCTCTCCTTCCAGGGGAGGATTAACGAGGTAGGAGATTTCTCATGGGCAAGATCGGCGGCAAGCTCGTCATCGCGACGCATAACGCGGGCAAGCTCAAGGAGATTGCCGCATTGCTGGCACCGTTCGGGGTCGATTGCATCTCCGCCGGTGCGCTTGGCTTGCCCGAGCCGCCGGAGACCGGCATCACCTTTGCCGAAAACGCGCTGATCAAGGCGCGCGCGGCGGCGCAGGCTTCGGGGCTTCCGGCACTGGCGGATGATTCCGGGCTGTGCGTTGCGGCGCTGGGCGGACGGCCCGGTGTTTACACAGCTGACTGGGCCGAACGGCAGCGCTTTGAGGGGCCTTCTGGGCGTGACTGGTACATGGCGATGGGCAAGGTTGAAGGCCTGCTCTGCGAGCATGGCCCCGATGTTGATCGTTCATGCTGGTTCGCCTGTGTGCTGGCCATCGCCACCCCCGATGGCGAAACCGCCGTCTATGAAGGCCGCGCCAACGGCACGCTGACATGGCCGCCGCGCGGAACGATGGGCTTTGGTTATGACCCGGTGTTCGTGCCGCTGGGAGAGACGCGAACATTCGCCGAGCATGATCCGCAAGAGAAGCACAAGATCAGCCACCGCGCCGATGCGTTTGCCAAGCTGGTGAAGGATCAGTTTGGCCAATGAAGGCTCGCCTGACCCTCGCTTTCTCACTGGCATGTCTTCCCGGCTGCCAACCAGGATCTAATTTCGATATTACGGTCGTTGGTGCCAGCGAGGTCAGTTTCGCGCTCAGCGAAGAGCTTAGAGGGGAGCAGTGCATCAATTCCCTGACAATTTACTCTGCCTATGAAAGCAGTAAACCCGTTATTCACTGGAACGTTCGGAACCAGAACCATGCGCAGGTATGTCAGAAAAGCATTTCATTCCCCCGGATTCCTGAAGGCTTTGAGGGCAAGGTTTCTGCAACGACACTCCCCGCTGGGAAATATACTGTTCTAGGGGAAGCAGGACTCTACAGGCTATACGGTGATTTCGAGATTCCCTCGCATTAGGCAGGCGAACCATGGCCCGCGCGCTCTATATCCATTGGCCCTTCTGCCTTAAGAAATGCCCCTATTGCGACTTCAACAGTCATGTCCGCGATGGGGTGGATCATGCGCTGTGGGAGGCGTCGCTGATCGCCGATATGCGGTATGAGGCAGAGATTGCGGGCGGTGAGGCTCTGGAGAGCATCTTTTTCGGCGGCGGCACACCATCGCTGATGCCGCCTGGGCTGGTGGCTTCGCTGCTGGCTGAAGCGGAGCGGCTGTTCGGCTTTGCTCCCGGCATAGAGATCACGCTGGAGGCTAATCCCTCATCGGTCGAGGCGGCGAATTTCGCGGCGCTCAGCCTTGCCGGGGTGAACCGCGTTTCGCTGGGGCTGCAATCGCTGGATGATGAAGCGCTCCAATTTCTTGGCCGCCTGCACAATGTTGCCGAAAGCCTCACGGCGCTGGACCTGGCCCAGCAGCACTTCGGGCGAGTCAGTTTTGATCTGATCTATGCCCTTCCCGGCCAGAGTGCCGAGGCGTGGCAAGCGCAGCTGGAGCGCGCTATCGCGCTCGGCACCGGGCACCTCTCGCTCTATCAGCTGACCATCGAGGAGGGCACCAAGTTCGCGACCATGGTGCGTGAGAAAGCATTCACGCCGCTCGATGATGATAGCGGGGGCGATCTTTTTACGCTCACCCGGCAGATCACAGCACATCATGGCCTGCCCGCCTATGAGGTGAGCAATCACGCCAAGCCGGGCGAGAAGAGTCGCCACAACATGGCCTATTGGCAATACCGCGATACGTTGGGTATCGGCCCCGGCGCGCACGGACGGCGGCTGGGCGAGGCAACAGTGCGGCACAAGAAGCCGGAGAACTGGCTGGCAGCGGTGGCACGGCATGGCCACGGCATTGCCGAGAGCCGCAACCTTGGTCTGCGCGAACAAGCGAGCGAGGCCATGCTGATGGGCTTGCGGCTGACCGAGGGGCTTGACCTTGGGGCATTGTCCGCCCGGTTTGGCATGACACCCGATCAGCTCTGCGATCCTGACCGCCTCGCGTTCTATGCAACCAAAGGGCTGACCTGGCAGCGGGGAACACGGATTGGCGTGACCGGCCAAGGCATGCCGCTGCTCGATGCGCTGCTGGGTGAACTGGTGCCTGCGGAACTGGTGGTGGGCGAATGAACAGCGCACAGACACTCGCAAGCTGGGAATCCTACCTAGCGGATAGCCGCCGCCGTTCGCCGCATACCGTGCGCGCCTATGTAGCCACCGCAGCGCGGCTGTTGGAGCAACTGGGGACTGTGGATTGGCCCGCCCTCGCCCGGCTGGATGCCGGTGCCTTGCGCGGTCAGCTTGCCCGCCGCCGAGCGGACGGGATCGGCAATGTCTCTGCGGCGCGCGAATTGTCTGCACTGAAAGCCTTTATCCGGTTCGCCCGTGAACAGTCAGGCATGGCCGATCCTGCACCGCCGCGCCTACGCGGGCCGCGTATCAAGAAGGGCTTGCCGCGTCCGGTCACGCCCGATGAGGCGGTGCATCTGGCCGCCACGGTACATGACGACGCCGCCGATGAGTGGATCGGCGCGCGCGACCGGGCGGTGCTGCTCCTCCTTTACGGCGCAGGCATGCGCATTGCCGAGGCGCTTTCACTCACTGGCGGTGCGCTGCCGCTGGGCGAGACGATTGTTGTCACTGGCAAAGGCGGCAAGCAGCGCGTCGTGCCGCTGTTGCCCATCGTGCGCGATGCGGTGACAGACTATCTCGCCAAGAGCCCGTGGCCGATGGATCGCGATAAACCGCTATTCCGAGGGGCGAGAGGTGGGCCGCTCTCACAAGGCATGGTGCAGAAGGCGATGATGCGCGCGCGCATTGCCATCGGCCTTCCCCCCAGCGCCACGCCCCATGCGCTAAGGCACAGTTTTGCCACGCATCTGCTGGGTGCCGGAGCAGATTTGCGCAGTTTGCAGGAACTGCTCGGTCACGCCAGCCTTGGTTCGACTCAGATTTATACGAAAGTGGATGCGGCGACCTTGCTGGATGTCTATCGTAACGCACATCCGAGGGAGAGAGACCAATCATGACCATCCGCATCATTTTGACCGTGTTGGGCAGTGACCGTCCGGGCCTGACGCAAGCTCTAGCCGATGCGGTGCTGGCGGCGGGAGGCAACTGGCTGGAAAGCCAGCTTGCCCGCATGGGTGGCAAATATGTGGGTTCGGTTCTGGTTGAACTGGCCGATGACAAGCTGGATATGCTTGAACAAGCAGTTCGCAAGGTCGATGCCAGCGGGCTTCACGTGGCGATTGTTCCCGCTGGCGATGATCCTTCAGAATTGGATAAAGCTCTGTCGATTGAACTCGTCGGGCAGGATCGGCCGGGAATTGTCCGCGAAGTCACCAGCGTGCTCGCCGGTCTTGGCGTCAATATCGAAGAATTCTCGTCAGACACTGAAAACAGCGCATGGTCAGGCGGTCAATTGTTCCGCGCCAAGTTGCAGCTCAGCTTGCCACCGGGTGCCACCACCGATCAGCTTCGCGATGCTCTTGAGGCGATTTCGGGCGAGATTATGGTCGACTTCACCATTTCGGCGGGGGTCTAATCAGTCTTCTTCCAGGTAATCACCCGCCACGCATACCACAGCAGCGTAGCGGCAGTCAGGCCGATGACCGTCCAACTCATCGCATCCTTGGCACCTTCCAGGTAGTGCGCCAGCAGGCGTCCGCCGTGGATTAGCAGCGTATTCCACACCGCCGCCCCGGCGAAGGTGAAGGCAAGGAACTTGCCGTGGTGCATATGGGAAAGCCCCGCTGGCAGCGAGATCATCGTGCGCAGTACGGGCGAAAAGCGCAGGGCGAAAACCACCCATTGGCCGTGACTGCGGAAAAAACGGCTCGCCGCCTCGATGCTTTGCCAGTCCAGTGTGATCCACCGTCCCCAGCGGTCAACCAGAGGTTCAAGGCGGCGATAACCAAAGCGATCACCGGCAAGGAACCATGCATAATTGCCCAGAGTTGAACCGACGGTTCCCGCGATCAGCAGCGGCCAGAAGGTCATCGTGCCGCGCGCCACGGCAATGCCGCCGACGCCCATGATGAGTTCTGAAGGAATTGGCGGCACGATGTTTTCCAGCGCCATCAGCAAGGCGACGCCCCAATAGCCGCCCTGTTCGATCAGGTTGATGATCCAGTTATCCATGGGGTTGGCCTTTAAGGTTACATCCGACCCAAGCGCCCCTCGATCGCATCCCAAATCCGCCCCGGAGTGTCCGTCCCATTGAAGCGGTCAATCGCCATGATACCCGTCGGTGATGTCACATTGATTTCAGTAAGCCACTTGCCGCCGATCACATCGATCCCGACAAAAACCAGCCCGCGTGCTTTTAGTTCCGGGCCGAGCACGGTGCAGATTTCTTTTTCGCGCTCGGTCAGTTCAGAGGCTTCCGCCGATCCGCCGACGGCAAGATTTGAACGGAACTCCCCTTCCCCCGGCCTGCGGTTGATTGCTCCCGCCACTTCGCCATCGACCAGCACGATGCGCTTATCGCCCAGAGCCACATCGGGAAGAAACGGCTGGACCATGAACGGTTCAATCCATGCCTGCTGAAACATCTCGACCAAAGCGCCAAGGTTGCTGCCGTCAGCAGGAACGCGGAACACGGCCTTGCCACCGTTACCGTGCAGCGGCTTGATCACGATGTCGCCATGTTCGGCCAGAAACTTGCGCGTTGCGCCCAGAGAGCGCGTGATCATGGTCGGCGGCATGAAATGCGCATAATCGAGCACGAACAGCTTCTCGGGTGCGTTGCGCACGCTGGCCGGATCATTCGCCACCAAGGTTTCGCCCTGAATACGTTCGAGCAAATGGGTCGCGGTTATGTAGCTGAGGTCAAACGGCGGATCCTGCCGCATCAACACCACATCAACGTCGCGGCCAAGATCAAGCAGTACCGGTTCACCAGCAGTGAAATGGTTGCCCACTTCACGCTGCACCGTCACCGGCGTGCCATAGGTGTAGAGCCGCCCGCCCTCCCAGGTCAGGTCAGGGGCGGCATAATGAAACAGTGTGGCCCCGCGCGCCTGGGCTGACATCATCAGAGCAAAGGAGCTGTCGCCGGCAATATTGATCGTTTCCAGCGGGTCCATCTGGACGGCAACACGAAGGGTCATATCTTCTCCATTTGCGGATCAATTCATTCCGGCATTGGTGATGTGGCGTGGCCAGCGTCCCGGCGCAAGGAGCAGCACGTCGATAGTCAGGTCATCGCCTTCCCGCTGCCAGCGATGCGCCACGGCTTCGGCGGCGGCGGTGACACGGCGCAGGCGGTAGGAATCGATTGCGAGGCCAAGCTCAGCCTCGTTTTTGCGCCACTTCACTTCAACGAAGGCAACGACCTTGCCCCGCCGCGCGATCAGATCAATCTCGCCGCGCGGGGTTTTTACTCGCTGCGCCAATATCCGCCAGCCCTTGAGCCGCAGATACCATGCGGCGAGCATTTCCCCGCGCCGCCCGCGCCGTTCCGCTTCCTCGCGCTTCACTTGAGTTCCATCGCGCGGGTGTAAAGCAGCTTGCGGTCCAGACCGGTCAGCTTGGAAACTTGCGATGCGGCTTGGGAAGCTTTTTCGGTTTTCAGTGCCGCGGTTAGCAGCGCATCAATATCAAATTCTTCAGGCTCCGCTTCACCCGGCGGCGCGATAACGAGGACAATCTCACCCTTGGGCGGATGAGCAGAATAATGCGCGATCAATTCTTGCGGGGTGCCGCTGCGGCATTCCTCGAAGCGTTTGGTCAGTTCGCGCGCCACTGCCACTTCGCGGCTCGGCAGCACATCGTTAATCGCGGCGAGTGCTGCACAAAGGCGTGGGGCGGTTTCGTAGAACAGCAGCGTAGCAGGAACGCCGGAAAGCTCGGCCAGAACATCCCTCCGCGCCTTGTCCTTGTTGGGCAGGAAGCCCGCGAACAGAAACCGGTCATTGGGCAGACCCGACAAGGTTAGCGCCACCACCAGCGCGCTCGGCCCCGGCAGGCTGGTGATCGCAACCCCGGCCTCGCGCGCGCTGCGGATCAGGCGATAGCCCGGATCGGAAATCAGCGGCGTTCCGGCATCGCTGACCAGAGCAATGGCTTGCCCACCCGCCAGCCGAAGCAGATGTTCGCGCGTTTCCTCGCTGGCGTGATCGTCATAGCGGATCAGCTTCTGCTTGATGCCGAGATGGCTGAGCAGCTTGCCGGTAACGCGCGTATCCTCACAGGCTACCGCTGAAACACCACGGAGCACCTCCACGCTGCGCAGAGTGATATCACCGAGATTGCCAATCGGCGTCGCGACAATGTAGAGTCCGGGGGGTAACGTGGTATCCATGCGGGATTCATGGACCACCATGATGGGGAGCGGCAAGTGATGATCGACAACAGGCTCAATCGGCGCGGGTTTATTGCCTTGGGCACCTTCGCCTTGCTGGCAGGCTGTCAGGTTGTTCCCAAGGCTCCCAGAGACGCGCCGCCACCGCCCGATAGGCCGAGCGCCAATGTGCTGCCCGCCGATCAGCAACGCCACCGTGTCGCGCTGTTGCTGCCGGTCAGCGGCCCCAATGCCGCAGTCGGTCAGGCGCTGGCCAATGCGGCGACGATGGCGCCGCTCGATACCAATGCGGCCAACCTTCGGATCACCACTTATGACACCGCCTCTGGCCCTGCCGCAGCAGCAACCCGTGCGATTGCCGATGGCAACAAGCTGATTCTCGGGCCTTTGATGGGCGATGATGTGACCGCTGTTTCCAATATCGCCCGCCCTGCCAAGGTGCCGATCATCTCATTCTCGAACGATGGCGGCGTGGCTGGCCGCGATGTCTTCATCATGGGCAGCCTGCCCAACCAGTCTATCACCCGTTCAGTAAACTGGGCGCGTGCTCAAGGCATGAAGCGTTATGCCGCGCTGGTGCCAGAGGGCGAATACGGCCTGCGCGCCGTCGCCTCGCTCAATAGCGCCGTGGCAGAGGCTGGCGGAACGGTTGTCGCTACCGAAAACTATTCGCGCGGTAATACCTCGATCATCAGCGCCGCCAAGCGCCTGAAAGCAAAAGGCGGCTTTGACGCAGTGCTGATCGCCGATGGCGGGCGCTTTGCCGTGCAGGCGGCACCGCAATTCCGCGCTGCCAAAGGCGCCAGCCCGCGCCTGATCGGCACTGAACTGTGGAGTGGCGATGCCACCGTCGCTGCCAGCCCGGTGCTGCGCGGGGCATGGTATGCGGCGGTTTCCGATACGCGCTTTCGCCAATATGCCGATAGCTACCGCACCCGTTTTGGCGGCCAGCCCTATCGCATTTCCACGCTGGGCTATGACGCGGTGCTGCTGACTCTGCGGGTGGCGCGAAGCTGGAAACCGGGTGCAACTTTCCCCACATCAAAGCTTTATGATGCAGATGGTTTTCTCGGCCTCGATGGTGTGTTCCGTTTTGGATCGAACGGCGTAGTTGAGCGTGCGCTTGAGGTTGTGGAACTGCGCCAAGGCGGGGTCACTGTGGTTAGCCCAGCCCCGGCGCGGCTTGCTCCCTGAGTCGTTCGAGGTCCGGGCGCAACAGCACCTGATGATAACCCCGATACCCCGCTTGCGCGCAGAATCCTGCGTGTTCTAAAGCTGTTCTCCTATGGCTGATGATCTGTTCGACAAGCTGCCCGCCGCCACTGCTGGTGAGGCCTATGATGGTTCCGCGATCGAGGTGCTGGAGGGGCTTGAGCCCGTCCGTCGCCGCCCCGGCATGTATATCGGCGGCATAGACGAGCGCGCGCTGCATCACCTCGCCGCCGAAGTGCTCGATAATGCCATGGACGAGGCGGTGGCGGGCCATGCCAACCGCATCGAAGTGACGCTGGAAGAAGGCAATCGGCTCACCATTACTGACAATGGCCGCGGCATCCCGGTGGACGAGCATCCCAAATATCCCGGCAAATCAGCGCTGGAGGTGATCCTCACCACGCTCCATTCGGGCGGCAAGTTTTCGGGCAAGGCCTATGCCACCTCGGGCGGCCTGCACGGCGTCGGCGTGTCAGTGGTCAACGCGCTGTCATCGCTCACCCGCATCGAGGTTGCACGCAACAAGGAGCTTTACGCGCAGGAATTTTCGCGCGGGCTTCCGATCAGCAAGCTGCTTTCGCTTGGCGGCACGCCCAATCGGCGCGGCACTTCGGTGACTTTCGTGCCCGATACCGAGATCTTCGGCGAGGATGCCAAGTTCAAGCCCGCACGGCTGTTCAAGCTGGTTCGCTCCAAGGCCTACCTGTTTGCCGGCGTCGAAATCCGCTGGAAATGTGCCGAAAGCCTCGCCAGTGACGAAGTGCCCGCTGAGGCGACCTTCCAGTTTCCCGGCGGGCTGGCCGATCACCTCTCCGAACAACTGGGGGAGCGTGAATGCGTGACCACCCAGTTCTTCAAGGGGACGCAGGATTTCCCGCCCAATGGCGGCGATACGGAGCAGGGCCGCGTCGAATGGGCGATTGCCTGGCCGCTATGGTCGGACGGCTCTTACTCCTGGTATTGCAACACCATCCCCACCCCCGATGGCGGCACGCACGAACAAGGCCTGCGCGCGGCGCTGACCAAAGGCATCCGCGCCTTTGCTGATCTGATCGGCCAGAAAAAGGCCAAGGACATTGCGCCGGAAGACGTGATCACCGGCTGCGAATCGATGCTTTCGGTGTTCATCCGCGAACCGCAGTTCCAGAGCCAGACAAAAGATCGCCTGACCAGCCCCGAGGCCGCGCGCATGGTCGAAAACGCGGTGCGTGATCACTTTGATCACTTCCTGTCGGACAATATGGAGCGCGGCAAGGCGCTGCTCGGCCATGTCATGGAACGCATGGATGAACGCCTGCGCCGCAAGGCAGAGCGCGAGGTCAAGCGCAAGACCGCGACCAATTCGCGCAAGCTGCGCCTGCCCGGCAAGCTCACCGATTGTTCGGGCGAAGGCAGCGGCGAAACTGAATTGTTCATTGTCGAAGGCGATTCGGCGGGCGGCAGCGCCAAACAGGCGCGCAACCGCAAGACGCAGGCGATCCTGCCGATCCGCGGCAAGATCCTCAACGTCGCCAGCGCCACCATGGACAAGATCCGCGCCAACAGCGAAATCGCCGACCTTGCGCTCGCCATGGGCTGCGGGATGCGCAAGGACTGCAACCCTGACAATCTGCGCTATGATCGCATCATCATCATGACCGACGCCGATGTTGACGGTGCCCACATCGCCACCCTGCTGATGACGTTTTTCTTTCAGGAAATGGCCGAAGTGGTGCGGCGCGGGCATCTCTACCTCGCCCAACCGCCTCTCTACCGCCTGACCTGCGGCAAAGAAAACGCCTACGCCCGCGACGACGCCCACCGCGCCGAGCTGGAGGCGGGCCAGTTCAAAGGCAAGAAGGTGGACGTGGGGCGGTTCAAGGGTCTGGGTGAAATGAACCCCGGCCAGCTGCGCGAAACCACGATGGACCCCAAAACGCGCGGGCTGCTGCGGATCACCCTGCCGCCTGAGTATGAAGGCCGGGCTGCGGTGAAGGATCTGGTCGACAGGCTGATGGGCCGCGATCCGGCGCAGCGGTTCATGTTTATTCAGAACCGTGCAGGGGAACTCGATCCGGAGATGATTGATGCGTGACCTGCCAGGATATTACCGCGTACCGTTACTGGCTGCGATCCGGAAAATCTGACACCTTCCCCCCATGCTCTTCCTTGCCGCCACCTTGGGATTCGTCGCTGCGCTTGCCGTCGCCGCACTGCTCCTCCGCCTCGGATTCCCCCTGCCCGATGCCAAGGGCCGCTCGCAGTCAGTGGACGGCCTGCGCGGACTGCTAGCTTGTGCAGTGGCGATCCATCACATGGTGATCTGGTTCGGCCTGGCGACCGGGCGCGGGTGGACGGCGCCGGAATCGCCGCTGCTCAACCAGTTTGGCGCGGGCTCAGTGGCGCTGTTCCTTATGGTCACCGGATGGCTGATCTGGCCCAAGCTGGTGCGCGGGATGAGCGGCAAGGACTGGGTGTTGCTCTATGTCGGGCGGGCCTTGCGAATCCTGCCGATGGTCGCGCTGGCGCTCGGCGCGGTGATTGTGCTGGCCTGGGTCAAGAGCGGCGTCGCATTGAAAGCCGACCAACCGCCGGGGCTGCTGCTGTGGCTGTTCGGGCTTGATTTACCGCCAATCGGCGGGGTGCGCGATGCGGCGCGGATCAACGCCTCGGTGTTCTGGTATCTCGGGCAGGAGTGGTTCTTCTGCGTGGTGATCGTGCCGCTGCTGGCGCTGGTGCTGTGGGCGGGCAAGCGCCTCGCCACGCCCGCACTGTTGCTCGCACCGCTGCTGCTTTGCGCGTGGGCGGTGTCAATTGCCTTTCCGCTGAGCGGCGAAGGCTATTTCGTCTGGGCCAGCCCCTATGCCTTCCGGCTGTTCCTGCCTGTGCTGCTGTCAGGCATGATGATCGCCGCACTGCTCAAGATGGAGCGGCTAAACGGACTGATCGGGCACCCGGTGTTCGGCTGGGCTTCGTTGGCGTTGTTCCTCGGCACGATCAGCCTCGCCCGTTTTCCCTATGGCTGGGCGCTGCCGGGACTGATCCCGTTCCTGCTCTGCGTGGCGAGCGGCAAGCACTATGGCGCCGTGCTGTCCGCGCGGCCGGTGGTGCTGCTCGGCAACCTGTCGTTTTCGATCTATGTGATGCATCCGGAACTGCTCTACGCACTGTTCGGATTTGACGGCACTGTACGAGGGATGCTGGCAGGGCTGCCCGCCGTGGTTACGGTGCCCGTTGTAATGGTCGCGGTGGCGTTGCTGGCGGCGTTGATCCACCACCTGATCGAGCGCCCCAGCCTGGTCTTCGCGGGCCGGGTGCGTTCGGCAATCGAAGGCGTTGGAGTCAGGCCTCGTGTCGGTCATAGTGCAGATAGCTCAGCTGGCTCTCCTTGATCCGCCACTGGCCATCCGCGCATTTCAGATAGCGCTCCCGGTAATGGCCATAGCCGGTATGCCCCATCTCGCCCACGGCAGCGCGGCGGTCTTCGCCCATTTCGACTCGGTCTTGCATCGCCCAGATCACTGATGCTCCCTGCCCACCGGCGTCGAAGGTAATCTCCGGGTTATGGACATGATGTGCGGTTTTGGCGTGCTCGATTGATCCGCGCACCACACGGATCGCCTCGTCGCGGCCTTCGATGCGATAGCCGCCTGCCGGGGTGCTATCGAGAACAAGGTCTTCGGTGAACACATCCGCCCAGCCCGCCCAGTCCTTGGTATCCATAAGGCGGCAATAGCGCGCCTTGGTCTCAACGATCGCCTGCCAGTCTTCGAATGTGCCCGCCATGATCGTTCACCCCTGTTTGCTCTTGCCGAGTTGCAAGCCGCAACCTAACGGCAATCCCAACGATTGAACAACAGGACAGTTAGGCCAATGCGTTTTGAAGGCACCAAGGACTATGTCGCCACCGATGACCTGAAGGTCGCGGTCAATGCTGCTGTGCTGCTGCGCCGCCCCTTGCTGGTCAAGGGCGAGCCCGGCACCGGCAAGACCGTGCTGGCGCATGAGATTGCCAAGGCACTGGGCGCGCCAATTATCGAATGGCACATCAAGAGCACCACCAAGGCGCATCAAGGGCTTTATGAATATGATGCCGTTGCCCGCCTGCGCGATGGCCAACTGGGCGATGAGCGGGTGCATGACATCAGCAACTACATCCGCCAGGGCAAGCTGTGGGAAGCCTTCACTTCGCCTGAGCTGCCGGTGCTGCTGATCGACGAGATCGACAAGGCCGACATCGAGTTTCCCAACGATCTGTTGCAGGAACTCGACCGGATGAGCTTCGACGTTTACGAAACCGGCGAGACGATTGCCGCCAAGGAGCGCCCAATCGTCATCATCACCTCGAACAACGAAAAAGAACTGCCCGACGCCTTCCTGCGTCGCTGCTTCTTCCACTACATCAAGTTCCCTGATCGCGAGACGATGCAGGCGATCATCGACGTCCACTTCCCCGGCATCCAGAAGGTGCTGGTGGCCAAGGCGATGGAGATTTTCTACGAGGTCCGCGAAGTGCCGGGGCTGAAGAAGAAACCATCGACGAGCGAACTGCTCGATTGGCTGAAGCTGCTGCTCAATGAAGACATGCCGCTCGATGTGTTGCAGAACAAAGACCCCACCAAGGCCATACCGCCGCTCCACGGCGCACTGCTGAAGAACGAGCAGGACATCATGCTGTTCGAGCGGCTGGCGTTTATGGCGCGGCGCAATGGCTAAACTTGGACAATATCTGGCTTGTTAGCAGGAGCCTTATGCGGTCCGCATCTTGATTAGAAATTCGTTTATGTGATTGTCGATTGCCGAAAGTTGCTGTGACTGTTTTGCAATCAAACGGTCTATTTGGGACTGGGCTATGCGGGCGCCGCGAATTGCCTGATCACCGATTTGACCAGCCTGGATCAGGAGGATCGTATCGTCGGCCATCTCGATTCCGATTTTTGCAACGAGATTCCACTTGCCCAAATTGGTGTTAACACCAGTGTCCTGACCAAGAATCTTGGCCCCTTTACCCAAAGCGTCCTGAGCAGAGCGCAACGACTTGGTTATTCCGGCAGCGGTTCGCAGGTTCGGATCTACTTGGGCCATAAGATCGGATTTTTTGGTCATCGGAGAAGAACCAAATCGCTGCATCAGTTTGTCCGCATTTTCGACCATTCGATCTTGCAATGCGAACTGCGCTGCAGCTTGTTTGTTACCCGCAGTCATTGCAATCTTAAGTACGTCGGTCACCATCATTACGCCAGCCCAAGCTGCTGCGACAGTTGCATTCAATCGACCCTCGGCCCCGGCTTGTGTGACATCCATACGGGCCGCTTGCATCTGTGTTATGGTTTGAGCAATACGCTGCCGCCGACTCAGCAAATCATTTAATGCTCCCATCATCACCTCCAGATTTCTAATTGGTGGAAGATGGTTGAAGTCATAAATAGATCAAGGATTATTTGTCAGGCAGGTGTAAATTTAGGTGGTAATATGATGATGGTAAAAATTAGCGATATTATCTGATCTATTTTGCTTCAGGATTTTCCAATGCTCCTCAACTTCCTCGACGAACTCCGTTCCGCCGGCATACCTGCCTCGATCAAGGAGCACCTCGTGCTGCTGGAAGCGCTTGACCGCGAGGTGATCGAGCAGACCCCTGAGGCGTTCTATTACCTTTCCCGCGCCACCTTCGTGAAGGATGAAGGCCTGCTCGACCGGTTCGACCAGGTGTTCTCAAAGGTTTTCAAGGGCGTGCTGACTGACTATGGGCAGAACCCGGTCGAAATTCCCGAAGATTGGCTGAAGCAGGTTGCCGAACGCTTTTTCTCCGAGGAGGAGATGGAGAAAATCAAGGCGCTGGGATCGTGGGACGAGATCATGGAGACGCTGAAGCAGCGGCTCGAAGAACAGGAAAAGCGTCACCAGGGCGGCAACAAATGGGTAGGCACCAATGGCACCTCGCCATTCGGCCATGCCGGTTACAACCCCGAAGGTGTCCGCATCGGCGGCCCCGGCAAGCATGGCCGTGCGATCAAGGTGTGGGAACAGCGTGAGTTCAAGAACCTTGATGCCACCCGCGAGCTTGGCACCCGCAATATCAAGGTTGCGCTCCGCCGCCTGCGCCGCTTTGCCCGCGAAGGGTCGGCGGAAGAACTTGATCTCGATGAGACGATCCGGGGCACCGCCCGGCAGGGCTGGCTCGATATCCGGATGCGGCCAGAGCGACACAATGCGGTGAAGGTGCTGTTGTTCCTCGATGTTGGCGGATCGATGGACCCACATATCAAGCTGGTCGAAGAGCTATTCAGCGCCGCCAACACCGAATTCAAGAATCTGGAATTCTTCTACTTCCACAACTGCCTTTACGAAGGCGTGTGGAAAGACAATGCGCGCCGCCGTAGCGAGCGGACCGATACCTGGGATATCCTCCATAAATACGGCCACGACTACAAGGTGATCTTCGTCGGCGATGCGTCGATGAGTCCCTATGAGATCAGTCACCCGGGCGGTTCGGTCGAGCACTTCAATCCCGAGGCCGGTGCAGAGTGGTTGCAGCGGGTTTGCAATACCTATCCGGCGACTGTCTGGCTTAACCCCACAGCGGAGCGGCAATGGAACTATTCGCAGTCCACCCGGCTGATCAAGGAACTGGTCGGCGGCAATATGTATCCGCTGACTCTCGATGGTCTGGATGATGCCATGCGCGAACTGACACGAAAGAAGCATTGACCGGCTCTCAAGCAGTGCTTGCTTGAAGCTGTGCGTATAGTCCCCAGATTATGGGCATGACTGACCGCCTCCCCGCCTTGTTCATCGGCCATGGCTCACCCATGACCATGATTACCGACAACCCTGAACGCCGGGGGATGATTGCTTTGGGGCAGCGCTTGCCGCACCCCAAAGCAATCCTGTGCATTAGCGCGCATTGGCAAACGCAGGGCAAGGTGCATGTCACAGCGGCAGCACAGCCGCGCACAATCCACGATTTCTCGGGCTTTCCTGATGAGCTCTACCAGATCAGCTACCCTGCCCCGAGTTCACCGTGGCTGGTTGACCGCGTGGCAGAATTGCTCGGGGAGGAACGGGTTGTCCGTGACAACGATTGGGGCTTCGATCACGGGACTTATGGCGTAGTAATGCCACTGTTCGATGATGCGACGATCCCAACAGTTGAAATGAGCCTCGCTCGCTCGCTCACGATGGCGCAACATCTTGAGCTCGGTGTGGCATTGGCACCGCTGCGAGATGAAGGCGTACTCATCATCGGCAGCGGTAACATTGTTCACAACCTCGCCATGTGGCGGCAGACCATGGGCACGCAACCCGCTTGGGCGCTTGAATTTCAGCAACGGATCAATGCAGCATTGGTGGCCCAGGACCTTGCGGCGCTGACCAGTTTTGCTGACGATGACGAAGCTGCCAGACTGGCGATCAATAGTGCCGAGCATTACCTGCCAATGCTCTATGCAGCCGGAGCAAGGCTTCCCGGCGATAGCGTTGGTGTGCTAAACGACAGCATTAACGGGTCACTATCCATGACATCCTATGTCATCGGCGATGCAGGTCTTGTGCGCGGCATCGCCTGACTCACATCACTTCGCAGCGGGCGCGGCGAACGAAAGGTGCTCGTTGATGATCTTGAACTTGCCATCCGCCTGCTTGCGGTAAACGTTGGTCAGGCGGAAATCGGCTGTTTTTACCGGACCTGTCTGGCTTGTCGCATGGACTTTGGCGGTGATGATGAACTCCTCACCATCCAGCAATTGGATCTTGCGTTCGGTATAATACATCTGGTCAAATTTCAGCTTCACTAACTCGACATTCCACTTGTGCATGGTAGCCGAATCGGTGGCGAGCTCGGGTTCGACGGGATTGATGGCGTTCATATCTCTGGCGTACAATGCATCAATCTTCGCGATGTCACCGGAGCGCGCCGCAGCAAGCATGGCATCTGCGGCCTTGGCGGCCTCGAGATAGGTGATTTTCGCCGGTTCCACCCGCTTGCAGGCAGAGGTGCAGGTCAACATGGCAAGAGCGGCGATGCATGCTATCTTGTTCATGGCATTCCTCTTGCTTCGCGCGATATCTTATGGATAGAGCAAGTGTGGCTTGATTGTGTTCTGCCAAGCCACCTCATCAGCCCCTGCCAGTATATCGAGATCGCCCGGAGCGGCAGCGGTATCATCAACCCATTTGCGCAAGGCAGGACCGCCGTTGATCACATCGATCGCCAGTCGCTCAAACTCGTACTCATAAGGAAAATCGCGCCACAGATCGTAATCGGGGTACAGTTGCCGGATTGCCTTGAAGGCCAGCGCCTGCAAGCGCCAGGGGCGAAAGGTCTGGTGATCGTAAAAGCGCCCTTCTGCATGGATCATCACCCCGTTACACAGCTGTTTTGCGTGCTTGTGAAAGGTTGGCTCAAACCAGACCTCACGCAGCGAACAACCGGCAAGCCAGTCTGGCTCAAGGCGCTGCATCTCTGAGCGAATGGCCTTGGCATCAATATCCGGTGCGCCAAACAGCACTTCGAGCGGGCGTGTGGTGCCCCTGCCCTCGCTCAGTGTCGCACCCTCAAGCATCACAGTACCTGCATAGGCCCGCGCCATGTTGAGATTGGCGGCATTGGGACTCGGGTTGATCCAGATGCGGCTTTCGGGCCAACCGAAACCGGGGGCATTTTCGGGCTGCCAGCCCTCCATGGTGATAACGCGGTAATCGACCGCAAGGCCAAAGTGCTTGATGAACCACAGTCCCATCTCGCCCATTGTCAGTCCGTGCCGCATCGGCATCGGCCCTGCACCAACGAAACTCTCCTGTCTCGGCACCAGCAGTGTGCCTTCAATCGGGCGGCCAGCGGGATTGGGGCGGTCCAGAACCCAGACTTCCTTGCCATGCAGCGCCGCCGCTTCAAGCAGGTAAAGCAGCGTGGTGACAAAGGTGTATATCCGGCAGCCTAGGTCTTGCAGATCGAACAGAAAGACATCGGCGGTCGACATCATCTGCCCGCTGGGACGGCGCAGTTCACCATAGAGGCTGAAGATTGGAATGTTGTAGGCCGGATCAAGTTCGTCTGGCGTTTCCACCATATTGTCCTGCTTGTCACCCTTCAGCCCGTGCTGTGGACCGAAAGCTGAAGTCACATTGATACCGGCAGCAATCAGCGCATCGAGTGAATGGGTGAGGTTTTCAGTGACAGAAGCAGGATGAGCGACGAGTGCAACACGGCGGCCCTCAAGGGGTTTGCGCAGAGCGGGGTCTGCCAGCAAGCGGTCGATACCGAATTTCATGGAGTTTCTGGTGCCGGAAGTGTGATGGTGAAGCAAGTGGGGTGGTGGAAATCGGGTTTTCCTGGGGGATGAGCCAGCGCCCAGTAGCTCTTGGTTCCGTCGGTTTCCTCGATCACGGCGGAGAGGGCTACAGACCGAACAACACCAATCCCATCAGCGGGGAGTTCAATAAAGGCGGTCAAACAGAAACGCTGCTCTCCACGTTCGATGTATATATCGGGAGTCTGGAGATCGAACGCAGGTGCCATTCCGTCCCGATAACCGTTGAAGCGATAACTCGCCCAAGCGCGGGATGGTCCGAAATTGAATTCAATATATCTTCCATCGGCTTGAGCTAGAAATGCTTCAAAGCAGGTGGCATTCCAAAGACCGTCTGTTCGGCTCGCCACAGCCGCTTCTGGCCATGCGATTTTGCCTAGATCGCCAACTATTACATACTCTAACTTCAAGGAGTCGCTGCCACATCGAGACAGCTTGCAGCCAACAGAGATGTCAGGTCTTGGACCAATCGGATGCGGAACAAGTGCTCGTTTTGCCAAAACTCTCCCCAACCTCCATTCTCCATGCTAGGCGCGGCGCGCCATGACATACAACTCAACCCTGCTTCGCCTGCTCGATGAGCGCGGCTATATCCACCAACTGACCGATGCGGCGGGGCTCGATGCCCTTGCCGCTAAGCAGATCGTGCCAGCCTATATCGGCTTCGATGCCACCGCGCCATCGCTGCACATTGGCAGCCTTGTGCAAATCATGATGCTGCGCCGTTTGCAACAGGCTGGCCACAAGCCGATTGTCGTGATGGGTGGCGGCACCACCAAGGTCGGTGATCCTTCGGGCAAGGATGAGAGCCGCAAGATGCTCTCGGGCGATGACATCAAGGCCAACATCGCCTCGATCCGCACCGCGTTTGAACGGTTGCTGACCTTCGGTGATGGCCCGACTGACGCCATCATGGTCGATAATGATGAATGGCTGAGCGCTCTCGCCTATGTCGATCTGCTGCGAGACGTCGGCCCGCATTTCACCATCAACCGGATGCTGACCTTCGATTCGGTGAAGCTGCGGCTTGATCGCGAACAGCCGCTGACTTTCCTCGAATTCAACTACATGATCCTTCAGGCCTATGATTTCCGTGAACTGGCTTTGCGCCACGATTGCCGGTTGCAGATGGGCGGTTCGGATCAGTGGGGGAATATCATTAACGGCATCGAACTCACCCGCCGGATGGAAAGCCGCGAGCTGTTCGGACTAACTACGCCACTGCTCACCACGGCTGACGGTGCCAAAATGGGCAAAACGGCGGCCGGTGCTGTCTGGCTGAATGAAGCGCAGCTGCCCGCCTGGGACTTCTGGCAATACTGGCGCAATGCCGATGACCGTGATGTCGGCCGCTTCCTGCGCCTGTTCACCGACTTGCCGCTGGATGAAATTGCCCGCCTTGAAGCGCTTCAAGGCAGCGAGATCAATGCGGCCAAAGTGGTGCTGGCCAACGAAGTGACACGACTGTGCCGTGGTGATGAAGCCGCAAAAACCTGTGAATCGACCGCCTCGGCGACATTCGGCGCTGGAGGTGTTGGAACGGATTTGCCGGTTATTTCACTCCCGGCAGAGGGCATCAGTCTGATAGATGCGCTGGTTGGTATCGGATTTGCGGCCAGTAGAGGTGAAGCAAAACGACTTATTTCAGGCGGCGGAGCGCGCGTTGATGGCAGTGCGATCAGCGATGAAAACTACATAATTTCAGGTGGTTGTGAGACGCGTATCTCGTCTGGAAAGAAGAAGCATGGGGTGCTGCGGCCCGCATGATGCTGGTCTGAACCGGCAAGTCTTTGCCGCATAGTTTACACTTTTTTCGCCATTGTCCGGCAAGATGCTGCCTTAGTCGCTATAAGGAGCAACAGGCTGATCATGTCGGTAGGAGCACAACTAACGGTCACCGACATGCGCCGCGCGGCGCGCCACCCGGTAGATTATCCGGTGATTGGCGAGCACCGCCGCCTGGGTGATGTGCATATGCACATCGTCAATCTTTCCGCGCATGGGTTTATGGTGACGGGGCCGGTGCCGCTCAGCCGCGGGGAGCGTGTGATTATTCGCTTGCCACAGGTCGGCCGAATCGAGGCACATTTGATCTGGACAGCCGAGGACCGTTCCGGCTTCCAATTCGAGCGTATTATTCGCGCCGATGAGTTTCTGCCACTGATTGACACGCTCCAACCCAACCCGCGCTTGCGCCGCGACCGCTGACCTGACTGACAAAGCTGACGTTTAGCGAGGCGAATGTTGCCTCACCTTGGCAAGCTACGCGCAGCCTGTCATCAGCAGTCCTGTGAAAGAGCCAACCTCCCCGCTGCAAATTGCCGACTACCGCCTGTTCTGGCTGGCCCGCTTTGCTTCGGTGATTGCTTCCACCGCAATTGCTGTGGTGCTGGCATGGCAGGTCTATGATCTGGCCAGGAGCGACTATGGCATGTCGACTTCACAGGCAGCGTTTCAGCTGGGTCTGATCGGGCTGGTCCAATTTCTCCCGATGTTGTTGCTGTCACCGATTGCCGGTCTCGTCGCCGATCGCTTTGACCGGCGCAAGGTTGCAGCCTTCGCTATCGGCATCGATTTCATCATGGCAACCATGCTGGCGTTAGGAACAGCTTCAAACACGCTGACGTTGAATGCGCTGTTTCTTCTGGCTGCGATGCACGGCACGGCGAGAGCATTTTCCGGGCCGGCAACGGGTTCGATTGCTCCGAATATCGTCCCGCCCGGACTGATCCCCAAGGCGGTCGGGCTGAATTCGATGGCTTGGCAGATCGCATCTGTTACCGGCCCTGCCTTTGGCGGCATGAGCTACGCGATTTCACCGGCCCTGCCTTACTGGTCCGCTGCCGCTTTGCTCGTGATCAGTTTCATCAGCATTCTGGCGATAAAGCCATTCAGCCAGCCCTTACTGACTCGCGATATTCATCCGTTGCGACAAATCGCCGACGGCTATCGCTATGTCCGCAATGAACGACTGCTGCTCGGCTGTGTGACGCTGGATCTGTTTGCCGTGCTGCTGGCGGGTGCCACGGCGCTGCTCCCGGTTTATGCCCGTGATATTCTGCATGTCGGTCCGCAAGGACTTGGCCAGATGCGTGCGGCACCAGCGATTGGTGCCGCGTTGGTGGCGTTTATGCTCTCATTCAGGCCGATTGAACGCAATGTCGGTGTCAAGATGCTCTGGGCGGTGGTGATATTTGGTGCGGCCACAATCGCCTTCGGAATTTCCCGCAATTTCATGTTTTCGATGGTCGCACTGGTGGTGCTTGGCGCAGCGGACATGGTTTCGGTGTTTGTCCGCAGTACTCTGGTGCAACTCAACACACCCGATGAAATGCGCGGGCGGGTGTCTTCGGTTTCGGGCCTTGCCATATCCGCTTCGAACGAGCTGGGAGAAATGCAGTCCGGCCTATTCGCCGCGATGATTGGTGCGCCTGGGGCAGTTGTATTTGGCGGTGTTGCCGCCATAATCATAACCGGAATATGGGCGCGAATATTCCCGGAATTGCGCAATTCGCGGACATTCGCCCCGCATTACCGCCAGCAGGAGTAAGTGACATGAAAGCGGAATCAATCCTCGCAACTATTGGCAACACACCGCATGTCCGGCTTTCACGCTTGTTTCCCGATCACGAGGTCTGGGTGAAGTGCGAACGCGCCAATCCAGGCGGCTCGATCAAGGACCGGATTGGTCTCGCCATGATCGAAGCGGCTGAGCAGGATGGCAGCCTGAAACCCGGCGGCACCATCGTCGAGCCGACATCGGGAAATACTGGCATCGGTCTGGCCATGGTTGCTGCGGTCAAGGGCTACAAGTTGATCCTCGTCATGCCCGATTCGATGTCGATCGAACGGCGGCGTCTGATGCTGGCCTACGGAGCGACGTTTGATCTGACCCCGCGCGAAAAAGGCATGAAGGGCGCTATTGAACGCGCTAAGCAGTTGCTGGAGGAAATCCCTGGAAGCTGGATGCCGCAGCAGTTTGAAAATGCCGCCAACATTGCCATTCACGCCACAACGACGGCGCAGGAAATCCTCACCGATTTTGCTGACACGCCCATCGATGTTCTGATCACCGGTGTCGGCACCGGTGGGCATCTCACGGGCTGCGCGGAGACACTCAAGAAATCATGGGCCTCGATGAAGGCCTACGCCGTTGAGCCGACACTCTCGCCGGTGATTTCCGGGGGCCAGCCTGCGCCGCATCCGATACAGGGGATTGGCGCAGGCTTCATTCCGGGTAACCTCCATACCCAGTCGATTGATGGGGCGATCCAGGTAGATCCAGCCGATGCCAAGGAATGGGCACGCCGCAGCGCAACGGTTGAAGGCATACTGGTCGGCATCAGTTCAGGCGCGACACTGGCAGCGATTGCCCAGAAATTGCCTGATCTACCCGCTGGAAGCCGAGTGCTTGGGTTCAATTACGATACTGGCGAGCGTTATCTCTCGGTGCCGGACTTCCTGCCAGAATGAGCGGTCTTGAACGCGTCGATTACGATGATCGCGGGACAGCGCTGACCGGTTGGTTGGCGCGGCCCAATCAGCAGGCGCGGGCCGCGATTGTCGTGTTTCCAACTATTGCCAACAACAACCCGCCGATAGAGCGCCGCGCTGCCATGCTGGCTGAGGCCGGTTTCGTGGCGCTGATCGCCGATTTTTACGGTGAGCCAGTCGAAAGTTTCGAAGCTTCGCTCCCGCTTGCTGAGAGGCTGCGTGGTGATGTCGATCATTATCGCGCCCGCCTTTCGTCTGCCGTTGCTGCCCTGCACGGGCATAAGGCGGCGGCGGGGCTCCCGCTGGCGGCCATCGGTTACTGCATGGGCGGTCAGGCAGTGCTTGAATTGGCGCGGTCGGGTGAAAATCTTGCGCTGGTCGCCAGCTTCCACGGCATTCTTGCCACTGATCGCCCTGCCACCGCTCTGACCCCGATCAAGCCCCGCATCCTAGTGTGCCATGGCGATAAAGATCCACTTGTCCCGCGCGGGCAAGTCATGGCCTTCTGGGAGGAAATGGACGGGGCCGGAGCCAACTGGCATTTCCATGCCTATTCCGGCGTAAAACACGGTTTTACCGATCCCGGCAGCGATGCGCGCGGCATGGCGGCTATCGGTTATGACGAAAGCGCTGATCAGCAGAGCTGGGCCGCGCTGATGAGCCTGTGCGACGAGGCGTTTGGCTAGAGTTTTCTGGTTCACGCGCAAAGCGGACAACCCGGACAGCCCTGTCCGGGTATCTTATTATGCAATATCAGCATTTTACCACAAAAAGCGGACGCATATCCACTTTTGGCAGTAAATTGATCTTCAGACTTTCAAAGAACCCGCTGTTTATGTCAATTTTTGGAGCTGTAGGACAGTCCTATATGCCGCATGTGCTTCATGGATGCGTCGTTACATCCCAAACCAGCGGCAGGTTCCTGATCGAAAGCAGGAAAGGGTAAACCGATGTATTGGTTCCCGGTTTCACCCGGAAATCCGGAATCCGCGTGAACCATTCTTCGAGCAAAATCCGCAGCTCTCGCCGCGCCAGTGGTGCGCCAAGGCACAGGTGAACGCCCGCCACAAAAGTAAAGTGCCGGTTGCCCTTTCGCGTCATGTCAAACCTGCGCGGATCGGCGAACTGTGTCGGATCAAAGTTGCCCGAAGGATTGAGGCATTGCACCATGTCCCCCGCCTTCAGCGTCACCCCGTGCCATTCAAAATCCTGTTTCACCAGTCGGCCTGAGCTTAGAATTGGTTGCGTCCGCAGGAACTCCTCCACGGCTGAGGGGATAAGCTCTGGATTAGCGCGTAGCTGATGCTGTATTTCAGGTTCCAGAGCCAAACGGCGGAACATCTGGCTGATCGTGGCGGCGACGGTATCGAGCCCGCCGAGCCAGAGAAACCAGACCATGCCGATTTTCTCATCATCGGTAAGCGGTTTGCCTTCGATCTTGCCGTGAACAATCGCCGAAACGAGGTGATCGTCGGGAATGCTCTCCTTTTCAGCGATAAAACCGCGCAAGAAATCGAGCACACCACGCAGTGCCGCTGACATTTTTTCCATCGAGTTGGAATGAAGGATATCCCATTCCCAATCGAGGAACTGTTCAAACATGGCGGGCGGAAAGCCCATCAGGCTCATGAAAATCCGCACCGGAAAGACCCGGCCGAAGTCCCAGGCGATATCCACTTCGCCCTTGGCGGCAAACTCATCGATCATTTCAACGACGACGCCTCGGATCTGATCCTGCATCTTGTTGATCCGCGAGGGGGAGAAATGCGGCATCAGGAACAGACGGTATTTGCTGTGTTCGGGGGGATCAATCGCCAGCGGGATCGAACGGAAGGTCTCGCCGATCATCCGCTGGAATTCAGCTGTGCCCTTGTTCGAGAAGCAATCGTTATCCGAATAGACGCGCTCGATATCCTTGTAATGCGTCGCGACCCAGGTGCCGCGCGAACCACCGGCAGCGCCAAACCCGGCATTGCCATCGGGCTTGGCCGGGTTGAACAGCAAATGGGGAATGCTATTGCCGCTGAGCCAGCCGCAAGGCTCATAGGGATCAACCAGATCGTTCGGCGTCATGCCCAATGCCCAACTCAGGTCAACCTTGCGGTCGGCAGGGACGTTATCAGGCGCTGGCCAGTTGACCCGGATGGAATCCAGTGTTCGCTGCTGCATCAGATGTCTCTCCCCGTTCAGGCTGTTGATGCCATCACGAGATGAGGCAAGCAATCCACGCCGCGCAAGCGACGCGTCAGCGATACTGGAGATTATCTGCTTCGTCAGGCTGTTGCAAAAGCCTCCACCGGCAGTTCCATTATCGACCCGCTGCCCGCTTCGATCTTGCGGCGCAAAGCCCCTGCATCAGGGGTGAAACGCTCACCAAAGTAGCGTGCAGTGACCAGTTTGGCTTCGTAGAACGATTTGTCCCCGCTACCCGCCGCCAGAGCCGCCGCAGCTACCTTGCCCATACGCAGCCACATCAGGCCGAGCGTGACGATGCCCATGATGTGCATGTAATGATGCGCACCGGCTCCGGCGTTGTTGGGATTGGTCATCCCGTTCTGGACGAACCACATGGTTGCCGCCTTGAGCTCACCATTGGCCTTTTCAACGCGGCCAGCGAGGTCTGCCAGTTGCGGATCAGCCTTGGCCTCGGCACAGTCCTTGTCGACCGTGGCGAAGAAGGCCTGCACGGCTTTGCCGCCATTCATACCCAGCTTGCGGCCGACAAGATCCATCGCCTGAACGCCGTTCGCACCCTCATAAATTTGCGCGATGCGGGCGTCGCGAACGAACTGCTCCATGCCGTTTTCGGCGATGTAACCGTGGCCGCCCCAGACTTGCTGCATATTGACTGCGGTTTCAAAGCCCTTGTCGGTGCCATATCCCTTGATCACCGGGGTGAGCAGGCTGATCATTTCATCGGCCAATGCACGCTCTTCTTCGGTCGCAGCCTTGTGGCTGAGATCGACTTGCAGTGCGCCCCACAGAGCGAAAGCCCGGAAGCCCTCGGTGAAAGCCTTGGCATCCATCAGCATGCGCCGCACGTCAGGGTGGACGAAGAGCATATCTGCCTTCTCATTCGGCTCAGCTGCGCCGGTGAGCGCCCTGCCCTGCCGCCGTTCCTGCGCATAGAGCACGGCGTTCTGGTAGGCGACTTCCGCCTGTGACAGCCCCTGAACGCCAACCCCCAGCCGTGCCGCATTCATCATGATGAACATGGCTGCGAGGCCTTTGTTCTCCTCACCGACCAGCCAGCCCTGGGCTTCATCATAGTTGAGCACGCAGGTCGCATTGGCGTGGATGCCCATCTTGTTCTCGATCGCGCCGCAGCTCACCGGATTGCGGGTGCCCGGATTGCCTTGGTCATCAAGCAGGAACTTGGGCACGATGAACAGCGAGATGCCCTTGGTCGAATCGGGGGCGTCGGGAGTCTTGGCCAGAACCAGATGAATGATGTTCGATGTCAGATCATGCTCTCCGGCAGAGATGAAGATCTTGGTGCCAGTGATCGCATAGGAGCCATCGGCCTGCGGCACGGCTCTGGTGCGGATCAAACCGAGATCGGTGCCGCAATGCGGCTCGGTCAGGTTCATCGTGCCGGTCCATTCGCCCGAGATCATCTTGGGCAGATACATGGACTGTTGTTCAGGCGAACCTTTGGTCAGGATTGCCGCGACCGCGCCGTTGGTCAGACCTGGATACATGGCGAATGCCTGATTGGCCGAGCACAGAAATTCCTCGATCACAAAGCCCAGCACGTGCGGCATCCCCTGCCCGCCGAATGCCTCGGGCTGAGTCAGCGTTCCCCATCCGCTTTCGCGATAGGCAACATAGGCTTCCTTGAAGCCCTTGGGCGTGGTGACAGAACCATCAGCATGGCGCGTGCAGCCTTCCTGATCGCCTGAAAGGTTAAGCGGGGCCACAACCTCGGCAATGAATTTACCAGCTTCCTCGACAACTGTATCGGCCATGTCTGCCGTGGCATTCTCAAAGCCAGGGAGGTTGCCGTATGTATCCAGTTTGAGCACCTCGTTGATGATGAAGCGCGTGTCGCGAGCCGGAGCCTTGTAAGTGGGCATGGTCGATCCTTCTGGGGTCAGTCTTTGCGGAGGGGCAGCTCGAGCGCTTCAATCTGGGTCACGAAGCCGGATAATTCGGCGATGGCAGCATCAATGTCGCTGCGTTGGGCTTCAAGCATATGAATGCGCGCCATGCACTTTTTGATCGTCACACGGCGCTGTTCGATCCGGCCATCGCCCAGATCGTAAAGATCGATCATCTCGCGAATTTCGATAAGACTGAAGCCGACATTTTTGGCCCGCATGATCCAGGCAAGTCTGGCTCTGTCACGCCGGCTGTAAATGCGATTGAGCCCCTGCCTCGTCGGCGATATCAGCCCCTCATCCTCATAGAAACGCAGTGCCCGGGCGGTGACGCTGAATTCAGCGGTGAGATCGGAAATCGTGAACAGTTCGCGCTTCAGCGCATCGGGGCGTTCAAGATGAGCGCCCTCATGCTGCAGAGGTTGGGTGTGCTGCATGGTTTTCGTCGTAGCCATGCCTCCCTCTACTTTACCTTTACGTTAGCGTCAAGAGCCGACTCTCAAAAGCACATCTCCGTCCAGCCGACGGTAGAAACAACTGGTCTCACCGGTGTGGCATGCCGGGCCAGCCGGAGTGACTTTCAGAACAAGTGCATCCTGATCACAATCAACCAGAATTTGCTCAACCCTCAGCACATGGCCTGAACTCTCACCCTTCATCCACAGCCTTCCGCGCGAGCGTGAGTGGAAATGGGCGAGGCCAGTTTCACGAGTCTTCGCCAGTGCTTCGGCATCCATGAATGCGACCATCAGTATTTCAGCGCTCAGCGAATCGATGGCAACTGCAGTTAACAAACCGTTGGCGTCAAAACGCGGCATGAAAGCAGTGCCTTGTTCACGTAAGCCGGTGTCATCACTCATCTTGTCACAATCCTTGAGAAAGCTGGGCCTTGAGAAAGCTGGGCCTTGAGAAAGCTGGGCCTTGAGAAAGCGCAGTTAGCTAAAAGGCTTGTTGCAGGATAACCACATACGGCGACCAAAATCCACCAGCGGGCGGCAAGCCACTTTCATTTTGAGCCGTTTGCGACGAGAGAACTCCTGCAGTTCAACAGGGGCTGCCCGTCGGACTGACGGCGTGAAAACGCCATGGTTCAGGGAAGGCAATCATCCGCCAGCAATGAGCAGGATGAGCCGAACATGAGGTTAGAGCGAGGTGAACGTGGGGACGTTCTCCCTTACCGTGAAAGCGGCGCTTATGGGTTTCGTCACGAGGGCGCCCGGGATTTCGGTCCCGGGCGTTTTCGTTTGAGATGAAGCTAATCGCCTCTCAAGTGTGAGGCAGGGCTTCGTCCAGAACCCGGGCGAAACAGGCGATCACCACCTTCTTTGCACCCGCCCGTTTGAGAACTGAAAGACACGCTTCACTGGTTGAACCGCTGGTCAGGACGTCATCAACCAGCACGAAATTGGCTCCCTTGATGGCGGCGCTGCGTTTGGGATTGATGGCGATGGCTCCGGATAAGGCCCGCGCTCGTGCCTTGCGGCCAAGGCCGCCCAACATAGGCGTTGCCTTGTTGCGGACAAGTGCATCAACCATCAGCTGTGCGCCCTTTGCCTTGCTGATCTCTCGCGCCAACAGGGCTGCCTGATTGAAGCCACGACGCCACAAACGCCAGCGATGAAGCGGCACTGGCACGATGATCCAGTTGTCATCAACCGCCCCCAATCGTGCTGCCATGAGACGCGCCAGCAGGGGAGCCAGCGCGATGCGATTACCATGCTTGAAGGCGAGCACCAATCGCCGCGAGGCATCGTTATAGAGCGTTCCCGCCGCTATGCCGTCATGACGTGGCGGCTCAGCCAGGCATGGCGCACAGATCGCACCATCGGGCATGGTCTCGGGGAACGGGCGCTGACACAGTTTGCAGCTTGGCTCGCCGGGGATCGCCAGTTCGTTCCAGCACGAAGCGCAAAGACCTGCGTGATGCGAAAGCCCCTCACCGCATAGCGGACAACGCGGCGGAAAGACGAAGTCGATGATCGGTGCGAGGGTGGTAGCGGTCGTCATCGGTGAAGCATAGCTGTGCGGCGCGCTGCGGCAAGCGCTTGCGCCAAGGCGCAAGGCACGGCAGGGCAGCGCCATGAGCGCCACCGCCCCGCCACAGATATTTTCAGCCCGCCGCCGCCCCATGACGCGGCTGCGAATGGCCCAGTTGCAGCAGCGGACTGGTGCTGCAGGCTACCTTGCCGAGGATGCAGCCGAGGACATTCTTGATCGCCTGTCCTTTCTACGGCACGTCCCGAGTCGGGCGCTGGTCGTCGGTGATATTGGCGGGCTAGTTTCTGGCGGATTGACGGCGCTGGGTGCCCAAGTGACGTCATCTTGTCCGCTCGATTTCGCCGAAGAGCAACCCTGGCCGCACTCTGGCTTTGATTTCATCGCCAGCCTGTTCAGTCTCGATGCGGTCAACGACTTACCCGGCGCGCTGATCCATATGCGGGCGGCACTGGCACCCGGCGGGCTGGCGATTGCCGTGATTCCGGGGTTCGGGAGCCTGCCCACACTCCGGCAGATCATGCTGGCTGCCGATGGTGATCGCCCTGCTCCGCGAATCCATCCGCAAGTTGATGTGCGCGCTGGCGGGCAGCTGCTCCAGCGGGCGGGCTATGCCAATCCGGTGGTCGACAGCCGCAGTGTGAAAGTCCGCTTTGGCAAGCTGGGCTCGCTGGTGGCGGACATCAGGGCGCAGGGTCTGGGCAATGTTCTCAGCGATCCTGGCCCACCGCTCGGCAAGGCGGCGCTGAAACGCGCTGAGGCCGCCTTTGCCGAGGCTGCCGATGAGGAAGGCCGCGTTACCGAGACTTTCGAGATTCTCACCCTTTCGGGCTGGAAGCTCTAGGCCAGCGCAGCCTGTGCCGCCGCCAATCGGGCAATCGGCACCCGGTAGGGCGAGGCGCTGACGTAATCGAGGCCGACCTTCTCGCAAAAGGCAATGCTTGCCGGATCGCCGCCATGTTCGCCGCAGATGCCCAGCTTGATGCCGGGACGAGTCGCCCTGCCCCGCTCCGCCGCCATGCTCACCAGTTGGCCGACGCCATCTATATCAAGCGTGACAAAGGGATCGCGCGTGAAGATGCCTTGTTCGACATAGGCATTGAGGAACTTCCCGGCGTCATCGCGTGACAAGCCCAGAGTCGTTTGCGTCAGATCATTGGTGCCGAACGAGAAGAACTCACCAACTTCAGCAATTTCACCAGCCATCAGCGCGGCGCGCGGCAGTTCGATCATCGTGCCGACCTGATATTCCAGCACCATGCCCTTTTCGGCAAACACCTGCACCGCCACACGGTCCACCAGTGCTTTCAGAATCTCCAGCTCGCGGCGCGTGGCCACCAGCGGGATCATCACTTCGGGGATTGGTGCTGCCCCACCCTGTGTGGCCACATCGCAAGCCACCTCAAAGATCGCGCGGGCCTGCATCTCATAGATTTCAGGAAAGGTAATGCCCAGACGGCAACCACGATGCCCCAACATCGGGTTGAATTCATGCAGTTCACCGGCGCGGCGCTTGAGGTGATCGACGCCAATGCCGATGGTTTCGGACAGTTCCTCGAACTCGGCATCGGCGTGCGGCAGGAATTCGTGCAGCGGCGGATCGAGCAGGCGGATCGTCACCGGCAGCCCTGCCATGACCTCGAAGATCTGGTGGAAATCGGCGCGTTGTTCGGGCAGCAGTTTGGCCAGCGCAGTCCGGCGGTCGGCCTCGTCATCGGCCAGGATCATCTGGCGCACGGCACTGATCCGGGTGGCGTCAAAGAACATATGCTCGGTGCGGCACAGGCCGATGCCCTCGGCGCCGAAGCTGCGCGCCATGCGGCAGTCTGCCGGGGTTTCGGCATTAGTGCGTACTTTCATACGGCGGTGCTTGTCGGCCCAGTCCATGAGGACGCCGAAGTGCCCGCTGAGTTCGGGTTCGATGGTGCGAACCTCACCCGCCATGATCTCGCCGGTGGTGCCGTCGAGGGTGAGGATATCGCCTTCTTTCAGGTCCCGAGTACCGATCTTGAGGGTTCGCGCCGTCATGTTGATCGAGACGCCCGAAGCGCCCGAAACGCAAGGCCGTCCCATGCCGCGAGCCACGACTGCGGCGTGGCTGGTCATGCCGCCACGTGTGGTCAGGATGCCGCGTGCTGCGTGCATACCGTGAATGTCCTCGGGGCTGGTTTCAACCCGGACGAGGATGACTGCCGTGCCGCGTTCGGCCAGCTTTTCCGCCGTATCGGCATCAAGCACGATCTGGCCCGAAGCCGCGCCGGGGCTGGCCGGAAGCCCCTTGGCCAGCACATCGCGCGGGGCCGTGGGATCGAGCGTCGGGTGCAGCAACTGGTCGAGCGCCATCGGATCGATGCGCAAAATGGCAGTTTTCTCATCGATCAGGCCTTCGCCGACCATATCGACCGCCATCTTGAGCGCAGCCTTGGCGGTGCGCTTGCCCGAACGGGTCTGGAGCATCCATAAGTGCCCGCGCTCGACGGTGAATTCGATGTCTTGCATATCGCGGTAGTGCTTTTCGAGCAGATCGAACACTGCGGCAAGTTCGCCATAAGCGGCGGGCATCGCCTCTTCCATCGACAGCGGTCTGGCTCCGGCACGTTCCCTTGCGGCCTTGGTCAGATACTGCGGCGTTCGGATACCGGCGACGACGTCCTCGCCTTGCGCATTGACCAGCCATTCGCCGTAATAGGCGCGCTCACCAGTCGCCGGATCGCGGGTGAAGGCGACCCCGGTGGCGCTGGTATCGCCCATATTGCCGAAGACCATGGCCTGCACGTTGACCGCCGTGCCCCAGCTTCCGGGAATGTCATTCAACCGGCGATAGACCTTGGCGCGATCACTGTCCCAGCTATCGAACACCGCAGCGATGGCGCCCCACAGCTGCTCATGCACATCCTGCGGGAATGGGCGGCCAAGTTCCTGTTCGACCAAGCCTTTGTATTCGCTCACCAGCGCCTGCCAATGCTCAGATAGCATCTCAGTATCGGTGTAGAAACCATTGTCTTCCTTGATGATTTCAAGGGCATCTTCGAACAGGTGGTGGTTCATACCGAGCACCACGTCCGAATACATCTGGATGAACCGGCGGTAGGAGTCCCAAGCGAAACGGGCATCGCCCGATGTTGTTGCCAGCCCCGCAACCGTCGCGTCGTTGAGCCCAAGGTTGAGCACCGTATCCATCATTCCCGGCATCGAAACCCGCGCGCCGGAGCGCACCGAAACCAGCAGCGGATCAGCGGCATCGCCGAATTTTTTGCCCACCGCAACCTCGATATGGCCAAGCGCAGCGGCTACATCGGCGCGGCGCTCGTTGGAAAAGTTCGCGCCTTCGGCCAGATAGCGCACGCATTCCTCGGTGGTGATCGTGAAGCCCGGCGGCACCGGCAGGCCAATCCCCGCCATTTCTGCCAGGTTCGCGCCCTTGCCGCCGACAATGGTCTTGTCGCGCGAACGGGGATCGTCGCTGCTTACGTTACCACCGAATGTGAATACGTATGTAGTCATGGAATTCCGCCGTTTCTGGAACCGGCGATTCGCAAGACCGGTGTGCTCTCGCTCTAGCCTTCGAACTGAAATATGTCAGCCATTTTGTGCGCTGCAACAGAAGTAGGGAGCAAGGGTTGCCAAGCGGACACACCAGACATCCCTGTCCGGGTTGATTTATGCAGCTTTACAGCGCCTTGACCCGCAAAAGCGGACACATGCCCGCATTTGGCAAAAAGTGCCGTGCCCGAAGCTTTTGCACACTTTCGGCCTCGCAATGACGAAGATGGCTTAAATCTACCCCTCGATCCGCGAGAAGTCGGCGACGGCGTGAACCGCCCGGCGGAACGCCGCCAGCAGGCTCAGCCGCGCTTCGCGCTTGGCCGGATCGGCATCATTCACCGTAACATTGTCAAAGAACGCGTCGATCGGCGCGCGCAGGGTGGCGAGCGCTGCCATAGCCCCGGCGAAATCCTCGCCCTCAACCGCAACGGCAGCGCGCGGACCGGCCTCAGCCAGCGCATCGACCAGCGCCTTTTCTGCCGGTTCGGGCGTGTAGGACAGCGAAAAGTCCCCCTCACCCGCGAAGTCTTCCTTCTTGAGGATATTCGCGGCGCGCTTGTATCCGGCGAGGAGATTGGTGCCGTCCGGCGTGGCGACAAAAGCCTGAAGCGCATGGACGCGGGCGAGCAGGCGAACGAGATCGTCCTCGCCGCCCAGTGCGAAGACGGCGTCGATCAGATCGTGGCGAACACCGGCTTCGCGTTGCTGGACTTTGAGGCGGTCGATTATGAACTCAACGATGTCGTCGCTCGGATCGGCGTAATCCACGCCGTCTGAGTCGAACATTCGCTCCCAATCCACTGCCGAAAACAGCTTTTTAAGGGGAAGTTTCAGGTCATTTTCAACTATTAGCCGGATCACACCCAATGCAGCCCGACGCAGAGCAAATGGATCCTTAGATCCGGTTGGCTTCATCCCACGCAGAAAGAAGCCAAACAGCGCATCAGCCTTGTCAGCTATAGCTAAAAGTGTTCCTACATCTCCGCTCGGCAAGTCATCGCTTGGTCCTGCGGGCTTATAATGATCTCGTATTGCTTCTGAAATTTCGGACCCATGGGATTGGGCGTAATATGAACCGATGGTTCCCTGTAATTCAGGAAATTCACCTACCATTTCAGTTACTAGGTCGGCTTTGGCTATCTCAGCAGCCTTCCTTAGTTTTGGCTGCATTGCTCGTGCCTTGGCTTCTGGCCAGCCGATCAGTTCTGGAAGACGGTCAGACGCAATGTTTTTAATTCGATCAACTCTCTGCGCTACGGTGCCCAGCTTCTCATGGAAGGTGATCCGCGCCAATCCCTCGGCGTGCTGCTCCAGAGTTTTCTTGCGGTCCTGCTCCCAGAAGAAGCGCGCATCGGAGAGGCGCGCGGCGAGAACCTTGCGGTTGCCGGCGACGATGCCCTGCCCGCCGTCGCTCGCCTCGATATTGGCGGTGCAAACGAAGGCATTGGCCAGTTTGCCATCGGCCTCGCAGACGAAATACTTCTGGTTGGTGCGCGCGGTCAGCTGGATCACCTCGGGCGGAACCTCAAGGAAGGTCTCGTCAAAGCGGCCAAGCAGCGGCACCGGCCATTCGGTGAGTCCCGCGTTTTCGATCACCAGACCTTCGTCCTCGACCAGCGTCAGGCCAGCAGCCTCGGCAGCGGCCTTGGCTTTGGTCCGGATCAGTCCTTCGCGCTCGGCGTGATCGACGATGACATGGCAGGCGCGTAGCTTGTCCTGATAGTCGCTGGCGCTGCCGATGGTGATGTCGCCGGGGCAGTGGAAACGGTGGCCACGGGTGGCATAGCCAGAAACCACGCCGCCCACTTCACATTCCACCAGATCATCACCCAGCAACGCGACAATGCCAGAAAGTGGCCGCACCCAGCGCAGGCTTTCGGTGGAAAGCGATGCCGCCCCCCAGCGCTGCGATTTGGGCCAGGGGAATGCGCGGATAATCGCCGGAATGGCTTCGGCCAGCACATCGCGGGTGGCGCGGCCGGGCTTTTCGGTGATGGCGAAGAATACACCATCCCGCTCGATAAGTTGGTCCTGTGTCAGGCCGGTCTTGCGCAAGAAACCTTCCAGCGCCTGCGGCGGCGCAGTGGTTTTCGGGCCTTTGACTTCCTCGCTTACGGCAGCAGTCGCTTGCGGCAGATCGCGCGCGATCAGGGCAAGGCGGCGCGGCGTGGACCACAGGGTAAGCTCACCCAGCATGACGCCAGCGGCCTGCATCTGTTCACGGAACAGCTTCTCAAGGCTGGCGCGCGCACCCGCTTGCATCCGCGCAGGCACTTCTTCGGAGCGCAGTTCGAGGAGGAAATCGGTCACTTGGATCCTCTCCATTTTGCGTAGCCAAATGGGGAGGTGGCCGGAGCGGAGCGAAGGTCGGAGGGGTTCTGGCTGGGTAGCAAGACCCCTCCGTCAGCCCTGCGGGCTGCCACCTCCCCATTTGCACTGCGTGAAAATGGGGAGGACCCAATGTTATAACCCATCATACCGTCCACCCCGGAAACTTCGCTTCCCATTCGGGCGTGTTCTTCTCGATCCAGGCCTGACAGCTACCTTTGGCGAGATCGCGCACCCGGCCGATGTAGCTGGCGCGTTCCTGCACCGAGATCACGCCGCGCGCTTGCAGCAGGTTGAACAGGTGGCTGGCCTCGATCGCCTGATCATAGGCGGCGAGCGGAATTTGCGCCGCGATGCAGCGCTGGCACTCAGCCTCGGCCTTGGTGAAGCCATCGAACAGTGCGGCGGTTTCGGCCACTTCAAAGTTGTATTTGGAAAATTCCTGCTCGTTTTTCAGGAACACTTCGCCATAGGAAACCGTGTCATTGAACCGCAGGTCATAGACGCTATCGACGCCCTGAATATACATGGCGAGGCGCTCCAGCCCGTAAGTCAGTTCGCCCGCGACCGGCTTGCAATCAAAGCCGCCGATCTGCTGAAAATAAGTGAACTGGGTGACTTCCATGCCATCGCACCACACCTCCCAGCCCAGCCCCCATGCGCCCAGTGTCGGGCTTTCCCAATCATCCTCGACAAAGCGGATATCGTGCGCCAGCGGATCGACGCCGATGGCGGAAAGGCTGGCGAGGTAGAGTTCCTGCAAATTCTCGGGGTTCGGCTTGAGGATCACCTGATATTGGTAATAGTGCTGGAGCCGGTTGGGGTTTTCACCATAGCGGCCGTCAGTTGGCCGGCGGCTGGGCTGCACATAGGCGGCCTGCCACGGCTCTGGCCCCAGTGCGCGCAGCGTGGTGGCCGGGTGAAATGTGCCCGCCCCCATGCGCATGTCATAGGGCTGGAGGATCAGGCAGCCCTGCGCGCTCCAGAAAGCGTGCAGGCGCAGGATCATGTCCTGAAAGCTGAGGGGCTGGTTATCATCGGCCATGGTCCGCGCCCTTTGGCGGATGGCGGCGCGCAAATCAACCGCCGCGAGTGAAATGTCAGGTTGTCTTGACAGTGTCAGCGAATCGCGACATATAGTCAGTCATACCTGACATTCAGTGAGGGCAACATGACAGCCGAAAAACGTACCCGCCTCTATCTCACGGCGGCCCACTTGGGCGCAGTAGGAGCGATCATCATTGTCGCAGCGCAGATCCTGGACTTCCGCGACTTCATCAAAGGACTGGGAATTGGGATGACGGTCGCGCCACTGGCGGTGCTGCTCGTGCGCCGCCTGCGCGACGAATACATCGATAGCCTGTGGCGCGCGGGCACTTCGTGGGCCTTCGTCGCGGTGGTCGTCTCGTTCCTGTTCGCACCGTTCATCCAAAGGTTTGTCGATGGCCTGCTTGGTTCGGCGCGGTATCAGGAATGGCCGGTAGAGGCCGCCGGGCTGATCGCCATCCTAGCCTTCTTCACGGGTTTCTACCTCAAGTGGCTGCGGAGCCGACTATGAACAACAGACTGAAAGTGCTCCGCGCGATGAACAACTGGAGCCAGGCAGAGCTTGCCGAGCGGCTCGATGTGTCGCGTCAGGCGGTGAATGCGGTCGAAACGGGCAAGCACGATCCCTCGTTGCCGCTCGCCTTTCGGATTGCCCGCCTGTTTCAACTTTCGATTGAGGAGATTTTCGATGACGGAAATGGATGAAACCCGCCCGGCAGAAATGTCACCGGTTAAACGAATTCTATCGATCATCGGCGGCGGAATTCTGGGCGTCTTCGCTCTGGGCGTGGCGGTCGGCTATACCAAGGCGGCGCTGGCGCATGGCGTGCTGGGCTGGAAAGCGGTGCTGGTCTATCTCATCGCGGGCATCATTCTGCTCGCCGGATTGTGGCTGATGCGAAAAGCGCTCGCGGGTAACAGGCTGGCAAGCACGCCGCGAATGCGTGAATATCAGATCGTAATGATCGCTATGCTGCTGCTCGGCGGGGTGCTGGGCGCATTGTTGCAATTTGGCGCTATCGGCAAGAGTGAAGGCGGGCTTTCAGCGCTGACATCCAACGCTCCGGTCAGTCCAGTCATCGCTGCCGTGCTGCTGGCGACTTTCCCGCTGCTCGGCTGGCTTTGCTATCGCTGGCACCGCACGGCAGACGAGCATGAGCAGGCGGCCTATAATTTCGGCGGTATCCTTGCGCTCTATGCCTATTTCTTCATCAGCACCGGTTGGTGGATGGCCTGGCGTGGCGCGCTGCTGCCCGAGCCCAGCGGCATTGCCATCTTCTGGCTTGTCATGGTGGTGTGGACTGCCGGTTGGGGCTGGCGCCGCTATCGCTGATCTGCCAAAACCTTGTTCCTCCATTGGAGTTTATTGATGCCTTCTCGCAAAATTCTTCGCTCGCTTTGCCTCACTGTCGCTGTCGGGTTCTCCTCGCTCAGCCTTGCCGAAACGCAAAAGCACCCCGCGCCCGTCGCGGAGCAGAAGGTGGCGACCACCACCATCGCCCGCCCGGCACTGTGGAAGCTGTCTGACAGCGATACGACGATCTATCTGTTCGGCACGATCCACGCCCTGCCCGCGGGTATGAGCTGGCTTGAAGGCCCGATTGCCAAGGCGCTGGGCTCTGCGCAGTCGCTGGTCACCGAAATTCCTGAAGCCAGCCCGACGGAAATGCAAGCGGTGGTGATGAAAACCGCAGTCCTGCCCAAGGGGCAGAGCCTGAATGCCATGCTGACACCCAAGGCGCGCATAAGGCTCGACAAGGCGTTCAAGGACTATGCCCTTCCCGGATCAGCCTTCGATCAGTTCGAGCCATGGTTTGTCGCAGTGACGCTTTCGACGCTGCCGATGCTGAAACAGGGCTATTCGGCGGAAAACGGGGTTGAGGCGCAGCTGACCAAGCGCGCCAAGGATCAGGGGCATAGCCTTATCGGGCTGGAAACAGTCGAATATCAGCTGGGTCTGTTCGATAGTCTGCCGCGCAAGGTGCAGATCAGCTATCTGAACGATGTGGTGACAACCCTGCCCAAGATGGGCGCTGAGCTCGACAAGCTGGTCATGTACTGGAGTGCTGGCAGGCCCGACAAGCTGGCGCAGGTTATGAATGCCAATGAGGACGATCCGCAGTTGACCGCAGTCCTGCTCACCAATCGCAACAAGAACTGGGCGAACTGGATCAAGACGCGGATGGATAAGCCGGGAACCGTGTTTCTCGCAGTCGGAGCTGGGCATCTTGCAGGCAAAGACAGCGTTCAGGCGCAGCTTGCCGGCAAGGGCTTCAAGACGGTGCGGGTCCAGTAACGGTCGATGCGCAAATTTGCTCCCCTGCTGATCGCGCTGGCTCTGCTGGTCGGTTGCAAGCAAGCTGCTGAACCGGCAAAGCCCGCGATGTGGGAAGTCACCGGCCCCAAGGGCGAACATGGCTGGCTGTTCGGCACGATCCATGTGCTTGAGCGCGAGGCGGACTGGCGCAGTCCGGTGGTCAATCGCGCGCTCAATAGTGCCGATATGCTGGTGCTTGAAATCGCGACGATTGACGATGATGCCCGCACCCAGCAGGTGTTTCAGAGCCTTGCCCACAGCTCTGGCCTGCCGCCCTTGTCACAGCGGGTCGATCCGGCGCTGCGACCGGCGCTGATGAAGCTGCTGGCAGGCAACCGCCTCGCCGAAAACGGCTTTGAAGATGTCGAAACCTGGGCTGCCGCGCTGACTCTGGCGCAACTGGCCAGCAAAGCGGGTGATGCGAACAATGGGGTTGATCGCGCCTTGCTCAAGGCGGCCCCGCAATTGCAACGCGCCGAACTCGAAGGCGCGCGGGGCCAGTTGTCGATTTTTGATCGGATGCCAGAAGAAGATCAACGCGATCTGCTCCATGCCACGCTGCGCGATGATCCGGGCGAAGCCGGGGAGGACCAGTTGGCGCAGGCATGGCGTACGGGCGATATGGAGTTTCTGGCTAAGGAAACCCACACCGGGATGCTCGCCGATCCAGGATTGAGAAAGGCCTTGTTCCTTGATCGCAATCTGGCGTGGCAAATTCAGTTGGAAGAAATGCTGCGGCAGGGGCGGAAGCCCTTTGTAGCGGTTGGCGCGGCACACCTTGCCGGGCCTGATGGTCTGCCCGCCTTGTTGGCGGCCAAAGGCTGGAAGGTCGTGCGGGTTCAGTAGAATTTGTTCACGCAAAGGCGCGAAGGCGCAAAGAGCTATTTTGAGCGGCTTGGCCGCTCCTTCTATGATGGTTCACCATAATTCTTATCGACTGCGTCGAACAAAACACGGCTTTGCGCCTTCGCGCCTTTGCGTGAAAATCTCTTTTCTGACTCTCTAACCCGAACCAATTCCAGCTTTACCGCGCACAATCCTTGCCTTTCGCCGACATTCCCGCTAACGGCCCGCGCTTCCCGTCATCGGTCATCCCTGGAGGCGTGGCGAGGAAGTTGTTCAATAATACGTTTTTCGAAAGGCAAGAATTATGAGCGATACGCTTACTCTGCCGGCTGAGACGCGCGATCGGGCAGGCAAGGGAGCCTCCCGTGCACTGCGTCGTGAAGGCCGCGTCCCCGCCGTCATTTATGGTGGCAAAGAAGAGCCCCAGTCGATCCACGTCGAAGAGAAGGAACTGCGCCGCCAGCTTGGCACCGGGCATTTCTTCAACTCGGTTGTCGAGATTGATCTTGGCGGCAAAAAGTTGCGGACGCTGCCCAAGGACGTTGCCTTTCACCCCGTGAACGAACGCCCGCTCCACGCGGACTTCCTGCGCATTTCGAAGGACCACAAGGTCCATGTCGAAGTGCCGGTTCACTTCGCCAATCAGGAAGCTTCACCCGGTCTCAAGCGCGGCGGTGTGCTTAACATCGTGCGTCACGAACTGGAACTGATCTGCGATCCGGAACTGATCCCTGAAGAAATCAGCATCGACGTTACCGGCCTTGAAGTCGGCGCATCGATCCACATCAGCCATGTTGTGCTTCCGGAAGGTTCGGCCTCGGCCATTACTGACCGCGATTTCACCATCGCGACGATCGTGGCTCCCTCGGCGCTGAAGAGCGAAAAGGGTGACGCGGACAAGACTGACGAAGCCGAGTAAGGCTTTTCCGCCTCCCTGCTCTGCGGGGAAGAGGTTGACCTTCACGCTTTGCTATCCAAGTGAAAAGTCTGGCCAATTGAGAAACCGGGCCGCAGCAATGTGGTCCGGTTTTTCTTTGGTCCGCCTTGACCCCGAAAGGGAATTTGAACCGTGCAACTCTGGGTCGGCCTTGGAAATCCGGGGCAACAATATGCCCTGCACCGCCACAACGTCGGCTTCATGGTGGCAGACGTGCTTGCGGATATGCATGGATTTGGCCCGGTTCAGAAGAAGTTCTCCGGCTGGCTGCAGGAAGGCCGCATCGGCAGTGAAAAGATCCTGCTGCTCAAACCCGCCACTTTCATGAACGAATCTGGCCGCGCGGTGGGTGAGGCGCTGCGCTTCTACAAGCTGGAGCCGGACGCACTCACCGTGTTCCACGACGAACTCGATCTCGCGCCCTTCAAGGTCAAGGTGAAACAGGGCGGCGGCACCGCAGGGCATAATGGTCTGCGCTCGATCGACCAGCACATCGGCCCGGATTTCCGCCGCATCCGTCTTGGTATCGGTCATCCGGGGCACAAGGACCGCGTGACCGGTTATGTGCTGGGCAATTATGCCAAGGCGGAAATGGACGATCTCGCCGATATGCTCGGCGCGGTTTCGGCTGAGGCGGAGTGGCTGGCGAAGGGTGATGATGCGCGGTTCATGAATGAGATTGCGTTGCGGCTGGCGGAGGATTGAGCTTTGCCGCCGTGGCGATTGAAGCTGGCGTTGATTGACTGGCTTTCCCGATCCGGCAATGAGAATGGTTACGCCCATCAAAATCAGGAACCGAAACGTGGCAAAATTCACCGTCGAACAGGCCGCCGATGTTATCGCGGTGCAGCAACTGGTCAATGACTGGGCGCACGAGCTTGATGTCAACAGCGGGTTGCAGATCGCCGATCTGGTAAGCTCCGATGTGGTCTATAATGTCGGCGGAGAGCCAAAGCAGGGCCGCGCTGCCGTTGAAACCTTCTACATTGAGCGACTCGCCCGGCTTGCAGCGACGCCCGAAGGCGTGCCCGTCATGCGCCATATCGTCAGCAATCTGCGCGTGACCTTTCGCGATGTCGATGCGGTGTCGATCACCTTCAGCCTGGTATTTTTCTCTACCATGGGCATGGCATCGAAGCTCGATCACGCTGATCCGGCAGCGGTTGCCGATGTCCGCATGGACTGCAAGCGCGGTGCTGATGGGCACTGGCGGATAGCCATGTTCGATAGCGGGCAGACGTTTCGCCGGGTGGCAGCCTGATAAGCATCTGGCTTTTCGGCCTGCTAACTCCTATCGGGCGGCGATTGATCGTCTGGAGTAAGTCATGGGTTTTCGTTGCGGTATCGTCGGACTGCCAAATGTCGGCAAATCGACCCTGTTCAATGCGCTGACAGAAACGCAGTCGGCGCAGGCGGCGAACTATCCGTTTTGCACGATCGAACCGAACATCGGCAATGTCGGCGTGCCTGATCCCCGGCTTGAACAGCTTGCCGCGATTGCTGGCAGCCAGAAGATCATCCCGACCCAGCTTGGCTTTGTCGATATCGCCGGACTGGTGCGCGGTGCCTCCAAAGGTGAAGGACTGGGCAACCAGTTCCTCGGCAACATCCGCGAAGTGGACGCCATTGTCCACGTGCTGCGCTGTTTTGAGAACGACGATATCCAGCACGTCGACAACAAGATCGATCCGGTGTCTGATGCCGAGACGGTTGAGACCGAACTGATGCTGTCAGACCTCGAAAGCCTTGAAAAGCGGGTTCCCGCCGCGCAGAAAAAGGCCGCGCAGGGCGACAAGGAACAAAAGATCATCGCTTCTGTGCTGGGGCAAGCACTCGACCTGCTGCGTGCGGGCAAGCCTGCCCGGCTGACGGTGCCCAAGGACGAAGAAGAAGAGCGCGTGTTCAAACAGGCACAGCTGCTTACCGCCAAACCGGTGCTCTATGTCTGCAATGTCGAGGAAGAGAGTGCGGCGGGTGGCAATGCCTTTTCCGCGCGCGTTTTCGAAAAGGCCAAGGCCGAAGGCGCCAATGCGGTGATTGTTTCAGCCGCCATTGAGAGCGAACTGGTCGGCATGGACGCCGATGAACGCATGGTCTTCCTTGAGGAAATGGGCCTCCACGAAACCGGCCTCGCCCGAGTCATCCGCTCAGGTTATGATCTGCTGCACCTGATCACCTTTTTTACCGTCGGTCCCAAGGAAGCGCGGGCATGGACCGTACACAAGGGCGCAAAGGCACCCGAAGCAGCCGGCGAAATTCACTCCGATATGCAGCGCGGCTATATTCGCGGCGAAACCATTGCCTTTGATGATTACATCGCACTGGGCGGCGAAAGCGGTGCCAAGGATGCCGGAAAACTGCGGCAGGAAGGCAAGGAATATGTCGTGCAGGACGGCGATGTCATGCACTTCAAGTTCAATGTTTGATCGCATCGATGGAATACTTTGAAGACCTTGAGCTGGGCAAATCTGGGCGTTTCGGGAAGTTCGATGTCACCCGCGAGGAAGTGATTGCCTTCGCCTCGCGCTATGATCCGCAGCCCTTTCACCTTGATGATGAAGCAGCGGCGCTGACCCATTTCGGCAAGATCGCCGCGAGTGGCTGGCAGACCTGCGCGATGACTATGGCGATGATAGTCGCCCGTCAGACAGCGAAAGGCCATCAAGGTCTTGGCTCACCGGGCGTTGAGGAGTTGCGCTTTCTGAAACCGGTCTATCCAGGCGATACGCTGAGCTGCGAGAGTGAAATCACTGAAAAGCGCCGCAGTGGTTCACGACCGGAGATGGGCGTTTTCCGCTCCAGGACCACAACCTACAACCAGCATGGCGAAGCAGTGCTCAGCTTTACCTCAAGCGCCTTTGTGCGCGTGCGTGAGGTCTGAAGCTTCGCTTCCCTCATTTTGAGCAGACGAGCGAACCTGCTGAAATATGCACTTCGCGTTGATAAGCGTCCCTCAATACCAGTGAAACGGTGAGTTTATCGGCGCCCGCCGTGCTTCCGGGGGGCAGTTTCAGCTCAATCGCGAAGCGTTTGCCGGTGTACCGCGCCCAGGTTGCCATCGGCATGGCGGGGCCGCCGGGATCAGAGGAGAGCGCGATCAGTTGGTCATCGATCTTCATATAGGCGCGGGTGCTGTTACTCAGCAATGTCGGGCCGGTTACGCCAAGACCTTCGGGCATGAACGCGCAATGAGGACCTGCGGCCTTGATCTGCTCTCGATCAGCATCAGCAATCGACTGGGGCAGAACTGTTACCAGCGGCGGCAGCCGTGTTTGCGCGGCTTCTACCATGGCGATATCGCGCGCATCAGACCGCGCCTTTTGTTCGGGCGCAGGTTCGCTCCCGCATGAGGACAGCACAGCTGCCATCCCGACCAGCACACATATTTTCAACATCAGCGTCTTCCGAACAGCTTCTCGATGTCGCCATGTGCCAGTTTCACCCAGGTCGGACGGCCGTGATTGCACTGGCCGGATCGCGGGGTGACTTCCATTTCTCGCAGCAAGGCATTCATCTCTGCTACGGATAACGCGCGACCGGCCCGAATGCTCCCATGGCAGGCCATCGTTGCGAGAATAAGTTCAAGCCGCTCACCCAGCAGCAGTGATCCGCCATCAATAGATGGACCGTTCTGCGCCAAGTCATCGGCAATATCGCGCACCAATGCCTGCACGTCTCCCTTTGCCAGCACAGCAGGCACGGCGCGGACCAGCATGGCTGATGGGCCGAAACGTTCGATGGCAAGGCCGAAGTTCGCCAGTTCGCCCGCGCGCTCTTCAAGCCGGTCACAGGCGGGTTCATCCAGTTCGACAACTTCGGGGAGCAGCAGCGCCTGACTGGCGGCGAGCTTGTCCCCTGCCCCGGCGGCTTTCAGGCGTTCGAGCGCCAGCCGCTCATGCGCAGCGTGTTGATCGACGATGATCAGGCCGTCAGCGGATTCGGCAATGATGTAGGTTTCGGAAACTTGCCCGCGGGCGATACCCAGTGGATAGCTTGCCGCCTTATCGGGCAGATCCGCTGCGGTTTCAGCGCGGCCAGCTGGCTGTGCCATGATGGCCGATTCATAGCCTCGCCAGCCTTGCCCAGCCTCGCTGACCCGCGCTTGCGGGGCGGAATATTCGCGCGCGAACAGTGATCCGAACGCCGGTGCCGCAATCGGTTCTGACTGCCACATCGCCATAGCCGAAGCAGCCGGTCCCTGAGCAGAACGCCGATCACCACCGTCCAACGCATGGCGCAAGCCGCTGACGATGAAGCCGCGTACGATTGCCGGATCGCGAAAACGCACTTCGGTCTTGGCCGGGTGGACATTGACGTCCACCTCCTCGGGTGGCACTTCGAGGAACAGCGCCAGCACCGCATGGCGATCTCGCGCCAGCATATCTGAATAGGCCCCGCGCACCGCGCCGATCAGCAGCCGGTCCTTCACCGGGCGGCCATTGACGAACAGATACTGGTGATCGGCAACACCGCGATTGAAGGTTGGCAGACCGGCCACCCCGGTAAGCCGCATCGCGCCGCGTTCGGTTTCCACCGCTACGGCATTATCCGCCAGTTCGCGCGCGATCAGCCGGGCAACACGCTCAGCCAGAGCTTCGCCGGGCTGCACCGCCAGCACGCGCCGGCCATCATGCTCCAGTGTGAAGCCGATCTCGCTGCGCGCCATGGCCAGACGGCGCACGACATCAAGGCAAGCGGCATATTCACTGCGGGCCGAGCGCAGGAACTTGCGGCGCGCTGGCACATTGCCGAACAGGTTTTCAACGCGGATGCGGGTTCCCGGTGGCAGGGCTGCCGGGCCTTCATCGGTGAGCAGCCCGTGATCGACAATGCGCCGCCAGCCTTCTCCGCTATCACGCGCCCGGCTTTCAAGTGTCAGACAGGCGACACTGGCAATCGACGGCAGTGCCTCGCCTCTGAATCCCAGGGTGGAAACCAGTTCAATAGCCTCATCAGGCAGCTTTGATGTCGCGTGGCGTTCAAGCGCCAAGGCCATATCATCACGCGACATACCGCAGCCGTCGTCGGTCACTTCGATCAGATCAAGCCCGCCTTGTGAGAGCCTGACAGTGATATTTACCGCACCGGCATCAATGGCGTTTTCGATCAGTTCCTTGAGCGCGGCGGCAGGCCGTTCAACCACTTCGCCCGCAGCGATGCGGTTTACGAGTGTTTCAGGGAGGCGGCGGATTATTGGCACCGGTCAATGCCTAGCGGTGAAATGCCGGGAATTCGAGATGGAGCGATAGACAATCCGCCACTTTCGCCACAAAATTTTGGATTTTGTTCAAGGCTTAGGCTAATGAGCCGCCTTCACGGCAAACCGGCTGGCAAACCGCTACCCTCGGGCCTGCGGCTAAATGCCTGTAAACATTACGGATTAACTGATGGCATCTTTCTTTTCCCGATTCTTCAAATTTGGCTCGCAGAACATGGCCATTGACCTGGGTACGGCCAATACGCTGGTCTATGTGCAGGACCGCGGGATCGTGCTCAATGAGCCTTCGGTTGTTGCCATAGAAACGATCAATGGCGTCAAGCGGGTCAAGGCTGTGGGCGATGATGCCAAGATGATGATGGGCAAGACGCCTGACAGCATCGAAGCCATCCGCCCGCTGCGCGATGGCGTGATTGCCGATATCGAAGTCGCCGAAGAGATGATCAAGTATTTCATCAACAAGGTTCATGGCGGCAAGATGAGCATGTTCCGTCGCCCGGAAATCGTCATCTGCGTGCCTTCGGGTTCCACTTCGGTTGAGCGGCGCGCCATTCGCGATGCCGCCTCCAACGCCGGGGCCAGCCAAGTTTACCTGATTCTTGAGCCGATGGCCGCCGCGATTGGCGCAGATATGCCTGTCACCGAACCGGTCGGCTCGATGGTTGTCGATATCGGCGGTGGCACCACCGAAGTTGCCGTGCTGTCACTGCGCGGCCTTGCCTATACCACCTCGGTGCGTGTCGGTGGTGACAAGATGGACGAAGCCATCGTCTCCTATGTCCGCCGCCATCATAACCTGCTGATCGGTGAATCAACCGCAGAACGCATCAAGAAGGACCATGGTTGCGCCATGGTTCCTGCCGATGGCGTGGGTGAGACGATCCACATCAAGGGCCGCGATCTGGTCAATGGTGTTCCCAAGGAAATCACCATCACGCAGGCCAATCTGGCCGAAGCGCTGTCCGAACCGATCGGCGCAATCGTTGAGGGCGTGCGCATCGCGTTGGAAAACACCGCACCGGAACTGGCGGCGGACATCGTCGATCAGGGTATCGTGTTGACGGGTGGCGGCGCGCTGATCCGCGGGCTCGATGATTTTCTGCGTGAGGAAACCGGCCTGCCGGTCAGTATTGCCGAGGATCCGCTGTCCTGCGTCGCGCTGGGCACTGGCCGGGCGATGGAAGAAGCGCTCTATCGCGGCGTTTTGATGACCGCCTGAAGCTTTTAACACCCGGCGGGGCTGGTAATCGCCGGCACAGTGAGGAGAGGCGCATGGCGCCGCCGACTATCCGGCGCACCGGCTTTTCCAAACGGGCGCAATATACAAATTTCTTCGGCTATCTGGCCGGAATTGTCGGCGCGCTGCTTGGCGGCCTGTTTGTGCTCGTCTCGATCATTGATCCTTCGGCCTTTTCGGGGCTGCGCGGCCTTGCTTCCGATGCGGCGGCACCCGCTGGCCGGGCCGCAGCTGTCGGCCGTGATGAAGGGCGCAGCTTCACTTCCGTGGTTGGCGGCTTTTTCATGTCAGGCAGCCGCAAGGCCAGCCTTGAAAAGGAACTTGAACTGGCCCGCGTCCGGCTGGCCGAGGCACAGGCTGTCGCTGATGAGAACCGGCGGCTGAAAGCGCTACTCGGCCTGCCGCAGGATGCGGTGAAGGTGATTGCCACCGCCCGCCTGATCGCCTCCACCCCCACCAGCACCCGGCGCTTTGCCACTCTGTCAGTCGGTCGCAACGCCGGGATTGGTCAGGGAATGCCAGTGCGCTCTCCGCTCGGATTGGTCGGCAGGGTCATGGAGGTTTCGGCCACGACATCGCTGGTGCTGCTGATTACCGATAGTGAAAGCACCGTTCCCGTGCAGCGCGCGCGCGATGGCGTTGCCGCCTTCGCGCAAGGGCATGGCGATGGCACGATGCAGTTACGGCTGATCAATCTTGGCATCAATCCGCTGAAACCGGGCGACGTCTTCGTGACTTCGGGTGCGGGGGGGCTTTACCGGCCGGGTGTGGCCGTCGCGGTGGTCAGCCAGCTGACATCAGATGGTGCCATGGCCCGGGTGCTCAGTGATCCTACGGCAAGTGAATTTGTCGCCGTCGATCCGGTGTTTGCCGTTTCGATTGGCGCTCCGGGTGCGGTGAACGCTGCGCCTGCTGTTGCAGAGGGTAATGGACGACCAAAGGCTGGCCAGTAATGCCATCTGCACTTCCCCCACAGCACGCTGCCTTTCCGAAGCAGATCAACCGTTTGCACTCGCCGTTTCTGGCGCGGGTGGTGCCCTGGCTCTCCATCATGCTGGGCTCGTTTTGCGTCGGGTTGCCGCTGATTGCTTCTGCTCCGATCCTGCCGCCTTTTAGCTTTCTGCTGCTTATCGCCTGGCGTCAGTTGCGTCCCGGTGTGCTGCCGGTCTGGGCCGGGTTGCCGCTCGGCCTGTTCGACGATCTGTTCAGTGGCCAGCCCTTTGGCTCAGCCATCCTGCTGTGGTCAGTTACCATGATCGCCATGGAAATTGTCGAGGCCCGCTTCCCCTGGCGCAGCTTTGTCACCGATTGGTTGGCCGCATCCTTGATGATCATGCTGTACTTGCTGCTCGGGCTTGGGCTCAGCAATGCCGCTGGTGGGCAGGTTCCGACATATATTCTGCTGCCGCAAATGCTGCTTTCGGCCCTGGTATTTCCGCTGGCAGGCCGATTGGTAAACTGGCTTGATGCGCTGCGGCTGCTGCGCTTCAGGACTATCTCCTGATGTTCAGTTCCTTGCGTGAACGCTTCCGTCAACGGACCACGCAACGCATCACCAGCGGGCAATTGCAGAACAGCTTTGATCGCCGCGCCATGCTGATCGTCGGCGCCCAAGGCGGTCTAGGAGTGCTGCTGGCGGCGCGCATGGCCTATATTTCCGTGGCCGAGAATGCCCATTTCACCACGTTGTCGGAAAGCAATCGCGTCAACCTCAGTCTGATTCCGCCGCGTCGAGGCTGGATACTGGATCGCCACAACCAGCCACTCGCCTCGAACGAAGCAGAGTACCGCGTTGATCTTATTCCCGAGCGGGTGGGCGATGTTGATGGCGCTGTCGCCAGACTGGGCCAGGTGCTGGGGTTCACCGGCGCCGAGGTGCAGGATCTCAAGGACAAGATCGAGCGGGCCCACGGTTATCAGCCGGTTGAAGTCGCCTCGCGGCTCGACAAGGATCGTTATGCTGCAGTCGTCGTCCGCTTGCCCGATATGCCGGGCGTAACGCCGCAACGCGGATTTACCCGTTATTACCCAACCGGGCCTTCAGTTGGCCATCTGGTGGGCTATGTCGGTCCGGCTTCGGCTGAGGATTATGAGCGCGAGAAGAACCCGCTGCTGGTTACGCCGGGCTACAAGATCGGCAAGGACGGTCTGGAAAAGCATTATGAAACAACTCTGCGCGGCGAACCCGGCGCGCGGCGTTCGGAAGTCACCGCCAGCGGGCGCTTCGTGCGCGACCTTGAAATGCGCGATGATGTTCCGGGAAAACCGATCAAGCTGACCATTGATGCCGGGCTGCAAGACTATGCCTCCCGCCGGATCGGGCTTGAATCGGCGGCAGTGGTAGTGATTGACTGTCTGTCAGGCGATCTGCTGACCATGGCTTCGATGCCCAGCTTTGATCCGAACAGCTTTTCCGATGGCATTGGCCGCATTGAATGGAAAATGCTGTCCGATGATGATCATGTGCCGCTGCGCAACAAAGTGCTGCGCGGCCTGTTTCCGCCGGGATCAACCGTGAAGCCAATGGTCGCCCTTGCCTTCCTTGAGGCCGGGCTTGATCCCAATGAGGCGACCAGCTGCAGCGGCGGGCTGCGTGTGGGCAACCGCGTGTTCCATTGCTGGAACCATGGCGGCCATGGCCGCGTCGATATGGCCAAGGGCATCTATCAGAGCTGCGACGTCTATTTCTATCACTTCGCCCAGAAGATCGGCATGGAAAAGATCGCCGCCATGGCGCGCCGTCTTGGCCTGGGGCAGAGTTTCAACCTTCCGGTAGCAGGGCAATCTTTCGGCACGGTGCCTGATCCGGCGTGGAAGGAAAAGAAGTACAAAAAGCCTTGGGCAATCTTCGATACGGTCAATTCGACCATCGGTCAGGGCTATTTCCTCGTCAATCCGCTGCAACAGGCGGTGATGGCAGCGCGTATCGCCAGCGGCATGGAAATCCAGCCGCGGCTGATGTTCGATCCCAATCCGCCGCAGATGAAACCGCTGGGCATCTCGCAAGAACACCTTGATTTCGTCCACAAGGCGATGAGCGACGTGGTCAACGGCCCCGGTACTGCCGGCCGCGCTAGGCTGCCGATTCCTGAAGTGTTGCTGGCGGGCAAGACCGGCACCGCGCAGGTTGTCGGGCTCAATATCGGTAACGGCAAGGGCGGCCAGTGGAAGCGCCGGGATCACGGCCACTTCATCTGCTTCGCCCCGTTCGACAAGCCGCGCTATGCCTGTGCGGTGGTGGTTGAGCATGGCGGAGGCTCGGGCGCGGCCTATCCGATCGCCCGCGATGTGATGACTTACCTGTTCGATCAGGGCAAAGCGATGGACGTGTTAAACGGCATGGAAACCGGTTGGGGCGGCACCCCGCAACAACGCATGGCTGCGCGTTATCGTGCTTATGACGCGCAGTATGGCACATCTGCCCCGAAGGTTGGTGGTGATAATGATGTGGCACGGGCTGCAGCCAGCGCAGACAGTGGTGGCACCCCGCGTGAGAACATCGCTACTGACGCGGTGACGCCAAGGTCTGATGCCGATGCGGCACCTGATGCGCCGAATCCTGTAACAGGACCAGCCGCCTCACCCGTGCCAAGCCCGACGCCGAGGCCAACGCCATGATGTTGCGCAGCATCATTCCCGATCCGATTGCGCGCCACCCATGGGGCGTAATTCTGCCATTGACGCTGCTGGTGCTGTTCGGTTCGACCGTGCTGTACTCGGTGGCAGGCAACTCACTGCGGCCTTACGCGCTCAGTCATTTTACGCGCTATCTGGTGTTCCTGGTCATGGCTATCACGCTGTCGATGTTCAGGCGCGACCTGTTCAAGCTGGCCTCCTACCCGATTTATGGCACGGTACTGGTATTGCTGGTGCTGGTTGAACTGATCGGCGGCATTGGCGGCGGCAGCCAGCGCTGGCTCAATCTCGGCTTCATGATGCTACAACCATCAGAACTGATGAAACCGGTGATCGTGCTGGTTCTGGCCCGGTTTTTCAGCGATCTTCCGCCTTCGATGACGGTGGACGTGAAGGCACTGCTCCCGGCTGTTGCCCTGGTCCTGTTGCCGGTTGGTTTTGTTGCGATACAGCCCGATCTTGGCACGGCGCTGGCGATCACTTTCGGCGCAGGTGTGGTCATCTTCCTGTCGGGCCTGCCGCTGAGATGGTTCATCGGCGGCGGTCTGGCAGCTGCAATAGCCGCTCCGATAGCTTTTTTCACCGTGCTGCATACCTATCAGCAGCAGCGGGTTTTGGTGTTTCTCAACCCTGAAGCCGATCCCCAGCACACCGGCTATCACATCCTGCAATCCTATATTGCCATCGGATCGGGTGGATTTTTTGGCAAGGGCTTCGGCAAGGGCTCGCAAAGCGCACTCGGCTATCTGCCCGAGGCGCACACCGATTTTGCCTTTGCCACCATGGCCGAGCAATGGGGCCTGGCGGGCGGGGTGTTTGTACTGGCAATCTTTGCCGTGATTCTGCGCTGGGGCATGAATGTTTCGCGGCAAGCACCCGATCGCTTTTCGCAGCTGCTGGCGGCGGGAATGACCTGCACGATATTCTTCTATGTCGCGATCAATCTGATGATGGTGATGGGTCTGGCACCGGTGGTAGGTATCCCCCTGCCCTTCGTCAGCCATGGTGGATCATCGATGATGACGAACATGATCTGCATCGGCACGATCATGGCCGTTGAGCGCTGGTCGCAAAGCGGAAGGCGCTCACTTTCGTGATCGTCACCGCTGGGCAAAAAACTCCTTCCATCGCGCGCTTCAATCGTTATAGGGGGCGCTCCCGAGATTCGGGTCTGGCAGTTGCCGGGTGTGGACGCATAGCTCAGTTGGTAGAGCAGCTGACTCTTAATCAGCGGGTCCTTGGTTCGAGCCCAAGTGCGTCCACCACATTCTACATTGAACCAGTTACTTATCAGGAAGTCTGCGGCGGAAGTTCATCGCGCTTCATACCCTAGTTGTTTGGTCCCGGCATTTGATGGTGCGGATTTAGGTTGAAACGTTCGGGCTCGTTTGTCCAGCATTTGCAGATGTATTCGAAGGGCGTGAGTCCCTTGAGAGTCTTGAGGCGTCGCCCGTAATTGTACGCGTCTATGAAGTCATGGAGGTGCGCGGTCAGCTGAGCATGGCTGTTGTAGTGGTAACGTTTGACCGTGGCTTCCTTGATGGTCCGGTTCATCCGCTCGACCTGGCCGTTGGTCCATGGATGCTTGATCTTGGTCAGCCGGTGCTCGATCTCATGCTCGTCACAAACACGGTCGAAGATGTGGTGGAAGGCGTATTTGTGGTGCGCCATGTTGGTGAACTGGATGCCGTTGTCAGTCAGCACGGTGTGGATCGCATAAGGCACGGCAGCGATCAGATTGCGCAGGAACTGGGCGGCGATCATCTTGCCGGCCTCCCGGTGCAGCTCGACAAAGGCGAACTTGCTGGTCCGGTCGATTGCCACGAAGAGGCGCAGCTTGCCCTCGGCGGTCTGCACTTCGGCAATGTCGATGTGGAAGTAGCCGATCGGATAGGACTTGAACTTGCGCTTTGGTTCCTTGTCTCCCGTCACCTCGGGCAACCGGCTGATGCCGTGGCGTTGCAGGCAGCGATGCAGGGATGAGCGCGTCAGGTGCGGGATCGTCGCCTGCAAAGCATAGAGGCAGTCATCCAGCGGCAGCAGGGTGTGCTTGCGGAAGGCGACAATGATCGCCTCCTCTTCGATACCCAGCACCGTCGAATGGGCATCCTTCGGCCCTGTCGGCAGATCCTTGACCACCGTGCGCTTCTTCCACTTGGCAACGGTCTTCTGGTTGATGCCATAGCGCTTGGAAAGAGCCCTCAGGCTCTCTTGACTATGTTGTATCGCTCGACGGACTGCCTCTGTCGTGCGGGCGCTCCCGTGTAGAATTTGTCCCATAGTGCATCCCTCCATTCCTGCATGGATAATGCTGGACTTGTAACGGTTTTGCGCCGGTCACTTGAGAGTTTAACACTCGCTCAAGGAGACCGACGAGATGATCAAGCATACGGAAGATTTCAAGCGTGAGGCGGTTCGGATTGCTCTGAGCAGCGGGCTGTCACGGCGGCGGGTTGCGTC
>CAMDQO010000010.1 GCA_945906105.1 Novosphingobium sp. Chol11 | reverse complement strand
ATCAATCGCACGATACTGTGCAACCAATCCGCCAATAGCCGGATCTCCCGCTGGCCCTGACCGCTTGCTGCCTCCGTTCGTAGCCATCAGGCGCTCGTCGGAATCTTCGGTCAGGGTGCACATGGCCGAGGCGGTGGTCTCGGTCATGCCATAGGCGGTGTGGACCTCCTTGGCACCAAGAACCTCGCGAATATCTGCCCAGATTCCCGGTGCATTAACGCCGCCGCTGTTGAATACCGAGAGCAGCGCGGGCGACACAAACATCCGGCGGCGGGCCTCATCGATCAGAGCCTGTGTCATGATCGGGACGCAGACCATGTCGGTCGCTTTCAGGCTTGCGGCCAAGTCCAGCATTTCTGACGGATCGAACTGGGCATGAGGGATGATGCTCCCTCCGACAAAAAGCGCTGCGATCCAGCATTCGACATAACCGAACACATGATACATCGGCAGCGCAAACTGAATGCGCCGACCATCTTCGAACGACCGGGTCAGTGCCGATGAGAACGCGGCGCGCAGCACCATGTCGTGCGTGAGCATGGCTCCTTTCGGATGGCCGGTAGTGCCTGATGTGTAGACAATATCAGATACCGATGAACCTGAGGCGTCTGCCTCTCGCCGCGCGAGCTCGGCCTCCGCCGCAGGAGATGCCAGAGCCACCAGATCGTTGATGTCAGGAAAAGCCGAAAAAATTTCCGAGTTCTCGTTACGCAGGAAGACGCATTTCAGAACCTCAAGGTTCTCCCTCAAGGCGATAAAATCGCTGACATAATCCCGATCGCGAAAGTGGCCCATTCCGATCAGCATGGTGCTTTGCGATTGCCCGACGACATAAAGCATCTCTTCATAGCGAAGCAGATAGTTTACCGGCACGGCGACTGCCCCGGCGCGGGCGATGGCTAATTTGACCAAAGGAAATTCGGGATAATTCGCCATGACAATGGCCACGTGATCACCAGGTTTGAGGCCATTTGCGATCAGGCCAGCCGCCATTGCCCGGCTTTTGACTTGTGCTTCGCGATACGTCAGGCAGGAATTGCCGGTAAGAACCATAGGCCTATCGGGAAATTCGTTTGTGACTTGATCGAAGAGCCCCGCGAGTGTCAGGTCAGGCCAGAACGGGAACCGCCCAAGTAGCTCTCGTCGCCGGTTCGCTGGGCTTTTCAATTTTCGTCCACTCCCCGATTGACCACGCTTCCGAAACCTCTTAACAAACATTTGTTTCATGGCAAGACAGGGCGTGGTTCGGTCACGTCCGACCATAGCAGGATATAAACCGATGGACTTCAGTTTTACCGAAGAACAGCGCATGTGGCGAGATGTTGTCAACGCTTTCATGGACCGGGAGTTCGGCCGTGAACTGACGGTCAAGCACGACCAGAACCGCGAGTTTCCTGAAGAGCTCTATCGCAAGATGGCCAAGGAAGGCTGGCTGGGCCTGCTAATCCCTGAAGCACAAGGCGGTCTGGGGATGGAAAATGACCCGGTCATGTTTGCAATCTTTTGCGAGGCTATCGGCAAGTTTAGTCTGGATACCGCCGCGTGCATCATGACCTCGATGTTCACCGCAACGAATATTGCCCGCCATGGCACGGATGAACAGCGTAAACGCTATCTTGAGCCTTTCCTTGCGGGCGAAGCCAAGTTCGCTATTTCGATCAGCGAACCGCAATCAGGATCAGATGCTGCCGGTGCGCGTTCCTCTGCAAACCTTGATGGTGAAGAATGGGTGGTCAAGGGCAACAAGGTGTGGTGCTCGGGCGCACACCACCCCAATACCTGCATCGCCATGATGTTGCGAACGGGCGAATCGCGCTATGATTTCAGCGTGCTGCTGATCCCTAATGACACGCCCGGACTGGAGATCCAGAAGATGGATACCATGGTCCGCCGCAGTTTAGGCACGACTTCGTTGTTCATGGATGACTTGCGGCTGCCGAAAGACGCGTTGCTCGGAGAAGTGGGCAAGGGCTGGAAATATATCGGCGAGCACCTCAATTTTGAACGGCTTTCAATCGCTGCTTCCCAGATTGGCAACGCGCGCACCGCGCTTGATGATACGGTAAAGTACCTGAGTGAGCGTGAGGCGTTCGGGAAGAAGCTTGCCCAGTTTCAGGTGCTCAAGCATCGCATGGCCGAAGATCAGGCGCGGCTTTCTGCGGCTTATTATCTGGTCTATGCGGCGGCTTCGGCCATGGCCCGTGGAGAAGAAGTGTCCGCGCTTGTAGCTCAGGCGAAGCTGATCAGCTCACAGACATTTTTCGACATCGCGACCAATGGTATGCAGGCACTCGGTGGGTATTCGCAGTTGCCTGAATACCATATGGAGCGTTATTTCCGTGAAGCGAAGCACGGAATGGTTGGTGGCGGTACCAATGAAATTCTGAGAAGCATCATTGCAAAGTCGATGGGGTTGTGAACCTCGGTTAATTACCTCCGGTGGAGTAAATTCGGAAATGGCAGTCGCACCGAAAGTCGAAACAGACGGCAAGCCGCGCACAGCCATCATGAACGTGGCCATGCATCTTTTTGGCAAACAGGGCTTCAGCGGCACCTCGATGCGCGATATTGCCAATGCGGTCGGCCTGCTTCCTGGCAGCCTCTATGCCCATATTGATAGCAAGGAAGCAGTGCTTCTTGAGATCGTGGCAGATGGTATCGGGCGCTTCCTGTCTGCCGTTGAGCCCTATGTCGGATCATCCGGCAATCCGGTTGATCGGCTTCGCAAGATGATTTCAGCCCATGTCGAAGTCGTTGCGGACAATCCGGAGCGGTCGCAGGTCGTATTCCATCAATGGCGATTTTTGAGTGCGGAAAACCTTCCAGAGGCGATCGACAGGAGAAGGCGTTACGAGGCCTGCTTCGTCGAGACACTCGAAGAAGGGGTGAAGGCAGGGTTGGTCCGATCGGATCTTAATCTCAGGATTTCAGTCCTGACGATCTTGGGTGCTTTGAACTGGACACCAGAATGGTTCTCGCCCGATGGCCGCCTCAGCGCCGCAGAGGTTGGTGACCTCATGGCGGACACCCTGCTTGGAGGCATTCTGGCCTAGTTGCCAAATGCACTTGCCAGCTTGACTTGGTGCGCAATTGGCCATAATAAAAACAAATGATTGTTTGTGAGGAATTGGGATGAGCAGATCCTTTGTTGATCCGGAGCCCAAGTGGTTCGAGGATTTCGAGCCTGGAGACGTGATGACAACGCGCGGCCGGACAGTCGATATCGGCGATATCACTAATTATGCCGGACTTACCGGCGATCATTACCAGCTCCACACCGATGACGCCTTCATGCAGAATAGCCGGTTTTGCCAACGCATTGCCCATGGCCCGCTGACCTTTTCGCTAGCGGTAGGCCTTGTCGGGCTGAGCGGTTTCTACGGTGATGCGATCGTTGCTCTGGTCGAAATTACGGCGCTTAAAGCGCTCAAACCGGTTTTTGCCGGAGACACCTTGCACGTGGTTGCCACTGTGACTGTCCATGATGCCAGTGGCCCGAAATACGGCACTCTTGGGGTTACATATTCTGTCCGCAATCAGAGCGGCAACGAAGTTATGACTTTCCTGCAGACCATGCTGGCCAAGCGCCGCCAGCCGGAGAATTGATGATGGCTGAAGAATGGACGCTCCACGTCTCGCCAGGGGCTGCCAACGATCCGGTTTTTGTCGGCGTGGGCGAAATCCCTACCGGCAAGTTCCCTGATCGCGGTTTTATCCAGGCGCTTACCAAGGTCGCACTGCTGGCGCTCAAGGATGCGGGGATGGTTCCGCGCGACATTGATACCATCATGCTGATCCCCAACCTGCATGGCGCCGCCGATCAGGCCGATCTCGTATTCTCGCGGATGGTCGAAGAGCTAGGTATCCATGGCACCTGCAAATCGAGCTATATGATTCACTCAGGCGGCTCGACGAGCGACAACGCAGTGCGCGCGGCGCATGGCCTGATTGCCACCGGCCATGCTCAGAACATTCTCGTGCTTCAGTGTGAGCGGTGGGGTTCAGCCGATCTCAACGAGATGATCACGATGCTGTCCAAGAACGGCATACCGGGCGAATGGGAGCTGCCGAGCGGCATCCAGTTTAATGCCATCGGCGCGATGATCACCCGGCGCTATATGCACGCTTCGGGAAGTTCAGCGGCGGATATGGCGTCGGTTTGCGTTACGTTGCGCAATTGGGCCAATCTGAACGAAAACGCGATGTACTATACCAAGCCGCTCACCGTTGAGCAGGTGCTGGCATCGCGCATGGTCGCCGATCCGCTCCACAGTTATGAATGTCCACCAATGGCTGACGGAGCCTGCGCATTCGTCATGACCAACACCGCCAATGCGAAAAAGCGCGGAATCACGAATGCAGTGCGGGTTGCTGGCTCAGGCGGATGCGTCAGCCATTATTGCCTCAGTCAGGAACGAGACCAGGCCGTGCTCGGCTGGCCCCTGGCGGCTGAGCGCGCTTGGAACCAATCTGGCTGGGGTCCTCAGGACGCGGACATTGCGGAGATCTATGACAGCTACGCCGCTGTGACGACGATTGCCATCGAAGGCATCGGCATAGCCGCCAAGGGCGAGGGTGCCCGCTGGTTTGCCGCGGGTAATGGCAACCCGGGCGGCAAGCTGCCGACAAACACCAACGGCGGATTGCTCTCTGCGGGACATACCGGAGTTGGCGGCGGAACTGCCTTGCTGGTCGAGGGGATCAGGCAATTGCTGCACCGCGCGCCGGATAAACGCCAGGTCGAAAATTGCCAAAAGGCCATCATCGGCGGGTCTGGCGGAAGTTATATGGACGCTCAGATCCTGCTGCTCGAACGTACCAAGTTGGGGGCCTGATTGATGAAAATGCCAACCATCGTTTCTGAATTTCGCGCTGGGCTCGCCAATGGACAGCTGCTGATTCAGAATTGCACCGACTGCGAGCAGCCCAATATGTGGCCCCGCTATGCTTGCCCGCACTGCCAGTCCGAGAATCTCGGCTGGCGCGTGTCAGGAGGTAAGGGATCACTTCATAGCTTCTGTGTGCTGCGTCAGGGTGCTCCTGAAGGCTTTGAGGAAGACCTTCCTTACGCGATTGGCGTGGTTAAGCTGGACGAGGGCGTACAACTCGCAGTGCGGCTCGTGCCCGACGCACCCGGTGATTGGGAATCATACAGTTGCGATGATCGTGTCGAGTTCTTGGCCGTTTCAGCCGAGCAGATCGAGAAGCGCCCCGTGGCGACCTTCCGTCGCGTGGGTGGCTGATCGCGATGAACACCTTTGCCTTTCTGGCGAAGTCCGCCCGTCACAGGCCTGACGGACTGGCCCTGCTGCAGGGCGCGGAAGCGATCACCTATCGCGAGTTTCATGACCGCTCCCTTACGGTCGGGGGCAATCTGCTGGCGGCTGGCTGCAAGCCGGGTGACCGGGTGGCATTCTGCCTCGCCAATTCGCCGCGTATCATGGAGTTGATCTTCGGTTGCTTCGCGGCTGGTCTGATAGTTGTCCCGGTGAATGCCCGCCTTCATGCGCGAGAAATGGCCTATATCGTCCAAAATAGTGGGGCTAGAATTCTGATCCATGGCGAGGAGTTTCAGGAAGGTATTCAGGCGAATGCTGATCTCTTTGCCGGGGTGCCGCGCTATTGCACGCATCCGGTCGAAGGTGCCGAACCATTTTCTGCGTTGCTCGATAAGGCCAATGCATTGGCTGCGGCAGTGGATGCTGCACCGGAAGACCTGTGCTGGTTGTTCTACACATCGGGCACAACAGGCAAGCCAAAGGGCGCGATGTGGAACCATCGCATGGTTCGCTGCATGATCATGAACTATCTGGCCGACCTCCACAACATTCAGCCGGGCGAGGTTGTCCTGCACTGCGCGCCGATGTCGCACGGTAGCGGGATCATCGCGCTGCCAGCGGTCGCGCGCGGGGCAGTCAACGCGATTACCGAAACGGCGAGCTTCGAAATCGATTCACTGCTCGCCACAGTGGCCAAGCTGCGTGTTTCTCACATTGCTTTCATGGCACCCACCCAGATAGTCAAGCTGCTCGAGGACTATCAGCCGGGCAAGCATGATATCTCCAGCCTGCAGGCGATTTGCTATGGCGGGGCGCCGATATATGTCGAACAACTTAAGCAGGCGATTCAGACATTCGGTTCAATCTTTGTCCAGCTTTACGGGCAGGGGGAATCGCCGATCACGATCACCGGTATGAGTTCCGGACTGCACAGTGAATTGCTGGCCAATGATGATCCGCGCATCGGCTCAGCTGGTCAGACCCGCACCGATGTCGAGGCGCATTGCGTCGACGATAATGACAATCCCCTGCCACCCGGCAAGGCTGGCGAGGTTGTTGTGCGTGGTGACGTCGTGATGCCGGGCTATTGGCAAAATCCGGAAGCCTCCGCCGAGGCTTTGCGGGGAGGCTGGTTGCACACTGGCGACATCGGTTATTTCGATGACCAAGGTTTCCTCTTTCTGCTCGATCGCGCCAAGGACATGGTCATCTCGGGTGGCAACAACGTTTACCCGCGCGAGGTCGAAGAAGTCATCATTCTCCACCCCAAGGTTGCGGGCTGCGTGGTCTTCGGAATTCCGGATGAATACTGGGGCGAAGCGGTTCACGCCGTTGTTGTTGCCAAAGCGGGTGAATCTCTGACGGCACAGGAAGTCATCGATTTCTGCGGCGAACACATGGCTGGTTACAAAAAGCCCAAGGCGGTCGATTTTGTCGAAGAATTGCCGGTCAGTGGATACGGCAAGATCCTGCGTCGCGAAGTGCGTGACGCATATTGGCAAGGCCATTCCGGGAGAATTGGCGGCGGCTCAGGTGCGAAGGGTGCAAGTTGATGAGAAAGGTCGCTATTGCCGGGGTCGGCATGTCCCAGTTCGGCAAGCAGATTGGCAGGGGCCTCCGCAGTCTTTCGCTCGATGCATCTGATGCCGCCATGAAATCTTCGGGTCTGGATTATCAAGATGTCCAGCGTGTCTACTTCGGCAACGCCATCGCTGGCACGGTGGTGCAGCAGGACATGATCAAAGCCCAGGTCGTGTTTCGTCACCATCCCGTGGCTGACGTTCCCGTGTTCAATGTAGAGAATGCCTGCGCTTCGGGTGGCTCAGCCTTCCAACTGGCCGTAGAGGCAGTAGCGAGCGGTTGCGTCGATGTTGCTCTGGCGGTTGGTACGGAGCAGATGCATCATCTTGATCGCAGCCGTTCCTTCAATGCGCTTCGCGGGTCAACCGACATTGATGATATTGGCGAGGTTGAACCCGGATCGGTAAGTGCCAATTCTATCTTGATGGATTTCTACGCTGGCGTTGCCCAATCGTACCTCGATCGGTTTGGCGCGACGGCAGAGGATTTTGCCCGGGTCGCGGTGAAGAACCGCATGCACGCCTCCCACAATCCGCTGGCCTACCTGCGCACGCCGCAGACCATTGAAGATGTTCTGCGCGCGCGCGTTATTGTGCCGCCGCTGACATTGCCGATGTGTTCGCCGGTAACCGATGGGTCTGCTGCAATCGTCGTGTGCTCGCTGGAAATGGCGAAAACGCTTGATGTTCCAGCAATCCTCATCCGTGCTTGCAAGAATGCGTCGGGTTCTGGCGGACATCCAGTCGATGTGGCGGCCCGGCAGGCCTATGAATTTTCCGGACTCGGGCCTCAGGAATTCGACCTTTTCGAATTGCACGATGCTGCGGCCCCTGCGGAACTGATGCAGTATCATGAGATCGGGCTTTGCCCGGTGGGTGAAGGAGCAAGACTGCTGCGCGATGGCGTTACTCAGCTCGGCGGTCGCTATCCTGTGAACACCAGCGGTGGCCTGCTCAGTCGTGGTCATCCACTGGGGGCAACGGGGTGCGCGCAGATCTATGAGCTGGTAACGCAGCTGCGTGGTCAGGCTGGTACGCGGCAGGTCGACGGTGCCCGCCTTGCTATGGCAATAAACGGTGGTGGCTGGCTCGACGGGTCTTATGCTCTGGCAATCGCGACGATTCTCGAACGGCAATAGGCTGGGTGAAAAATGGCATATGACACGATCATACTCGAACGCCCCGCCGATGGGGTCGCCCTGATCACCTTGAATCGCCCCGAGCGCGGTAACAGCGTTGTGCCGGAGCTTGCGGCCGATCTGATCCACGCGCTCAATGCGCTTGATGCAGACGTTTCAGTGCGCGTGCTCGTCATCACCGGCGCCGGGAAGCAATTCTGTGCCGGTGCCGATCTGGTCGAGTTCAAGCGCTACCTCGAAAACGATCATGCCCGCACACAAGAACCTTACAATGCGCGGGTGCTCTATCCGGTCACACTGCGGCTAGTATCCAGCCGCCTTCCGGTCATTGCCGCGATCAACGGCGGCGCTACGGCTGGCGGGCTGGACTTTGCGCTCGCTTGCGACATCCGCATCGCCTCGACTGCTGCCAAACTGGGTGAAACCTACATCAAGCTTGGCCTCGCTCCCGGCAATGGCGGCTCCTATTTTCTGCCGCGATTGGTGGGCAGTGGCATGGCTGCCGAACTCGCGCTCACAGGTGATATCGTCGATGCGCAGCGAGCGCTCGATATTGGTCTCGTGAACAGTGTGGTCGAACCGGGAGAGCTGCTGACAACGGCGGTCGCATTGGCGGCTCGGATCGCCGAGCGGCCGCGTCTTGCCATCGAAGCGACCAAGCAGCAGATTCGCCAGAGCTGGCACATGGATCTTCAATCAACGATGAACGCCAGCTTCTGGACAGTAGCCGCGCTGACTTACAGCGACGACCTGCGCGAAGGAGTGACGGCCGGGCTTGAAAAGCGGAATCCGACGTACAACCGCGACGACAAGTAACGATGCTTTCCGTGCACCTGAAATGTCAGGCGGGGAAACCGCCGGTTGCCGAAGACCTGCCGCTCAGGATGCCGCAGGCTTCTGGCGTAGTCGATCCCGAACCCTTTCGCGCGCGCGCGCGAGGCGAGGGGCCGGCGCTGGACGAAGCCTTTGCGCTGACCGGCGGCATGCGGACATTGCACTTGAAGTCAGGCCAAAATGCGTCGCTTTTCGACCTTCCCGGCCCCTTGTTGACCTTTGTTGTCGCAGGTTCGTTGTCCATTGAAACCGATAATAGAGGCCGGGTAACTTTGGTTCCTGGTGATATCTTCCTTGCTGAAGATGGGGTCGACAACAGCAGCACCGAGACGACCGGTGACTGCCGATTGGTCCAGCTACTGGTTGAGATGGATTGGCCGGGGACTAGGGCAAGACCGGTCAATCCTGCGAATACTCATTCACGCGGAAATCGCGAATGCAATTTCAAGCGCATGGTGAAGGGTTCTGATGACCAGTCCTATTTCCGTGACTTTTCTGACGTGTTCGGCGTACCCGGTCACTGGAGCCCGATCACTCCGCTCATTGGTTTTCGTTTTATCGGAATGGCGTCAGACACGTTCATCGACTGGCACCCCGAAATCGTGAACAACCTGGTTATCGTGATGTCTGGCGCGCTTGAGCTTGAGGTGGGGGGTGGAGCCGGCGCTGTCGAGATTTTCCGCCAGGGCGACATCTGCCTTGCACAGGACCGCACCGGGGTAGGGCATATCGACCGGGTGCACGGCTTTGTGCAGGTTGCAGTGCTGATCGTCGATGATTCAAACCTCTGGCCACTGCTCAACTGAAGGTCAGATCAGTCCTTGCCTGCCAGCATCATCCCGGCGAAATGATTGCGGGCACTTTCAGAGAGAGGGTGTGAAGCCTTGGCCGCGATATTGACCTGAGCCATCGTGCTTGATGAGGTAGAAGCACAGCGATCACCCTGAAACAGCGCCTGTCGCACTGTGATTGAGCTTTTGCCGACCCGTTCAATGCCATTGGCGATAGTTACGGTGCCCGGATAGTGCAACTCGCCCAGAAAATCGATCGTCGTGGTGACAATGACAAAGAAGCAGCCGGGCTCAAGCAGATCCGGGTTCTCCAGCACAATGGCTGCCCTCCCCGCTTCGAAGAAGAACGAGAAGGCGACATTGTTGACATGGCCTTGACGATCAGTGTCGCTCAGCCGGATTTTCTCGTTTGTGAGAACCGGGTAGGGATCAATGAACTTTGGATCGAACATCGCTCAACTTTCCGGGGAGACGCTGTTTGTGAACGCGATGCAAACGGGCCTAGCCATCGTAACCTCTTTATAACGCGGTCATATTTTGCAATAATCTGCGGCGCTCAGCGCTACGATGCAGAGCGCGCACCGTGCCTTGAGGCGATCGCTTCGGCACTTGCAGCCCCATTAAGGGCGTTCCGGTCAACACATCGGGGCCATGACATGGCGTGACGATCCGATATGCCAGCTGTTTCAGAAAGCTGCCTGACTTTCACTTTTTAGCGCCAGACAACCGGCCAAATTTAATCCTCGACGATAATAAGCGCCCGCTCAGGGCAACTTTTGATGCCAAGTTGCGCGTTCTCTTCCTCCCCAGCCGGGACTTCAATAGTCTGTCCACGATCAGCATTGTAGCCGTCATCGTCGCTCAACTTGAAGACGTTCGGAGCATATTTTGCACAACGACCGTGGCCGCTGCATTTGATCTCATCAATATGTACTTTCATCCAGCCGTCTCCACTTGATTGCTTGCTGAAAGATCAGCCATTTGCCCCGGCGAGCAGGTCAATCGCCGCCAGTGCTTCCAGCCCAAGACCTAGGCTGAGTCCCTCGTCCATAAGCCGCTTGTAATGTTGTGTTAGTACGACCCTTGAATAGCGCAAAGCGAGGTCGGTCTTCCCGGCAAATATCCGGGCGATCTCCATTGCCCGTTCAAGCACCTTGTCTTGGGGCAACACTTCGCTGATAATTCCATAGTCAAGCGCCTGCTCGGCACCGATTTCCTGCCCCATAAGCAGGAAATAGCGACCGCGGTTGGGTCCCAGCAAGTGAGTCCAGACCACGTGCGCACCATCGCCAGGTACTATCCCGCCGATGAAATGCGGCGCATCCTGGAACAGCGCGGTATCCGAGGCGATCACGATATCACCGAGCACCGGAATCTCGGGATGAAACCGTGCCGGACCATTAACTGCGCAGATCACCGGCACTTCGATGCCTAGCAGGTTGCTCAGCAGCTTTCGGCCATCGTAGAAAGTATGATCCCACTCTGCCGGAGTGTTGAGCTTGAAGCTTGAGAAGTCGATTTCCTCACACCAGACATTGCCGGTGCCTGTCATGACGACAACGCGATTGCTTCGATCAGCGCCAACTGCTGCGAAACAATAGCCCAGCTCTTCGTGGCTTTCCTCGCTCCACACGAAATGCCCGCCATTGGTGTGCAGGCGCATCAGCAGCACACCGTCGTCGCTGCGCTCCAACACGATATTGCGATAAAGGTCCTTGTAGTCCTCGAACTTGGGAACCAGCCTGCTCATGCTATCACCACTCCAGATGAAGGCTGCGCATCGAACGCAGGAAGCCCGTTACATAGGTTGGTTCACCGCCCGACTTTACACGGAATTCAGGAATGCGCTTCAGCCATTCCTCCAGCGTCGCCGTGAGTTCAACCCGTGCGAGGTTCGAGCCAATGCAGCGGTGCGGACCAACGCCGAAAGTGGAATGGGGGATGCCCTCGCGTCGCACATCGATCTTTTCCGGCTCATCCATATGGCGCGGATCGCGTGAGGCGCAGGCATAAGCGAGCATAACGAATTCGCCTTCCTTGATCGAAGTGCCTGATACTTCCACGTCAGAGGTGGCCGTGCGTCCTAATGCCACAACTGGCGGGAAAAAGCGGGCATATTCCTCAATTGCGTTTTCAACCAGTACGGGCTGGTCAATGAGCAGCTGACGCTGGTCTGGGTGCGTGGCAAGGTGGTGGATCGCAGAACCCATAACGAAGGTGGTGGTGGCGATACCGCCAAAGGTCAGGTCGACCAGAATGCTAACCTTGTGTTCCCACGGGGCTATCGTGCCATCATCATAGGTTACCCCGGCCAGGATCGTATCGATGAGATCGCCGCGCGACGGCTGGGTTGAGCGCCATTTCAAATGAGTCTCGAGATATTCGAACACGCCTGCGAAATGCTTTGCCCGTGCATCAAGATCTGGTGCGAAGGTGCCTTCCTCGACACCATTGACCAGCATCGCAAGATCATCGATCGGCAGCCCAAGCACGTTCTTGAAGAATGCCCAGCCAGGGAGCAGGGCACCGAATTCGCTAATGAATTCGCATTCTCCCCGCTCGATAAAGCGATCAATCAGTTCATTCGCGTCATCGCGAACCGCCTGCTCATAGCTGGCGCAAACTTTAGGACTGAGATGCGGATTCAGGACTCGCCGCCAGCGCGTGTGGATCGGTGGATCGCTCTCTTCTGGCATCAGATAGGGCAAGCCATCGGGACGATTGGGCATGTAGCCTTTCGCGCTGCTGAAGGTCTGCCAGTTTTGCGCGGCGGCGCGCACATCGTCCTGAGTGTTGATCAGGTAATATCCCTTGCCCACTGTCGAGTGGACGACGGGGCATTTCCTGACCATGAAATTGAGCGTTTCGTCGAATCGGTCATTGAAGGCCGGGTCGTCCAGATCGAAATCATTGATGAGGTCGCGCCCAAAGCGCTCAACCAGAGCTTCCGGAGTGGTTTCAGGGTCAATCGATTCGCGTGACGTTCCGTCGTTCATTGTTGCAATTCCTTATCCCGAGCGGCATTTCGCAAACAATCATTTGTTTTTATCATTGCCTATGGCGATGGTCAAGCAGGAAGCCGATCCTCGCCAATAAATCCACGGTCCATGCGCCATGTGAATCGCGCTGTAGTGTTGCAGAAAAAAGCCCCGGTGCAACATAGGTCATTCCGGGACGAGGCAGGCCGACCGCATCCCACCGCGAGTTCGAGTGGCGGTTGAAGTCAGCCGCCTGATCAGCAGGCCGTCATCCCGCCATCGATCACATGTTCCATGCCCGTGATGAACGAGGATTCATCAGACGCAAGGAACATCACCAGTTGCGAGACTTCACTTGGCTTGGCCAGTCGCTTGAGCGGAATCACATCGCCAGCGCCACCGCCATGCTCGTCGGTCGCCGCGATCATCATCGGTGTGAGGATATAGCCCGGATGGACCGAATTGCAGCGCACGTTGTTGGGGCCATATTCAGTCGCAACCTGCTTGCTCATCCCGCGCACCGCGAACTTGCTGCCCACATAGGCGAGGTTCGGCGAACCCATGCACGCTATCATGCCGGCGATGGAGGAAATGTTGACTATCGATCCGCCACCGGCCTTGATCATTGACGGGATCACCGCCTGCATACCAAGGTAAACCCCAAGCTGGTTGATATCGCAGATCAACTGGTAGTCTGCCTGCGAAAGGTCCACGGTATGGGCGATGGTGCCGATAATCCCGGCGTTGTTGACAAGCACATTGATCGTGCCGAACTTCGCTTCGCCCTGTTCAACGACCGATTTCCACACCTCAGCATCACGAACATCCTGCTTGATGAACATCGCATTTTCGCCGAGACTTTCTGCCAGTGCCTGACCATCCTTGTCATTGACGTCGGTCAGGATCACTTTGGCCCCGGCTTCAACAAATGCCTTCGCATGTGCCTCGCCCATGCCCTGTGCTGCGCCGGTGATGATCGCAACCTTGCCAGTCAACCTGCCCATTCGAACCACTCCTCTGATTGTTTGTTATTATCGACCTAGACCAGAAAATAGCGTAAAACAAGTGTTTGTTTTACGCCGTGTCCGGGACGCGATCATCCCGACTAAATCACCCGAAACCACACTGCCACTTTTCTGAAGACTTGCTAAGGACGGGTGACAGCTAGGGTCAGGACCTATTCATCGCGCCTTCGAGGTTTGAGTCAAAATGGCTGAGTGCAAGGAAAGAAGGCGCAGGAATATGCGGATATTACAAGGCTTCCTGACGCAGCAATGAGCCATTTTGGCCAAATCCCTGCGGCCAAATTCCTAGGGGACGTCATAATGGCTTCCATCTCAGACAGAAATACCCTTGGAAAGGCAATAAGCCTTTCCGGTGGGAATTTCCGCCCGATATGTTCGCCATTCTGACGCCTCGAAGGCGCGGTGAATAGGTTCTGACCCTAGGTTCATCTGTGGATGCCCAATTAGATGCAAGGGGTTTTCTGGGTGGCTTAAGTGAGTTCTCGTAGCACACGCATCCAGGGGTTGTTCCAGTAGTGTTCGCTGACAGTTGGGGCTTACAGCGCACTGCGGGTGCTAAGCGTTAGCTCCGTCAGGGAGCATAAATCGTCCGCATCGATCTGACTTCACTGCAAAATTGGAACAGGCTCGCTGTTTTGTAGAAGCGGGATTCACGCCCACACTTGCTGATTTTTGCGAAATGCAGGCTAAATGGAGTGAGAAAACACCCTGTAAAAATGCGAAACCGCGCATAACTGGGAAAACAAGGCAAACCGGTTAGATCAGGACTGCGCCACGCGCCATTCTCCCTGCGGTCGAACACGCCCGGCCTTTGTCTGGGGTGTTCGGACTTCGTCCTCTGGCGCACGCCAATTCCCTTACATTGCCAGACAAGAAAACACCGCCGAGGTTTCCCCCGGCGGCGCTGATATTTCAGGCAGGTTCCGCTTCAGAGTCAGAACTTGGTTTCGACCGCCACGGTGAAGCTGCGCCCGCGCGGATCGGCGACGCGTGGCTCCCAAGAGCTGCCCGAACCGGTGTTGCTGTCATAGGTGATCGCGAACGGCGGATCGGAGTTGAAGATGTTCTTCACGCCCATCGTGATCTTGAAGCGCTCACCCACCTTCTGCGACGTCGACAGGTTGTAGATGTGGTAGGCCTTGACCCGTGGATTGTAGTCCGGACGGGTCGCACTGATGTTGTTGACGAGGCTCGGCAGGCCCGCATTCTGGTACCCACCGCGATAGATCTGCGACAAGGTCAGCGTGAAGTCGTCTTTGGCGAAGCTGATATAGGCGTTGTGCTTCCACTTGAGGCCCAAGTCACCGGTCAGCGAGAATACGCCGCGCAGGTTCGAATAGGCGAGGTTTGGAAGCAGCTTCTCCTTCTTGGTGAGAAGCAGTGTTCCGTCAAAGCCCGCGGAGATCGTCCCACCCACGGCATCGAAGCTGGCCCGGCCAGCGAAATCGATCCCGCTGGTGCGGCGCGATCCGAAGTTACCAGTGCGCAGATCGACCAGGGTGATGATTCCGCCGGTCCGCTGGATCCGTTCGGGGAAAGCTGCGATGTTGGCGAACAGTTGCGGAATAGTGATCGAGCCGATGACATTGTCGACCGCGATGTTCCAGTAATCGGCGGTGAGCGAGATCCGCGACGTTGGCCGAAGCACCAAGCCGAAGCTATACTGCTTCGAGGTTTCAGGCCCCAGATTAAGATTGCCGCCGCTGAGCGAATCCGGAGTGATTGCCGTGCAACCTGCGGTCACGTTTACCACCCCTCCAGGCGCGCAGGTTGTCGGGTCTGTCAGCGAGCTGCCCGGGTTGGGCGATTGCGTCACGCCGTTGAAGATCTGGTTGAACGATGGGACGCGGAAGCCGGTGCCGAAGGAAGCGCGCACCATCGCCCAGTCCACTGGCTGGAATTTGGCTGTGAACTTGGGGTTTATCGTGCTTCCAAAGCCGGTGTAATCGTCGACCCGGATCGCACCGGTGAGTTCGAGCATATCGAACACTGGCACCAGAACTTCGGCATAGGCTGCCTTGACGTCGCGGGTCCGCTTGCTCAACTGGTTCACGTTATCGAAGGCGACATTGAAGATGTCAGCTGACTTTGTCGGATCGGCGGCAGTTGAGCCGTCGAATCCATAGCCTTCGCGGCGGTAATCGATACCGATGGCGGCTTTAACCGTGCCGCCCGGCAGTTCGAACAGGTCGCCACTGACAGAAGCATCGGCCTGCCACACGGTGTACTTGCCGCCATAGAGGCGGGTGCCTTTGGCCGAAACCGCATCAAGCGCCGCGAGTGCTGCCGGGGTCTGCACCAGCGAGAAGGGGTTGATGATGCCGCTGTTGAACAGGCCAACAATGCCTGGTGCGGTTGCGCCGGGCGCGGTGGGCGCGCGGGTATCGACCTGTCCTGCCAGTGTGGCACCAGTGCCTGAAGCCACGGCATTCGCGTTGGACGAATGTACACCACGGAAATGGTAGCCCGAGCCCAAAATAGAGGTTGCGGAGCTCTGCGCGTAGGAACCACCGACCCGGTATTCCCACTTGTCCGTAATCGGACCTTCGAGACCCAGCGCGGCGCGGAACGTGTTCGTATTTGTCTCGTATTCGCGCGGGCCGCAGGCCTCGCAGCGCCAGCGGAAGGTGATCGGCTTGCCATAGTTGGCAGCGATCGCAGGAAGTACCGCGACCACTCGGTTGAAGACGTCGTTGTAAGTCGAAGCAGTCAGCGAATTGAGCGGATAGGCAATGGGCAGTGACGTGCTGTTGGCGGTGTACTGGTTGTTCGAGAAGATCTTGCTCGAATGCGCCTTCGAACCTGTGACCTCGGCATAGAATTCATGCTCACCGAGTCGCGCGGTGGCGCGGCCATAATAGGTCAGCGTATCGATCGGTTGCTGAAGCGTTGCTGCGCGGCCCGTGTCCCATGCGCAAGCCAGTGCGGCACCGGGAACATTCCACAGAACCTGGTCGTAGGGCAACCCGCCGTCCATTGATCCGCAGCCGGCCCCGCCCGGCAGATCGAGAATGTTAACCCCGCCGTTAGCTGGTGTGGTGGTCCCGGGGATGAAGAACCCTGGATTGGCGTTGAATTGGGTCGTTGTGGTGCCGAATAGAGATCCGGTCTGGGTGATCCCGATCCCGGTGGCCGTGGCCGCAATCGGGAAGATCGTCGCGATCGGGGTGCCGCGGGTGTCGATCGACAGACCGCGGTTTGGTTGGTTGCCGTTGACGAAATCGCGATCCCTGCCGAACAGCGCGCCATTCCAGCTTTTGCTGACCGCGCCCATGATGTTGAAGCCCTGCTCGTCGAGATTACCGTAACCTGCGGTTCCCGAGACTCGGTAGATCGGGGCGTCACCCTCCTCGGTCATGTCGACGAAGCCGGTCGCGGAAATACCCTGGAAGTTTTTCTTGGTAATGAAGTTGATGACGCCGCCGATCGCATCGGTGCCATAGATGGCCGAGGCACCGTCCTTGAGAATTTCTACGCGCTCGATCGCGGCGAGCGGAACCTGGTTGACGTCGACCGCCGACCCCGAAAGTCCGTGCGCTGCTACGCGGCGACCATTGAGCAGGACCAATGTCGAGGATGAGCCTTGTCCGCGCAGGTTGGCTGAGGACAAGCCGTTGGTGCCGCGTGCCGCGCCGGTCACCACATCCGAGTTCGAAGCGAGATTGTCTGCGCCGTTGCCATTTGAAGCCAGAAACGAAATCAACTGTTCGGGGCTGCTGATCCCTTCGCGGCTGAGATCGGCAGGCGTGACGATTTCCAGCGGCAGTGCGCTCTTCGACGGATCCTGCTTGATGCGCGACCCGGTGACGATGATCGCCTTGCTTTCGCCTTCGTCGCTGGCACCATCAGCCGGTGCTGATTGTGCCAAAGCCGCGCCGGGCGCGGCGAGCAAGGCGAGAATGGCGGTGCCGGTGGCCAGTGCCACGCTGAAAGAGCTGCTGTTGCGCATGAAATGCCCCTTGAAATGAAATCAGAACGGCCCAACCCCTTGGGCTTGTTGCGAAGCTAACCGGATTAGAGCCCGGACGCATAGGCTTCGTTGTAAAATTTCAGCGATTTAAGCTGAATTTTGGCCTGGCAGCGACAAAACCGTGTCAACTATGCAACAGGTGCTGCATCGCAGCATGGATTGCGTGATAATTGATACGGTTCAATTCGCTTCCGCCACCAGAACCAAAGCTTGATCCACCAGCTTAGTCGCCGCGACTCCTTCAGGCACATCGTTAGCATAGGCAGCGAATGTCAGTGTCTTACCGCTCTTCGTTATGAAGAACCCGGCGAGGGCATTTGTTGCATTGATCGTGCCGGTCTTGGCATTGATCCGGCCTTCGAGCGAGGTGCCTTTGAACCGGCTGGCAAGTGTTCCGTCGATCCCGCCAATCGGCAGTGTCGCACGAAATTTAACGCCCCACGACTGACCTTGCGTCCAGCGCAGAAATGTCACCACACCGCGCGGCGCGACGCGGTTATAGGTGGACATACCCGAGCCATCGGCGAAGAAATATTGGTGCGGTTTGAGGCCGGCTTCGACGAGCATGGCGGCGATGACTTTCTGGCCGGTTTCAATCGACCCGATGACATTATCCTGCCTGCCCAGCCGACGTAGCAGCAGTTCGGCGTGCAGGTTCTGGCTCTCTTTGTTGATGATCAACAAGTCTTCGATCAGGGGAGGGGGGAGCACTGCTGGTGGATCGTCGGCCAGGGCCTCACTCGCCATGGCCGCGGCCTCATCTGCGGCCTGGGCGGCGTCTTTTGTCTCGAAGGGCCTTTGCCTGCCTACCTTGCCGGTGATTTTTACGCCGCGCTCACGCAGCAATTCGGCGAAGCGCCATGCGGCATATTCCGCCGGATCATCAACCCCCATCACGAGCTTTTGCGGTGGGGCATTGGCCGCGATCATACCCCACAAATAGACAGTTCGGCTTCCGGGCATACGTTCAAGTTTTAGAACGGTCGTTGATTCTGCGGTCATCACGTGGTTGACCAAGGTGTAATAGCGGGGGATCGAAGTGGTCGCGGTTTTTTCGATCGCGCTGCCGGGTGTCACAGTCAGCACCACCTCATTGTTATCAAGGCTGAGCGCGGAAATGCCGGTGCCTGATCGCGTGGCAATGTTGTTCCAGCTCATGCCGGGAGACCAGCGTTGGTCATCAAATTCGTCATCGTTGCCAGAGACGTGGTTCACCTTGCGGGTGCGGGCAGCCACATGATCCGCCAGAAAGGCCAGGCAGTCGATCACGCAGTCTGGCGCGGAAGAGAGCCGCGCATCACCGCGCCCGATCAACACGATATCGGGAGGACGTTTGCCGCGTTTAATCACAAAGGCGCTGGCCCGGCCAGCCTGATCAACCTCTTCGAGCGAGCGAATGCCCAGCTTCCAGAATGCCGCCGCCGTGATGAACAGCTTGGTGTTGGAGGCGGGCATATAGCGCCCTTCGGGATCGATGCTGACGATCTCCTTGCCGTCACCATCAGTCACCACCACGCCCCAGCGCGTGCCCGGACCAGCCTGAGCCAGAACGGCCTCGATCTGCTGCTGCAAGCCATCCTTAGCGATGGCTGGTAGCGGGGCGAAGAGCAGGGTTACGGTGAGGAACAAACGCTTCATGCTGCCAGCCTAATCACAAATAGCCCATCGCCAAAGCACTTTGCACCAAGGGGAGGGGCAGAAACTAACCCCGCTTCATAGTCGCCCAGGGCTGTGAGGTGATCGGATAACCCAGACCTTCGGGAATCACCTGATGAGGCTCGCCATCGCGTTCTTCCTTGCGGGGGACGATGCGGCGGGTCGGGATGGCCAGCGTCTGGGCATGGGCTTCGCCAAAGCTGCTGAACTGGGCAAGGCGTTCTAGGTTGCGTCGGGTAGGGAAGATCACCGAAATGTCGCCTCTGTCATCCATGTCGAGTGCGCCTTGTGCGCTGGTCCAGAACAGGCTGCGACTTTCGCTCGCATCAGGCTCAACCTCAACCGCGCCGGTGCCAAGATCGGTAATGAAAAAGCGCGTGTCGAATGCACCTGCCCAATTAGGGCACCAATGGGCGAAAGGATGCAGTGCGGCGAGATCAAGTTTCCAGCCGGTGCTTGCGATCACCGGGGCGAGAGAGCCCTGTTCAAGCAGCATCGCCCGCGCCTCGGCGGCAGCGGAAGCAGAAATCCGCTCATGCAATCCGATCACCAGCCCGGTTTCCTCAAGCGTTTCACGCACGGCGGCGATGCGGGCTGCGGCATCATCCGGATCGGCATCGGGCAACAGTCTGCGCGCCAGATCAAAGTCGGCTGGATCAACCCTGCCACCGGGAAACACTGCCGCACCGCCGGCAAAACGCATCGACTTTGCCCGCTCAAGCATCAGCAGTTCGGGCGGTCCCCCCAGCGCGGCATGACGAAAAACGATTACCGTTGCGGCGGGGATGACCTCTTCAGTTATTTCGCTTTTGGTGTTCATGAGCAATCTCTCGGCTGTCAGGCGGCGCAAGGCAAGGCGCTTGCGAAGAAATTCTGAACCGCAAATTCTGTCGGAAAAACTTACAATCGCGATCTTGTCACAAGTGGTGCAATTTACAAAAACGGCGGAATTACTAGTAATAATCAAAACTGGCACGGACTATGCTTTAGGAGAGATACCCCAAAGCAGTCTCGATAGAGGGGGTGCCGCTTCCCCCCGGTTTCCGCGGCACCCACCTCCCCGAGGCTCAACCCGTCCCAAACGGAAAAAAAGCCCGCGAGTTCTGCTCGCGGGCTTTTTGGTATCTGGTGTTGGATAAGGGAAATCAGGCAGCCCGGGCAACTCCGGCATCGCTCATCAGCTGTTCCAGTTCACCAGCCTCATACATCTCCATCATGATGTCGCTGCCGCCGAGGAATTCGCCCTTTACATAGAGCTGCGGGATCGTCGGCCAGTCGGAAAATTCCTTGATGCCGTTGCGAATTTCCGCATCCTGCAAAACATCCACTGAATCATAGGCAACGCCCAGATGTTCCAGAATGGAGATGGCTCGGCTGGAAAAGCCGCATTGCGGAAACAAGGGCGTGCCCTTCATGAACAGCACGACGTCATGGGCACTGACGATTTCGGTGATGCGGGAATTGGTGTCGGACATTGGTGGTAAACCCTTGGGTTGGGCGGGAGTAAGTGTCCCTCAGGTGGGAACGGCGGTGGTCAGTTGCAAGGCGTGGAGTGCCCCGCCCATGCGGCCGCCCAGCGCTTCGTAAACCAGCTTGTGCTGCGCGACGCGGCTTTTTCCAGCGAATGAGGCGGAAGCAACACGGGCAGCATAGTGATCGCCGTCACCAGCCAGATCGGTAATTTCAACCAAGGCATCGGGCAGCGCCGCCTTGATCAGCGCTTCGATCTCAGTGGCGGCCATCGTCATGTCAGGCTTCGCCCATCAGTGCGCGGCGGGCCTCGATTTCTTTGGCTTCGAGTGCGGCGCGGATTTCGGATTCGCTGGTTTCCACTCCTGCCGAGATCAGATCGCCCAGCAGCTTGCGCACCACGTCCTCGTCGCCCGCTTCCTCGAAATCAGCCTGGACCACGCTCTTGGCATAGGGCTCGGCTTCGGCGGCAGAAAGACCCATGCGCTCAGCAGCCCAGGCACCCAGCAGGCGATTGCGGCGGGCGTGGATGCGGAAGGTCATTTCCTCGTCGTGAGCATATTTGGCTTCTTCAGCGCGTTCGCGATCATTGAAAGTAGTCATGGCAATCGGTTCCTGTGCTCATCTGTCTGTGTCGCCGATAGGTCGGCGGGAAGCGTGGTTCAATGCTTACAATATTCAGGGCTTACAATATTCAGCCCGCAGCGGCGATTCCTTTAGCAAGGAAGGGCAGGTCCTTGCTTGCGCGGGCCTCGTAACCGGCAATGGCATCCTGCCGAGCCAGTGTCAGCCCGACCTCATCGAGCCCGTTCAGCAGGCAATGTTTGCGGAAAGGATCGAGTTCAAAGGTGAAGCGGTCCTGAAACGGGGTGGTGACAGTCTGGTGTTCGAGATCAATGGTAATCGGATCGGTCTTGGCAACTTCCATCAACCGGTCGACAGCAGCTTGCGGCAGCGCGACCGCAAGGATGCCGTTCTTGAAGGCATTGCTGGAGAAGATGTCTGAATAACTGGGTGCGATCACCGCAGTGATACCCATATCAAGCATCGCCCATGCCGCATGTTCGCGGCTGGACCCACAACCGAAATTGTCCCCGGCGATCAGGATCGGTGCACCGGCATAAGCTGGATCATCGAAGACATTGCTTGGCTCCTTGCGCACCACTTCAAAGCAACCCTTGCCCAGCCCATCGCGGCTGATCGTTTTCAGCCAGTGCGCCGGGATGACAACGTCGGTATCAACATTCTTGCGGCCAAAGGGATAGGCCTTGCCGCTGATCAGCTTGACCGGTTCCATCAATCGGTCTCCGGCGTATTTTCAGGATGCAGCGGCGGCGCGGTCGGCTTCGTGGTCTTGTCCTTGCGGCGCGAAGCATAAAGCAGCGCGGCGGCCAGCGCGGCAGAGCCAATGGCGGCACCAGCGATGGCGGCAGGGCCGGTCCAGTCGCGATCGGACTTGGAGTCTTCGGGCTTGTCAGGTTTTTTGGTCATGTAATTGCTATGTCGATTGGGAGGGGCGGTTTCAAGGGCGGATCGCAATTTTCCCGGTCTTGCAGGCGGCGGACAGGGTGACAAAAGGTGACACATCGCTACACATGTGTCCGGGTAGTTTATTTAAGTATTACAGTCAGATAGACGGAAAAAGGTGACACATTGCACATTTTGGGGTTTTAACGCTTTTCTTGCGCGATTTGGTTGTGTGCAACCTTGCACCGATGCCGATCAGTAGGACAGCGCTGAATCAGGCTAGCCAGTCCTCGCTGAGATCGTTTGGGCTATTCAAGTCAACTCCCTAACATCCGTCAACCGCCCCATCACTGCCGCCGCCGCCGCCATCGCCGGGCTTACCAGATGAGTCCTTGCGCCCGGTCCCTGCCGCCCGACAAAATTGCGGTTGCTGGTGCTGGCGCAGCGCTCGCCCGGTGGCACCTTGTCGGGGTTCATGCCGAGACAGGCTGAGCAGCCCGGCTCGCGCCATTCGAGTCCGGCGGCGATGAAAATCTTGTCGAGCCCTTCGGCCTCAGCCTGTGCTTTTACCAGCCCTGAACCCGGCACGACTATGGCCCACTTCACGCTAGGTGCCTTTGTGCGCCCTTGTAACACTTTAGCCGCAGCGCGCAGATCTTCGATGCGGCTGTTGGTGCAGGAGCCGATGAACACGTTCTGCACCTCGACCTCGTCCATGCGCTGACCGGGAATAAGGCCCATGTAATCAAGGCTCTTGCGCGCGGCGTCCTGCTTGGAGGGATCGGCGAAACTTGCCGGATCGGGAACCACACCGCCGATGGCGACGGTGTCTTCCGGGCTGGTACCCCAGGTGACGGTGGGCTGCACATCAGCCGCATCGATCACCACCGACTTGTCGAATTTAGCGCCGGGATCGGTGGCGAGGCTTTTCCACCAGGCAACGGCCTTGTCCCAATCATCGCCCTTGGGCGCAAGCGGACGGCCTTTGAGGTAAGCGAAAGTCGTTTCGTCAGCCGCGACGAGGCCGGCACGGGCGCCGCCTTCGATCGACATGTTGCAGACAGTGAGGCGGCCCTCGATGGACATTTCCTCGAACACTTTACCGCGAAATTCAATGACATGGCCGGTGCCGCCCGCCGTGCCGATCACGCCAATGATGTGCAGCACCAGATCCTTGGGCGTGATGCCGGGGCCAAGATCGCCGGTCACGCGCACTTCCATGGTCTTGGACGGGGTGAGCAAAAGCGTTTGCGTGGCGAGCACATGCTCGACCTCGCTGGTGCCGATGCCAAACGCCAGCGCACCAAGACCGCCGTGGCAGGAGGTGTGGCTATCACCGCAAACAATGGTCGCGCCGGGGAGCGAAAAGCCCTGTTCGGGGCCAACGACATGGACAATGCCCTGCTCGGCATCGGTTGCGCCGATATAGCGGATACCGAAGGCCGGAGCATTGGTCTCCAGCGCGGCAAGCTGAGCCGCGCTTTCCGCATCGGCAATCGGCAGGCGCTTGCCCGCGCTATCCAGCCGCGCGGTGGTGGGCAGGTTGTGATCGGGAACCGCCAGCGTCAGGTCAGGGCGGCGCACAGTGCGGCCAGAGACGCGCAGCGCCTCAAACGCCTGCGGGCTGGTCACTTCGTGAACAAGGTGGCGGTCAATATAGATCAGGCAGGTGCCCCCATCGTCGTTAGCATCGCTGCGTTCGACGACGTGTTCGTCCCAGATCTTTTCGTAGAGTGTGCGGGGTTTGCTGGCCATGCGCTGCGGTTAGAAAGCCCTTGCGCGAATGACAAGCAGGAAAGGGCAGCAAGGTTGAAAGCTGCCCTTTATCTGCCTCAAATCACCCGCGATGGTGATCGGGATCATGCTTTTCGTTCCCCAGCCGCGCGCGCAGTTGGTGAATACGGCGTTCGAGCGCATGGGCATTGGCGGGGCTCAGGCCGTTGCGGTTGAGGCGGTTGTAATCGGCCTTGAGGTCAGCAATTTGGGCGCGAAGTCCGGCGGCCTCGCGCTCCGAAATGGTGTCGCGCGTATCAGCACGGTTCACATCACGCTCAAGCTGGACGATGTCGTGCCAGACGTGATTGCTGCGGGCGGGCGTGGGCCGGGCGGCGGCGGGCAGGGCAGCTATCAGGGCGGCACCGGCCAGCGCGGTGAAGGCCATCATATTGCGCTTTTTCATCAGCATCCTCCAGATCGACTCATCGAACCTGCTGCGTAACATAGCTCGCAGCCTTGGGACTTGTCACTATTCGCCAAGCAGACTGAAATCGGCTATGCTGCTCTTATGACTGATTTGCTGCTCAAAGTGTGTTTCGTTCTATCGATCATTATCGCCATGGAATGGCTGGCATGGGCGAGTCACAAGTACATCATGCACGGCTTTGGTTGGGCGTGGCACCGTGATCACCACGAGCCGCATGACGGTTTCTTCGAAAAGAATGATCGTTTTGCCATTTTCGGCGCGGCACTCTCGATATCGATGTTCGCACTCGGCAGTCCGATGATAATGGGTGAAGCGTCATGGGGGCCGGGAACCTATATCGGGCTTGGCGTGCTGATCTATGGCGTGATCTATACGCTGGTGCATGATGGACTGGTCCATCAACGCTGGTTCCGCTGGGTGCCGCGCAAGGGCTATGCCAAGCGACTGGTGCAAGCGCACAAATTGCACCACGCGACTATCGGCAAGGAGGGCGGAGTCAGCTTCGGATTTGTCTTTGCGCAGCGACCCGATGTGCTGAAAGAGGAACTGCGCATCCAGATGCGACAGGGAGTTGCCGTGGTGCGTGAGGCGCTGGGCCGGGATTGACCTTACTCTGCGCGGGTCCAGATCCACGCACCCGAGGCGAGGCATGCAAGAGCCGGAACCATCGACCACGGCCAGCTGAGTAAGGCTAGGCTGAGCGCTGAACTGGCCGCCATGGCGGTCAGCGCGGAAAGCTTGGCCCGGCGGCTGATCGCGCGGCGCGCTCGCCATTGTTGCAGCGGTGGTCCCCATTTTGGGTGAGCCAGCAAACGCTGCTCCCATATGCGGTTAGCGCGGGCGAAGCAGAAGGCAGCGAGCAGATAGAACGGAACCGTCGGCAAAAGTGGTAAAGCGATGCCAATCGTGCCGAGTGCGACCGCGCTGATACCGGCGATCAGCCAGAAAGGCCGGGCCATCCTCAAGCCCAAACCAGCCTCAAGCCACAGCCAGCCGCGCGGCGGTCTGGCGGATCAGGGCGATCATGTTTGGCACACCCTGTGTGCGATTGGAACTGAGCTGGTTCCTGAGATCGAAGGGGGCAAGCGCGGCTTCAATATCCATTCCTGCCACCTCAGCGGCCGGCCTGTCTTGCACGGCGGAGAGCACCAGCGCGATGATCCCCTTGGTGATCGCAGCATTGCTGTCTGCCATGAAATGCAAGGTGCCATCGAGGGTGGGCGTGGGATAGACCCAGACACTCGCCGAGCAGCCGCGCACCAGAGTGGCATCGGTTTTGAGCGCGTCGGGCATGGGTTCCAGATCACGCCCCAGCTCAATCAGCAGGCGGTAACGTTCGTCGCTGTCGAGGAAGTCATATTCTTCGTGAATGTCGGATAGGCTGCGCATGGGGGCATGCCCTAGCCATCGCTGCTGGCTTCGTCCACCGGGTTCAGCCGCCAAATCCACCCGGACGGGTCAGCGCATAATACAGCACATAGAACCACGAGAACACGCCGTGGATCGCGGCCCAGACAATCGACTTGTGCAGGCTCCACGAAATGGCGACCGCGATGGCGCTGCCCAGGCTGATCCCGCTCCTGATCCCGGCCTTGGTTGCGCCCTGCGTCCCGGCCCTCACAGGTCAACCCCCGCCGCGATGGCTTCCAGCTTGCGAATGCGTTCCTTGAGGTCGGCGATTTCGATGCGGGCGGTCATCCCGCTCTGGCCGGAACTCGCGCCGTCGATTTCGCTGTGGCGCTGCTCCAGTTCGCGCAGTTTGAGCTGCAACCAGCCCTGCCAGCCGCGCAGGAAAGTCATGGCCAGCATGGCAAGGCCAAGCAGCGAGGCAGTGGTTATAAGCATGATGTCGGTTGCCATCTCGGCTTCTCCCTCAATCTGGTTTGCTTATCTGTCGCGGAGCGACTCGATTTCATCGGCGATGGCGCGGCTCTGGCGCTGTTCGGTGTTGTTGGCATCGGTAGCGATACGTTCGAGCACCTTGATGCGTTCGCGCAAGGTTGCCAGTTCGCGCTCCATGGCATCAGTATCTGGGCCGCGCGGCAGCAATTCCATGCGGCCCTTGCCATCGACGATCACGCCGTTCTGCGCGTGATATTTAGCCTTCAGCACCCGGGCAATCGAGGTGATGGCGACGATGGCGATCACCATGATTGCAGTCCACATGTTCATTGCACGCCCTTTCCACCAGTGCGCAGCGCCTCGATCTGATGAGTCAGCTGGTAGCCGCTGTCGGTGACGATCCGTTCGACATTACCGAGCCGGTCTTTGATGCTGCCAAGTTCGGCCCGTAGCTGGGCATTTTCCTGGCTGAGCAGCTTGATCCGCTCACCATCTTCGCTGGTGGTCTTGGGATAGACTGCCTGGCCCCAGCCGCCGGTCAGCGGATAGCCGTGCTTGATCTTCATCCGGGTGGTAATGACCCAGCCAAGTGTGCCGGCCAGGCTGACCGTGAATGCGCCGCCGATGATGTAGGGGATATATTCGATGAATTCTGGTGCCATCAGCGCAATTCCTTTTCGCGGGCAGTGAGCAAGGCTTCGACTTTGCCGCCATCGCGCAGTGCCTCGATCTGGGTGGCGACATTCACGCTGCTGTCAGTCGCGATCCGTTCGAGCACATGCAGCCGTTCGCTGACACGGCCAAGCTGAGTGCGCAACTCGGCGTTCTCTTCGACCAAGGCCTTGTGAGCCTTGTCTTCGGCGCGCGGCGTCTTGCCGCCCCACTCGTCTTCGAGAGCATAGCCGTGGCGGGCGCGGATCCAGTTGTTGGTCAGCCAGCCGATGGTTGAGATCGCGATAATCGCCATAACGAAGCCCGGATCGCCCCAGTCCATCAGCGTTCTCCCGCCTGAATGTGGTTATCCAGCAGCGCATCAGTGCGGCGCGTTTCGCGCAGCGCCTCGATCTGGCTGGCGACATCAAAGCCCTTGTCGGTGATGATGCGTTCCAGCACGCGGACGCGGTCTTCAAGGTCCATCGAGCGTGAGGAGAATTGGGCGGACTGTTCGGCAGCAGCCTTGGTCTGCATTTCCATCAGCTTGTGCTGATGGCGGGTCCAGAGCGCGAAACCACCCAGCAGGAACGGTGCCAGCGGTATCAGAAGAGCAAGTTCACCCATTACGTTTCCCCCCAGGGACTAAGGTTATCAGCGCAGCCGCTCGATTTCAGCCGAGAGACGCGGGTTGCTGGAGACATAGAAGCTTTCGATGTCAGCCAAGCGGCGGTCGATGTCACGGAACTGGGCGCGCACTTCACGGGCTGTCCGGCCCGGAGACTGACGCACACCCTGCCAGAACTTCTGTTCCTGCTTGTCGGTGGCATAGAGGTGCCCGGGCTTCTTGTCGGACAGGATGCCGATGGCGAAGTAGAGCGGGATGCCAAAGCCGGTCGAGAAGGTGAAGAGCAGCATGGCAAGGCGGACCCAGAGGACGTCGACACCGGTATAATCGGCGATGCCAGCGCAAACGCCCATGATCTTGCCGTTGATCTTGTCACGATAAAAACGGGTGCGAGGGCTGTTCACCGGGCAGTCCTTTCATTCTTGCCAAGCAGGGTTTCAAGCTCGGCCAGTTGCTGATTGTCGGCTTCGCGATCATGGACGATGCGAGCGGGGCGGAAATCGGGATTGTCGGCGGCGACCAGCCGCTCGACCGTGTCCATGCGATCATCGAGCCGCTTGGCGACCTGGTAAAGTTCATCAAGCAAGGCTTCGTCACCTGATGTCAGCGTTGAGGCGGTTTTCCACTTCGTGATGTAGTGAAAGATGATCCAAGGCAGCGCGACGAACAGCCCGCCAATAATCACCAGGGCAAGGATCACTTCTTCCATGGCTCAGACCTCCTTGTCGGTGTTGGACGAACCGAGCGCGGCTTTCATTGCTTCCAGTTCCTCGTCGATCTTGTCTGCCCCGGCGAGCGCGGCAATTTCATCGGCGAGGCTTGGTTTTGTGGTCTCAGCCAGGCTCAGCGCATCGGCGCGGCCTTCGGCGTAATCGACGCGGCGTTCGAGCTGGTCAAAGCGCGACATGGCTTCGTCCACGCGCTCACTGGCGAGCAGGGTGCGCAGTTTGACGCGGTTCTCGGCGCTTTCCAGACGGGCGGCTATGGCGCCCTGACGGGTGCGGGCTTCGCGCAGACGGGTCTGCAATTTGTCGATATCCAGCTCATAGGCGCGCAAGGCATCATCGAGCACCTTGATCTCTTCCTTGAGCTGATCGCCCATGTCGCCAGCCTTCTTCTTTTCAACCAGAGCGGCGCGGGCGAGGTCTTCTCGGTCCTTGCTGAGCGCCAGCTGTGCCTTTTCAGCCCAGTCTGCCTGAAGCTGGTCAAGCTTTCTGGTGTGGCGATGCATTTCCTTCTGATCGGCAATGGTGCGCGCGGCGCTGGCGCGAACTTCAACCAGTGTTTCCTCCATTTCGAGGATGATCATGCGGATCATCTTTGCTGGATCGTCCGCCTTGTCGAGCAGATCGTTGAAATTGGCCGCGATGATGTCACGCGTGCGGGAAAAAATACCCATGAAGGATGCTCCGCTGGAATAGGACCGGGTTGGTTCGGGGGACCTGCGCATACGTTCTAGCTCTTCATCAATACGGTTGGAACGGAATTGCGCTGAACGCAGGGGATGGGCCGGAACTCCGGCAGAGCGGCGGGACTGAGTGCCTTCTGCGGGGGTGTCCGGAGTTTCCGGCCCAAGGGGGTCAAAGCCGCTCATACGAAGCTGGCTCCAACGCTGCCAGCTGCTGCAAACAGGGGGGCGGTGTGCAACTGCTGGGCAAGTACGAAAACACACATTGTCACCATGGCAGTGACGCTGGCGAATGTGGCGCGGTCAAGCTTGCTTGAACGACGGCTGCTGAGCTGATCAAGGCTGGGCTGGGACATTGTGAAACTCCATTGGCTGCCAGATGACGGGCTTGTCAGAGTATTTGCAAAGCGTGTGCCAATTTGCGCGAATGGCGAAAATCTGCCGAATATGAAGCAAATCGACAAACGACTTGTCGTGCATCTTGCGTGATGTTGGGAAATTCTGCTAACAATTGGGCATGGATCGTGACGTGCAATTCATCGGCCAGTCGGGTGCCTTCCTTGATGCGGTGGAGCGTGCCAGCCGCGCCGCGCCGATGCGCCGTCCGGTGCTGGTGATTGGTGAGCGCGGCACCGGCAAAGAACTGATTGCCGAGCGGCTTCACCGCTTGTCCCCGCGCTGGGGTGAACCGCTGGTCACGCTCAACTGCGCGGCCTTGCCGGAAACGCTGATCGAGGCGGAACTGTTCGGGCATGAGCAAGGGGCATTCACCGGGGCTACCAGAGCGCGCGAGGGCAGGTTTGAAGAAGCCGACAAAGGCACGTTATTTCTCGACGAACTGGCGACTCTGTCGATGGGCGCGCAGGAACGCCTGCTGCGCGCGGTGGAATATGGCGAGATCACGCGCATCGGATCATCGCGCCCGATTCAGGTCGATGTGCGCATCGTCGCTGCCACCAATGAGGACTTGCCCCGGCTTGCCGATGAAGGCCTGTTTCGCGCCGATCTGCTCGATCGCCTGTCTTTCGAAGTCATCACCTTGCCGCCGCTGCGGGCGCGAGAAGGGGATATTTTCGTCCTTGCTGAATACTTCGGCCGCCGTATGGCTACAGAGCTGGAATGGGAGCAGTGGCCCGGTTTTGGCGATCATGCGCAGAGGGCGCTGGAGGAACACAACTGGCCGGGCAATGTCCGCGAACTGCGCAATGTTATCGAACGCGCGGTTTATCGCTGGGATGATCCGGGGCATCCAATTGCGCACATCGTCTTCGATCCGTTCGACAGTCCGTGGAAACCGGTTGCGCCCGCGCATCGTGAGGTTGGAAATCTGGTGAACATGGGGGCGAACAGGGCTGAACCTGCTGTTCAATCGCGCCCCACTTCGCTTAATCACGATACTGTTTCAGATCTGCGCACAGCGGTCGATGCGCATGAACGCGGCATCCTTGAGCATCATCTGGCCAAGCACCGCTACAACCAGCGGCAGACCGCCAAAGCACTTGGCCTGACTTACGATCAGTTGCGCCATTGCATGAAAAAGCATGGCCTCAAGGAATCGTCACCAAGTTAACAGCCTTGTAACCTAGTGTAATTACCAAGGTGTCTCCTTTAAGGGGGAGGCAGGGGTATGTTCAGGTTTGCACAGTGGGTGGTTCGCCACAAAGTGCTAGTTGTTGCGGTCGGCGCAGCGGGCTTCATTTTCTTCGGCGGTGAAAAAGAAACACCGCAGCCTAGCAATCCGTGGTCAGCGGGCACCGCGCCGCAGGTTGCCGAGGGTTCGTCTTCATCCAAGAAGTCGATGGCTTCAAAGGCATTTGGCGTCGTCAAAGGGGCTGCCAAAGATTATGCCGGGGTTGATCTTGGCGGCGGCGTAAGTGCTGGCGCTCTGCAAGAAAAGACTACCGATAGCTGGAAGAGCGCCGATGCGGCGCTGAAGAAGGCCAACGAGCAGTAATCATGATTAATTAGCGCGGTGGTTTGCCGGGCAGTGCACCGCGCTTGCATTTCGCATAAATCGCGCCTATCTGCCGCTCATCCCGACATTGTGAAGCAACGTTTGGGCTGGCGCCGCAAGGGGCTGGCGCGACACTTCGTTGTCACAACATGCGGGCAACGGAGCAGATATGGCGGATATTGCGCGCATTACCGAAGTTATCGAACCAGAGGCCAAGGCGCTCGGCTTCGATCTCGTGCGCGTCAAGATCTTCGGCAAGAGCGAAGCGGGTGACGGCGATGAGCGCGCGTTGCAGATCATGGCCGAACGCCCCGATACCGGCCAGCTGGTGATCGAGGATTGCGCCGCGCTTTCGCGCCGCATTTCTGATCGTATCGATGAACTTGAACAGGCCGGTGAAGATCTGATCGAAGGCACCTACCGCCTCGAAGTCAGCTCGCCCGGAATTGACCGCCCGCTGACTCGCCCCAAGGACTTCGTCAAATGGGCGGGGCATGAGGTGCGGGTGATGCTGCTCAGCCCGGTTGATGGTAATCGCAAGACCGTTCAGGGCGATCTTGTTGGCATTGAGGGTGACACCGTTTCACTCGATGATCGCAAATCCGGCCGGGTGGAATTCACCCTTGCCGATATCCATTCCGCCAAGCTGGTCTTGACCGACCGGCTGATTGCCGTCACGCGCCCAATCGACACCTCCGGAGTCGACGAAGAGGTGTTTGGCGACGCTGACGATGTAGTACTCGAAGAACAGGAAGACTGATCCCATGGCCAGTGCGATTTCCGCAAACCGCGCCGAACTGCTCGCAATCGCGACATCGGTGGCGACCGAGAAGATGATCGACAAATCGATCGTCATCGAGGCGATGGAAGAGGCGATTCAAAAGTCGGCGCGTAACCGTTACGGTGCCGAAAACGACATTCGCGCCAAGCTTGATCCACGCACCGGCGATCTGCGCCTGTGGCGCGTGGTTGAGGTGGTTGAGGAAGTCGAAGATTACTTCAAGCAGGTCGATCTGAAAGCCGCGCAGAAGCTTGATGCCAATGCCAAGCTGGGCGACTTCATCGTCGATCCGCTGCCGCCGGTCGATCTCGGACGTATTGACGCGCAGTCCGCCAAGCAGGTGATCTTCCAGAAGGTCCGCGATGCTGAGCGTGAGCGTCAGTTTGAAGAATTCAAGGACCGTGCGGGTGAAGTGATCACCGGCGTGATCAAGTCGGTCGAATTCGGCCATGTCATCGTCAACCTCGGCCGCGCCGAGGGCGTTATCCGCCGCGATCAGCAGATCCCGCGCGAAGTTGCCCGCGTGGGTGAGCGCGTTCGCGCGCTGATCCTCAAGGTTGAGCGCAACAATCGCGGCCCGCAGATTTTCCTGTCCCGCGCGCATCCCGAATTCATGAAAAAGCTGTTCGCGCAGGAAGTGCCCGAAATCTATGACGGCATCATCACCATCATGGCCGCCGCCCGTGATCCGGGCAGCCGTGCCAAGATCGGCGTGATCAGCCGCGATTCGAGCATCGATCCGGTCGGCGCCTGCGTCGGCATGAAGGGCAGCCGCGTTCAGGCCGTTGTGCAGGAAATGCAGGGCGAGAAGATCGACATCATCCCGTGGAGCGAAGACACCGCGACTTTCGTGGTCAACGCACTTCAGCCCGCCACCGTCAGCCGTGTGGTGATCGATGAGGACGAAAGCCGCATTGAAGTGGTGGTGCCTGACGATCAGCTCAGCCTTGCCATCGGTCGTCGCGGCCAGAACGTGCGGCTTGCCAGCCAGCTCACCAATTCAGCCATCGACATCCTGACCGAGGCCGAATCGAGCGAGAAGCGCCAGCGTGAATTTGCTGAACGCTCCAAGATGTTCGAGGAAGAGCTCGACGTTGATGAAACTCTGTCACAGCTGCTGGTGGCCGAAGGCTTCACCGAGCTGGAAGAAGTCGCCTATATCGACATTTCCGAGCTGGCCAATATCGAAGGCTTCGATGACGAGCTGGGCGAAGAGCTGCAAAGCCGTGCTGTCGAAGCGCTTGAGCGCCGCGAAGAAGCCTGCCGTAAGGAACGCCGCGAACTGGGCGTGGAAGATGCGCTGGCCGAAATTCCGCATCTGACCGAGCAGATGCTCGTTGTACTGGGCAAGGGCGGGATCAAGACGCTCGACGATCTGGCCGATCTCGCCACCGACGAGCTCATCGCCAAGAAGCGCGTCGAGCAGCGCCGCCGTGATGGCGCCGCCCCACCGCGCCGTGAGAAAAACCGCGAAGAAGATAAGGGCGGTGTGCTTGGCGAATTTGGCCTGAACGAAGAGCAGGGCAACGAAATCATCATGGCCGCACGGGCGCATTGGTTTGAAGACGAAGATGAAGATGGCGCATCCGCGCCGGGGCTCGAAGATGAGCCAGTAGCTGAGGAGGCCGCCAATGCGGATTCCTCACAATGAACCGCTAGAGTCCGTCATCTCTGATGGTCAACCGGCGCGCAAGCCCGCGCCGGTACGGGCCTCCGCGTCTGAGCCGGAAAGGAAATGTATCCTTTCCGGTGAGCATGATACGCGCGCGGTGCTGCTGCGTCTGGCGATTTCACCAGATGGAGTAGTGCTTCCCGATGTTCTGGCGCGCGCGCCGGGGCGGGGGGCATGGATCGGCGTTTCTCGCGCAGAACTGGAAACGGCGCTGGTGAAGGGCAAGCTGAAAGGCGCGCTGGCGCGGGCCTTCAAGGGGGTCGCACTTAGCATCCCATCAGACCTGCCGGACCAGATCGAAGCCGCACTCACGCGCAACTTCACAGATCGGCTCGGGCTTGAGATGCGCAGCGGCAAGCTGCTCACCGGATCTGATCGCATTGCCGAGAATGCGCGGGGCGGCAAAGTGCATTGGCTGGCCCATGCTGTTGACGCTGGCACAGATGGCTCACGCAAACTCGATCAGGCATGGCGAGTGGGCGAAGATGCCATAGGCAGCGGCCAGCAGGGCATTACCTTGCCACTGGACCGCGCGGCTCTGTCTGTGGCATTGGGCCGCGACAACGTCGTGCATCTGGCGCTGACCGATTCCGCGTCAGCGCAAAGAATTGATGCCTCGCTTCAGCGCTTGCTGCATTTCCATGGCACAGCAATGCCGGAAGCAGCAATGCCGGACGGGGCCGAAACGAACGAGATTGAGAGCGGCGAAGGAGCGGCAGATTCTGCTGCGCCTTTGGCTGCGACGACGAATTGAGATTGAAGGGCGTATAACGAAAATGACCGATAGCACTGACAAACCGACACTGGGCCGCAAGCCGCTGGGCTTGAAGACATCGGTTCAGGCGGGTGAGGTCAAGCAGACCTTTAGCCACGGCCGCACCAACAAGGTGGTGGTCGAGGTGAAGCGCCGCAAGCTGATCGGCAAGCCTGGTGAGGCTCCGCCGGTTGCTCCTGCTGCGCCGACCCCGCCACCCGCGCCGGTTTTTGAGGCACCCAAGCCCGCGCCCAAGGTTACACCGCCTTCGGCTGAATCGCGCCAGGAATTGCAGGCTCGCCTGCTTCGCGAAGCTGCGGAAGATCGCCAGAACGCGCTTGAAGCTGCCAATCGCCGTGAAGGCGAAGAGCGCCAGCGCGCACTTGATGGAGATCGCCGCCGCGCCGATGGCAAGGGTGAAGAAGCGCCTGCCCCCACTCCCGTTCCCGCTCCGCAGCCAGAAGTCGTGGCTGAAGCAAAGGCCGCTCCGGTGGCTGAAACCGTTGCAGAGCCCGAGACAGGTGCTGTCGCCCCCGCTGCCGGTGAGCCTGAAACAGCTGCCGAAGCTCCGCGCACTACCGCTACCGCACCGCGCCGGTTCACCCCGGTTGCTGCCCCCAAGCGCCCCGAACCTGCGCCCAAGAAGATCGCCCATCCGCGCGATAAAAGCGGTGCCGATATTCGCCGCCAATCGGGCAAGCTCACCGTTACCCGCGCGCTCAATGAGGATGAAGGCGCCCGTGCCCGCAGCCTTGCGGCGCTCAAGCGTGCGCGCGAAAAGGAAAAGCGCGCCCATTACGCGGGCAATGCCCAGCCGCGCGAAAAGCAGGTTCGCGATGTTGTCATCCCTGAATCGATCACCGTTCAGGAACTGGCCAACCGCATGGCAGAAAAGGGCGCTGATCTGATCAAGGCTCTGTTCAAGATGGGCGTGCCAGTGGCGATGGGCGATACCATCGATCAGGAAACGGCTGAGCTGCTGGTCGAAGATTTCGGCCACAACATCGTGTTGGTCAGCGAAAGCGATGTTGATATCGATCACAATGAAGATGTTGATCCCGAAGAATCGCTGAAGCCGCGTCCTCCGGTGGTGACGATCATGGGCCATGTCGATCACGGCAAGACCAGCCTGCTTGATGCCCTGCGCGGCACCGATGTGGTGCGCGGCGAAGCTGGCGGCATCACTCAGCATATCGGCGCTTACCAGATCAAGACCAAGGGCGGCGAGCTTGTCACCTTCCTGGATACTCCGGGCCACGAAGCCTTCACCGAAATGCGGATGCGCGGTGCCAATGTCACCGATATCGTCATTCTGGTGGCAGCGGCTGATGACGGCATCATGCCGCAGACTATCGAGGCGATCAAACACACCAAGGCCGCTGGCGTGCCGATGATCGTGGCGATCACCAAGTGCGACAAGCCTGAGGCCAACCCGCAGAAGATCCGCGAACGCCTGCTCGAATATGAAGTCGTCGTCGAGCAGATGTCGGGTGACGTTCAGGATGTCGAAGTTTCGGCCAAGACCGGTGCTGGACTTGACGAACTTATCGAGAAGATCCTGCTCCAGGCCGAACTGATGGAGCTGAAAGCCAATCCTGATCGTGCGGCCGAAGCCACGGTGATCGAGGCCAAGCTTGATAAGGGCAAGGGGCCGCTGGCCACGGTGCTGATCAATCGCGGCACATTGAAAGTCGGCGACATTCTCGTTGTCGGCACCCAGTCAGGCCGCGTCCGCGCGATGATCGATGACAAGGGGCGCCAGATCAAGGAAGCCGTGCCATCGCTTCCCGTCGAAGTGCTGGGACTAGGCGGCGTGCCGATGGCTGGCGATACGCTCACCGTCGTTGAAAGCGAAGCGCGCGCTCGTGAAGTGGCGCTATACCGCCATGAACAGGCGACCGCCAAGCGCACCACCACCGCGCCGACGACCATCGAGAATATGTTTGCGTCGCTCACCGCCAAGCAGACGGTGCTGGAATACCCGATCGTCATCAAGGCCGATGTGCAGGGTTCGACCGAGGCCATTGTCAACGCGCTTAACCGGCTGTCGAATGATGATATCAAGGTCAAGGTGCTGCATGCAGGCGTCGGTGCGATCACCGAAAGCGATGTATCGCTGGCTTTCGCTACTGGCGCTCCGGTGGTCGGCTTCAATGTCCGTCCCAACGCCAAGGCGCGCGAGATGGTGGCGCGGCACAAGGTGCGGATGAAGTATTTCGATGTCATCTACCACCTGACCGAAGACGTCGCCAAGGAGATGGCTGGCCAGTGGGGCCCAGAACGGATCGAAACCGTGGTTGGCCGCGCCGAGATCAAGGAAGTGTTCCCCGCCGGCAAAAAGGACAAGGCGGCCGGTCTGCTCGTCACCGATGGCTATATCAAGAAGGGCATCTTCGCCCGCATCACCCGCGACGATGTTATCATCACCAAGACCGTGGTCGCATCGCTGCGGCGCTTCAAGGACGACGTTGCCGAAGTGCGCGCTGGCCTCGAATGCGGTGTGGTGTTGCAGGATACCAACGACATCAAGCCGGGTGATGTTCTGGAGACCTTCGAAGTTGAAGAGCGTGAACGGACTGTTGGCTAGGTGAGGACATTTTGTCTTGAAATTTTATTGACACTATGGCACAAGTTGCTCTTGAAATCCGGTATTCGGATGAAGTGCTTCGGACGCTGCGTCGATTGAACAAGCGCGATTTAATTCGACAGAAAGTTGAAGAACTTGCAAACGATCCTGAAAGCCAAAGAACCAATGTCATTCGCCTGCAAGGGCGCCCTGAATTTCAGCTTCGAGTGCAAGATTGGCGTGTGATTTTTCGCATCGAAGAAAATGTGCTCTGGATCGATAAGGTTCTCCCACGCGGTTCTGCCTATGAGGTGCTATGATGGGTGTTCAAGTGCTGGAAGTTGCCGGTCAGAAGATGGCGGTCCTGCCGCTTCAAGATTATGAGCGACTTCTGGAATCTGCTGAGGATAAAGAAGACATTGCCGCCGCCTTCGATGCAGAAAAGCGTCGTAACGATGGCATGGAATACCTGCCAGCCAGCATGGTTAATCGCATTCTTGATGGGGAAAATGCTCTTCGCGTTTGGCGAGAGCACCGAAGCATGACTATCGCCGAACTAGCCAAAGAATCTGGCTTTGGTTATTCGATGATTTCGAAGATCGAATCAGGTTCGCGTCAGGGTACCGTTTCGTTGTGGAACGCAGTTGCATCTGCGCTCGGCGTTACGCCAGACGATATCATGCCCGTCGACTGATCTGCTTGCCCCGCTACGTCGCCTTTTTCGGTTCGATCAATGTCGGCGGCAACCGGCTGACCATGGCAGACCTGCGCTATGCTTTCGAGCGCGAGGGTTTTGAGCAGATCGAAACCGTGGTCGCCAGCGGCAATGTGCTGTTCGATTTCGATGACCGACCAACCGAGGGTCTAGAAGAGCTGTTCGCCCACATGATGGATGAACGCTTTGACATCACCAGCTATGTCGCGGTGCGCAGCCGGGATGAGGTGGCCTTGGCGATCAGTGGCAATCCGTTTGCCGCCGATGGCGAGGAAAACCTTGTCCACACGCAGTTCCTCGCGCGCCAGCCGAGCGAGGCGCAGTTCGCCGATCTGATCGAAGGCTATCGCGGGCGCGGGCCGGAAAGGCTCGCACTGGGGGACCGGGCGCTCTATATCGATTACGTTGACGGCGCCGGAAACACCAGGCTGACCGGCGCTTTCATCGAACGACGGCTGGGATGCCGCGGCACCGCGCGCAATATCCGCTCACTGAAGCGCATTCTGGCAAAGATGGACTAACTTCCAATGCACACCCAAGATAAACTTCTGGCCAATTTGGACATACTATTGACATAGTCCTGTGTCGGATATAGACAAAATTGTGGAAATTCGGTATTCCAAAACTGCGAGAAAAGCGCTGTTGCGGTCAAATAAGCGCTTGCTGATCCAGCAAAAGCTTGATGAACTAGTTCTGGATCCGGCGCGATTGGACGCGAACATCGTCAAGCTTGTCGGTCAACCGGAATCCAGGCTTCGAGTTCAGAACTGGAGAGTGATTTTCCGCATCGAAGGTTCGATTCTTTGGATTGATCAGATCGGGCCACGCGGTTCGATCTATGAGGATTGAAGGCCATGACTGCACAAATTCTTGAAATTGCCGGGCAGGAAATGGTCCTGCTTTCCAAAGCCGAGTTCGCGCGCTTGAAGGATGCTGCTGAAAACTATGACGACATTGTCGCCGCAGTCGAAGCGCGCAAGCGCCGTGAAGAGGGTGAAGAATATGTTCCGGCTGAAGTCGTGAATCGTCTGATTTCTGGGGAAATTCCACTAAAGGTCTGGAGAGAGTATCGGGGTCTCTCGCAGGAAAGGCTTGGGGCGTTGGTTGGTTGTCAGGGGTCTTGGATTGGGAAGCTTGAAAAGGAGAAGGCCGAGGGCGGCGTGAAACTTTGGCAAGCTTTGTCCGAAGCTTTGGCGGTCGATCTTGACGATCTTTTGCCAGCAACCTGATGGCCAGCCCCACTGCCGCTCCTGAAACCCGCTCGGTCCGCCTGCTCAAGGTGGGGGAACAGGTGCGCCATGTCATTTCCGAACTGTTGACCCGGAAGGAAGTGCATGACGAAGTGCTGGCGGCGCATACCATTTCCGTCACCGAAGTGCGGATGTCGCCCGATCTGCGCCACGCCCATGTCTATGTGAAGCCGCTGCTGGGTGAGAAAGAGGACGTCGTGCTGAAGGCGCTGCGCACGCACACGGCGTTTTTCCAGAAGGCGGTGGCGGGCAAGCTCAAGCTGCGCTTTGCGGCGAAGATCAAATTCCTGCCCGATGAGAGCTTTGATGTTGCCATGAAGATCGACTCTTTGCTCGCCGATCCGCGGGTTGTGCGTGATTTGGCTGAGGACGATTAACCCGGCGTCATCCGTGCTTTCAGGGTAATCGTTACCTTGGTGCCAACCATCATCTGCCAGGCGGTCATGCCGAATTGGCGGCGATCTATCATCATGGCGCCAGATATGTTGACCGGCTCCCTGCCGGTGATTTTGGCAGGCGGCATCGCAAAATTGACCTTGAGAACGCTTGGCCGTGTTACCCCGCGCACGGTCAGTTCGCCGGCTACATCGGCTGTGTTCGGACCAGTCATGGTCATCGCTGTTCCGCGATAGTGGATGGTGGGGTGCTTTTCGACATCGAAGAACGACGGCCCCTTCAGCCGGGCCAAGGTGACGCCGTCTCCTGCGGTGATCGCGCGGGCATCGATCAGTACATCGAGCCCAACTGATTGCGGACGAGCAGGATCGAGCACGACCTTGCCAGTAAGCTTGGGAAAGCCCGCAGTCTTGCTCGACACACCGAGGAACGACACCTTGGCCTTGACCGAACTGCTCGAATCGAGCGTGTAATGAAAGGCCGGACCAGCAGCGAAGGCGGGAACGGCGGTTGCCAGAGCCATGACGGCCAACCGAACAGTCAGGGTGCGTCCCGAGATCATGCGTTATCCTATGGCGCGCCCTTTGGGCTGTGCCTGTCAATCAGTGGCGACTGTCCTTAACAGGGGACGGTCGCCATCCAGCCCAATACCGTGAGCCGAGAGGGAAGTATTTCGTATTTCTGCGTTGCGGCGGCCAAGGGGGCTGGGTTTGGGACGAAACGATTGCTGCGCTTGGAGTGCAGTCTGTTCCGCCACTTCCATGCCGTGCATCGATGCGGGCATCAGGTAATGAACACCCGTCCACAGGCATTGGCCGAGGTGCTGCTTGCGCAAATGCCTGCCTGACGCCACATCACCTGCATGGCCAAGCTCTATTTCTACTACGCCAGCATGAATGCGGGCAAATCGACCAATCTGCTCCAGGCGGACTTCAACTATCGCGAACGCGGCATGGCGACCATGCTGTGGACTGCCGAGTTGGATGATCGCGGAGATAGCCAAGCGATTGAAAGCCGCATCGGACTGGGGGCTGAGGCACATCGCTTTAGTGCTGCGACTGACCTGTGGGAGCGAGTGACCGCCGCGCACCGGGTGGAACCACTCGCTTGCGTCATGGTCGATGAGGCGCAGTTCCTCACAGCTTCACAGGTTTGGCAACTGGCGCGGCTGGCGGATGAAGCAGCCATCCCGGTGCTTTGCTATGGTCTGCGCACCGATTTTCAGGGCGCGCTGTTTCCGGGATCGGCGGTGCTGCTCGGCATTGCTGACAGTCTGGTGGAATTGAAAGCCGTCTGCCACTGCGGCCGCAAGGCGACAATGAACTTGCGGGTCGATGAAAACGGCGCGGCGGTGAAGGCCGGAGCGCAGACCGAAATCGGCGGCAATGATCGCTATGTGGCCTTGTGCCGGAGGCACTTTTCAGAGGCTTTGGGCCGGAGACACTTTTCAGAGGCATTGGGCCGACGGCATTTTACTGAGGCGTTGGGTTGATGAATGAAACTCTCTATCAGGCGCTGACCTTCATCTTCCCACTGGTCTTCGCCATCGTGTTTCACGAAGTGGCGCATGGCTGGGCAGCAAAGGCTCTGGGCGATCCGACTGCGGCAACAATGGGCCGCCTGAGCCTCAACCCCTTTCGCCATGTCGATCCTGTCGGCACGATTGTCGTGCCGGGGTTGCTGGCGCTTGCCCAAGGCCCGATCTTCGGTTGGGCCAAGCCGGTGCCGGTGATCGCACAGCGCATGCGCAATCCCCGGCTGGGCATGATGCTTTCTGCTGCGGCGGGTCCAGCGGCGAATTTTGGCATGGCAATATTTGCCGCCATCGGTATCGGCTTGATGACCCGCGCCTTCGCCGATGCAACGTCAACGCCGGGTGAACCGTGGCTGTTTATCTGGGCCAATCTCAACAACTTTCTGGTGATCAATATCTTTCTGGCGCTGTTCAACTTGTTGCCAATCCCACCGTTCGATGGATCGCACATCGTTGAAGGGCTGCTTCCGGAGCCGCTGGCGCGTCACTATGCGGGATTGCGGCGCTATGGCTTCATGCTGGTGCTGATCGTGCTCGTGATGATCCCCTGGCTGATCCCCAGCTTCAATCCTGTGGCATCGCTGATCGGCCCACCGTTCGAATGGGTGACTGCTCAGTATCTTTCGCTAGCTGCGGTTTTCGCGGGTTAGGCGATGTCTCTCCACGGCTGGATCATTCTCGACAAGCCTATCGGGCTGGGCTCGACTCAGGCCGTCGGCGCGGTGAAGCGCAATTTGCGTGAGGCTGGATTCTTTGCATCTGGGGCAAAGGTCAAGGTCGGTCATGGCGGCACGCTTGATCCGCTGGCGACGGGCGTGCTGCCGATTGCGCTGGGTGAGGCGACCAAGCTGTGCGGGCGGATGCTTGATGCCAGCAAGGAATATGCCTTCACCGTACAGTTCGGGAGTGAGACCGATACGCTCGATCTTGAGGGAAAAGTTGTGGCGGAAAGCGACGTTCGCCCTTCACTGGCAGCGCTTGAGGCCGTATTGCAGCGCTTCACTGGGCCAATTGAGCAAGTTCCACCTGCTTACTCAGCGCTGATGGTCGATGGCAAGCGAGCCTATGATCTGGCGCGGGCGGGGGAGACAGTTGAGCTGAAGTCGCGCAGTGTGACGGTACATTCGCTTGAGATCGAAGCGACTGACAGCAATTCAGCAACCCTCATCGCCCATGTATCCAAAGGCACCTACATCCGCAGCCTCGCCCGCGACATTGCCCGGGCGCTTGGCACGGTCGGCCATGTCACCATGTTGCGCCGACTGCGCGCCGGGCCATTCGCGCTCGAACAGGCGATTTCGCTGGACAAATTGAACGAACTGGGTAAGGGCGCGCCACTTGAGAACGTACTCTTGCCGCTGGAGGCAGGGCTGGTCGACATCCCGGCTCTCAACCTCAGTCCGGAACAGGCAAGCATGGTCCGACAGGGCCGGGTTCTGACCGGACTGCCCCAAAACGACGGGCTTTACTGGGCGCGCAGCGGGAATATTCCCATCGCGCTCATCGAGCTTTCGGGCGGAGACGCCCGGGTCGTCAGGGGTTTCAACCTTTCCGATGTCGCGGAGTAAATATATGTCGGTAACTGCCGAAAAGAAAACTGAGATCATTGAAGACAACGCACGCGCCCAGGGCGACACCGGTTCGCCGGAAGTCCAGGTTGCGATCCTGACCAGCCGTATCAATACGCTGCAGGGACACTTCAAGGATCACCACAAGGACAACCATTCACGCCGGGGCCTGTTGATGATGGTCAACAAGCGCCGCAGCCTGCTTGATTATCTCAAGCGCAAGGATGTCGATCGCTACAACGCGCTGATCGCGAAACTCGGCCTCCGCAAGTAATCACGCGAAAGCGGCTCCAAAAGGGGCCGCTTTTTGCATCTGGCCCCTGTCCGCAATAAGGCGGCCGGGCCAGCGAGGGGGGCGCAATGACGCGCCTCGACCGGGCCGGAACGGTATCTCCGGCAAAAGAGGCCCCGCACCGCAATATGGCGCTGCGGGTTCACAAGGAAAACTACATGTTCGACGTTAAAACCGTATCGATAGAGTGGGGCGGCAAAACCCTCACTCTGGAAACCGGCCGCATTGCCCGTCAGGCAGACGGCGCGGTCCTCGCCACTTATGGCGAAACTGTTGTGCTTTGCGCGGTTACTGCCGCCAAGTCGGTCAAGGAAGGCCAGGATTTCTTCCCGCTGACCGTTCACTATCAGGAAAAATTCTTCGCCGCCGGACGCATTCCGGGCGGCTTCTTCAAGCGTGAACGCGGCGCGACGGAAAAGGAAACGCTGGTTTCCCGCCTGATCGATCGTCCAGTCCGTCCACTGTTCCCCGAAGGCTTCTACAACGAAATCAACGTCATTGCTCAGGTTCTGAGCTATGATGGTGAGACTGAGCCTGATATCGTCGCGATGATTGCGGCTTCTGCGGCGCTGACCATTTCCGGTCTGCCGTTCATGGGCCCGATCGCAGCTGCCCGCGTTGGCTATGTTGATGGCGAATATACCCTCAACCCCAGCCAGCCCGAAGCGGCTGCCGGCGCGCTTGACCTTGTTGTTGCTGCCACCGGCAATGCCGTGATGATGGTCGAATCGCAGGCCCGCGAGCTGAGCGAAGAAGTGATGCTTGGCGGCGTGGTGTTCGCCCATGACGAGATCAAGAAGGTTGTGAATGCAATCATCGATCTGGCCGAAAAGGCTGCCAAGGATCCCTGGAACATCGACCTGTCGGACAACACTGCCGACATGAAGAAGAAGCTCAAGGATCTGGTCGGCAAGGATATTGCCGCTGCTTACAAGCTCACCGACAAATCGGCGCGTTCCAATGCGCTGAACGAAGCGCGCAGCGCGGCCAAGGCAGCCTATGCTGCTGAAGGCGGCCAGACGCAGATGGTGGCTGGCAAGCTGGTCAAGAAGATCGAAGCCGATATCGTCCGCACTGCCATCCTCAAGGACGGTCAGCGCATTGATGGCCGCACGACCACACAGGTCCGCCCCATCGAATCGATGGTTGGCTTTCTGCCGCGCACCCACGGTTCGGCGCTGTTCACCCGCGGTGAAACGCAGGCGATCTGCACCACCACGCTGGGCACCCGCGAGAGCGAGCAGATGATCGACGGTCTGGAAGGTCTGACCTATTCGAACTTCATGCTGCACTATAACTTCCCGCCCTATTCGGTTGGTGAAGTTGGCCGTTTTGGCGCTCCCAGCCGCCGCGATACCGGCCACGGCAAGCTCGCCTGGCGCGCGCTTCAGGCCGTGCTGCCGAGCAAGGAAGAGTTCCCTTATACGATCCGCGTGGTGTCAGACATCACCGAGTCCAACGGATCTTCTTCGATGGCATCAATCTGTGGTGGCAGCCTTTCGATGATGGACGCGGGCGTTCCGCTCACTCGTCCGGTTTCGGGCATCGCCATGGGCCTGATCCTCGAAGGTGACGATTTCACCGTGCTGTCCGACATTCTGGGTGATGAAGATCATCTGGGTGACATGGACTTCAAGGTAGCTGGCACATCCGAAGGCATCACCACGATGCAGATGGACATCAAGGTTGCCGGCATCACGCGGGAAATCTTCGAAGCCGCTCTGCATCAGGCCAAGGAAGGCCGCGCACACATCCTTGGTGAAATGACCAAGGCACTGGGCACATCGCGCAACGAGCTTTCGGCACATGCACCGCGTATCGAGACGATGCAGATCGACAAATCGAAGATCCGCGAAGTTATCGGCACCGGCGGCAAGGTTATCCGCGAGATCGTCGCTGAAACCGGCGCCAAGGTCGATATCGATGATGAAGGCCTGATCAAGCTGAGCAGCTCTGATCCGGCACAGATCGAAGCGGCCCGCGCTTGGATCCTTGGCATCACCGAGGAAGCCGAAGTCGGCAAGGTCTATGATGGCAAGGTTGTCAACATCGTTGATTTCGGTGCTTTCGTGAACTTCATGGGCGGCAAGGACGGTCTCGTCCACGTGTCCGAAATGCGCAACGAGCGCGTTGAGAAGCCGACCGATGTGGTTTCGGAAGGTCAGGCCGTGAAGGTCAAGGTCCTTGAAATCGATCCGCGTGGAAAGGTTCGCCTGTCGATGCGCGTTGTCGATCAGGAAACCGGCGCTGAACTGGAAGATACCCGTCCGCCGCGTGAAGCACGTGAGCCACGCGGTGATCGTCCTGGTGGTGATCGTGGTGATCGTCGCCCAGGCGGTGATCGCGGTCGCGGACCCCGCCGTGATGGTGGCGGTGATCGTGGTCCCAGAAGCGATCGGGGCCGTGAAGGTGGCGATCGCGGCGATCGCGCTCCCCGCGAAGGCGGCAACCCCGATCACATGCCGGCGTTCCTCAAGTCCGACGATTGATTTCGGACTAAAAAGAATAACAATTACTGAAAGGGGCTGCTTCGGCGGCCCCTTTTTTCTTGCCAGCAAGGGCTGGGCAATGGAATCTCTGTCAGGTTTCTGGCGGAGGTGAATCGATGAAGCGTCTTGGTCTTGCCACAGTATCGGCTGTGGCGCTGTTCGCGCCTTTCTCCGCACTTCAAGCCAGCGCGGACTATGGCTGTGATCCCAGCTGGACGCTCAATAGCCGTAACCTCGATTGCGCCAGCCGGGGCGCGCTGGCACCGGGCAATGATACGCGGGTGAACCTGTTGTTTCTGATGCGCGACAAGGCGGGATTGGCCAGCACCGGCAGCTATGCCAAGCAGGATTGGGACACACTGCCCTATGGCCGCACCTTTCTGGACTGGAAGTTCATGCGGGCAACGCTTTATCCGAAGCCAGATAGCGAGGCGGCGGGAAGCGAATATTATGGCCGCTGCGCCAGCCTGACCACAGCTGGTCCGGCTTTTACCACAGCACTTACCGCGAGCATCAGCGTGCCCGCGAATGAGCGCGCACTGCTCGTCAAGGCGCGCGAACGGCTGGTGGCGACCTGCACGGCGGGCGAAACGCCTGGCGATGCGGCGGATGAGGCAAAGCCTGCGCTACTTGCTTGGCCCGATGGTATTACCAGCGCGGCGGGCAAGGAATGGCTGACATACCTCAAGGGCGGCGATGCGTTTTACGCGATGCGCTGGGACGAGGCGCGCAGCAGCTTTGCCGCGTTGGGTTCATCACGCGATCCGTGGCTGGCGGAAACCGCCACCTATATGCTCGCCCGAGTTGATCTGAACGCGGCGCAGGCCAGCAGCTTCAATCAATGGGGTGATTTCGAAGGGCCGGAAAAAGTTGACCACACCGCCGCCACCCGTGCCAGTACAGGCCTTGCAAACTACCTGAAAGCATTTCCGCAGGGCCGCTACGCCGCCTCTGCACAAGGCCTAGTGCGCCGCGCGCTGTGGCTTTCGGGTGATCTCACCGGCCTCTCCCGCGAATATGAGCGGCTGCTGGGCGCTGTTGCGGCAGGTAAGGAATTGGCTCCCGATCTGGTCGAGGAGATCGATAACAAACTGCTGTTCGCCGATGGCCTGAGCAGCAAGGCCGATGGCCCGCTGGTGCTTGCGACGCTTGATCTGATGGCGATGCGCGGTGGCGTGCTTGATGAAGACGGCAAGCCTGTGAGCGACCGCCCGGTGCTTACCGCCGATCAGCTCGCCGCGCAGGAGAAGTTCTTTGCCGGACGGCCAGAACTGTTCTCGTTCCTGCAAGCCAATCATGCCTTTTATGTGGCGCAGGATTACAAGCGGGTGCTGGCACTGCTGCCTGATGATGCCCGCAAGCCAAGCTATGACAACCTCGCTTTCAGCCGTCAGGTGCTGCGCGGGCAGGCTCTGGGCGCGCTTGGGGACCGCAACGAAGCCGGGTTCTGGCGCGAGCTGCTGGGCGGTGCGTCGGGCCTGTGGCAGCGGCCCACGGCGGAACTGGGGCTGGCGCTCAGCTTGGAGAAAGGCGGCAAGATCGCCGATGTTTTCGCGGCGAATTCACCGATCACCGACCAGACGGTGCGTGAGGTTTTGCTCCGCCATTCTGCGGGACCAGTCATTCTGCGCGCCAATGCCACAAATGCGGTGCGCAGCCAGCATGAGCGCGATGCGACGACCTTTACACTGCTGTACAAGGATCTGACGCGCGGTCGCTATGCGGAATTTGTCACGGATGCCAAGCTGGTCAGCCCCAAGGCATCAACCGAATTCGGCTTCTGGAATTTCGGCCGCGAAGAAAAAGTGCCGGTCGGTATCTTCACCAAGGGCCGCTGGGCCGATGGCTATGCTTGCCCGACTATCACAATGACCGCCGCAACGCTTGCCAAGGCACCGATGGACGCAAAGGCGCGGCTGTGTCTGGGGGATTTCCTGCGGATCAACGGCTTTGATGGCTTTTCGGTGCTCGATACCACGCCCGAGAAAGGCACTCTGGGTAGTCATGCCAACCTGTTCCCCGGCAAGCCAATGGTCCGCGCGGAGATCTACAAGGCGATCATGGCCGATCCCAAGGCTGCGGCGAATGACAAGGCCTATGCCACTTACCGCGCGATCCGCTGCTATGCCCCTGCAGGCAACAATGGCTGCGGCGGCGATGAGGTGGAAATTTCGCAGCGCAAAGTCTGGTTCAATCAGTTGAAAAAGGCCTACCCCACCAGTCCTTGGGCCAAGAAACTGTCCGTCTATTGGTGAAAGGGTCGATTGGTGAGCGGCAACCATTGATGCGCGGGCTCCGGCTGGCTGCACTTGCACTTGGCGCCGCGCTCTTGGCCTCGTGCCACGGCGGGAGCAGCGGCAAGGTTGATGCGGCAGATTACGATGCCTTTTTCATCTGGGCCGGGGTGCGTGCGCAGCCGGTGCTGGACCGGGCAAAGGTGGTCTATGTCCTCGCGGGCGAATTGCGCCACGATGATCCCGCGCGGATCGTGCCATTACGCGCGCTGCCCCATGTTCGCAGCGCCGAAGTCTGGCTGACCATCCGGGTTGAGCGGCTGGACTGGGGAGACACCGCCTATGACCAGACCGTGCGTGAACTGGCACGCTGGGAAGCGGCGGGTAACCGGCTGGCGGGCTTGCAGATAGATTTTGATGCCGCCACCAAGGGTCTTGATGGCTATGCGGAATTTCTGCGACAACTGCGGACACGACTGCCGCGCAAATACCGGCTGTCCGTAACTGGGCTGATGGATTGGAGCGCCCATGGCGATCCCGCTGCACTGGCAAAGCTTGATGGCGTGGTTGATGAACTGGTGGTGCAGACCTATCAGGGGCGGCAGACGATTCCCGGATACCAATCCTACTTCACCCGGATTGCGCAGCTGTCGATACCGCACAAGGTGGCGCTGGTGCAGGGCGGGGATTGGACCGCACCGCCGCAACTGGCGAGCGATCCCGGTTTTCGGGGCTATGTGGTGTTTTTGATCAACCCATAGTGATAGTCAGGCTGCCAGAACGGCGGTGCTATTCCCTGCAATGACTATTCGGTTTCTGCCTTGAGCTTTGGCCGCATAAAGTGCTTCATCCGCCGCTTTCAGCGCTGCACGTGGATCGCGGTGCGCAAAGATATCAGCGATACCACCTGAAAAACTGACCTGTCCAAAGGGCGTGTCATTGGCGCGGTTGACCAGCCTGCGCGCGGCGAGGGCGTCGCGGGTGGCATCCAGCGTATCGAAGGCTTCCTTGATCGACTTGCCGCGAAACAGGACGACGAATTCCTCGCCGCCGTGCCGCGCGACATGGCAGCGATCATCGGATATTTCCGAGAGTGTTCTGGCGACCAGTTTGAGCACGCGGTCTCCGGCATCGTGTCCATGCAGATCATTGATCAGCTTGAACTTGTCGATATCGCAGAATGCCACGCAAAGCTGATCCTGTGATACCCGTGCTGCGGCAAATTCGCTATCGAGCAGGTTTTCGAAGGCGCGGCGGTTGGGCAGGCCGGTGAGATGATCCATCTCGGCATTGCGCCGAGCCTCATCAAGCCGCCGGTGCAGGCTCTTCGTTTCGCGTTCGCTGCGCACCATCTGCGCTTCGATTTCCTGTGTGCGATCAAGCATGGCCTTGGCGACTGTGGCCAGTTCCTGAATTACGGCACCGGCGTGCTGCACTTCATCGAGTTCATCGACATGGCTGCGCAAGGCGGTCTTGTAATCGCTGGTTGCGGTGCGGGCATCCTTGGTTGTTCGTGTGAAGTCGGTGATCGACTTTTCCAGCCTTTGGCGCAGTGTTGACATGACACGCGCATCGTCATTAGCCGCCTTGCCGAGCACTTCAGCAATCCATTCGCCGGTGAGCGGTTCATTTTCGCGCAGGCGGCGGTTGACCAAACCGGACAGCCGTGGCTCGGAATCGGTGATCAGATCATGAGCGAAAGCCAGCGTTTCATTGTTCACCGGAAGCCGGTGCTGGAGCAGAAAGGCAGAGACATCGTCAAGCAGTTGCTGACTGGCCAACTGCTGGGCACTCTCCTCTGCTAGCTGCGATGTCCGGCTCTCGATATCGGCGTCCCCTGCCTCAGCAGAAGCGGAAACGCCCAACCAGTTGCCGAGCCTGCGGAGGAGTGGTGTCTGTTCCATCTTGCCGATGAAAACGGCATTGCTGATGGTTAATTAAGGATGCGAATGCAATTTTTGCCCAACGGCAATGCGCTACATAATCGAACGGGGTACGCGCTCGTCAGACCATTCGACTTCGGACAGAAATGTTGAATGTTCGCGGCGCAGATAGTCGACCCGCTTGCGATCAAGGCTTTCGTCAAATTGTACTCCGGCCTGGCCATCGCGCATCCAGCGAACCGTTCCGGTCAGGGCATCGCCCGATTCAAGGCGGATCAAAACATGCTGCCCGATCTGCATCGCCTGGTCATTGAGTGTCATGCAGCAGCCTTCAGGCGTGACATTGACGATCACGACATCCTGATCCTCACCCGCTGATGCCTTGCACCGGGCGAAGTAGGTAATGCGTAATCGCTCTGACCTGCGATAAACCCAGCTGTCCGACACCAATGCCTCCGATACCGGGGCAGGTTATGACGTTTTGGTAAATGTTGAGCTAACGATAGCCTGTAATCGACCAAATGCGCTGCCAAATGCGCAGAACGTCACCGCACGCGAGGACCGCCAAACGGCAGCGGCGGGGGAGGGCGGCGATGGCCGCGCGGCAGTTGTGCCTGATAGGCGCGGCCGCAATGCTCAACGCAATATGGAAAACCGGGGTTTACCTTTTCACCACAGAAGTGGAAATCGGCTTCACCGGGGTGGCCCATCGGCCAGCGGCAGATCCGGTCATTGAGATCGAGCAGGCTGGTTTTATCAGCCATTTCCGGGCTGGGCTTGGCGGGAACCAGTCGGCGCGGTGGCGCAGGAGGGATGGGAGCCTGCTGATCACCTGGGCCTTGCCGCAGGAAGCCACCGGGGCCGACCGAGACGATACGCGGCTGGGGGCGCAGCGAAGGCGTGACTGTGCCATCGGGGAGCGGTTGAGATGACGACGCTGGCGAAACTGATGCGGCTGCGGGTTTGGGGGCGGCTTGAGGCGCAGGGCGCGGCGCAGCTGCCTTGGGCGCTGCGGGTTCAACTGCTGGCTTGGCCGCCTTGGGAGCGGGAGCGCGCGGTGCCTCTTCCTTGTCATTCGCTTTAACGGGCGAAGGACGTGCTTTCAGGCCAAGGCGATGTGCCTTGCCGATCACCGCATTGCGGCTGACCCCGCCAAGCTCCTCAGCGATCTGGCTTGCGGTTGAGCCGCCTTCCCACATCTTGGTCAGCGTTTCGATACGTTCGTCGGTCCAACTCATCGCAATTCCTGTTTCTGCCCCAACACATTTGCGAGGGGCGCTTGCCTTGGCAGCGACCAGCCGATAGTCGCGACAGCATGGCTGATCAACAAAATATCCCTGCCACATCGGCTCGCCGCAGCCTAGCAGACTTTCCGGCGCAAGGGGTGCCCCTGATCCACCGGGTAAACCGGCTAGGGCTGTGGACGCTCTATATAAAGGAAGTGCGCCGCTTTTTAAAGGTGCAGACGCAGACGATCTGGGCACCGGCGATAACCACGCTGATGCAATTGATCATTTTCACCGTTGCACTGGGCAGCGCGGGGCGGATGGTTCTGGGTGTGCCCTTCGCCACGTTCGTCGCGCCGGGGTTGATCGTCATGGGCATGATGAACAATGCCTTCGCCAATGCCAGCTTCAATTTCCTGGCCGGCAAGATGCAGGGGACGATCATTGATTACCTGATGCCGCCACTTTCCGAGATAGAGCTGATGGTCGGCTTGATCGGTGCCGCGGTGACCCGCGCAGTGCTCGTCGGCTTCGCGCTAGCGCTGGCAATGGCGTTTTACCCCGGTGTCAGCCTGCACGTGGCGCATTGGTGGGCGGTCATCTGGTTCGGCATGATGGGAGCGATATTGCTGTCCTTCGTCGGCCTGCTGACCTCGATGTGGGCGGAAAAATTTGATCACAACGCGGCGATCACCAATTTCATCGTCACGCCACTGACCATGCTTTCGGGCACATTCTATGTGATCGATAATCTTGCACCAGCGTTTCAGGTGGTGAGCAGATTCAACCCGATCTTCTATGTGATCAGCGGCTTCCGGTTTGGCTTCCTTGGCCAGAGCGACATCGGCAGCACCAATCTGGCGGTGCTGCACGGTGCTTTGGGGCTGGGCGCGCTTAACCTCGTGCTTGGCACGGTGACATTTTTGCTGCTGCGTTCGGGATGGAAGCTGAAAAGCTGAGGGCGCTCACGCTGATCCGCTGGTCACGTGAAGATCGCCGGATCAGTATCCGAAGCTTCCCTTGGTTGCAGGCGCATGCTTGGCACCCACAGCAAGGCGATCAGTGCCAGCCCGCAGAAAGTCCAGAAAACGCCGGTATAGCTGCCGGTCAGGTCAAAAATCCGGCCGAAAATCGGCGGTGATGCCAGCAGCGCGATAAGGATGACGCCTGATAACAGGCCCATCGCACGCCCGACGGCGCGCTGGCCAAACACGCGCGGAGCCAGATAGCTCTCGATCGGCACCATCAGTCCGCCAAACAGGCCGAGCAAGGCCACCCCCAGTCCGATAACGCCATAGCCCATGCCGGCCTGCGTGAGGCAGGCCATGCCAAGGGCAAAGCCGGCAAGCGAGGTGAACATCAGCACGCGAGGGCCAAGGCGATCAGACAGCGCAGCGAAATTGAGCTTCGCGAAAAAACTGCATCCGGCATAAACCGAAATGAACAGCGCCGCATCGCTGGCCTTGATCCCGGTATCGACGGCAAGCGGTACCAGGCTGGTGACGACGCCTTTCATCCCTGATGTGACGATTGCAACGGTAATGGCGATCATCCAGAAAGCTGGGTCGATGAGCAAGTCGCGCGCGGAAATCGGCGCTGCGGCCATTTCTGCACGGGCTAGGGCAGGGGGTTCTGCTTCGCCATCCGGGTTCAGGCCAAGGTCGGATGGCTTCTGTACCACCAGCATGGCCGCAGGGACGGTCCACAGCACCAGCACGACGCTCAGCAATCGCAGTGCCTCACGCCATTCATTGGCATTGAGCAGAGCCTGGATGATCATCGGAAACAGGAAGCCACCGGCAGAAATGCCCGCGATGGCGATGCCGATTGCCCGGCCTCTTTTCTTCGCGAACCAGCGTGAGAGCAGCACGGTCGATGCAACCGGGCCGATCAGCACATTGGCAGGGGCAATCAGCAGGCCGAAGATCACCAACACCTGATTGAACGAGGTGGCAAATGACAGCGCGGTGTAACCCAGGCTCAGGAACAGACCGCCGGTAATCATCAGCAGCCTGATCGAGATGCGATCCATCAGATTGCCGAGCAGCGGTGAAAGCACGGCGCAGGACGCCGAAAGCACGGTCATCGCCAGCATCAGCACCATGCGGCTCGGCTTGAATTCTGCCGCCAACGGCACGGCAATGATCGAATAGGTTGCGGCAATCATCCCCGATGCGGCCAGCAGCAGGAAACAGATGGCAACCTGACGCCAGCCGACTGAGAACGATTCAGGCATTGGACTAACTCTCCCGGGCTTATTCTTGTTGTCAGCGGTATTCACTGAACGCGCAGCTATGCAAATCGGTTTCGTGGCCGTCGGGACGATCTCACGCCCGGTTTGGCGTAATCATGCTGTTGGCAAAGCCGGAACAAATGGCCGTCCCGAGCATTAGGGAACAATCACCCACTTGAGGAATTGTGACATGGCTGACGAACCTAACACTTCGGGAAAGCCTTCTGAGGGCACCACCAACACGACAATCATCCACGAATCGGGCAGCAGCGGCGGCAGCGGCTGGCTGATCGGCGTGGTGATTCTGGCCGCTCTGATCATCGGATTTTATTTCTACACCAACTCATCGAACAGCGAGACCGCCAGGAACAACGCCATCACCAATGCGGCAAACGATATCGGTGATGCAGCCAAGAAGGGCGGCAATGCAGCTCAGGATGCGGCGGAGACGCTGAAGAAGGATAGCAACGAAAAGAAATAAGCCCGCTATCTGAGCAGCTATGTGATCAGCGTGGTGAAGCGTTGATCACATAGCGGTCTTCACTAACCGGTAGAAGCGATCTGCCCGGCGCTGAGCGGGTTACGACAACGTGGCGCTCGATCGCACTGTCGTTGCGGGTTACTTCGAGGTGCAATTGCTCAATCTTCTCAACGCCCAGCACCTCGGCAGTCAGTGTAAAACCATTCACACCAAGCCGCAGCATCACTGCGAAGTCATACGGATTGCCAAGCCGCAGGTCTTTCCACGGCCAGACAACGGTTGCATCTAGCCCCAACGGGGTGAATCGCTCCGCATCGTTGTAAAGATCGCGCGAATGCGGGTGACGCTCGAGCATATCCAGCCCCGCGCGCAGCCCCGCCTCATAAGCGATGCCCGATAACTGGCACAGGCCGCCGCCGATGTCGCCGCCAACAAGATCGTCACGGATCGCGCGGCCAATGGCGTAGCCTGCTGTCTGGCTAGGCCGCCCGATCACTGTCCAGAAGGAAAACACTCCGCCGGGAGGCACCACAATGCCATCAAGCATGCTGGCGCCAAGCTGGATGTTGGCAAGCTTGCCTTGCCAGAACGGGCTTTTCCGGATGGGCTGGGTGATGAAGATAGAGCTGAGCCAACGGACGTCGTCTCGCACGACACTGCGGCGCACGAGTTTGCTGCCTTCGCCTGTAATTGTGTCACGGCCCGCGCGTTTTGCCCGCGCAACCGCAATACGCCAGCCCAGTGGCAAGGCACTGCGCAAGCGCCGTCGCAATGCAGAGATCAGTGCGTCAACCCGCGCAGCAGCCGGTATCGGCCATCAGCGAATTCGGAAAACAGCTCGGCCACCGAAGGATGTTCCACCGGTCCGCTCTCGCCGTCGTCGATCAGGTTCTGCTGGCTGACATAGGCAACATAGCTCGATTCGCCGTTTTCAGCGAGCAGGTGGTAAAATGGCTGTTCGCGCGTGGGGCGCATTTCCATCGGGATCGATTCAAACCATTCATCGCTGTTGGCGAAGACCGGATCGATATCAAAAACCACGCCGCGGAAATCATAGAGCTTATGCTTCACGATATCACCGATGGCGAAACGCGCCTTGGAATGGCGCGGGGCATCGATCAGGCGGCCGGCCTGTGGTGAATAGAAACTGGCGCGGTCAAGCGGTGGGATGGGCCGGTTCATGGCCGCAATATAGGATTGTGCGCCTGCGAAACAAGCTGCTTCACTAAGCCTTCCCCCGATTTTGGGCTGCTTCCACCGATTTCGCCAAATGCGGGGCTTGGCAAGTGTCGCGCCTTGGGCTAGTCGCGCGGTCCTTCGACCGGACGGCCTGATTGGGCCGCTCACGCAGCGCTTCGCGGAGAGGTGGCAGAGTGGTCGAATGCACCGCACTCGAAATGCGGCATACCCGCGAGGGTATCCAGGGTTCGAATCCCTGCCTCTCCGCCAAGCAGTCTTAAGCATATGATGCAGAACGATAAATTACCCTGAAAAGGGCGCGAAACCGCGCCGCTCAGGCGATCTGTGGGGAGCGCGGAGAGCGCTAATTCCGGAGTATTTACAGTGAGTTGGAGGCCTTTTCTCCGGATCCCTTGTAGCGACTACCCAATCTCATTTCTCGGCAGCTGCGAAGAGCTTCGACGGGACCGCTGAAATGAGCAGCGGCGCCGAAGCGCCGCCGTCACATCCTTGCGTAGTTTTTGCTTAGTGTTCGAAGACGGCTTCACGCTGGCGGTTCCAGTCCGTCGGTATCTCAGCGCTCACTAGAGATCTTGTAGTTAGCCGCGCAGGCTGGGTGCCGGCCAGAATTTCATCAACCAGCTTTGGCGCGAGGAAGTTCAAGCGGACGACCCGCGACACCCATGATTTGTTGATCCCCTCGACCTTCGCAATCGTGGTGATGTCGGTTTCACCGGTGGCGAGGCGAGACCACCACTCGCGGGCCTGGAGGATATGCTTGACCAGCGCCGGAGCGGGCGTGCCGGCTGTTGCGGCCGTGCCATTGGTATGGACCAGCCGGACCGCCATCCCCGTGCGGGTAAGGCGAACCGGCGAGGTGAGTTGAACGGTCGCGTCCTCGCCAGGCGTTTCGAGACCTAGTTTTGCTGCCAATGCGCTGATTAATAGTTCGACGCGAACCTCGCGTGACGTCGCCTGCACCCGGGTGACCAGCTTGCGAACTAACATGAATTCTTTCCTGCGCACCGCACCCGCCAGCTTCTCAGCACTCGCCATCGTCGCGCGGACTTCATCGGGCTTGGGCGCGATACCAGCGCTCGCCAGTAATGCGAGCGGATCGTCGAGCGCTTCTGCCAGCCGCTCGGCTACCGCCGCCTCGATCTCGCGCGAGGGGATGCGCATGCCCATGGTCGAAGTTGAATCCGGGTCGTGCTGGAGCGTGCGGCTGACGTAGTAGCGATAGCGGACCTTGCCCTTGCAGGCGTGGGTGGCGACCAGCGGCTCGCCCGCCTCATCGACGATCAATCCGGCCAGCAGGCTCGGCGACTTGGCCTGGCCGGGCGAGCGCTCGCCCTGGAGGTTGTTGCTGAGGCGTGACTGCACCTCTTCCCACACAGCTCGTTCGATGATGCCGGTGTGCAGCCCCTTGTAGGTACGCCCCTGATGGTGGATCTCGCCGATGTAGATCGGGTTGGTCAGGATCTTGTAGAGCTGGCCGCGACTGAAGGCGCAGCCGCCCATCGGGCGTCCGGTCGATGCCGTGCGCCGGGGCACACCGATGCCCTCGTCGATCAAGGCGTTGTAGAGCAGCCTGACATTGCCGAGGTCGAGGTAGCGAGCGAAAATATCGCGCACGACCTTCGCGTGGTCCTCGACGATCGCCAGCGTGCGCCCGTCGGGACGGTAGCCGAGCGGCGGCGTCCCGCCCATCCACATTCCCCGCGCCTTCGATGCCGCAATCTTGTCGCGGATACGCTCGGCGGTGACCTCGCGCTCGAACTGTGCGAAGCTGAGCAGCATGTTGAGGGTGAGCCTTCCCATGCTGGTGGTGGTGTTGAATGACTGGGTAATCGAGACAAAGCTGGTCCCGGCCTTGTCGAAGGCTTCGACCAGCTTGGCGAAGTCGAGCAGCGAGCGGGTCAGCCTATCGACCTTGTAGACCACGACGATGTCGATCCTCCCAGCGGCGATATCATCAAGCAGGAGGGTGAGCGCGGGGCGGGCAAGGTTACCACCCGATAGCCCGCCATCGTCGTAGACCTCGGGCAGCGCCGACCAGCCTTCGCTCGCCTGGCTGAGGACATAGGCGGCACAGGCCTCGCGCTGGGCGTGGAGCGAGTTGAAGTCCTGCTCGAGGCCTTCCTCGCTCGACTTGCGGGTGTAGATCGCACAGCGGATCTTCTTCATGCTACCATCCTCTTTTCCTTGGGCGTCCTTTCCTTGAGCCCGAAGAAGGCCGGACCCGACCAACGCGTGCCGGTGATGGACCGGGCTATCTCGCTGAGGCTCTTCCATTCGCGCTCGTTCCAGCGGATGGCGCCGTCCTCGCCGACGGTGACGATATGGACGGTGCCGTGCCACTCGCGGACCAGCCGCATCCCCGGGACGGCGTTGCGGGTTCGGGTCTTGGCCCCGGCCAGTTGCGCCAGCTGCTGCTGACTGGGCCGCGACAGCCCGCCAAGCGTCTTGGCCTGCAGCTCGTAGCCCAGAGCCAGCCGCAGCAGCGCCGGGCTAACCCGTGGGAGGACCTTGCCGGTGACCTTGGCCCAGTGCTCGCGCAGCTGCGCCGGCGACATTGTCGCCAGCGCAGCCAGGTCGGAATCGAGCTTGTGGTGACGGCTAACCATCAGCCGGCGGTCCCGATCCGGTAGCAGGTGACGTCGTCGCGCTTGTCCTTGACCAGCGCGTGCCCCTTCTTGCGTAGCCCGGTCAGCGCAGCTCGGGTGGTGTGCGGCTGCCATCCGGTCGCGGCGACCATCTCAGCGAGCGTGGCACCCTGTTCGCGCCCAAGCAGGGCAATGACCTGGTCGATCTTGCTGGCGGGGTCATGGGTGGCTTCGGTCTTCGGCTTGCGGGTCATGGGTGGTTCTCCTGATCGGAGCGGCGTCATTGCCGCTCCCACCACCCAAGGCCCCACCAGTCGTGCTGGGCGGGGCACCAGCCGGTCAGGCCGACTGTTCGTTGTACCAACACCAATGCTTCGTTTGCGCCCCAAGTCGAATGGAATATCGCGCTAAGCGAGTTTTTCGCAGTCTCGGGAAAGCTCCGTCTAGTTGTAGGACTGTACGGACTTGCGGGACATCTTTCATGCTGCTGACTGGCAGCCAGGAGGATGGATCCAATGACCAAGGAAGACCGCGACATTCAGCGCAAGCTCAAAGTGCTGCGCCATGCTGAGAAGACTGGCCATGTGGCCAGGACCTGCCGATACTTCGGCGTGGGACGTTCAAGCTTCTATCGCTGGAAGGCAGCTTACGAGCAAAGTGGTGAAGCCGGGCTGGTCAACGCTAAGCCCATCCCGAAGAACCCTGCCAACCAGACCCCGCCTGAGATCGTCGACAAGGTTCTTTACCTGCGAAGCAAATATCATCTCGGGTCGATCAGGATCGTCTGGTACCTGGCGCGCTATCACGACATCAAAATCTCCGACGCTGGCGTAACACGCATTCTGCGCCGCAATGGCGTTGGCAGACTGCCACGCGGAACGCGCATGCGCAAAGTCCATACCAAGCGTTACAACAAGCAGGTGCCGGGCCATCACATCCAGATGGACGTCAAGTTCCTCACCTTCACTGGCAAGCGTGGCGAGAAGATCCGCCGGTTCCAATATACCGCTATCGACGATGGCGCAGGCGACGGCAGTGCCGGGGGCACTGCCCCAAGCCGAGCGCGTCAGGGCACTCAAGGTCTACGAAAAACACACACAAGCCAACGCGATCGACTTCGTCGATCACATCATCGAAAAGTTCCCGTTCCGCATCAAGGAAATCAGGACCGACAATGGCCATGAGTTCCAGGCCAAGTTCCACTGGCACGTCGAAGATCAGGGCATCCGCCATACCTATATCAAACGCGGAACCCCGCAGCTCAACGGCAAGGTCGAACGCTCCCATCGCTCAGACCAGCAGGAGTTTTACCAGCTTCTATCCTACAAGGGCGACGTTGATCTTGAAGCCAAGCTCAGCGAGTGGGAAAACTTCTACAACTTCAATCGGCCACACGGCGCCTTCAACGGGAAAACACCCTATGAAGCGCTCCGCGAACGCCTATAAACTCATGCACTCGATGTCCCGCTAGATCGTCAACCTTACAAGCGCGCTAAGCGCAGGTGAGACCCTTTTTGGTGACGGTTGGCTGACCAAATAGCCGGTAGGCGTGGGCTGTTATCCTCCAGACCGGCGCGGGGCGGTGGAAAAACTTCCCATCGCATTATACCCATCGCACTGTAATAGCAGACGCTTGCAGGGAGTAAGCCGATCATGGCGAAGCGCGAGAGCAAGTTCCTGGCAGATTGGAAGATTACTTTCCTGCCGGGCTTCGTTGTGCTGGCGCTGGTGCTCGCCTTGCAATTTTTCGGCTTCTCGCTGTTCACGAATCTCGGCCAGCTGATATTCGATTCCTATCAGCGCGCCGAACCGCGGCAATATGAGGAAGCGCCGGTCCGCATCGTCGATATTGACGAGGAATCGATCCGCCGTTTCGGCCAATGGCCCTGGCCGCGCACGCAAATGGCAGTTCTGGCTCGCAAGCTGGGCGATGCGGGCGTCTCAGCTATCGCCTTCGACATCGTTTTTTCAGAGCCAGATCGAACCTCGCCGCCGCTTATTGCTGAAGCGCTGGCAGGCCAGGGAGATGCGCGGCTGATCGATACGCTGCGCGCTCTGCCCGATAATGACGATCAATTTTCCAAGACAACCGGCGAGCTGCCGATTGTCAGCGGCTTTTTCCTTACCCGTGATCCCAAACGAGCCCAGGCCATGCCCAAAGCGGGTTTCGCATATTCCGGCACGCCGCCAAGCCAGTCGCTGCCCGCGTACAGCAACGCCATCATGCCGCTGCCCGGGCTTGAGGCTGCATCCACCGGACTCGGCTCGCTGACCCTTCAGGGCGACAGCGATGGCATCATCCGTCGCGCTCCACTGCTCGCGCGGCAAGGTGACCAGATCCTGCCCTCGCTCTCGCTTGAAGCGCTGCGTGTGGCTCAGGGTGCGGGCTCGATTCTGGTCAAGACCAGCGACGGCAGTGGCAATATTTCGGGCAATGTCTCAGGCGGCGGGCTGAGCGAGGTGGATTCGCTCAAAGTCGGGCAGTTCGTCATTCCCACCAATGGCGCTGGCGAGCTGTGGATGTATTACACCGCTCCGCGCCCAGAGCGGGTGATCCCGGCCTGGAATATACTCTCGGGCGAGTTGTCCCCGGCCGAGATGGAGCGTCTGTTTGCCGGGCAGATCGTATTTATCGGCACCGGTGCAATCGGGCTGCGCGATCTTGTCGCGACACCATTGCAGGACCGCGAGCTGGGCGTGATGGTCCATGCGCAGGCGGCCGAACAGATGATCCTTGGCCGGTTCCTGACCCGGCCGGACTGGGCAGATGGGCTCGAGCGGACGCTGGTGATCGCGCTTGGTCTGGTCCTGCTGCTGCTGTTGCCACGCCTCGGCGCTGCAAAAGGGGCGGCGCTGGGACTGTTTCTCGCCGCGCTGACGCTTGCCGGTAGCTGGTACGCGTTCCATCGCGAGCACTTCCTGCTAGACCCGACCTATCCGATGCTCGTGGTGCTGGCGGTGTACCTCACCGAGACGCTGCTGACCTATTACCGCGAGGAGCGGCGGCGCAGATATATTCACGGCGCCTTTGACCGCTATCTCTCGCCCGAGCTGGTCAACCGCATCGCCGCCGATCCGCGTCAGCTGGAACTGGGCGGCGAGGAGCGGCAGATGAGCGTGCTGTTTTGCGACATCCGCAGCTTCTCACGCATTTCCGAGGCGCTATCCCCGCAGGACATCATCGGTTTTCTGATCGGCTTCCTGACCCCCATGTGCGACGTCCTGCTCGCGCGCAAGGCGACGATCGACAAGTTCATCGGCGATGCGATTCTGGCATTCTGGAACGCCCCGCTCGACGATCCTGAGCAGTACCAGAACGCTGCCCGCTCGGCGCTGGCGATGCTTGCGCGGCTGAAACAGCTCAACGTAGAAATGCCGGGGAAAGCAGGGCAGCCGTGGCCGGGCGATGTCGCCATCGGCATCGGGCTCAACGCCGGGCCGTGCTGCGTCGGCAATATGGGCTCGGCGCAGCGTCTGTCCTATTCGCTGATCGGCGATACGGTGAACCTCGCCTCGCGGATCGAGGGGCTGACCAAATATTACGGCATACCGATTGCCATCGGGCAGGCGCTACACGAGCAGATCCCGGACTTTGCCGTGATCGAGGTCGACCTCGTGCAGGTGGTGGGGCGCGATCGCCCCGAAGCGATTTCGGCGCTGATCGGCGACGAGAGCCTCGCTGCCAGTCCGGAATTTCAGGCCTTTGCCGCAGCGCATGCCGCGATGCTTGCTGCCTATCGCGCACAAGATTGGGAAACAGCCCTTGGCAGGCTTGACGGCACCCGCGCCGAGGCCGCAAGTTTCGGGCTGGAGAACGTTCAGGATCTCTTTCGCAAGCGGATCGCCGCGCTGGCCAAATCTCCGCCTGCGGCTGACTGGAATGGCGTTTTTGTGGCGACCGAGAAATAGGGCTGAGTAGCAGACGACGATGGGCAAGCATGTTCCGAGCAACGACGAAGGGGCGCTGAAAATGCTGAGGCTGATCGCTGCATTGGCGCTGTTGCTCTGTCTCGGCTCGGCAGCGCCGCTGGTGGCGCTGACCGCCGGTTTCGAAGGTGTCGCTTCCTGCGCCGGTTCGGTGTGCCATGGACGGCTTGAAGGCGATGGCAAGGTGGTTCGTCAGGATGAGCTGGCGCACTGGCAGGAACCCTCGTCACCCGCCGGGGCGCACAGCCGCGCATTTGCGGCGCTTTCTGGCAAGCGCGGCCAGCAGATTGCGGCTTCGCTCGGGCTGGGCGACCCCGCTGCCGCGCCAGCCTGCCTTGGATGCCATGCGACTTACACGCCAGCCGCGCTGCTCGGTGATCGTTTCCAGCTTTCGGATGGTGTCGGCTGCGAATCCTGCCATGGTGCTGCTTCGAACTGGATCGCCAGCCACTATGCGATGCCCGCAACGCGCGCCTCCAACCTTGCAGCTGGGATGATCGCGCTCGATAATCCGGCGGTCCGGGCGTCGGTGTGCCTCGATTGCCATTTCGGCAGCAAGGAGCCGGGGCACTTCGTTTCCCACCGGATGATGGCCGCTGGGCACCCGCGCATTTCCTTCGAGCTTGACCTTTTCTCCTTGCTCCAGCAGCATCACGACGAAGACGCCGACTATGTCGCGCGCAAGCGCAAGACCGACAGCGTGCGTCTGTGGGCCGTGGGGCAGGCTGAAGCAGTGCGGCGCTCGCTCGAACTTTTCGCCATGCCGGGCATCGGCACGCAAGGTATCTTCCCCGAATTCTATTTCTACGATTGCCACAGCTGCCACCGCCAGATTCAGGACAGTGGTGAGCGTCGGCTGACCTTTGAGACCAATCCTGCTCGCCCGATCCCTTTCGGCACACCGCCCTTCAACGACGAAAACATCATCCTGCTATCCGCTGTCGCCTCGACGCTGACACCGGGGCAGGCCGCAAATTTTGACCGCGCCGCGCGTGATTTCCATGCGGCAATGGGGAAAGGCAGAACCGAGACGCTTGCTGCCTCCGCGCGGCTGGGGACAGCGGCAAGCGCGCTTTCCAGTGCGCTGGCGAAGGGCAGCAATGGCAGCGATACCGCCTTTGCCGTGATCGCCACGATTGCGGGCAAGGCCATCTCATCGCGCTTTACCGATTACGAGGGATCGGTGCAGGCGGTGATGGCAGTCGATACGCTGCTTAACGCGCTGGTGCGGCAAGGACAGGTGAGCGTTGGTGCCGCGGCCGGAATTCGCGCCAACATCAACCGCGCCTATGCAGCGGTGCGCGGTCCCAACGAATATAACCCCGCCGGCTTCCGTTCGGCACTCGGCGAAGCAGCGCGTGCGATCGGAGCGTTACGATGAGGGGTTGTGCGGTGAAGCGGTGGTCGGCAAGGCTGACAGGCTTGGCGGCAGCTCTGCTGCTCGCCTCTTGCGGCGGTGGCGGGAGCAGCGGATCGGGGTCCAGCGGGAGTGGTTCCTCCGGGGGTACATCGGGCGGATCCAGTGGCGGATCGGGCGGCGGCGCTACTGCCTCGCTCTATGCGGTGCCAGCTGCGGAGACGCTTTCGGTCGGCGATGTGCAGTCAGTAATCGCCCACGCCGCAGCGCAGGCAAACGCAGACGGCAGACCTGCGGTAATCGCGGTGACGGACCGGGTCGGCAATGTCCTTGCCGTGTTCCGCATGATCGGCGCGCTGGCAAATGCGCGGATAGCAGCGGCACCCAATGGCTCCAACATCGATGTTCAGGGCCTCGATGTCCCGGCAGAAGCGGCAGCGCTCGCCAAGGCGATTACCGGCGCTTATCTCTCAAGCGGCGGCAACGCCTTTTCTTCGCGTACCGCCAGCATGATCGTGCAGCAGCATTTCCCGCCTGCGCTGTCGACCGCCGGGCTTGAGAGCGGCCCGCTGTCTGGTGTGCAGTTCAGTCAGCTGCCCTGTTCGGACCTTTCTGCCCGCTTCACCGCTTCGGGTTCTGGTGCGCTGATCGGCCCCAAGCGCTCGCCGCTGGGGCTTTCGGCTGATCCGGGTGGGTTCCCGCTCTACAAGAATGGTGTGGTGGTCGGCGGGGTCGGGGTGATGGCCGACGGCGACTATGGCTTCGACGCCAATGTGCTCGATATTGATGCGGACATAGACGAGCGGATCGCACTGGCTGGCACCTTTGGCTATGAAGCGCCGTTCGAGATCAGAGCCAACCGGATCAGCGTCGATGGCACACAATTGCGTTATTCTGATGCCGACTACAGCGGCCTGGCCCCGGGTGTGTCCAGCGCCAGCTACGGAGCGATCAATCCCGCGCTGGGCTCGCTGGTCGCCGTAACCGGATACCTCAACGCAGCGACAATCCGGATCGGAACTGCTTATGGCAGCGAGGAATCGGGTATCCGCGCGGCGACGCCGACGGAATTCGCCAATTCCGATGCCTTTATCCTCACGGACGGTGCCGGAGCCGGTCGCTACCCTGTGCGCGGCGGAACCGACGCGAGCGACATTGCGACACCGCTGAGCGCGAGCGAAGTCCGGACGGTCCTCGCTGAAGCCTTCAACGTGATGAGCCGGGCACGGGCACAGATCCGCCAGCCGCTCGACAGCCGCGCGCAAGTGACGATCTCGCTGGTTGATAGTCGCGGTCAGGTGCTGGGTATCGTCCGTTCGCCCGATGCACCGGTTTTCGGCATTGACGTCAGCTTGCAAAAGGCGCGCACAGCATCCTTCCTGTCCCATACACAGGCCGGGGCTGATCTGCTGGCCGATGCGAGCGCCGATGTCCGCCAGTTCGTCCCCGCCGCACGCAGTTTCCTTGGCGACCCGGCTGCGCTCGCCGGGCACTATGCCTTTTCCGACAGGGCGGTGGGCAATTTGTCGCGTCCCTATTTCCCCGACGGGCAGTTGGGCACGGCACACGGGCCGTTCTCGCGACCAATCGCGCAGTTCAACCCGTTCTCCACCGGGCTGCAATCGGCGCTGGTATTTACCAATCTGGGCCAGCACCTCGCCTTTGTCACCGGTGCCAGCGGCAGCGATACGCAGGCGCGCTGCACTTTCATCCGCGACGCCGCACCGGGACAGAACCGGTTGCAGAACGGCCTGCAGATATTCCCCGGATCGGTGCCGATCTATCGCGGTTCCCAGCTGGTCGGAGCGATTGGTGTCTCGGGTGACGGGATCGATCAGGACGACATGATCAGCTTCCTTGGCCTCAACAACGCCAGCGCCGCCTTGGGCGCATTCGGCAATGCGCCGGTTTCGATCAGGGCCGATAGTATCGCGGTGCCAGTGGGTGGAACCCCGGTGCGGTTGCGTTATGTGAACTGTCCCTTCGCGCCGTTCCTCGCCAGTTCGGAGCAGAACGTCTGCCAGGGCCTGTGATGGCGGCGCTAACGCTCATTCTGCCGGCACTGATGCTCCAGCCGGTGATCCTCGCTCCGGCGGTTCTGTCGGGTCGGCGGGTTCCGGGCGAGGCTGCGCCGGTTTCTCCACCGACGCCGCCGCAGGCACCACCACAGCCCTCGGTGATGGACGAGCCGGGTACTGTCGAGCCGCCGCCCGAGGTTGATGCCGGGGTGATCAAGGGGCGCAAGCGGCCGGGCTACAATACCGCGCTGCCGCCGCAGCTGGGCGGAGACAACCCCGGTGCCGTCCGCGCCCCGCCGCCCGAAGCATTTCCCACCGATCAGATCCCGGTTCCTGATCGCTGGCGGATCATGTCCAGCCTGTGCCCCGCCAGGAGCGCCGACCCTTCGGCCTTTGGCGTTTTCCGGGCACTGGGTGAGGTCTGCCATTCGCGCCGCGATCCTTATCACCAGAACCTGCTCAAGGGCGATCTGCCGCTGCGCGATGGTAAGCGCCCCGGCTTCCTGAAGGGCGATGACTGGTTCCTCAATCTTGGTCTGGTCAGCGATTCGGTGTTAGAGCCGCGCAGCTTTCCCATTCCCGTCGGCGTCCAGACCACCACAAGGCCGCAGAGCCTCGACGTCTTCGGCAAGGACGCGAGCTATGTCTTCTCGCAGACATTCATTGCCAGCGCCTCGCTGATCAAGGGCAGTACGACGTTCAAGCCGCCCGAGATCGAATACCGGCTGGCGCTGGCCTTCAACATCAACCATGTCCGCGTCCCCGAAACGCGGGTGTTGTTTGTCGAGCCGACACGCGGCACCGTGCGCACCGACAGCTTCCTGGGGGTACAGGAAGCCTTCATCGACTATCACCTGCGCAATGTTTCGGACCGCTATGACTTCGATTCTGTCCGCGTCGGTATCCAGCCATTTCAAGCGGATTTCCGGGGGTTCCTGTTTAATGACGACCAGCTCGGCGTGCGCCTGTTCGGCAATCGTGACAATAACCGCCTGCAATATAATCTCGCCATGTTCTGGCGGCTGGAAAAGGACACCAACAGCGGGCTCAACAACCTCACCGAAAGCCCGCGCAAGGATTGGGTCTTCCTGGCCAATCTTTACCGGCAGGATTTCCTCACCCCCGGCCTGACCAGCCAGTTGACTTTCGCCTATAACCGCAACCGCGAGGGCAGCGGGATCAAGCTTGATGACAATGGCTTCCCGGTCCGGCCTGCGCTGCTGGGAACGCTCAGAGGGCGCGATTACGATGTCGTCTATCTGGGCTACAATGCTGACGGGCGGATCGGGCGGCTGAACCTGACTGCATCGACCTATCTGGCGCTGGGCCGCGACAGGAACAGCTTCTTCACCGGCAAGCCCGCCAATATCCGCGCCGGGTTTGGTGCCGCCGAGCTCAGCTATGATCGCGACTGGATGCGCCTGCGTCTGTCCGGGCTTTATGCCAGCGGCGATTCCGATCCCTATGACAACCGTGAGACCGGCTTCGATGCGATTGTCGAGAACCCGGTGTTTGCCGGAGCCGACACCAGCTACTGGATCCGCCAGTCCATCCCCTTTGCCGGTGGCGGCCGCGCGGTGGGGCTAAATGGCCGTAACGGCATTCTCAACAGCCTGCGTTCGTCCAAGGAGCAAGGGCAGTCCAACTTCAACAATCCCGGCACGGTTCTGGTCGGAGCCGGTGCCGATTTCGATCTGATGCCGCAGCTGCGCGTTTCGGCCAATGCCAATCATCTGTGGTTTGCCAACACGGCGAACTTGCAGGCCCTGCGCAATGAAGGCAGCATTCCCCGTGATATTGGCTGGGATCTGTCGTCCTCGGCAATCTGGCGGCCCAAGGCAACGCAGAACATCGTCTTTCGTCTTTCGGGGGCAATGTTGATCGGCGGCGCGGGATTCCGTGATCTGTTCGCCAATTCCGGCGGGGGACGCGCCTATTATTCGGTCCTCGCCAATCTGGTACTGAGCTACTGATGCGCGTGATCCGCAACCTGCTCTTGCTGCTGGCCCTGCTGGGCACACTTCTCGCCATTCCGGCGAGTACGAGTCTGGCCAGCGATGAAGAGCACGCGGTCAAGCGCAGCTATGTCACGGCGCCTCCAGCCCCGGCAAACCAGACTCCGGCGCAAGCGGATGCCAAGTCTGCCGGCTGCATCAGCTGTCATACGAATTCTGATGTCCTGACGATGCACGTATCTCCGGCAGTGCGGCTCGGCTGTACGGATTGCCATGGCGGCAATGCCGCCGTGCGGGTGGCACCAGGCCTTCAGCGCGACGAGCCCGGCTATGTCGCCGCCCGTGATACTGCGCATGTCTTGCCGCGTTATCCGCAGGCCTGGGGCTATCCCTCGGCGGTCAAGCCCAAGCGCAGTTACACGCTGCTCAATCGCGAGGCACCGGAATTTGTCCGCTTCGTCAATCCGAGTGACTACCGCATTGCGCGTGAGGCCTGTGGTGCCTGCCACACGAGCCAGATCGAGGCGGCGGAACGCTCGCTGATGTCGAGCGGCGCGATGCTGTGGGGCGGGGCGAGCTATAACAACGGGATCGTTCCGTACAAAGGCTACATCTTCGGCGAAGCCTATACCCGCGATGGCCAGCCAGCAAAAATCCTCTCTCCGGGCAATCCTCCGGGAACGCTGACGGAAATGCAAAAGGCGCGCGGGGCGCTTGCTGCGCTTTATCCCTTGCCGCGCTGGCAAGCGGTTCCGCCCGGCGATGTGTTCCGCGTGTTCGAGCGCGGTGGCCGCACTATCGGCAGCCAGTTCCCCGAGATTGGCCTGCCCAATCCCAGTGGCGCTATCCAGAAGCTGGAAGAACCGGGGCGGCCCGATCTCAAGCAATCGAACCGTGGTCCCGGCACCGGGCTGCGCGTCGCCATCCCGGTGCTCAATATCCACAAGACCCGGCTCAACGATCCCTACATGTGGTTCATGGGAACCAACGACCAGCCGGGCGATTATCGCAGCTCGGGCTGCTCGGGCTGCCATGTCGTCTATGCCAATGACCGCGAACCGCGCCACAGCCTGACCTATGCCCAGCACGGGCGGGACGGTCGGACGATTACCAACGATCCGACCATCGCCAGCAAGACCGAGCCGCAGAAGCAGGCGGATGGATCGGTCTTGCAGGTCAAGGCCAGCGGCCTGCCGCTCCGCCACGTCTTCACCCGCGCGATCCCGACGTCGCAGTGCATGAGCTGCCACATGCACCAGCCCAACATCTTTCTGAACAGCTTCCTTGGTTACACGATGTGGGACTATGAAGCGGATGCTCCGTCCATGTGGCCGGAAAAGCAGAAATATCCGACCGCTAAGGAAGTCCGCGAGACCGCCGATCGCAATCCCGAAGCGGCAGCAGCGCGCGGCAAATGGGGCGATGTCGATTTCCTGCGCAATGTCTACGATCTCAATCCCAAGCTAAAAGACACCCAATTTGCCGATTACCACAGCCATGGCTGGAATTTCCGCGGGGTGTTCAAGCGTGACCGCGAAGGCAATCTGCTCGACGCCGATGGCAAGATTGTCGCGAATGATGATCCGGAGAAGTGGCGCAAGCAGGGTGAGGGCAAGTTCGTGGCACCCGGCACCAATCCCGGAAAATCTGTGCATCTCATGGATATTCACGCCGAGAAGGGGATGCAATGCGCCGATTGCCACTTTTCGCAGGACAGCCATGGCAATGGGCTGATCTATGGCGAGGTGGCCAACGCCATCGAGATCAGCTGCAAGGATTGCCACGGCACGGCAGATGCCTACCCGACGCTGTTCACCTCTGGCCCCGCCGCGCCGCCAACCGGAAACAACCTTGCGCTGCTCAGGAATCCTGATGGCAAGCGCCGTTTTGAATGGAGTCAGGACGGGTTTGGCCGTCCGGTGCTGGTGCAACGCTCGATACTCGATCCATCGCGCGAATGGCGGGTGCGGATGGTCAAGGACAGCGTCGATCCGACATCGTCAACGTTCAACGCCAAGGCCGCCCGCGCCAAGCTGATGAGCCGTCTCGGGACTGGCAGCGGTACCGATAGCGCCAGTTTTGCCTTCGGGCCGGGCATCGCCAAAGCAGACCGGGCGCACAGTGACGACAAGATCACCTGTTACACCTGCCACCTCAGCTGGACCACCAGTTGTGGCGGCTGCCATTTGCCGATCGAGGCCAACTGGAAGACCAGGTCACAGCACTTTGAAGGGGAGGAGACGCGCAATTTCGCGACATACAACCCGCAAGTGGCGCGCGATGAGATGTTCCAGCTTGGCATCCACATGACCACCAAGGGCAACCAGATTGCGCCGGTGCGAAGTTCCTCGGCGCTGGTTCTGTCCTCGACCAACATCAACCGCGAGAGGATATATATCCAGCAGCCGCCGATCAGCTCGATCGGCTTTTCCAGCCAGGCCTTCGCACCGCACTTCCCGCACACCGTGCGCACCACAGAGACCAAGACCTGCAGCGATTGTCACTTGTCGGATCAGGACGACAATAATGCGATCATGGGCCAGCTGCTTTTGCTCGGCACCAACTATGTGAATTTCGTCGGCATGAATGCCTGGACCGGGCTGGAAGGCGGGATCGAGGCGGTGCGGGTGACCGAATGGAGCGAACCGCAAACAGTGATCGGCTCCTATCTCCAGAAATATGCCTATCCCGACTATTACCGCCTTCATGTCGAGAAGAACGGCCGCGAGCTGAAGAACTGGGTGCGCGGCAAAACGCTCGACAAAAAGCTGTCAGGCGAAACCGATCCGCTTGAGGAGTTCCGCAACCCGGTCCACAATACCGCTGATCGTGTCGGATGCCTGCAACTGCGCGGAGAGTACATGTTCTCCGCCGAAGGCAAGGGTGGCTTCCGCGTTTATGATGTCGCGTCGGTTGCCAACAAGGGTGTCTCGCAGCCGATCATCTCTGCGCCGTTCTCGCCGCTCGGGCAGAAACTGCATATCGCTTCGGCCAACGCGACCTGCATGGCGCTGCCGACCGATCAACCGATTGCGCCGCGGCGCAATACGCAGGAGATGCGCGAACTCAATCAGGAGCAGCCGTTCCTGCCGATCTACAGCTATGCGGCAATTACCGACAGCGTTGAGGGGCTCATTCTGGTCAATGTCGATACGCTGGCGGACGGAGAATTCCGCAACAACAAACTGGCGCGCGCGGTGACCTGGAACCCGGACAATGTGCTGGTGGGTGCGCGGCATATCGTGCTGGCAGGGGCGGTGGCCTATATCACCGCCGATGCTGGACTGGTCGTGATCGATCTTAAGGACCCGCTCAACCCACGCCTTGCCAAAGTGCTGCCGCTGGATGACGCGCGGGCGAGTTCTGTCCAGTTCCGCTATCTGTGGGTGACTGACCGCGAGGGGATCAAGCTGTTCGATGTGACCGACCTGCTCGATCCGCAGCCGGTGCCTTCGGGGACGATCCTGCTGGCTGATGCCCGCCGCATCTACCTCGCGCGGACCTATGCCTATATTGCGGCCAAGCAGGATGGCCTGGTGATCGTCAACATCACCAGGCCGGAGGCACCGAAGGTCTATTTGAAGGCTACCTTCGACGGGCAGCTGAGCGACGCCGAGGATGTGATTATCGGCACCACCAATGCCTCGCTGTTTGCCTATGTTGCCGATGGCAGAAATGGGCTGAAGGTGCTGCAACTAACCTCGCCCGAGAGCCAGCCCAACCTCTATGGTTTCAGCCCGCCGCCCAAGCCTGAGCTGATCGCATGGGCACGAACGCCCAGCCCGGCGATTGCGCTTGCCAAGGGACTCGACCGTGATCGCGCGGTCGATGAGACTGGCGGGCAGATCGCGGTGTTCGGGCGGCTCGGCTCGCGTCCCTTCAACCGGGAGGAGATGGAGCGTCTGTTCCGTGACCGCAACCGGGTGCCGTGGAAGGTCAGCGATGCGGTCGATATGAACCTGTGGCGCGCGGCAATCCCGCCGAGCAAGCCCTGATCGAATTCAGTCCCGCTCGCTGAGCATCTGCTGCACCAGTGGCTTGAATTTCGCGTCGTAGGTAACGAGTACCGGGGCGGCAGGGGACAGCGCGAAATGGGTGACGAGCCGCTCCCCATCCCAGTGATGCAGCGCGAATCCCGGCGGTTCATCGATGATCATCGCCCGGCCATCGGCATGGCCGGGATCGATTGCGTCCAATTGCAACGCCAGCGCGGCTGCCGATGAAGGGCAGATAATGAGGGGAATTCCGGCGAATGTCGTCGCCATCGGTCGGTGCAAATGGCCGCAGAGGATGGCCTTGACCTGGCGTTGACCCGCCAGCGCATCACCCAGCCGCGCGATCCATGGTTCGGCGGAGCCGGGGTCCATCCAGTCAATCCCGCTGACGACAGGGGGATGGTGGATGACCACAAGGGTCGGGGTATCGAGGTGAGCGCTAAGCTGTGCGCAGAGCCATTGCCCGCGCGCCGCGCAGAAAGCCCCGCTGTGTCGGCCTTGTTCAAGGCTGTCGAGCATCAGGATGCGCAGCCCCCCGACTTCAACCGCGTAATGCAGGAAGCCACCATCCTGCGGCACTTGCGCGAAAGCACCAGCCAGAGCAGCGCGGGCATCGTGGTTGCCGGGGATCGGCCAGACCGGAAACGGCAGCGCCGCCAATGCGGCTTTGAGCTCGGCAAAGCTCGCCGCATCGCCATGTTCGGTAAGATCACCGGTCAGGAGCAACAGGTCGGGCCGGTCTGGCCGATTGACCAGTCGGTCGAGCACTTGGCGCAACCGCTTGAGGTTGGGCTCATCGGGATGATCCCGGTGAAAGTCGATATGGATGTCAGAGACCTGTGCGATCAGCATGGTTCAGCCTCCCTCCCTCAATGGCTTGCCCGCCGCTTGCTTGCTACTGTGCCTAGACTTGTCTGAGATGAAGCTCGGCAAGTGATAGCTGTGGCACATGGCGCAACCCGATGGAACTTTGGCTTTCGTACTGTCCGCGCCAAGGTGACATGTCCGGCAGGTTGCGATGGGCGGGAGCAGAACATCCGACGAGCGCGTAGAGCCTGCCGCAGCATGGCAAGTGGCGCAGGTGGTCTGGCGATGCGGGCGGTGATCGAACCAGCCGTGATCCATGAAACGGTTGCGCAGCGTTACCGGAATCACCCCGAACTTTCCGCCCTGCATCACCGGCGTATGGCATTCGCTGCAGATGCCGCCGCGCGCAAAGGCGAGGCCCGCCGCTCCGCTCCCGACGGGCGGTGAGGAGAAATTGTTGTAATAGGTTCCGCCCAAGTCGAACGCTCCGGGGCGGCGGCGTCCGTTGACGGCTGGGCCGGTAGCTGGTCGGGCGGCTGGGCGGCTGCTGACATCGACGATGGCCTGATCGACGTCGCCATGATGCAGCGTGCGCACCGTGCTGCCGACCCGGTCATAGGCAAGGCTGTGGCAGGCTGCGCAATCACGTTCCATGATGATCGGCTGAAAGCGCACGCCGTCTTCGGTCTTGCGGTGACAATTACCGCAATCGAGCTGGCTGCCATAGCCGCGCGCCGAACCCAGCGAAATCGCCATCCGGGTAGCACCGCCCTGCTTATCGAGGTGCAGCTTGTGCGGAAAGGTGAGGCCATTATCCTCCGCGACCGGCCGATCAAGCGAGAGGCGCGAAAGGCTGCGGCTAGCGGCGCTGGTCACCACCAGCGGGCGGAACTGCGGATGGGCTGAGCCAAAGTCTGAGGCATTGCCCAGCTTGGTATCGCGCAGTCTGTCGCTCAGCGACCCGTGACACTCCGCGCAGAACTTCTGCGGCGACATCGGCATCGGTGTGACGCCTTCATGCTGGAGATGGCAATCGACGCAAGCACCGGGGCCGGGTTTGCCAAAGCCCTTGGCTACAGCCCGCAGGAAGCTGCCGCCCAATCCCGGCTCGGCGCGCGCCTTGGCCAGCCGATCTGCTGCGGAATGGCGATCCGTCGCGGCATGATCGTGAATATCCTTGTGGCAGGACGAGCAGACCTCATCGCGCACGGCGGCGAAGCCCTGCACATGGCAAGTTTCACATTTCTGCTCAAGCGCGTGATGGTCGAGGCTGAGCTTGCCCGGACTCCAGCTTGAATCGCCGACGACTGGTATTTTCGAGTTGGATTGATGCAGCACGTGCGTGGCAATCGGGATGATAAGGAACAGCACGAGGATGGTGAGTGCTGAGGCCCAAGCCATCCGCCGCTTGCCGGGAAGCACACGGCCTAGTGAAAAGTCGCGCCGGTTTTCGAGCGCGCTGCCTGCTCCTCCGATCTGCCGGATGGTGATGATGCAGGAACCATCGTCCCCCGCCGATATGGTGAGCTGATAGCTTCCGAACCCCAGCTCGCCGCCATCGCGGCAAGCAATCTGCACCGACTGGTGCAGCGCACCGTCAAGCGTGAAGCCAAGCGCGCTCAACGTCCTGACGGCGATCCGGCCACGGCTTGTCAGCGCGATTTCGGCATGGAACAGGTCGAGAGCAAGGTCTGGCAGATGTAGGTCGTTCTCTGCCGACCGGCCAAGGGTCAATCGATCCTTGTCGAGCCTGCGCTCACGCGTGATCTCGCGGCCATTGGCGGTGCGGTCGATCTGTCTGATCTGGAAAGCCATGCCCCGCGCCTACCAGTAGTAAAAACCGCTGAGGATATGCGCGGTCAGCGCGGCGAGCAGGGCAATCGTCGCCGGAATATGCACATAGAGCCACACTTCCAGCAAGGCCCGCAGACGCAGGTGGCGTCGCAGCCTCGCGAGCTGGGCCTCGCGTCGGACCAGCAGACTCTCGATCTTGCGCAAGTCAGGATCATCGTCTCCGGCCGCTATCCTCGCTGCGCCACCCGCCAGACTTTCGATGGCACGGCGGGTGGCGCAGCGTGGATAGCGGCCAGACAGGCGGTTGCGGATACCCCCGCCGAAGCCTTGATCGCTGAGCGCGGCGCGCACTAGATCTGCCCATGTGCGGCCCAGCAACTGGGCCACCGTTTCAAGCTGGCGGTCAATCGCGCGGATCGCCTCGACCATCTGCGTCTCGGTCATTTCCTCACGGTTGTTGCTCAGCGCAGCGGGCAGCGTGGTATAGGCGATGACCCCGAACAGGCCCGAGGCGATCACCAGCATCATCAGCGCATAGGCCAGAGTGTGAACGTTCCAGCCAAAGCGAAAGCCGGTGTGCAGCGTAGCGATGATTGTCAGGGCCAGCCCCAGATAGACATGGGCCGAGGTCCAGCCCTTGAGCGACCACGCCCCCGGTGTCATTGCCCGTTTGCGTATGCCCAGCAGCGTCAGCCACAGGATCAGCAGCGCGCCCGCGGTGCCAGTGGTATAGCCGTACCAGCTGCTGCCCGAGGCATGTGGTTTGAAATCACCCAGAACATAAATGACAATCGCCGCAAGGCCGCCCAGCAGCGCCAGTTTGAGCCAGCGATAATTGGCATGGCGCATGAAGCCTTCGTGGCTGATCTCCGTTCGACGCGGGCGATTGCTGCGCGATGCCATCAGTCGGCTTCCGCCAGCCGCGCAGCGGAGAGGAACCCCTCAGGTGAAACCCGGATCGCCGCACCGGTCGGGCAAGCTCGGACGCAGGCCGGGCCGCCGTCAATCCCGGCGCACATGTCGCATTTGATCGCCTTCTTGGCCTCGTCGGTGCCGGCAGCGTGTTTTTTGCGCCAGTCCTTCGATGCCTCGCCCGGTCCGGGGCCGCGGCCAAAGAACATCCAGCTGAGCAACGATGGCTTGGGCGGCGGCACGCTGTCCATGCGGATCACGTCATAAGGGCAGTTGCGCTCACAATTGCCGCAGCCGATGCAGGTCTCATCGATGAATACCTCACCATCCGGCCCCCGGTGGATCGCGTTGGGCGGGCAATCGGCCATGCAGTGCGGATGCTCGCAGTGACGGCAGCTGGTGGGAACGTGCAGGTGGGCATAGGTCCGCCCGGCCTCACGATCGAGCCGGGTCAAGCCGTCGTGACTATCGGCGCAGGCTTTCTCGCAATTGTCGCAACCGATGCACAGCGTTTCGTCGATCAGCAGCACGTCGGTGGCTTCGCCGATGCCGTTATCGACGAGAAATTGCGCGGTTTCCGAATACATATCGATCGCGCCTGCAAAACCGTCCTTGCGGCTTTCGATAAAGGCGTTGACCACGCGCCGCGATGCCATGTCGGCCTCGGCCTTGTCGAGCAGCCGGGGATTGCGCGCGAGCAGACGGGCAAAGGCATCACCGGGCAAGCGGATTACTTCGGACTTGATGGCGGCCTTGACCGTGGCTGAGCGGGGAGCATCATCGATCAGCGCCATTTCGCCAACATAGGAGCCTGCCGGAACATAGGACAGAAACACCTGCCGTCCGGCTATGGCCTTTTCGACGATCATCGAGCCGCGCCGGACGATATAGATGTCCTTGCCTTCGTCGCCCTCTGCCAGCACGATCTCGCCGGCGCGCATTTGCTGCACCTCGGCGCCCTCGACCAGCTCGGCAATGTCCTCGCGGGAGAGGCCGGAGCCGAAAATCTGGAGCAGCTGTCGCTCGATTGAAATGCGGGTAATTGCCCGCGCGGCGGCGGGTGCGGTGGCGATCAGCTTGAGCGCGGCGGCGCGGGTCAGTTCCACCACGATTGTCGGTTCTGCGGCGCGGATAGTAGATCCGCGCGGCCGCCCGGAGATCAGGCCAACCTCACCGAAGATCGAGCCTTGCCCGATTGCCACGGTCTTGGCCGGATCTTGCCAGTCGATCTCGACCAGCACCGATCCATCGGCAATCGCGAAAAGGGACGAGCCGGGTTCGCCCTGACGGAAGATCACCTCGTCCGCTGCGAAGCTGCGCACCTTACTGTCGAGCATCAGCTCGCGCAGTTGCAGCGCTGACAGCTCGCGGAAAATATCGATCTGCGCGCCGAACCGGGCAAGCCACTCATCGACTTCGCGATTGCCGGGCAGGGGGGCAAACATCGCGGCAAGGATCGGCTCGTCGGCTGGCTTCAGTGCCGTGTTGCCATTGAGATATTCGACGACGTCATAGCCCTGGTTGATGCAGTGCTTGATCAGTGGATAGCCCGCCAGAGCGCCAATTACATGGATGCCGGGGCGGCTCGTCTCGAACATCGGCGAGAGCGCCGGGAAGGCCTCATTTTCCGGGCTGGTGAAGCTGACCCCGCAAGCCTCAACGAATTTTCGCGGCGGGTTTGAACCCATGCGCGCGATTATCCGGTCGCAGCGGATGGTTTCCTGCCCATCGCGGGCATCAATCACCAGCTCGCCCTTGCGGACTTCTGCGGGGGTGGATTCGTTGCGGATTGTCAGCCGCCCGCTCGCCGCTGCCTCATTAAGCAGTTTGACGTTGGCAGGCTTGGCGCGGGCAAATTCAGAACTGCGGTTGAGGATGGTGACCATATTGCCCTGCGCCAGATCTGCGGCAAGCCCAAGTGCGTTCTCGATCCCGGCATCGCCCGAGCCGATGACAGTGATGTGCTCGTCAACATATTCACCGGGATCGTCGAGCTGATACTGGACATGCGGCATATCAAACCCGGCGCAGCGCAGCAGGTTAGGGTTTCCCTGAGTGCCGATGGCCAGAATCACCGCCTCAGCGCTGATCACAGTGCCGTCCTTCAGAGTCAGGGTGAAATCGCCCTGTTCACCGGCAATCTGGGTCACATCGCTGTTGAACCGGACGTTCACCCCGGCTTCAGCGGCCTGACGATCCCAGATGCCCAGAATGGCTTCGCGCTTGCCCGCATCGAATTCCAGATCGGCGCGCAGCACCAGCGCTGATGGCGTTGCCATCACATGCTTGCCCTTCTGGTATTTGAAGATCGTGTCGCTGAGGTGGCCGGTCTTTTCGAGCAGCACGTGGCTCAGCCCCAGCGCCGCAGCATGGCTGGCCGCGCTGAGGCCCGCTGGCCCCGAACCGACGATCGCCAGACGCACGCGATCCGCCATGAAACCCCTTTTCTCGTTGTTTGCAGCGCAATTTTGGTGACAGCTTCGCGCTTCGCCCTATTGGTTGCGCTGGTTATGGACCCGGATCACGCGATGACACAATATCCCAAGCGAAAGTTCCGCCCGGAAACGCTTTTATTGGTGTTCGCGGCGCTGGTTTTCGGTGCGGTTGTCGGGCTTGGATTAACCCGCAGTGGCACTGTGGATGTGCCGGTCGCCGTCGCCAGCCTGCCCGCTGGTTCGATTGATCAGCTGGAAGCGCTTGCGCTGACCAACCCCAAGGACAGCGGTACCTTACAGAAGCTCGGGCAGGCATATTTCGACAAGAACAGCTACGATCAGGCGGTCGAGGCTTATCGCAAGGCGGCAGAGGCCGAACCGACCCGGGCGGTGCTGTGGTCTTCGCTGGGTGAGGCGCGGGTGATGGCGAGCCAGAACGAGCCGATGCCCGCCGATGCTCTGGCCAACTTCCGCCGGGCGCTGGAACTTGATCCGAAAGATCCGCGCGGCCGCTATTTCGCAGCGGTGAAGCAGGATCTCGATGGCGATCACAAGGGGGCAATCGATAGCTGGCTGGCGCTTCTCGCGGACACTCCGACGGGCGCGCCGTGGGAAGCCGATCTCAAGCGTACGATTTCGCAGGTTGGAACGATCAATCGGATCGAGGTGACCCAGCGCATCGCCGCGATCAAGCAACCCGGACCGCCTTCATCAGAAGCATTTTCCGGGGCGAGAGGAATTCCCGGTCCTTCGGCTGAAGATATTCGCAATGCCGCCACGATGCGCCCAAGCGAACAGCAGAAGATGGCCGAAGGCATGGTCGCCAGTCTGGAGTCCAAACTTCGCGCCAATCCGGGCAACATCGACGGCTGGGTGATGCTGATGCGCAGCCGGATGACACTGGGTCAGCCCGACAAGGCGACGGCAGCGCTCAAGGATGCGATTGCCGCCAATCCCGGCGTAGCGGCTCGGTTGAAACAGGAAGCACAAGGCCTCGGGATCAGATAGCTGTCAGAACCCCTTCAGAACCATCCGGCAATCTGCGGGCGGAATTGAATGATCAGCGCCAGCAAAGTCAGCGCGAGGCCTGCGAGAAAGGCGATATAGGCCAGCCTGAGCAGCCGGTACTTCTTGCGCTCCAGCACCTGCCCATTCTGGTACAAGTCGCGCAGCATCATGCGAAACACCTGCTCATCCGATTTCAGCTCATGCAATACACGGGTGGCGAACTCGTCTTCGGGGAGTTTGGTGAACGAGCCGAAGAACAGCAGATTGAGCGGCTCGCCTTCGATCACCGGTGCGCTTACTCTTGGGATGATTGCCGAAACTGCCAGCAGCGCTGAAATACAGGCGAAGAAGGCAAGAACTATCAGCGCCACCGGGAAATTTTCCCGGCTCGCCTGCCCGACCGAGATAGTGAAGACCACGAAGGTCGCACCCATGAGTATGCTGGCCTTCTGGTCAGCCATCTGGCTGAGCGTCAGATTGGCCTGGGTAGCAGTGCGGACGAGGTGGATCGCCTGAATTGAATAGCCATCACTCCCTGCTGGCAATGGCTCTTGCAATTTTTCTTCCTGTACAGGCACTTGCCACCCTTTCTTCAAACCACACCGAAAGCGAGCATGGCATCGGCCACCTTCTTGAAACCGGCGATGTTTGCGCCTTTGACATAGTCGCAATAGCTGGCCTCGCGCTGACCGTATTCCATACAGCGCGCATGGATGCCGGACATGATGTCCTTGAGCATTTGCTGGAGCTCATCCTCCTTCCACGCGCGGCGCCCGGAATTCTGGCTCATTTCCAGACCCGATACGGCCACGCCGCCGGCATTGGCGGCCTTGCCCGGCGCGTAGAGAATTTTCGCCGCCTTAATGACATGCACGCCCTCAAGATCGGTCGGCATATTGGCCCCTTCCGAAACCGCACTGCAACCGTTTGCGACCAGCGCGCGCGCATCATCGCCCAGCAACTCGTTCTGCGTCGCGCAGGGCAGGGCGATATCGCAGGGCACATGCCAGGGGGTTTTCCCGGGATGGAACTCAGCGCCCTTGAAGGCCTCGCAATATTCCTCGATCCTGCCGCGGCGGTGGGTCTTATGTGCCTTTACCCAGTCGATCTTGTCTTGGGTGATCCCCGCAGGATCGTGGATGAAACCGCCCGAATCGGACAAGGTCAGCACCTTGCCGCCCAGCTGGACGAACTTTTCGGCGGCATGGGTCGCGACATTGCCCGAGCCGGAGATCACCGCCGTCTTGCCGTGCAGATCCTCTCCCTTGGTGGCGAGCATTTCGGAGAGGAAGTACACCGCGCCATAGCCGGTCGCCTCGGTCCGGATCAGTGAACCGCCATATTCAAGTCCCTTGCCGGTGAGGACGCCGGTGAACTGGCCGGTGATCCGCTTGTACTGGCCAAACATGAATCCGATCTCGCGCCCGCCCACGCCGATATCGCCCGCCGGAATGTCGGTGTCAGCGCCAATGTGCCGGTAGAGTTCGGTCATGAAGCTCTGGCAGAAGCGCATGATCTCACGCACGCTTTTGCCCTTGGGGTTGAAGTTGGAGCCACCCTTGCCGCCGCCCATCGGCAGACCGGTCAGGGCATTCTTGAAGGTCTGTTCAAAGGCGAGGAATTTAAGCACGCTTTCGGTGACGGCGGGATGGAACCGGATGCCGCCCTTGTAAGGGCCGATGGCATTGTTGTTCTGCACCCGCCAGCCGCGTTGGACGCGGATATTGCCATTGTCATCCTCCCAGCAGACGCGGAACGAGATGACCCGGTCCGGTTCGGCCATCCGGCGCAGTATCTGCTGCTCGTGATATTGTTCCTTGTCCTCGATAAAGTCGAAGATATCCTCAGCAACCTCATGAACTGCCTGCACAAATTCAGGTTGATAGGGGTTGCGCCGCTTTACCCCTTCCATGAAGCCGTTGAAATCGACGTGATCGATAATCGCCATGTCACTTCTCCCGAGGCATTGCGGTTCGCGACGGCTTCTGGCTTTCCGACCATCGTCGAGATGCAGACTATGGTCAGTAGACTATGGCCAGTAATCTCAAATGTATAGGCACCACGCATGCACAGGATTTGCCGTCGGAGTGCGGTTACCTCCGGTCAGGGCCCCTGATTGTTGGGTCCGCCCGTTACGCTGGGTGTTGGCGATGGGGACGGTGTGGGACCATTATTATCCGACGGTGGAGGTGGCTGCGGGGTTGGCTGCGGAGTTGGCTCAGGGGCTGGCTCATGGTTAGACTGCGGTGTTGGTCCATCAGCCGGGGGCCGTTCAGGAGGGCGTGGCTGCTGCGTGGGAAGGTTTGGCATTCCGGGAATATATCTTCCTGGATTTGGTCCAGTCGTGTCGGTGCCGTCGTAGCCAGGATAACGATAGGGTGGGATTCGGCGCGGCGGTGCTGGAACCGGATAAGGCGCGACACTGTTGCCCGGGAGTATGGCTGCGCTATGCGGCAAGATAAGCCCGGTGAGCCGGGTAAGTCCGGGCAGCGAGATCGTGAACGGGCCGATCGGCTCGGCTCCCGGAGCCGGGACAAACACCGCGAGCATCGGCTTGTCGAGGTTCACCGTCTTGCCCCCGGCTGTGACCGAGATCGCGCCGACAGTAACGTTTCCTGCGGTCTTCGTGCCCGGACCGCGCAGCACGACAAGCGTCGCGGTCTCTGGATCGACCACCATGCTGCTGGGGACCTTGCCTTCACCACGGGCAATAGCAACCGCCTCGGGGCCGATCACGCCGTCGATAATTGTGCCGCGAATGCCTATCGTCGAAACCGGGGTCTTGATCGAGGAGCCGCTGCTCTTGTGGCCACCGCCGCCTGACATGAAGCGGAATGCGCCCTTGGCGACAGAGGCGGACACAGAACTGCCCCTAGAATCATAGACAAAGCGATCGATGGTCAGCCGCGCGTTGGCGCCGACAGTGAACACGGACTTGTCGAGCAGGAGGACCTGAAGTTGGCTGCGCATCCCGGTGCTGATCTGATCGGCGAGCGCAAGGTGTTCGCGTACCTTGACTGGGTGCTGCTGTGCGGCGGCGCTGTTGCGCAGCTTGACATCATTGACCACCGCCGAGGCAATTCCGACCTCATTGGGTGCCGCGAGTAACGCCATCGGAACGGCTGTCACCAGCGCCGCGCTGCCGAGAATGATTACGCGCAAGGGTTTGAACTGCACCATAGCTCAGCGGCCTTTGGGAGAATTGCAGGGAGCGGTGGCTTCCGACCACTGCGCGGTGGTGAACTTGTGCCCGCGCAGCTTATCGAACTCGATCAGCGAACCTTGGCGGTCATCGACCCGGCACAGGATGCCTGCATGAAGCAGGCGGGCCTGATCATCGGTGGGATCATTGACGATCAGCCGCTCAAGCGTTGCCAATGCATCAAGCAGATCGCCACTGGTGATCTGATTGCGCGCCAGTGCCAATCCGCCAGCCGAAGAATCGGTCGCGCGCGAAAGCGCTTCGAGCTCCGTCGGAGTTTCGGCCCAGGCTGGAATCCCGAGTGGTGTGAACAATGCCGCAATCAGTAGCAGTCGTGCCGCCCGCAAGCTCATCATGTGCCCTCCTCAAGGCTGAAGTGCGAAGCCAGTCTATCACATGTTGCCGACCATCAAACCTGCAAAAGTGATCGATCCGCTGCAGCGCTTCAGACCCGGCGCGAGACTCTTATCGACAAGTTCAATCGCAGGCGGGACCTTTGCCGAATTCAATTCGAGAGGGGGCATTGACCGGGTAATCACTATGGCATCATCAATGGCTCTGTGCCATGCTACAAAATCCGGATGTTAGAGAAGGCAAGGCCTTGAGAGAGTCGAACCGTTTTTCACTAATGGCCGCATTCGTCATGGTCAGCATTGCAGGTCCGGCATTTGCAGGCGTTCCCGTCGATCCGCAAGGGTCAGGCGTGATTGTCGGGGCGGTGAGTTGGCTGCAAGGTACGCTGATGGGAACGGTTGCCACCGTGGCTGCGGTCATCGCAGTGGCGGCCGTCGGATTCATGATGCTCACGGGCCGGATGAACTGGCGGCACGGAGCGACAGTTATCCTTGGCTGCTTTGTCCTGTTTGGTGCGGCGAGCATCGTTGCCGGTATCCGTACCGCAGCAGCAGGCTAGGCAGGGCGCATGGCAGCCGCCTTTAGACGCGATACGGTGTTCCTGGCGCTGACGCGCCCACAGATGTTTGCGGGTGTAACCTATCGCTATTTCGTCATCAACGCGATTGTTTCTGCGGAATTCTTTCTAATTTTCAAATCGTTCTGGGCAATTGCCGTGGCATTGGTGATTCATGTCATTGGTGTGGTTTTGTGCCTGCGCGAGCCGCGCTTCCTTGACCTCTGGCTGACGAGAGTGAGCCGTTGTCCGCGCGTCAAGAACTACGCGATGTGGGGATGCAACTCATACCGCCCCTGACAAATGACCCGCGCAGAATCGCGCGCGAGCAGTCAGCCGGCGTGCATTTGCCCTACGCCCGGCATCTCGATGATGTGACGCTGGAAACGCGTGACGGCCTGCTCATGCAGACGATCCGTCTAGGCGGCTTGCTGTTTGAAACCGCCGACACCGAGGAGCTGAACTATCGGGCCGAGCTGCGCGACGCGATGCTCAAGGCGATCGGCTCCTCACGCTTTGCTATCTACCACCATGTCGTGCGACGGCGCGCCGAAGCGGTGCTGGAAGCACGCTTCCCTGACGAATTTTCGAGACTGCTGGATCAGCGTTGGCGTGAGAGGCTCGCCAACCGCGAGATGTATGTCAACGAACTGTTCCTGACCATCGTGCGGCGACCGATGCAGGGGCCTGTCGGGCTGCTTGACCGACTGCGTGGACTGGCCAGCCGCACCAATGCTACCGATCGCGCGGTCGGCTTCGCTGCTGAAAAGCGCGCACTTGATGTGGCGAGCGAAGCCCTGCTTGCATCACTAGGCAGCTATTCACCGCGCCTTCTCAGCATCTATGAGACCGACAATGGCTTTCGCTCGGAGCCGCTCGAATTTCTTTCCTACCTCTACAATGCCGAGATGCGCCCAGTTGGTCTGCCTTATGGCGACATCGGCCATCACTTGCCATTCCGCCGCGCCAGCTTCGGGCAGGATGCCTTCGAGCTGGGCGCGGCGGGAGCGCTGCAGCGCAAGTTTGGTGCGGTGGTATCTATCAAGGACTACCCGGCGGAGACGCTGCCCGGCCTGTTCGACGAGCTTTATCGCTTGCCGTTTGAAATGACCGTGGCGCAGTCCTTCGCCTTCGTCGAACGCGGCGAGGCGCTGGGGCGGATGAATCTGGCACTGCGGCGTATGCGCTCGACCGAGGATGAGGCGCTCTCGCTGCGTGATGAACTGGCGCAGGCCAAGGACGACGTCGCGGCGGGCCGCGCAGGCTTTGGCGAACATCACACCACGGTCACCACCCACGCCGCAACGCTCAAGGAGCTCGACACGCAAGTTGCCGAGGTCTGCGCCGTACTCGCTGATCTCGGCATTGTCGCGGTGCGTGAGGACATTGGGCTCGAACCGGCCTTCTGGGCCCAGTTCCCCGGCAATTTTCGCTACATCGCACGCAAGGGGCTGGTTTCGACTGGCAATTTCGCGGGGCTGGCAAGCTTGCACAATTTCCCCGTCGGCCAGCAGCGTGGCAACCATTGGGGCGATGCGGTGACGCTGTTCGAGACGACGGCAGCTGGTCCCTACTTCTTCAGCTTCCATCACAATGATCTCGGCAATTTTACTGTGATCGGCCCGTCGGGTTCGGGCAAGACAGTAGTGCTCAACTTCCTGCTTGCTCAGGCGCGCAAGTTCGCCCCGCGCATCGTGTTTTTTGACAAGGATCGCGGTGCCGAGCTCTTCATTCGGGCCATCGGCGGGCAATATGATCGGTTGCGTCCCGGCGCAGAATCGGGACTCAACCCGCTGCAACTTGATGATACGCCCGCCAATCGGCAGTTCCTGAGGGAATGGTTGGCGATGCTGGCCGGTGGTGCGGATGCGGGCGAGATCGAGGTGATCAAGGACGCTATCGAGGCCAATTTTGTCCAGCCGCGCAGGTATCGCCGCCTGCGACATCTGATCGAGCTGTTTCGTGGCCACAAGCGGCCGTGCGCCGATGATCTCCATGCCCGCATGCGGCCATGGTGGGGCGAAGGCGAACGCGCATGGTTGTTCGACAATGAAGCTGATCTCACCGATCTGACCGCCGCGACCGTCGGCTTCGACATGACCGCGATCCTCGACGATCCCGTCGCGCGTACTCCGGCCCTGCTCTATTTCTTTCACCGCGTCGAAGAGCGGCTCGATGGATCGCCCACAATCATCGTTGTCGACGAAGGCTGGAAGGCACTTGACGATGATGTTTTCGTCAGGCGTATCAAGGACTGGGAAAAGACCATCCGCAAGCGCAACGGCATCGTTGGCTTTGCTACGCAGAGTGCGCAGGATGCGCTTGAAAGCCGTATAGCCAGCGCCATTATTGAACAGGCTGCAACGCAAATCTTCATGATTAATCCCAAGGCCCGATCTGAGGATTACATCGACGGTTTTGGCCTGACCCCGCACGAATTCGAACTGATCCGCACCCTGCCCGACAGCTCGCATTGCTTCCTCATCAAGCACGGCAACGAAAGTGTCGTCGCGCGGCTCAATCTGTCGGGCGAGGCCGACCTGCTGACGATCCTGTCGGGCCGAGAAGCAACTGTGCGATTGTTCGATGAGCTGGTCGAGCGCACCGGGACCAATCCAGGCGACTGGATGGCTCCCCTGCTGGAGCTTGCGTGAAATGGCATGCGAGGCAGTCTTTACCGGCCAGCGCTTTGTCGCGCAGATGCTGGCGCATATCGATTGTCAAGCGCAGTCAATCGGCGCTTATGGCTATAGTGCGCTGGCCAATCCGACTTCGCCCGTTTCGATCGCACTGACCGGGCTACTGACGATCTTCGTCGCAATTTTCGGGCTGAGGTTGCTATCGGGCGAACCGATGGGCGGGCGCGATGTGTTGGGCGATGTGCTGCGGCTGGGGATCGTGCTGACCCTAGCGACAAGCTGGCCAGCATGGCGCACGCTAGGCTACGATCTGGTCATCCACGGCCCCGGCGAAGTGGCCATGACAGTCGTAAGTGGAGCTGACCTGCCCGGCGGCCAGAGCAGCTTTGTTTCAAGGCTTCAGTCTGCTGACGATGGGATCGTGTTGCTCACGGTCTATGGCACCGGGCGCAATACCGGCGGCACGAATCGCAGCGATACTATCGGGGATTCGTTTCGCGGCATCGCTCTGGCTGATCAGGAAGGGCTAGCCAATGGCCGCATTGCATTTCTCGCGGGGGTTTTAGGCCCGCTCGGCATTGTCAGGCTAGGCGCAGGATTGCTCTTGGCGCTTGCCCCCCTGATGGCAGGACTGCTACTTTTTGCCGGTACCCGCGATTTGTTCTTCGGATGGCTGCGCGGCCTTGGTGCGCTCGCTGTCGGTGCTTTGGTCGTTGCTGCTGTACTGGGTGTCGAGCTGACAATCCTTGAGCCATGGCTACGCGATGCGCTGGCGCAGCGTGATGCGCAGATACTCACGCCTTCGGCACCGACCGAGCTTTTTGTCATGGCGCTGGCCTTCGCGCTGGTTAGCTTTGGCCTACTTGCGATGATCGCGCGAATTTTCTTCTTCGGCGGTTTTGGCCTGCCGAGATTGCTGGCGCGTCTGCAACCGGCGACTGCACGAAACCTACCGGGTCAGGTCCTTTCTTCCGCCTATGGTGCCGACCGGCAGCCACCATCGCGTGCTTTTGTCGTTGCCGACGCGATGGCACATACGCTGCGACGCGAGGAACGAAATCCGGAAAGCAGCCGGATGGTCCAGCAGGCTGTTCGCGCGCGCGGGGCCACTAGGTCCGATGATACGACAGCACAGCAATCGCTCGGCAGCAGCTACCGCGCCAGTGAGGCGAGGCGCTATCGCCGCGCATCAGCTGCGAGTGAAAGAAGAGACGGCAGGGCATGAGTGATCCCGAAACCCAGAAACTCGATGAATATTATCGCGAGGCGGCGAGCTGGTCGGAAGACCGCCAGAGCGCGAGCAATTCCTCGCGGCGCACCGCGTGGATTGTCGCGGTGGTTGCGGGCGTGATCGCGTTGCTTGAGGCCATTGCGCTGGTCTTTCTCCTGCCGCTCAAGACGGTCGTACCCTATACGCTGCTGGTCGATCGCCAGACCGGTTATGTCGAGGCGCTGAAGCCGCTGGAACGCCAGACGATAGCGCCCGACGCCGCGCTGGTTCGCTCGTTCCTCGTGCAGTATGTCATCGAGCGTGAGAGCTTTGACATAGACTCATTCAACGCCAGCTATCGTAAGGTGGCATTGTGGTCAGCTGACGAAGCGCGCAACCGTTACGTTGCTGAATCGCAGTCCTCAAACCCTCAAGGCCGCCTCGCTACCCTGCCTCGCAAAGCGCTGGTTGAAGTGCAGGTGCGTTCTGTTTCCTCGCTGGACGCCGATACCTCGCTGGTGCGCTTCTCATCCGTGCGGACCGATCTCGGCGCGTCGGCACAGATGCCGCAATACTGGGCTGCGGTGATCAAGTACCGGTTCAGCGGCGCGGCGATGAGCGCGGAAGATCGTATGGTCAATCCGCTGGGCTTTCAGGTTTTGCACTATCGCCGCGATGCCGAGACGGTGCAAGGGGCGTCTCCCGCCGATGCCATGCCGATGCAGCAAGCGCCTGCGTCGGCCACCGTAGCCCCAGCCAATGCCCAGTCGCCGTCGGCCCTGTCGCCGTCATCACAGCCGAGCCAGCAAGCAGTCCCCCGCAGGTGAGGCAGGTCGCTCTCATTGCCATGGCGTTGTTGATCGTGCCCTGCGACCAGGCAGACGCCGCGCTGCGCAATGATGGACAAGAATTGCCAGTGGCAAACGAGACAGAAGCAAATGCGCCGCCGTTAGCGCCCGTGCTGGCACCACTTGCTCCGCCACTGAATACCAATTACCGAATCTCGGGAACCAAGGCGCTCCGCCCATCACGCATCAGCGATGATGGCCTGCATACCTATATCGAATGGAGTGAGGATCAGGCTTTGCCAGCTGTATTTGCTGTCAGCGCAGTGGGAGGTGAGGAAATGGTCGACGGTTATATGCGCGAGGGCATATTCACGATTGACCGTGTGAATCGAGAGCTGGTGTTCCGGATCGACAAGAAGTGGGCAAAAGCAGAGCGTCTCAATGGTAATCCAGATGGCGGGAAATAGGGTGGTCAGGCCGATGGAAACAGCAGGAATCGCCGCATCAGACAATGTACGCCCACTGGTCGGGCGCGTGGTCAGCAATCGTGGGGTATGGATATTTGGCGGGGTTTTGGCGCTGGCGGGCATCGGACTATTCTCCGTGCTTGAGGCGCGGCGCAATGCTATCGTCAGTCCGGCGACTGCACCGATGGAGCAGACCAACGGCAATATGATTTCCGCGCCGCCCAGCATTGTCTTGCCGGGGCCCGGTGCTTATTTCGGAGCAGACGGCACCCCTCAGGCACCCGTCGTGCCCGGCTATTACCCTCAGCAGGTGCCGAGCCTGCCCAGCAATTCCCAGACTTTTCGGCCGCGCGTGATACCGGTGGCTCCAAATGCTCCTAAGCCGCGTTACCCGGCCTATCACGATCCCAATTCGGCTGATGCGTCCGCTCAATCCTCGGCTGCGACGGCGCAACTCGCCGCGTTTCCATCACCAGCCACTGGCCCGGATCTAAGAGGCGAACTTTCCGGTGACAGGGTGCGGGCAACGCATTTCATCAATCCCTCGGTCACTGTTGTTCAAGGTACGGTGATCCAGGCTGTGCTTGAAACTGCGCTCGATTCCAGTCGGCCGGGTTTCGTACGTGCCATCATATCACGCGATGTGCGCAGCTTCGATGGCACCAAAGTGTTGATCCCCCGGGGCAGCCGTTTGTTTGGCGAATACAAAGCTGACCTTGCGCAAGGACAAAGCCGCGCTTTCGTCCAGTGGCTCAAGCTGACAAGACCTGATGGCGCTCAGATCGTGATCAATTCACCGGCCGCCGATCCACTGGGACGCGCCGGCGTTGGGGGCAGAGTCAATACGCACTTTCTTCAGCGTTTCTCAGGTGCCCTCCTGCAATCGACGCTCGACATCGGGGTAGGGCTGGCGACGCGCAGCGCCACCAATGGGTCGGTGATTGTTGGCTTGCCGGGCAGCACGCAAAACATGATTGTGCCGTCACCTGACAGTATCAAGCCGACCTTGACTGTTCGCCATGGCACCAGTGTTTCTGTATTTGTTGCCCGCGATCTCGATTTTTCGACGGTAGAATAAGGCGGCACATCGATGAATGCACCGCAGGGCAACATCTATCTTGAAAGCTACCTTGCTCCGCTCGCCGCCTATCTCGGACGGGCTAGGGTTACAGACATCTATGTCAATCGTCCGGGTGAACTGTGGCTGGAAACGCTGGACAATGAGCCCGAGTGCATCGCGGTGCCAGAGCTTACCCGCGAAGTGCTGGCCCGGCTGGTCAGGCAGATAGCAGCGGTTACCGCGCAAGGGATCAACCGCGAGTATCCTTTGCTCGCGGCAAGTCTCCCGGGCGGGGAGCGGGTTCAGGCGGTAATCGCACCGGCCACGCGTGGTGAAATGGCGCTGGCTATCCGCAAGCATGTTTCGGTCGGGCTTGCGCTCAATGACTATCGCAGCAGCGGCGCCATCGATCAGACCGAAGTCATGGCGGCAAGCGCCTTGCCCAAAAGGTGCGGGCAGTTGGCCAAGGGCACCGATGCGGTGGAGTTGCTGCGCGAGGCCGTTTTGGTGCGGCGCAATATCCTTGTCTCGGGCGGCACCTCGACCGGCAAGACCACCTTCGTTAACGCCTTGCTGCGCGAAATTCCGCGCGGCGAGCGGCTGATCGTGATCGAAGACACGCCAGAACTGCAACTGGTGCATGAAAATTCAGTTGGCCTGATCGCTGCACGCGGTGCGCTGGGCGAGGCCGATGTCAGCGCCGAAGACTTGCTCGTCGCTTCTCTGCGCATGCGCCCGGACCGGATCATTCTTGGTGAAATCCGTGGGGGTGAGGCTGTAACTTTCCTGCGTGCGGTCAACACCGGCCACCCCGGTTCGATGAGTACCATCCATGCCGACAGCCCGTTACGCGCCATTGATCAGCTGGTGCTACTTGTGCTTCAGACAGGCACACGAATGGCCTGGGACGACGTTGTGCAATACGTCCGCAGCTCGCTCGATATCATCGTCCAATTACGCCGGAGTGGGGGAAAACGGGATATCGAGAGTGTGTTGGTCATGGATTGAATCTGCGTGTCGCGTGAGCGCGCATGGTCTGTCCGAATGAGGGGAAGGGTGTGGAGATGCAAGCGATCGAGGACAGTCATCCTAGGGACGGGATGTGATGCTGGGTTCAATCCCTGTTACTGGGCAGGTGCGTTTGTTCGTCGTCAGAATATTTGAGACAGTTGGCGGCGTAGATTAGCGGAGTGTCGGCCTCATCTGGGGGTTGATATTAGGCGGCGATCTTGCGGTGTTGCAAGCGGCGATGTTCGATGGTGATGCGTTTGATGCGGGCGCGCTGGGC
>CAMDQO010000009.1 GCA_945906105.1 Novosphingobium sp. Chol11 | reverse complement strand
GGATACCCCGCCCAACGGTCCTGACCGATCAGGTGAATCTGGGCGCTGCCGACATAGTCTTCGAGCGCCTTCTTGAAGGCGTTTCCGAGGGTCTTCACCCGATGTGCCGAAATCTCGCCCGTATCGGCGCGACGCTGCTGCGTCTGGAGATACTCTTCCGCCACTTGCCGAAACGGGCGATTGAACACCGCCACGTCATGCTTCACGCGAAACCGAATGTCGGCATCCTGATCGAACGCGCGGTCGCGGGCCGACTCCCGATCTGCCGTGTGAAGTGAAATCGTTTTGTAGCGATCCTCTTTGGGGAGCTTGATGCGGCAGTAGAAATTGCGGTGTGCCACATCGCCGCGCCTGAAGATGATCAGGCCGGATTTCAGCTCCTCTTTGTCGGTGATAAATGCCATGCCACGCTCCACTGTGCAGAATCCGTGCAGGTTAGCGGCGAAAGCGCTCGGAATTCCATACCTGTGCAGGTGCTGTATAGGGGATTATGCCATATTTTATTAGGTAATTCCAGTTATTTACTGGAATCCTGTCATCCCGACCATTTTATCAAAATTATGCAATCAATTGATATAATTGATAAAAACAGACTTTTATCTGTGTGAACTTTTTTGCGGTTTAATTCAAATGGTGGCTGTGTGAGGCCGCTGCTTTCTCACTATTGTTGACTAATAGCGGAAAGAGATTCGGGCACCAATAGACGCAACGATTGATGCCGATTTTCAGGCATTTTTGAGGATCGCCTCCGACGCTGCCGCCAAAAGGCACAACTGCTGACATCGTCAGCACTCCCCGCATGAGGGATTGAGCTTTCATAAATGCTGTGATCTGCAGGACTCGCTTATTCTGGCCATAGGTCAGGTGTGGTAATGCTATTTGCATTCCAATAGGTGCGGCATCACAAGTTTTAGCAATTAAGGCAGACGCATGGCCCGCAAACATTCGAAACATGCCACTTATGGCGACGCGCATCGCGAGGAGCATGTTCCCACAGTCGCTGTATCCTGTTGGCTCTGTAGCCGACCGACTGGCAAGACCATTGTCTGGCACCATCCCGTGCCAAAAAGCCGGGGCGGGCGTGATGTTGTGCCTATGCACTCCATTTGCCAACAGACGCTGATCACGAATTTCACTAATTCCGAACTGCAGCGCCATGGAATGAACGTGGAGGACCTGCTGGCTAACCCTTCCATACGCAAATTTGTCGATTGGGTGGCGAACAAGGACCCCGATTTCACCGCAGCCACGGCCAAGAAGCAACGCTGATAAAGCAACAATTGAATTTTGAGCGCCTATCCCCCTTGCATACGTGAATCGGCTTTGAAATAGGTGCTATGGCCTCTGGCCATGCCCCCAAAGACGCCACCTTTGACTCCTGCAACAACAATGCATTAGCCTCGCTTCGGTTCACGCGAGGGCAAGATGCAACACGATAAGCCCAGCCATGCGCCATGCCGTCTTGTAAGTGACCCCAAGCTGGCGCTCCAGTTCCTTGGCGCTGACACCGTGGCGCGTGGTGGTGAACAGGTGGATTGCGCAGAACCAAAGCTGCAAGGGCGTCCGGGTCTGCTCGAAGGGCGTTCCCACAGTCGGGTGCAGGTGATGGCCGCACCACTGGCAGGAATAGGCGCGCTCTGCCTTGATGCGATACCAGTTCGAGGGGCGCTCGCATGACGGGCAAGTGAAGCCCTGCCCGAAACGGACGTTGAACAGGTGAATGAGGCAGGTTTCATCGTCCAGAAAGAGGCGAAAGAACTGCGTCGTGGTGAGGGGTTTCTGTGCCATGCATCGGCTTATGCCAGAATGTTCTAAGTATGCTGAGGGGATAAACACCCAAATTAACCTACCCCACATCTCACCCGCCGCGCAGCAGTTGAACCCCATAATCCCGCTCAAACAGATAAAGCAGCACTCTGGCAGCCTCGCCGCGTCGGCTTGAAAGACCGCCGTCGCGTTCGATCAATAGCCGGGCATCATCATGAGCGAGCGGAAGCAGGCGCTGGATTTGCTCCAGCGTAGCGACCCGGAACGGCGTATCACCCGATTGGCGTGTACCAAGCAATTCACCACCGCCACGCAGCCGCAGATCTTCTTCAGCAAGCCGGAAACCATCCTGTGTTTCACGCATCAATGCCAGTCTTTCGCGCGCTGTTTCGGATAATGTTGGCCCGCGAAGCAGCAGGCAGGTGCTTTTATCCGCGCCTCTTCCTACCCGGCCGCGAAGCTGGTGCAGCTGCGCCAGTCCGAAACGCTCGGCCTGTTCGATCACCATCAACGTTGCATTCGGCACATCGACACCGACCTCGATCACCGTAGTGCCAACTAGCAGCCGGGCCTCGCCGCGGGCGAAGCGTTCCATGGCGGCGTCCTTGATTTCGGGGCGCAACTGTCCGTGAACCAGCACAACCTGATCGCCAAAACGCAGTTTCAGTTCAGCATAACGAGCTTCTGCTGCGGCTATATCTTCCGTCTCCAGTTCCCGCACCATCGGGCAGACCCAATAGGCCTGCTGGCTGGTTTCCAGATGCCGTGCCAGCGCGCCGATCACGTCATCCATGCGCTCCACAGCCACGACACGGGTATCGATCGGCTGCCTCCCGGGCGGCATCTCATCAAGACGGCTAACGTCCATCTCGCCATATTGCGCCAGGGTGAGCGTTCGCGGGATCGGCGTTGCGGTCATGGCAAGGCAATGCGGGGTGCGTTTGCCCTTTTGCGTGAGCATCAGCCTCTGACCGACGCCAAAGCGATGCTGCTCATCAATCACTGCCAGCGCGAGGTTCTTGTAGGCGACAGCCTCCTGAAAGATCGCATGGGTGCCGACGCAGATATCGATCGAGCCATCGAGCAAACCCATGAGGATCGATTCGCGTGCGCGCCCCTTATCGCGCCCGGTGAACAGGGTGATATTCACCCCCGTCCCGGTGAGCATACGGCTGAGCGTATCGAAATGCTGGCGGGCGAGGATTTCCGTCGGAGCCAGCAGCGCCGCTTGTGCGCCGCCCTCGATCGCGATCAGCATGGCCTCCAAAGCCACCACTGTCTTGCCCGAACCGACATCACCTTGCAGCAGCCGAAGCATCGGTGAAGGCTGCGCCAGATCGCCTTCGATCTCGGTTATGGAGCGCTTTTGAGCGCCGGTGAGGGCAAATGGCAGTTTGAGAAGATCGCGAAACCTGCCGTCGCCCATCAATGGGGTGCCGCTGCGTGCGCGATTGGCGTTGCGCACCAGCATCAGTGCCAGGCTGCTGGCGAGAAGTTCGTCATAGGCTAGCCGGTCCCGCGCGGATTCGTGCTCGCTTTTGTGAGCCAGTGCCAAGGCATCGCGCCATTTGGGCCACTGCATCTTGTCAAGCAGGCCCGGCTCGATCCACTCGGGCAGCTCTGGCGCCAGTGCCATTGCCTGCTGCACCAGAGCCGCTACGCGCCCCTGTGTCAGCCCATCGGAAAGCGGATAGACCGCCTCACACAAAGTTCCGAGTGAGAGCGCGCCATCATCGCTGACATGATCCGGATGGACAATTTGGAGCGTCTGGCCAAACTGGTCGAGCCGTCCGGCAACCCAGCGCTTCTCGCCAATAGGGAGCTGCTTTTTCGCCCATCCACCATTGCGCCCGAAATAGGTGAGTGCGCAAACATTGCCTGGCTCGTCGCTCGCCAGCACACGAAAAGGCCCGCGACCAGCAGGTGAGCGATAGTCAATCGGCGTCAGAGCGATGACGATGTTCTCTCCGACACTGGCTTCGTCCAGATTGGCAACAGCGCGGCGCTGCACAAAACGGTCTGGCAAATGATAGGCCAGATCCTTCAGCCTGAGCAGAGACAGCTTTTCCAGTGGCCGGGCAAGATTCGGCCCAACGCCTTTCAGGCTATCGCTTTGGGCGAACAGGGGATTGAGGAGATCAGGGCGCATTGTCTGCATCATACTATCCATGATGCAAAAAAAACCATGCCCTTTTGATGGAACGCAACGACTTAGGCTGCGTTTAACTGGCTAATGCGTTTCATAACCAAGGAGGGATGAATGCTCTTATCGCATGGAACCGTTGTCGCGCTCGTCGATGGCAAGAATTTTGATCTCTATCGTAACGCTGGAAATGAAGCTGAACCGGAACTCACCGCCCTTCCCTCACCCAAACTTGATGCGCAGAATCACAGCGGAGTGGGACATCGTTCCAGTCCAGGCAATCATGCGGACAGTCAGGTCAATGAAGATGCCCATGCCAATGCTGCTGCGCAGTGGCTTAACGATCAGGTGCTTGGCCACAAGATCGAGAATCTGGTGGTGATCGCCCCTCCCCGCACCTTGGGTGAGCTGCGGCGCCATTATCACAAGCAGACCGAAAAGGCGCTGCTTGGTGAACTTCACAAGGATCTGATCGGCAGGAAAGCACCAGAAATCCTTGCCGCATTGAGTGAGCACCGCTGAAAACTTGCTATGCGCGTCGCCGTCCCCTAGCGGCGGCGCCATGGAAAACGAAGCTCGTCTCAAGCGCTTGCGCTTTCGCGCCTGGCATCGCGGCACGCGTGAGGCCGACTATATGATCGGCTGCTTCTTTGATCGTTTCCATCATGAATGGAGTGAGCCGGAACTCGTCTGGTTCGAGACGCTGATCGAAGAGGAAGACGTGGATATTCTGGGCTGGGCGCTTGGCACGCTCAGTATTCCTGATGAATATGCCGGTGCGCTGATGGAGCGGATGCGGCTGCTCGATTACGTTGAAATCCCGCGCTAATCAGCCTCAGTCCCAATCAGCAATGTCGTAAACAACCACGCGTTCCCACAGGTGTCCGCACCGGGCAATGAAAGCCTGATGGATAGGGTGTATCTGATAGGCTGCCTGATCTTCCAGACTGTCAAAAGTCATCGATTCGGACAAAGCGAAACTGTTATCAACGACATCGCGGGCTTCAGTCGAAGCGGGCAAGCCAATGTGCAGAGTCCGAACTTGTTCAATGCCCCTGAGAGTTTCGAGCCCTTCGGCCAAAGCCGCCCTGTCTTGCACTGAATCCGGGTTTTTCAGCCAGAACAAGGCCATGTGCCGGATGTATTGAATGCCGCTCATTAGGTACTCCCCGCGCTAGTATGGCTTGTGCAAAAGTGTGAAGCGCAAGCAGCTTGCAACGCAACTGCAACGCATCTGCAAGGCTATCGCCAGAGCAAGACGGTTGCGCCGACACGCAGACTGTCGCAAGGGCGCGGTTCTCGCCATGCCTGACTTGTCCCGCATCCTTTCCGCCAAGACACCGCTGACGCTGTCCTCCGTTGCAAGGGGAAGCCAGCCGCTGGTACTTGCCGATCTGGCCCGCGCAGCGCAGGTTGCAGGAGGCCGCGCTGTATTCATCGCAGCTGATGATGCAGCGATGCGTGCGATCAACGATGCCGCAGCCTTTTTCGCGCCGGAACTGGAAGTCATCGAGTTCCCAGCTTGGGACTGCCTGCCCTATGACCGGGCAAGTCCTGCACTGTCCGTCAGTGCCCGAAGGCTGTCTGCGCTGCATCGGTTACAAGGGCACATAGACTGCCCACAACTGCTCATAACCACGATCAATGCCGTACTTCAACGGGTGCAAACGCCATTCCGCATCCGCGAATCGGTGCGGCTGCTCAAACCGGGCATGGAGATCAACCGCGAGAGCCTGATCGGCCTGTTGCAACGTCAGGGTTACTCGCGCACCGATACGGTGGCTGACGCTGGCGAATATGCCGTGCGCGGTTCGATCTTCGATATTTTCCCCTCGGGCCTCGATCAAGGTCTGCGGCTGGACTTTTTTGGCGACGAGCTGGAATTGCTTCGGCTGTTCGATCCCAACACTCAGCGCTCTACCGGCCCGGTCGATCAGCACTTGCTGCTCCCGGCCAGCGAAGCCTTGCTTGATGACGATACGATCAAGCGCTTCCGCACGCGCTATCGTGAGAAATTCGGTGCGAACGCAACCTCCGACCCGCTCTATCAGGCAGTCAGCGATGGGCGGAGGCTGGCGGGGATGGAACATTGGCTGCCACTGCTCGAAGAGCGGCTGGATACCCTGTTCGATCACCTTGGCAGCAATGATCTGATCGTCATCGATAGCGCAGCTATGGGAGCCGCTGATGAGCGGCTGACTGACATCACTGATTATCATGCATCGCGCACCGAAACCTCGGGGAAAGCTGCGGGAAGCTATCGCCCGCTTGAGCCTGCCGCACTCTACCTCGACGCCGGGGAATTCAGCGCAAGGCAATCAAACTGGCCAATCCACCGTCTCGACATTTTTGCGCAGCCTGAAAGTGCCAACATCATTGATTTCGGCTTCGGATCGGGCCGCGATTTCGCGCCGGAACGCGCGCGTGGTGACAATGTTTATGAGGCCGCCGCACGTTTCCTCAATGGTCAGGCCGCTCAGGGCAAGAAAGCACTGATTGCCTGCTATTCTGCCGGCAGCCGCGCCCGCATTGCCGCGATTCTGGGTGAGGCTGTGCGCCCTGCTCCGGTGCTGGCCGATAGCTGGCAAGAAGCGCTGGGCCTTGCCGCTAAAGGCTCTGCTGTTGCGCTCGTGCTGCCGCTCGAAAACGGTTTCTCGAACGGCGAGATCGAGCTGGTAACTGAACAAGACATTCTCGGCGATCGCCTCGTCCGCCGCAAGAAGCGCCGCAAGAGCGCCGATGCCTTTCTGGCCGAACTGGCCGCGCTCACCCCCGGTGATCTCGTCGTGCATATGGAGCACGGCATTGGCCGCTACATGGGCCTGCTTTCGATCCCGGTCGGCAAGAGCCCGCATGATTGCGTCATGCTGGCCTACCATGGCGGTGACAAACTCTACGTTCCGGTAGAGAATATCGACGTCCTCTCACGTTTCGGCAGTGAGAGTGAGGGCGTCGCGCTTGACCGGTTGGGCGGTGAAGCCTGGCAGAAGCGCAAGAGCCGCCTCAAAGAACGCATCCGCGCGATTGCGCATGAATTGCTCAAGACTGCCGCCCAGCGTGCCCTGCGGCAGGCTCCGGTTTTTGTTCCCGAAGAAGCTGTCTATGCGCAGTTCGTCGAGAAGTTCCCGTGGGAGGAAACCGAGGATCAGGAAGCCGCCATCGAGGATGTGCTGAACGACCTCGCCGAAGGCAAGCCGATGGACCGGCTGGTTTGTGGCGATGTCGGCTTCGGCAAGACCGAGGTGGCGCTTCGAGCAGCCTTCGTCGCGGCGATGGCCGGGCAACAGGTCGCACTGATCGCACCGACCACGCTACTAGCTCGTCAGCACTACTCAGGCTTTGTTGAGCGTTTCTCTGGTTTCCCGCTCAATATGGGGCGACTATCACGCCTTGTCACTGAGAAGGAGGCGACCCGCACCAAGGCAGGTCTGGCCGATGGCACGGTCGATATCGTCATCGGCACCCATGCGCTGCTGTCCAAGAGCCTCAATTTCAAGCGGCTTGGCCTGGTGATTGTCGATGAGGAACAGCGCTTTGGCGTCAATCACAAGGAACGGCTCAAGGCGCTTCGTACGAATGTCCACGTCCTCACGCTCACCGCCACACCGATCCCGCGCACCTTGCAGATGGCGATGTCGGGCCTGCGTGAGCTTTCCACCATCCAGACCCCGCCGGTCGATCGCCTTGCGGTGCGCACCTATGTGATGGAATGGGACGATATGGTGATGCGCGAAGCCTTGCTGCGCGAACATCATCGCGGCGGGCAAAGCTTCATCATCGTCCCGCGCATCGCCGACATGGCCGATGTCGAGGAATGGCTGCGCAACACCGTTCCCGAGATCCGCTTCGTCTCTGCGCATGGCCAGATGAGCCCGACCGAAGTCGAAGAACGGATGAGCGCCTTCTACGACAAGAAGTACGAAGTGCTGCTGGCGACCACCATTGTTGAAAGCGGGCTCGACATTCCGAGCGCCAACACCATCATCATCCACCGGGCAGATCGCTTTGGTCTGGCCCAGCTATACCAGCTGCGTGGGCGGGTCGGGCGCGCCAAACTGCGGGCCTATGCTTATCTGACGACGCCGGTGGATAACCAACTTTCCGAAGTCGCGCAGAAGCGGCTGAAGGTGCTGAGCGATCTCGACAGCCTCGGTGCCGGGTTTCAGCTTGCCAGCCACGATCTCGATATTCGCGGTGCGGGCAATCTGCTGGGTGATGAGCAATCAGGCCATATCCGCGAAGTCGGCTTTGAACTCTACCAGTCGATGCTCGAAGACGCGATTCTGGCGGCCAAGGCGGGCGATTACGGACTGGAGCGAGATTCTGGTGGCCTCAGCCCGCAAATCACTGTCGATGTGCCGATCATGATTCCCGAAAGCTATGTCCCAGACCTTGCGGTGCGCATGGCGCTCTATCGCCGCCTCAACGATGCCGACGATCAGAACGAGATCGAGGGGCTGTCCGCCGAAATGATCGATCGCTTCGGGCCGCTACCACAGCCGACCACCAACCTTATCAAGCTGATCGAGATCAAACGACAAGCTATCGAGGCCAATATTTCCAAGATCGATGTTGGTGCCAAGGGATCGCTGGTTTCGTTCCACAATGACAGCTTCCCCGATCCCATGGGGCTGATCGCCTATTCCCAGCGCTTGGCTGGCACCATCAAACTGCGTCCGGACAACAAGCTGGTCATCACCCGCACCTGGGGTGATCCGGCGGCGCGGCTCAACGGGCTGTTCCAGCTGACCAAGGGGCTGAGCGCGATTGCGCGCAAGGCGAAGGGGTAGGCGCACCTCAGTCTTTAAGCGGACAGATCGGACACCCCTGTCCGGTTATATTATTGTGTAATATCAGTAATTTATCTCGAAAAAGGTGACACATGTCTGCTTTTTGCGACGAATTGAACTTCAGGCTTTCAAAGAACCTGTCGGTCATGTCAATTTTCGGACCTGTAGGACAGCCTTATATACCGTCCCCGCCGGTTTCACCGGGCGTTAGCAATTCCTTTGCATCGTCTTGCTAGAACCCATCAATCGGCGGACTTGTCCGCGTTTTGAGGGTTAATGCGTGGCGTCAAATGCTGCCACCATCGGGCTTGAGCGACAGCGGATTGCAGAAGCAATTCCGGTGCTGGCAAAGCCGTGTCTGACTGCAAAGGCTTGGGCAGATTGTCAGGATCAATCCACGCTCGACAGCTGGAGCAAGCTGGTGGCCAGTGCCAGCGAACCCAACCCCTTCTTTGAAAGCTGGTATCTTTTGCCATCGCTGCGCGCTCTGGATCCGCAGGGGAAAGTCTCGTTGCTGGTGCTGGAACAGGATGGCCGCTGGCTGGGTATGATGCCCATTGGCCGAGAGGCGCGCTATTACCGTTACCCCTTCCCGCAACTGCGCAACTGGGTCCATGCCAACTGCTTCCTCGGCGCGCCGCTGGTTGCTGCTGGGCATGAGCGGGCTTTCTGGCGTGCGCTGCTGGCATGGGCCGATGATAATGCCGGAATGGCACTGTTCCTGCACCTCACGCAGATGCCGCTGAATGGCCCGCTGCACCATGGGCTGAACGATGTTCTGGCAGAGCAGAACCGCACCGCTGCGCTGGTTCACTGCGAAGAGCGTGCCGTGCTTCAATCAGACCTTTCGCCCGACGCCTATCTTGAGGCCTCGATGAGCGGCAAGAAGCGCAAGGAACTACGCCGGCAGCACACAAGGTTATCCGAAGAGGGCGATCTGATCTTTGAACGGCGAGATGATGCGGCTGGCCTTGAACTCTGGATTGACCAATTCCTCACGCTTGAAGCTGGCGGCTGGAAAGGCAAGGCCGGTTCCGCCCTCGCCTCAGCCCCCGAAACCGCACGCCTGCTGCGCGAGTCACTGGCTGGCGCGGGCCAGCTTGGCAAGCTGGAGCGCTTGACCCTGACACTCGACGGTCGCCCTATCGCCATGTTGGCAAACTTTCTCAGCGCACCGGGCAGTTTTTCCTACAAGACCGCTTTCGATGAGAGCTTCTCACGCTTTTCGCCCGGCGTGCTGATCCAGCGCGAAAACCTCGCCCTGCTGGAGCGTGAAGGCATCGAATGGTGTGATAGCTGTGCAGCTGCCGACCATCCGATGATCGACCATATCTGGCGCGAACGCCGCAGCATTGGCCGCGTCTCCATCGCCATCGGCGGCAGGATGCGCCGTGCCGTATTTCAGCAACTTGCCAGACTTGAGATGAGTCGCCGCTCAAACGGAGTGAACACATGACTGTCTTTTCCGAAGAGGCCCGTCAGGTCTTTGCGGCCAACTACCCTGAGGTGCCGCACAAGATCACCCATCAACTCGGCAGCAACGTGCTGTTCGAATTCGAATCGCTGGCCCGTCTGGCCGAGGCTCTGCCCGAAAACTCGATCGAATATAACTTCGCCGACCTGCCCATCGGCATCGATGGCAAGCCTGAACCGACCGGCATCTCGATTGGCGATACCATCCGCAATATCGAAAAGACCGGCAGCTGGGCTGCGCTCAAGAATATCGAGCAGGTGCCGGAATATGCCGCGCTGCTGCATGGCCTGCTTGAGGAAATTCGTCCGCAGATTGAGGCCAGGACCGGCAAGATGCAAAAGCTGCAGGGTTTCATCTTCATTACCTCACCCGGTGGCGTGACTCCCTATCACTTCGATCCCGAGCACAATATCCTGCTGCAAATCAGGGGCAGCAAGGTTATGACCCAGTTCCCTGCGGGTGACGCACGCTATGCGCCGCATGAGGTCCATGAAAGCTATCACACCGGCGGCGCGCGCGAACTGAAATGGCGTGACGAGATGCTGGCAGGCGGCACGCAATTTCCGCTGATAGCTGGCGAAGCCCTGTTTGTGCCGGTGATGGCACCGCATTTCGTCAAAAACGGGCCGGGATCATCGGTCTCACTCTCTATCACCTGGCGATCGGACTGGAGCTTTGCCGAAGCCGACGCCCGTGCCTTCAACGGCGTGCTGCGGCGTATGGGCTTCAAGCCGGGGAATACCGGACGTTGGCCTTCTGGCAACAAGGCCAAGGCGCTGGGATGGCGAGTGCTGCGCAAGTTCCGCAAAAGTTGACGACAATGCCGCCGCGTCGCATGGCGCAAATCATGAACGAATCCGCTACTAACGAAGCTCTGGTCCAAGACCTGCTGCGCTTGCTCGATGTCGAAAAACGCGGTGAGGATCAGTTCCTTGGGAGCCGTAAACCCGGCGGTGTCGGGCGCGTTTTTGGCGGACAGGTGATCGCGCAAGCCCTCGGTGCCGCTGAACGCACCGTCTCTGAAGAACGCGAAGTCCACTCGCTGCACGCCTATTTTCTGCGCGGTGGCAGCGAGGATCACGCCATCGACTATCGCATCGAGCGTGATTTCGATGGCGGCAGTTTTTCCAACCGCCGCGTGATAGCCAGCCAGCAAGGCAAGCCCATCCTCAATCTGACTGCCTCGTTTCACAAGTCTGAAGGAGGAGTAAGCCATCAGGATGCCATGCCTGATATTACCCCTCCCGCTGATCTGCCCAGCCAGGAAGATCTGATTGCCCGCTTCGCTGACAAATTGCCCGAAAGCATGCAGCAGTTCGTCATGCAAAAGCGACCGATAGAAATTCGTCCGGTAAACTGGAAGCACTGGCTTGGTGTTGAAAAAGGTCCGCCGGTACTTGCCACCTGGTTCAGAACAGTTGCTCCGCTCGCTGACGATCCCCTGGTGCATCGGTCCATTTTGGCCTATGCCAGCGATTATACTCTGCTCGGCACCGCAACCGTTCCGCATGGGCTAGGCTGGATGCGCGGCGATGTGCAAGGTGTCAGTCTTGATCACGCTGTCTGGTTTCATGACAAATTCCGCGCTGATGACTGGCTGCTTTACTATACCGAAAGCTCATGGGCTGGCAGAGCAAGGGGCTTTTGCCGTGGCAAGATTTTTTCCCGCGATGGACGGCTGGTTGCCGAAACTGCTCAGGAAGGCCTGATCCGCCTGAAAACGGGGATCTGACTTATCAGCTGCCTGGATGGTAAAAATCATAGACAGTCTGCGCCACGGCTGAACTGACTCCTGGCGCGCATTGCAGATCTTCAAGACTGGCAGCGCGCACTTTTCCGGCGGTGCCAAAGTGCAGCAGCAACGCCCGCTTCCGCGCCGGACCGATACCGGCTATTTCATCGAGCGGGCTGGCAGTGATCGCCCGGCTGCGCTTATCGCGATGCGCCCCGATGGCAAAGCGGTGCGCCTCGTCGCGCAGGCGCTGGAGATGGAACAGCACAGACGAATTGACCGGCAAATCCAGTTCACGCCCATCGACGAAGTGAAAAGTCTCGCGTCCGGCATTGCGATCCGGACCTTTGCTGACACCGACGAGCAGCAGGTCTTCGATTCCCAGCTCCTCCAGCGTCTCGCGCACTGCCGTTAGCTGGCCTTTACCCCCATCTATCAGCACCAGATCGGGCCAGGTGCCGTTTTGCCTGTCCGGGTCTTCTTCCATGGCGCGGCCAAAGCGGCGTGAGAACACTTCGCGCATCATGGCGAAGTCATCACCCGGTGCCGTATCTGGCCGCTTGATGTTCCACTTGCGGTACTGGTTCTTGAGAAAGCCTTCCGGCCCTGCGACGACCATCGCTCCCAGAGCGTTAGTGCCCTGAATATGGCTGTTGTCATAAATCTCGATGCGCTGGGGAATCTCGGCCAGTTCGAGGAATTCGGCCAGTTCGCGCATGACCTTTGCCTTGGCGCCGCTTTCCGCCTGCCTGCGTTCCAGCGCTTCCACAGCATTGCGGCTTGCCTGCTCGATCAGACGGCGGCGGTCCCCGCGCTGGGGGATCGCAATTTCCACCGTTCCGCCAGCACCTTCGCGCAAAGCTTCGCACAGCAGCGCGCCTTCGGGCAGCGCACGGTCCAGCAGCAGCAAGCGCGGTGGCGGCACTTCCTCATAGAACTGGGCGAGGAAGCTTTGCATCACTTCGCCTTCAGCCAGCCCTTCGGTGTGGCTCGGGAAAAAAGCGCGATGCCCCCAGTTTTGGCCACCGCGAATGAAGAAGGCCTGGATCGCCACCTGCCCGGCCTTGGTGGCCATGGCGAAAATATCGGCGTTGCCCAGTCCCTCGGCGTTGATCGCCTGACTGCCCTGAATGAATGTCGCGGCGCGCAGCCGGTCACGCAGCATGGCAGCGCGTTCAAAATCGAGCGCTTCGGAGGCTGCGTTCATCTGGCTTTCGATCTTTTTCTGCACGGCGGTGGACTTTCCGCCCAGAAAATCGCGCGCTTCGCTGACCAGTTCCTCATAGTCCGCCTTGTCGATCCGGCCGACACAAGGGGCAGAGCAGCGCTTGATCTGGTAGAGCAGGCAGGGGCGATCACGCCGCGCAAAAAAACCGTCGTTGCAACTGCGCAGCAGGAACAGCTTTTGCAGCGCGTTGATCGTGGTGTTGACGCTGCCCGCGCTGGCAAACGGCCCGTAATACTTGCCCTGGGCCTTGCGCGCACCGCGGTGCTTCATAATGCGCGGGAAATCATGGTCATCGCGCAGCAGGATGAACGGGAAGCTTTTGTCATCGCGCAGCAGCACATTGTACGGCGGGCGATAGCGCTTGATCAGCTGCGCTTCGAGCAGCAGCGCATCGGCTTCCGACTTGGTGGTGACGATGGTCATGGACCGCGTTTGCGCCACCATGCGCTTCAGCCGCAGCGGCAGGCGATCAACAGCCGTGTAATTGGTCACGCGGTTCTTCAGCGCCCGCGCCTTGCCAACATAGAGCACGTCGCCGCGCGCATCGAGCATCCGATAGACACCGGGTGTGGAGGGCAGTGTTTGCACCACCTCGCGGATTGCTGCCACGCCAGTATCAAGGTCTGGCTGGCTGCCGGTCATGGTGAACGTCGCCCGCCCCTCATGGAAGCGTTCGGACGATTGCGGTTCAGGCGGGGTGTCGCTTCTGCGGGGCATCAAGCCGCGATAATGGCTCTGTGCTCTGCTGGCAAAGGGTCAGAACTGCTTGCGCAGTTCAAAACCGATAAAACGCCCTTTGGGATCAAGAATATCGGGTTGATAGCCAATCGGCACGAGACCATTCTGATCAAGCACCCGCTGACGTGCATCAAATATGTTGTCGATATGCAAACTTGCTCGGAAACCTTTGAGGAAGGCGCTTTTACCAAGCCATTTTTGCTGGCTGAGCTCCATGAACATACGGAAATTGAGCTTGGCAAGGCCGCCGAAATGCAGATCGGCGGAACCCGGCGCGCCGGTGCCGTCAATGCGCGTCGGTGCCGTATAGCTGCCCGCAAGCCGCAGACCCACGCCCTTATAGAATGCACCACCTTCCATTTCGAGCGAATGACGCGCCACGCCGCCGCCACTCAGCGCATCACCATTCAGCAGATCAAGCACCGGACCAGCGGCAGTAACCAGCACCCGGTTTTCAAACTGGATGGTGTGGTAAGCAGATAGATTGAAACGGCCCTGACCTCCGGGCATTCCGGGGCCGCCCATCATCGGGCCCATGCCGCCGCCGCCGCCTCTTGGTCCGCCTCCGATCCCAGCACCGGGGCCACCGGGTCCACGACCGCCACCACCAACGCCGCGTGCCATGCGCTCCATCATCGCCTTCTGCATCGGGTTCGGTTTGCCGATCGGACCACTCAGATTGACTCCCCAGCGTAAGCGCGAGGCCTTTTCCTGCGCGAAAAACACGGGCCTGCGATCAAGTGCTATCAAACGGCCGCTGATGTCGCGCTCTACCCGTCCGGGGAAAGCTGCCTCGATGTCTGGCGTAAGTACCGGGAAGCTTGCAGTGACGTTCGATGAATTGTTGCGGAAATATTCGACGATCAGGCTTGATCCTTTAAGGAAAGGAAGCTGCCAATTCGCCCCAAACTTGAGGTCGCGGTCTGTCTCTTTCTTGAGCAACGGATTGCCGCCGCCCGTCACCGTGACCAGCACAGTCTCGCCGCGCACGAAATCATAGATCGGCACGTTCAAGCTGACTGTAACAGGATTGCCCAACTGGCCGAGTCCGGGCGCCTGTGAGTTGACGATGTAGCTTGCCTGTAGTCCCAGCTTTTCGGTGGGTGCCCAGGTTAGGCCAGCGCTCCAGTCATAAATCGTGCCGAAGTCAGACAAGTGATCAAGTCCGCCGCTGAAGTTGAGCGACAGATCTCCAATCACATCGAGAAAACCCTCGCGGCGGCTGGTAATCGGGATTCCAATATTGAATCCGGCAAGCAAATCATTGCGCTTCAGCAAGGTGCGGCCAACCACACTGCGGGTGTCTTCGCTGGTGATGCCGGTGAAATTGTAACCGGCTTTCAGCGTCGTCGTAACATCCCCGCCGGGCAGGTGAAAGGGACGACCAATCAGGGTGACGAGGCTGTTCAACGAATTGTTTTGCGATAGAGCGCTGTCGGAACCGGCCCCCGCCAGTGCTGGCAACGCCCCATTGATCGGCAGAGTTCCGGCAGTCGCCGCAGAAACCAGCGAACTGCTATTCACCCGGCGGTCTAAGCGGCTGTCACTATCGCTGTGAGTGGCATCGACGCTGGCGGTCAGTTGCCATGAACCAAATGGTTTGTTGAACGACAGGCCGCTTTGCAAGGTCGTCGTCTGGTTGCGCCGGGCCAGCGGATCGCCAAATGTGCGCACCGCCTGCGCTCCACCGGGAGCGGTCAAGGTGACGGTGTTGAGGCCTGAAAACGAGACGCTTTCAGCCCGGGTAATTGTTCCATTGAGCGTCAACGATCCGTCCATGCCCTTGGCACCAAGCCCGGTTGACCAGGTGCCGTTGATCGAATTGTTCGCGCTGTCCGCGATCAGCGAGCGGGCAAATGCAGGATCAGGATCGGTTGAAACGGTGGGCAGGCTGGTGGCCACCTGTAACACCCCGCGCTCGCCTTCGCTCAGCAGCGAAGTGTCGTCGCTTGAAAGGGTTAGATTCAGACGGCTCGCGCCGCTGACCTTGAACAGCGAAACTTCAAATTCGCGGGTGAACGATCCGCCGCGATCGGGTTGGTCATATTCAACTTCAAAGGTTTTGGCGGCGAAGTTATCCTTCAAAATCATGTTCACGACGCGCTGATTGGGCGCATAGCCATAACGCAGGGCAACTTCTTCGGGTAGAATTTCCACCCGCTTGATTGCTTCAGGAGGAATGTTGCGCATTTCGCGAAAGCTGGAAACGCGCTGGCCATTGAGCAGCATGATCGGAAATCCGCCACCCGAACCGCCACGTCCGCGGCCAGATCCTGTCTGCGGGGTCAGCGCAGCCAGCAATTCACTGACTGATGTGGCCCCGTAGGAGGCAATGTCTTCCTCATTAAGCGTTTCAATCGGCTTTTGCGGAGCATCTACCTGCCCTCTGATCCGGTCTGCAATGACAAGGATTTCACCTTTTAATTGCGCTTGCCCCACAGAATCCTCGTCTGATCCGGGCAGAATATCCCCCGGCAAAGCAGGCGTGACTGGGGTACTGCTTTGCGCAGCCGCTAGCGCCGGTTGCGCCAGCACCAAGGAAAGAAACGGCAAATGAAGGAAAATACGCTGTGGTGACATTGCCCAACTCACTGACGGCCTGACGCCTATAGGGCAAGTCGCTGATCGTAATATTTTGTCGCGGAACAACATCATGCGGCAGTTTCAACAAGGCTTTCCTTTTACCCCATGCGAGGCTATGGCGCGCCGCGATTGATCTCACATCTGACGGAAAATGGTCGCCGATGGCGAAAGAAGAACTACTGGAAATGCGCGGAACGATTGTGGAGTTGCTCCCCAATGCCATGTTCCGTGTTCGCCTCGAAAATAATCATGAGATACTCGGTCACACCGCCGGCAAGATGCGCAAGAACCGCATCCGTGTGCTGGTTGGAGATGAAGTTCTGGTCGAATTGACCCCTTACGATCTGACCAAGGGGCGTATCACTTACCGCTTCATGCCCGGCCGCGGCGGTCCCGGTCAGTTTTGATAGCCCGGGTGGCCCAGCCCACTCTGATCCTGGCATCGGCATCCCCGCGTCGGCGTGAATTGCTCGCCCGGCTTGGGGTTGAGCCTGCACAGATCATTGCTGCTGACATCGACGAATCCCACGCCAAAGCCGAAGTCCCGCGCATCTATGCCGCACGCATGGCTCGCGAAAAGGCGCTGGCTGTCTCTGGTGGCGCTGTCGATGCGCCTGATGCCCACGTGCTGTCCGGCGATACCGTCGTCGCCTGTGGTCGCCGCATCCTGCCCAAGGCTGAGGATGAGGCCACGGCGCGCACATGTCTGGAACTGCTCTCTGGCCGCCGCCACCGGGTGCTTTCGGCTGTCGCGCTGAAATCACCTGATGGCAAGCTGCGTGAGCGTCTGTCCGAAACCATCGTGCGATTCAAGCCGCTCAGCCAAGCAGAGATCGATGCCTACATCGCTGGTGGTGAATGGCTCGGCAAAGCGGGCGGCTATGCCATCCAAGGCAGCGCCGAAGGGCTCATCGCCTGGATATCGGGCAGTCACTCTGGCGTCGTTGGTCTGCCGCTGTTTGAAACCCGCGCGCTCCTTATAGCCGCAGGATTTTCCCTTGGCTGAGTGGCAAATCGAGGAAGGCATCGGCGAACACCGCGCTTTGCTGATCGATAGCGGCAGTGTCATCGCCGCGCGGCTTGATTGGCCGGGCAGACTGGCGACGGGTCTGGTGGCCGATGCCGTGCTGATCTCCCGCAGGCAAGGATCAGCGCGGGGCACGGCGCGTTTTCCATCAGGCGAAGAGGCGCTGGTCGATAAACTGCCGCGCGGTGCTCAAGAGGGATCAGCTCTGCGTTTGGCCGTTACCCGGTCTGCCATGGCCGAAACGGGACGCCACAAATTGGCCCAAGCCCGCCCAACTGATGAGGCTCCGCGCCCCGCCCCATCACTCGCCGATCTATTGGGCAGCGCTGACGTTCCGGCAAAGCGCGTCCGCCGCTTCCCGGTGAATGAATGGGACGAGCTGTTTGGTGAGGCCGCGCTGGGTGAATTTGCCTTCAATGGCGGGCAGATCACCATCAGCCCCACTCCGGCGATGACCGTGATTGACATCGATGGCGCGCTCCCCTCGCCAGCCCTGGCCAAGGCCGCAGCAGAGGCCATCGCGCAGGCTGTCCACCGCTTCGATCTTTCGGGCAACATCGGCATCGATTTTCCAACGCTGCCCGACAAGGCAGACCGCCGCGCGGTCGATGTGATCCTTGGCGAGGCACTGGCTGATTGGCCGCATGAACGCACCGCGATGAACGGATTCGGCTTCGTTCAGCTCGTCGCCCGGATGGAGCGGCCATCGATCATCGCCCGCATCAGAGCCAACCCGGCCGCCGCCGCCGCCCGGCTGGCTCTGCGCCGCGCCGAAGCTGTGGATGAAGCGGGTGTGCTGCAAATAACACTCCACCCGGCAGTGAGAGCTAGCATCACGCCCGAATGGGAGGCTGAACTCGCCCGCCGCACCGGACGGGTGCTTGATTGGCGGATTGACCCTGCCCTTGCTTTGGATGGCAGCTTCGCGCAGGCGATTGCGCGATGACCAGCACGACCCGCAAATGCCCGATCTGCCGCAAACCGCGCGTGGCGGAACACTCCCCGTTCTGCTCGCAGCGCTGCCGTGATCGCGATCTCGTCAAGTGGCTAGATGATGGCTACGCCCTCCCCGGCCCGCCTGCTGATCGGCCGGATGACGACGGAGTCTGATTGGAATCAGATTTCCATCTTGCCAATCCGCGCCGCCTTCGTCATAGGCGCGCAACCAATCGCTCGCCGATCACCCTGATCGCCGCAGCAGCGATGCCCGGGTAGCTCAGTTGGTAGAGCACATGACTGAAAATCATGGTGTCGGCGGTTCGATTCCGTCCCCGGGCACCATTGCCTTGCTTCTTGGCGTTCCTCAAAGCTTGAATTTCTGCGGCTTTCATGGGATATACCTGTCTCTGGACGGCCCCTTGCACTCCCCGTCATGCCCCCATAATCCGTCTGATTTGGGGGCATAATTGGGGGCATGGGCCTCAAAGCGGAAAGGTCATGCCCCCAAATGTCTCTCAAAGCATTGGAAGTTAAGGCATTTAGTGCAGGCGAAAAGCCCTACAAAAAAGCCGATGAGCTAGGTCTCTATCTGGAGATTTTTCCAAATGGATCAAAGCTTTGGCGCTACAAATACCGATTCAGTGGCAAGGAAAAGCGGCTGGCTCTGGGGGCATATCCTGACATATCTTTGGCCGAAGCGCGGGAATCGCGTGAGGCAGCGCGCAAGAAGCTTCGCGATGGCATTGATCCGGCGCTTGAACGAAAACTCGGCAAGATTGCTGCCAAGGTCAGCGCAGGAAACAGTTTTCAACTTGTTGCCGAAGAATACATCACCGTGAAGCAAGAGCAGAGCGGGCGCGCCGAGGCGACCGTTGCAAAATCGCGCTGGCTGTTGGAGCATTTGACCCCTGCCCTAGGCTCGCGCCCGATTGCCGAGATCGAACCTGCCGAACTGCTGGCGGTGCTCAAGCGAGTGGAAGCAAAGGGTAAACGCGAGACTGCGCGCCGCCTGCGTTCGTTTGCCAGCATGGTGTTTCGCTATGGTGTTGCGACGACGCGGAGCAAGGCGGACCCTGCCGCGCTGCTGACCGGTGCCCTTGCCGCGCCGCAAGTGAAGCACCGGGCCGCGATCATTGATCCCGTTGCCGTTGGACAACTGCTGCGCACGACCGATAGCTATTCTGGCAGCCCGATTGTCAGGCTGGCGCTCCAGATTGGACCGCACGTTTTCCTGCGCCCCGGCGAGTTGCGCCATTCGCTCTGGAGCGAGATCGATTGGGACGCGAAGGTTTGGAACATCACCGCTGCGCGCGCCAAAATGCGGCGCGCCCATGCCGTTCCCCTGTCCGAACAAGTCCTGGCCCTGCTTAGGCAATTGCAGGAGCATTCGGGCGACTACGAATTGATGTTCCCCGGTCAGCGTTCGCACAAGCGCCCGGTCAGCGAGAACACCTTCAACGCGGCCTATCGCCGGATGGACTATGACAAGGACACGCTGACCTCGCACGGCCTGCGCACGACCGCTTCAACATTGCTCAACGAGTCAGGCAAGTTTCACCCCGATGCAATCGAGCGCGCTTTGTCGCACAAGGATTCCGACAAGATACGCGGCACCTATGCGCGAGGCGAATTCTGGCAAGAGCGCGTTGCGATGGCGCAGTGGTGGAGCAACTATCTGGACAAGCTGCGCGCGGGCGGGGAGGTTGTGCCGTTCAACTCAAAAACGGCGACACAAGAGGCAAATTAGCACGATCCGCAGATACTGGTTCACAGGTTCACTACGAATCTTTTGGAGGAACGAAAGGCGCGCAAATCCGCGATTCTCGAGCCGTTTCGGTCACATATCCACGTTATCCACAGGGTCAAAAGCCCGCGCTTTTTCTTTAATCTCGTCCGACCTGATTAGCCTCTCAAGGTAATGAACCTCGCGTTCTGGACGGACGATTAGAGTTTTCCCGTTTTACATTGAGCTACAAAAGCCGTTCGTCCCGAGCGAAGTCGAGGGATGGCCGAGCGCAGCCGAGGCCTGCAACGCTGAAATTCTCGGCTTTGCTCGAACAAATCCCTCGACTTCGCTCGGGACGAACGGCCCCTGGTTGATGCGGAAAGCTCTAAGGCAAGTGCCAATCCAATCCGACTAACCGGGCAGTTCTGCGGCTTGCGATTGCATTTAAGCCAACGTAGCATTATTGGCTAAGACCCGCCCCGGCCGCGCAGTCATCCCGACTCGCAACTGCCGGGGCTTGCCGTTTCGAGGAACTGAAATGTCTCGTCGCCGCCAGATTTATGAAGGCAAGGCCAAGATCCTGTTTGAGGGTCCTGAACCGGGCACCATCATCCAGTATTTCAAGGATGATGCTACTGCGTTCAATGCGCAAAAACGCGGTACGATTCAGGGCAAAGGCGTGATCAATAACCGCATCAGCGAGTATGTGTTCACCCGGTTGTCACACATCGGCATCCCGACACACTTCATCCGCCGAATGAACATGCGTGAGCAGCTTGTTCGTCAGGTTGAGATTATTCCGATTGAGGTTGTTGTGCGCAATGTCGCCGCCGGTTCGATCAGCACCCGCCTTGGCATCCCCGAGGGTGAAATGCTGCCGCACACTTTGATCGAATATTACTATAAGGACGATGCGCTGGGTGATCCGCTGATTGCCGAAGAGCATATTGCCTGCTTTGGTTGGGCGACCAATGAGGAAATGCAGGACATTTCCTCGATGGCGATCCGGGTGAATGATTTCATGTGCGGGATGTTTGCCGCTATCGGCATCCGTCTGGTCGATTTCAAACTGGAATTCGGCCGCATCTGGGATGGCGATTTCAGCCGCGTGATTTTGGCAGATGAGATCAGTCCTGATGGCTGCCGTCTGTGGGACATGATCACCGGCGAAAAGCTCGATAAGGACCGCTTCCGCCGCGATCTGGGCGGAGAAGAAGAGGCCTATCAGGAAGTCGCGCGCCGCCTTGGCTTGCTGAAAAATGACGGGCCGAGTGAAGTGCTCGATTTGTCCAAGCATCGGAAATTGCGCGGCAAGTAAGCCACCGGCCGGGGAAGGACTGCCCTTCCCCGCTTGAACCTGCGTCCGCTTTGCGCCACCCTCGTGTCATGCGCCGATTAATCCTGCTCACCTGTGCCCTTCCTGCTTTTTTGCTTTCCGCTTGCGGTGCGCAGCCGGGCAGGCTTTCCTCCACTGGAGCGCCAGATCGCCCACGCTCCGAATGGGCGATGAAGTGGAGCGATGTGCCGGTTGATCCGGGTTACCGGTTTGGCCGTCTGGCCAATGGCATGCGCTTTGTCATTCGCAATAACGCCAATCCCAAGGCCACGGCAGTGGTCCGGATGGAAGTGGAAGCTGGTTCGCTGGATGAAAGCGATAGCGAGCAAGGCTATGCCCATTTTGTCGAGCACATGGCCTTCAATGGTTCCACCAATGTGCCCGAAGGTGAAATGGTCAAGCTGCTAGAGCGCAACGGTCTGGCTTTTGGCGCCGATACCAACGCCTTCACCAGCTTTTCCGAAACGCTCTATGCGCTCGATCTGCCGCGCGCCGATCCTCGATTACTCGATACGGCGTTGATGATCATGCGCGAAACGGCAAGTGAACTCAAATTTGATTCAGCCGCCGTAGAGCGCGAAAAAGGCGTTGTGCTCTCTGAAATGCGTGACCGGAATAACTGGCAATTCAAGAACTTGGTTGATCAGATTGGCTTCAATTATCCCAAGGCTCTTTACGGCCAGCGCATACCGATTGGCACCGCGCAATCACTTCAAGCGGCCGGCTCCGGCAGTCTCAAGGCCTTCTGGACCCGCGAATATGTTCCCAGCCAGTCGACCTTGGTGGTGATCGGTGATTTCAATCCCGACGATGTCGAAAAAGTAATCCGCAGTCGCTTTGATAGCTGGCAACCCGGCGTAACCCCGGTTGAACCACAGCCATCAGCCGGCCCGGTCGAAAGCAAAGACAAACTTCGCACTGATATTTTCGTCGATCAGGCGTTGAGCGAACGCGTTTCGATAACCCGCAACGGTCCCTGGCGCGATGAACCCGATACCATCGCCCAGCGCCGGGAAAGTCGGCTGCGCGAGATCGGTTATGGCATCATAAATCGCCGCCTGTTGCGGCTCAGCCGACAAGCGAACCCACCATTTCGCGGCGCAGGCTTTGGCACCGGCAACGTCTTCCGCTCCGGTCGATCAACCAACCTGGTCATCGACAGCGTTGACGGAAAATGGCGGCGCGGCGTGATAGTTGCAGGCGCGGAATATCGCCGAGCGCTGGAATTTGGCTTTACTGATCAAGAAGTTGCCGAACAGGTCGCCAATACACTCAATGCCTCTCGCAACGCCAGTGCTTCGCAGGAAACCCGGCAGAATGGCACCTTAATGCAGTCAATCATCACACTGATCCGCGATGAGATTGTGCCAACTACGCCCAAGAGTTCGCTGGAACGTCTGGAATCCTTTATTCCGTCGATCACTCCGAAAGCCGTCCTTGCCGCTTTGAAACGCGATGCCGTGCCACTGAAAGAACCGCTGATCCGTTTTCATGGCCGCTTAAACCCTGAAGGCGGCGAGGCAGCACTGCGCGCCACCTGGAACCAGGCCATGCGCGAAAAGCTGACCCGCGGCACCGGGCCGGAACAGTTGACCTTCGCTTACACCAATTTTGGCCCTGCCGGTGTGGTGGTTAGTGACACTGCGGAGCCCCAACTTGGCATCCGCATGATCCGCTTTGCCAATGGCGTGCGGCTCAACCTCAAGCGCACGGATCTTGAAAAAGGGCGGATACTGACACAGCTCAGTGTTGATGGTGGTGACATGCTTAACACCAAGGCCAATCCGATTGCCACCGAGATGACCTCTGTGCTGGCGGACGGAGGATTTGGCAAGCATTCAACCGACGACATCCAGACCATTCTTGCCGGGCGAAGCTATGGCTACGGCATGGGAAGTTCCCCGGAAACCTTTGTTTCGCTTGGCAGTACTGTGCCCAAGGATCTGGAGCTACAGCTGCAACTTTACGCCGCAATGGTTTCCGATCCGGGCTACCGCAGCGAAGCGCAAACTCTTTACTACAACACCATGAACACGTTTTTTGCGCGGCTGCGTTCCACCCCGGCCGATGCTTTACGCAACAACATTGGCGGCATACTGTCAGACAAGGATCCGCGATTTACGCTGCAACCAGTCGAAAAATTCCGTGCCCTGAGCTTTTCAAGGCTGAAGGCAGACATCACTGATCGTCTGGCTCTTGGGGCAATTGAGGTGGGTATTGTCGGCGATTTTGATGAGGCTCAAGCGATCAGCTACGTGGCGAACACACTTGGCGCCCTGCCCCAGCGCGAAACTGATTTCCGGCCCTATCCCGAACAGCGGCAGCGGCCCTTCTCCGCTGACAGATCACGCCGCATCCTAAGGCATGATGGCGCGAAAGATCAGGCAGTGATCCGCCTGGACTGGCCGACACGCGATGGTGATGATCCGGTAGAGTCGTTGAAGCTGCAGTTTCTGGAAAAGTTGGCGCAGGATGTGCTGACAGACAGTCTGCGAGAAACGTTGGGCAAGGCCTATTCCCCCGGTGCCTCCAGCGATGCATCACGCGTGTGGCGTGGCTATGGCACCTTTTCTTTGACTGCTTCGGTCAATGTCGCCGATGTTCACGCTTCTCGCGCAGCCATGTTGCAGGCCATTTCCACTTTGCGCGAGCGCCCTGTCAGCGAAGACCAGATCAAGCGCGCCCGCGAGCCCATGCTGGAAAGCTATGATAACGCCTTGAAAACAAACCGAGGCTGGCTGGCAATCGTCGATCGTGCCCAAACCGAGGCGGATCGCATTGATCGGATATTGAATGCGCGGAACAGACTATCGTCGCTGACAGCGGCCGATGTGCTGGAAATTGCCCGCCGCTATCTCGCTCCAGATCGGGCAATCGAGATCGATGTGCTGCCAGAGGGTGTTGATCCTCAACCTAATTGACGCACATACGTCATACAGATGTCATTTATCAGAGGCATGACTGCAGCCTGACATCAATCATAATCAGCCATGTCGCCATGACCGGACCTGTGACTCTATTACTGACAACGCCCGCACCGCAGTTGCTTGCGCAGCTCACCCGGCTTCGTCCTGACTTGAATGTAATTTGTTTTAATGGCGAAGCGCCGCCAGTCGGCAATTTGAACGGACCAGTTTGGGGCTTTATCGACTGGCTACTGCCAGAGCTTTCGGGACTGGAACTGTGCCGACGATTTCGTGAAGCCAGCTCAACGCGCAACGCCCATATCACTATGGTGCTGGAAAGCAGCGACGCAGAGGCACAGCGACGCTCGCTCAAGGCAGGGGCTGACAGTTATCTTGTTGGGCCTTTGACGGCAGAAACCGTTCTGGAGCGACTTGGCGGCAGATCGCTGTCCTCTGATCGTCAGATCAAGGGGCCAAAACTTCAGCTTGGCGACATTGCGGCTGATCCATCGGCGCAGCAGGCCAGGTATCGCGGCACCATTGTGCCCTTGCGGCCAAACGAGTTCCGCCTTCTGGTTCACTTTATCGAACATCCTGATCAGGTTTTCTCGCGGCTCGCGTTGATTGACAGTCTGGACAAGCACAATGCCGGGATCGACGAGCGCACCGTCGATGTCTGGGTCGGACGCCTGCGCCGTGCTTTGCAATCAAACGGCGCACCTGATCCGCTCCGCACTGTGCGCTCTCTGGGCTATGTCATGGATAGCCCCGCGTCCTAGGCGATGGTATCCTGATATCGCCGGACAGCTATGAACACGAGCACCAGCAGCATCACCGTCAACACTCCAGCCTGCGGTGCGGCCATGCTGATATCCCAACCTTTGAGCATAATCCCGCGCACCAGCCGGATGTAATGCGTGGTTGGCAGGCATTCGGCGAGGAGCTGCGCCCACCTCGGCATTCCGCGAAAGGGGAAGGCAAAGCCGGACAGCAGGATGCTGGGCAGCATGTAGAAAAAGCTGAGTTGCATCGCAAATAGCTGGTTTCCGGCAATCGTCGAAAAGGTGAACCCCAAAGCCAGGCTGACAGCTATGAACAGCAAGGTCACACCCACCAACAGCGGTAATGATCCGGTGAAAGGCACATGGAACACGAAAGATGAAAACAGCAACACCACCGTCATCTGCACAGCACCCATGATGAGATAGGGCACGATCTTGCCGACCATCACCTCGACGGGACGCAATGGGGTCGCCAGCAGGTTTTCCATGGTCCCCTGCTCCACCTCACGCGTCACGGACATGGCGGTTTGCATGACCATGGTCATCGACAGGATGATGGCGAGCAGGCCCGGAACAGTATTGTGGCTGGTGATGCCTTCGGGGTTGTAACTCTTGTGGATCACCAGATCGACCGGAGACTGGCTTGCAGTGCGCGATGCCATGGGGCCGATGAGGTCATGTCTCAGCGCCGAATTGATGGCATCGCCAATTGCACCTAGCGCCGGTCCGGTGGCCGCAGGATCGCTGGCATCTGCTGTGACGAGCAACTGCGGGCGCTTGCCGCGCACCAGATCGCGCGAGAAATCCGGCGGAATGGTGACGACGAATTGCACTTCGCCATCCTTGATCAGGCGGTCGCCCTCACCATAGTCCGATACGATCTTGTGAACCCGAAAATACCCGGTGTTGGTTAGTGCCGCAGTGATCGAACGGGTATATTCTGAATTGTCATTGGCTTCGATCGCCAGCGGCAGGTGGCGCGGATCGCTGTTGATGGCATAGCCGAAGATCATCAGTTGCATGATCGGCATGATGAACATCATCGCCACAGTGCCGGGATCGCGGATCGCCTGGCGAATCTCCTTGAAGATCATAGCCCTGATCCGCGCAACCGTCATGGCAAAGCGAGAGATTTTGGCAGCGTTGTTCATGCAGAAATAACGCTGTTGTCTTCGGCAGTGCGCATCAGGTTGATGAACACGTCTTCCAGAGTCGGCGCGGTTTCGTGCCAGCGAACGCGGTCATCCCATGGCCTGACAGCTTCTCGCAAGGCTTCGGGGTCAAGCCCACAGACATGCAGCGTAGTGCCAAAAGGCGCCGCCATGGCGACACCTGGACGCCCCTCGATCTCGGCGGCGAGACGGTCTGCTCCTGGCCCTTCTCCCTGCAAGGCATGGAGGCCCGAGGCAGCAATCACCTCTGCCGTGGTGCCGCGTGCCAGCATCACGCCATAGGCGATATAAGCGATCTCGTGGCAGCGCTCAGCCTCGTCCATGTAATGAGTGGAAACGAGCACGGTCATACCATCGCGCGCCAGGCCGTGAATCTGGTCCCAGAAATCGCGCCGTGCCTGCGGATCGACGCCGGCGGTGGGCTCATCGAGCAACAGGATGCGCGGCTCGTGCAGCACGGCGGCGGCGAGTGCGAGGCGCTGTTTCCATCCGCCCGAAAGCTTGCCCGCCATCTGATCGGCGCGGCTGGCGAGACCCAGTTTCTCCAGCGCAGCATCAACCCTGCTCTCAAGCCTATCGAGGCCGTAAACACGCCCGATGAACTGCAAATTCTCACGAATGGTCAGATCACCAAACAGCCCGAACTTCTGCGTCATATAGCCGATCTGGCCTTTGATCGCATTGCGGCGGCTCCGCAGGTTTAGCCCGAGCACTTCGCCCTCTCCCTCATCGGGGATGATCAACCCGCAGATCATGCGCAGCGTCGTGGTTTTGCCAGAGCCATTGGGGCCAAGAAACCCGCATATCCGCCCCGGTTGTACGATAAGATCAACGTGATCGACCACCGTACGGCCGCCAAAGCGCTTGGTCAGCCCTCTGACCGCAATGGCCGGAGCCTCGCTCACTGCGGAGCCACTTCCACCGGCAGACCAAGCGGGAGCGGCTTATCGGAAGGCGGCAGCAGTGCCTCGACCATGAACACCAGCTTGGCGCGGGCGCGTTCGCTGTAAATCACCGGCGGAGTGAATTCGCTGCGCGGGGCGATGAAGCTGATTCTGGCCTGACGTTCTGCGCCGCAGCCATCGCAGGTAAAGCGGATCGAGGTGCCCGTCTTGAGACCCGCCACCTTATCTTGCGGAACATAGAACCGCAGCTTGCTGCGATCGTCCGGTAAAACCGAAACCACCGGCGAATTAGCAGGAACCCACTCACCCGGATTGTAGAAAGTCTGCTCAACCACGCCTTTGGCGGGCGAGAGCGGCGCAATTTCGCTGCGCAACTTGCGCTGGGTCTTGAGCTGGGCCTCAGCGCCCGTAACATTAGCCTGCGCCGCCGCAATCTGGCCTTGGCGACCGGCGGTCAATTCCGACGAGCGGATCTGCGCGCGCATCTGGGCGAGGTTGGCCTGCGCACTGTCCCGCGCAGCCCGCACTGAATCGAGCTGTGATCGTGAGGCAAAGCCGCGTGATGCAAGCGCCGACATGCGATCAAAATCATGGCTGGCTTTGATCAACTGCGCCTGTGCGCCCGCCTCATTGGCGCGCCAGACATCAATCTCGGCCTGCCGCTGGCGAGCCTGTGTCAAATCCACGGCTTGCGCCGCGCTTGCCGCCACTTGCGCTTCGGCCTGACTGACCGAGGCATCGCTGACATCCGAATCGAGCTGGAACAGCGGCGCTCCCGCTGCCACATTGGCCCCGCGCTCCACAGCACGGCTTTGCAACCTGCCAGCAACAGGGGCGGCGACATAAAGCGTCTCACCCTCAACATAGCCCAGCCAGCGGTCTTCAGTTGCGGGCTTGCGCATGAACCACCAACCAGCGAGCACCACCAAGACCAGCAATGCAAGGATCAGAGGCTTGGGGACAGACTTCATTGATCAGCTTCCTTTCGCACCAGCAAGCCGCCCAGCAGCATGTCGGCGTGAACCTGCGCCGCGCTGTCAACATCGAGAACAGCGGCACCCACGGGTTCGAGAACGATGCGCCATAGCGCAGCAAGCACAATCCCGCCGACAATTGAGCGGCAAGCGTGCTGGGGCATGGCACAGACAAATTCACCGCGTGTGACACCGCGCTCGATCATCGCTTCGATCATCGCCATGACGCGCAGGATCGCGTGATCGTGATAAAAGCGCGCCAGCTCTGGAAAATTCTGTCCTTCACCCAGTATCATGCGTGGCAGGAAAGCCAGTTCCCGGCTGGTGAACTGCGCAAAAGCCATGGCGATGAACTGGCGGATCAGCTTTTCGGCACTTTCCTCTCCCGGATCTGAAGGTGCGATCTGCGGCAGCATTTTCTCGAGAATTTCTGTCACCAGTGCGCGGAAAATCGCTTCCTTGCTTTCGAACTGAAGATATATCGCCGCCTTGGAAATGCCGGCCTTGCGGGCGATGTCATCCAGCCGAGCCCCGGCAAAGCCACGCGCGTTGAACTCCTCACGCGCTGCGTCAAGGATATCCTCGCGCCGGGTGGGATGAGCTGGACGGGCCATGACTCATTTATAACTGACTGGTCAGTTATAAATCAAGAGGTGATCCTTGCCCAATCCCGAGACATCTCAACGTGCGCTGTTTGGCCGCGTCGGGCGCCCAGTTTTTTCGGCCCAACCAGCAATCAACTCATCGTAGAACGGCTGATCAATCAGCTCGTATTTCTCCGGGAAGTTATAATTGGCACTCTGCACCTGGCCGGTTTCCATCAATTCACGCGCCATTTTGAGGTGGTTGGCCGCCGCAGTAACCCATGCCCCAGTGGCCATGTTGAACCGCGCGCCGGGAACACTGAAGCCCATTGTCGCCACTGGAATCTTCGATCCGAAAGCTTTGACCAGTTCCGCAACTGGATCCGGATAAGGCGGATAAAACAGCACATCGGCACCGGCCTCGACATAGGCATGGCCGCGCCGGATTGCCTCTTCCATCGATCCGGTGCCACCGCCGCCAGCATCATTGGGATAGAGCTCATCGCATCGCGCAATAATGACGAGATCCTGCCCCGAATCCCGCCGCGCGCGCACTACGGCATCAATCCGCGCCTGCTGGTCCTCGATCGAGCACAGTCCATTGACGTGCCGCGAATGCTTGGGATTGCGCTCGTCCTCAATATGGATGCCGGCAATGCCTTGCTGGATATAGCGGCGCGTAAAATGGTAAGCATCAGCAACAGTTTCACCCAAGGTATCGGCATCGGCGATCAAGGGAATCTGGATAACATTGGCGATGCGGCTCGCTTGCTCGATCTGCTCGACTTGGCTGAAAATTCCGTTGTCAGGCACTGCGTAGTGAAAGGCCGAGCAAGCATGGCCACCAAGATAGGCAGCCGGAAAACCGACATGCTCGGCGATGCGTGCGGTCAATGCGGAAAAGCAGTCACCAGTGATGAAATGTTCCCCCTTGTCGATTAGTGCGCGCAGTTTTTCGCCGGGGGTCGCCATGGTCACTCTCTCCGTAATAGAATTTGTCTCAATCGAACCGGACCTGAAGACTTCAGTCAAGCACTGCATAGGCGTCTCCGACAAATCGCGTGCAAAAGGAAGTGGCCCGATGTGGATGAAGCTTCGCGAATCCTTGCCCCGCGCCCCGCTTGGCGGCATAGGCGGCGGCAATATCCGCCCAGCGAAAGGCCCCGCGATGAAAGTCCGCGTTTCCGTCAGCCTCAAAAACGGAGTCCTCGATCCACAGGGACGGGCGATCCAGCATTCACTGGAAGGTATGGGCTTCGGCGGCGTTACGGATGTTCGCGCCGGCCGCATGTTCGAACTTGAGGTTGATGAAACGATCACCGACGCAGCGCTGAACGAGATGTGCAAGAAGCTGCTCGCCAACATGGTGATCGAAAATTACCGCATCGAAAGACTGGAAGCATGAGCGCCTTTCGCTCTGCCGTGATAACCTTTCCAGGATCGAATTGTGATCGGGATATGGCCGATGCGCTGGAGAAAGTTTCAGGCCATGCCCCATTCCGCGTTTGGCATGGCGATGCCGCGCTGCCCGAGAACCTTGATTTCATCGCCCTGCCTGGTGGCTTTTCCTATGGGGATTATCTGCGCTCTGGTGCCATGGCAGCGCGCAGCCCGATCATGCAGGCGGTAATCGAAGCGGCGGCAGGCGGTGTTCCTGTGCTCGGCGTTTGCAACGGCTTTCAGGTGCTGACCGAAGCCGGTCTTCTGCCGGGTGCGCTCATGCGTAATGCTGGTATTCGCTTTGTTTGCCGCGAGGTTGCACTGACTGTCGAAAACAATCAGTCGCTTTTTACCGCAGGATACAGCGCCGGCCAGCACATCAAGATACCCGTTGCCCACCACGATGGCAACTATTTCGCCGATAATGTCACGCTGGATCGGCTTGAGGGCGAAGGCCGCGTTGCTTTCCGTTATGCCGAGGAAGTGAACGGATCTGCGCGCAATATTGCCGGTTTGCTTAACGCGGCTGGCAATGTGCTGGGGATGATGCCTCACCCTGAGCGCGTAATTGAGGCAGCCCATGGCAATACAGATGGCCGTGCCATGTTCGAATCTGCGATTAAGGGACTGGTTGGGGCTTAGGCCGCTTCACCGCTGCGTTTCAGCACCGGCTGATAAAACAATTTTCTGGCCTCAGAGGTAATCATCGGCCGCCCGAAGTAGAAGCCCTGGATCTTGGTTGCCCCCAATTCACGCACGATTTTCAGTTCGGCTTCGGTCTCAACACCTTCTGCGGTGGTCGACATGTCGAGGCTCTGCGCCATGGCGACAACGGCGCGGATGATCGCCAAGCTCTCCGGATTGCCCGTCGCCGCCCCTTGCACAAAGCTGCGGTCCACCTTGATGGTCGAGAAACGCAGTTTCCGGATGTACCCCAGCGAGGAATAGCCGGTGCCGAAATCATCAAGCGCCACACCCGCACCCAGCGCCATGATCTGTTCAAGCGTGGATCGCGCTGTCGTCGCATCGCGTAGAAAGATGCTCTCGGTTACTTCGATTTCCAGCCTGCTTGCCGGCAAGCCACTGGTCGCCAGCGCCGCCACCACAGTGGAGGCAAAGTGCTGATCGAGCAGCTGCTCACCAGAGACATTTACCGCGACCTTGACGTGGGCAGGCCAGTTTGTCGCTTCGCGGCAAGCCTCACGCAGCACCCATTCACCAATCGGCACGATCAGGCGGGTATCTTCGGCGAGCGGGATGAATTTGGCCGGACTGACCGAGCCATGCTCATCGCTGTTCCAGCGCAGCAATGCTTCAAAACTGACGATCTGTTCTGATTCGGCATCGACAACCGGCTGATAATGGAGCTCCAGCTCGTTCTTTTCGAGCGCTCGGCGCAGTGAGAATTCCAGCTTCCGGCGTTCTTCGGCGTGGGCATGCAGGGTCGGCTCATAATTGAAATGCGTCCCTCCGCCAGCATCCTTGGCACGATACAGCGCAAGGTCGGCATTGCGCATCAGCGTCTCGACCGTTGAGCCATCACGGGGGCCAATCGCCGATCCAATGCTAGCGCCAACATATAGCGTGTGGTGATCAACCTCATAGGGCCGCGAAAGACGCTCGATCACTGCCTGTGCAACCTGCTCTACCCGGTTGAGGTCAGAGGCATCGCGGATGACAATGGCAAATTCATCACCGCCCAGACGGCCACAGAATTCATTGGCGGTGACAATTCCCTGAAGCCGGGCAGATACGCGCGCCAGCAGTTGATCGCCGACAATATGGCCGAGCGTATCATTGACCGCCTTGAAGCGATCCAGATCGATCATCAGGAAGGCGCATTTGTTGCGCCATTTTTCAGCATCGCGCATGGCTTCGCCCATCGTTTCGTTGAGCATCAGGCGGTTGGGAAGGCCGGTCAGTGTATCATAGCGGGCAAGCTGCGCGATCTTGTCGGCGCTCTCACGCTGTTCGGTAACATCCGAACCAACGCCGCGAAAACCGTCAAAAACGCCGCTCTCATCGAGTCTGGGCGTGCCCGAAAGCTCCCACCAGCGATCCTGCCCCTTGATCGTCACGCGAACGAGCAGGTTGGAAAAACTCTCCCGGCGCTTCAGACGCTCGGCAAGATCGTGCAGACTTGTCGGGAACTGGCCGGTTTCCCAAGCTTCCCCGGCGATCAGTTCAATGAATGGCTTGCCGTCAATCGCCTCAGGCTCAAGCCCCAGAGCATAGGCAAATCGCGCCGAGATCGAACGGACCCGGCGCGCGGTATCGATTTGCCACAGCCAGTCCGCCCCGCCTTCTTCGAATTCGCGCAGCAGCAGCGAGACGACCTCGCCCTTTTCCAGCATGGCTGCTTCAGCGACACGAGAAGTCAGATATGTTCTCGCGCCCTGAATCGCACCAAAAATGATGAAACCAAAGAAGGCAGCAGCAACAGCCACCATCTCATATTGCCCGGAAAGGACGAATTGCAGCATGGCGAAGCCGCATATCACACCGCTGAACAGCATGGTTGCCAGCGGCACAGACGATCCCACGACCAAGGTCGCAGTCATCAGCATGGCCATCACCGACCAGAACTGCAGCACCGGCTGCATCTGTCCGTCACGCAAAAGCACGGTGGCCGGAACCGCCCAGACTGCAGCCAGTGCAACAGTTGCCAAAGCCTGGGAATTCATCTCCTCACGCGTAATCTGGCGGCGATCCGTATCGTGCAAGCCAAGATCAAGGCGAATAGAGACGAACAAGGCTAAGCCCAGAACACCAAGCCATGTAATCAGCACTAAACCACTGACAAAGCCATAACATATCTGCGCTCCAGCCAGAGCTGCGATGATATGCGCAGCCAGCCGTGGCAAAGAAGTGCGGGCCAGATTGGCATATTGGATGCCCCTCAGCCGATGCCAATCACCCTCGATCGGATGTGATAATCCGAGGATGGCCATGCCCGGCAGGTGCCCGGGTAGCAACGTAAGATCAGGTGTATTCGGCTTCACAATGCTGAGATAGCCGCAAACTCGTTAGCACCACGTAAATCTGGGCGATTTGATCTGCCCGAATTCAAAGAAATTTCGCGCGCTGAACAGGCGATGGGATTTATCGCAGATTACCGCAGGCCATTTCCCAGTTTTGCCCGTCGAATCCTTGGGTAACAGCTTCAATTCCATGCCCCTTATCCAGGCAGGTGAAGTTAACGCTCCAGCAATCGGGATGCGAGCGCGGCTGGTAAAAGCTTTTGATCCCGCAAATCCGGCAGAACAGGTGTTCGGCAGCGCCAGTGCCAAAGCGATAGGAGTTCAGATTATTCTGTCCTTGCAGCAGTTTGAACTGTGCGTGCGGGATATTGAGATGCAAATAGCCGGTGCGCGCGCATATGGAACAATTGCAGTCGAGCAGTTCAACACTGGTCGCCACCTCGATAGCGAAGCGGACGGCGCCGCAGTGACAGCCGCCCTTTGCGATCATTCCACTGTCACCGATTTCGCCAGATTGCGCGGCTGATCGACGTCTGTGCCCTTGGCGCAGGCGACATGGTAGGCGAGCAATTGCACCGGAACGGCATAGACTAGCGGCGCGATCAGTGGGTGAACCTTGGGCATTTCGATGGTCGCAAGGCAGCCCTCGCCCGCCTCGTCCAGCCCTTCACGGTCAGAGATCAGCACGATCTTGCCGCCGCGCGCGCGCACTTCCTGCATATTGCTGACGGTCTTTTCGAACAGCGGGCCTGATGGTGCGAGGACGATCACCGGCACTGCCTCGTCGATCAAGGCTATCGGGCCGTGTTTCATTTCACCTGCTGCATAACCTTCGGCATGAATGTAGCTGATTTCCTTGAGTTTTAGCGCACCTTCCAGGGCCAGCGGATAGTCTTGCCCGCGCCCGAGATAAAGCACATCGCGCGCCGGTGCGATGAGGTGCGCCATGGCGGCAATCTCGTCATCATGGCTAAGTGCGGCGTTGAGCATGGCGGGCACTTCAAGCAGTTGCTCCACAACCTCGCACTCCTCCGCCCGGTCCATCCGGCCGCGCTTGACCGCCAAATGGGCAGCGAGAGCAGCCAGCACGGCCAGCTGACAAGTAAAAGCCTTGGTTGAAGCAACACCGATTTCGGGGCCAGCGTGAGTCGGCAGCAACAGGTCCGCCTCTCGCGCCATTGAGCTGGTGGGCACATTGACCACCACCGCGATAGTTTGCCCCGCTGCCTTGCAATGGCGAAGAGCTGCCAGAGTGTCTGCAGTCTCGCCGCTTTGCGAGATGAACAGCGACAGCCCGCCCGCCTCCAGCACCGGATCGCGGTATCGGAACTCGCTGGCGACATCGATATCGACGGGCAGCCGCGCGAATTGCTCGAACCAGTATTTCGCCACCATGCCCGCGTAGAAACTCGTCCCGCAGGCGACGATGGTGACGCGGTTGATCGTCGACAGATCAAAATCGAACTGCGGTAGCGCCACACTCTGATCGACCTGGCGCAGATAGGAGCTCAGCGTCTGGGCAACCACGGTCGGCTGCTCGAAGATTTCCTTCTGCATGAAGTGGCGATAATTGCCTTTCTCGATTGCCGCAGCCGACGCACCCGAGGTGGTGATCTCGCGCGTTACTGGATTGTTATCCTTGTCAAAAATCTCTGCACCGTCGCGGGTGATGATCACCCAATCGCCTTCATCGAGGTAGGATATCTGCTGCGTCAGCGGCGCCAATGCCAGCGCATCGGAACCGAGGAACATCTCCCCCTCGCCATAGCCAACCACCAAGGGCGAGCCGAGCCGCGCACCGATCAGCATATCCGGGTGCGAACGAAACACGATGGCAAGCGCAAAGGCTCCGCGCAGCTGTGGCAGCACCGCCTGCACGGCCTGCTGCGGGCTGGCCCCGGACTCTACCTGTTCGGACAGCAAGTGCGCGACGACTTCGGTGTCGGTATCGCTCTCAAACTTGCGGCCACGCGCGGTCAGCGCTTCCCGCAGGGTGCGGAAGTTCTCGATAATGCCGTTGTGGACCAGCGCCAGTTGCTCGGTGGCATGGGGGTGAGCATTGGCCGCCGTTGGCGCGCCGTGTGTCGCCCAGCGGGTATGGGCGATGCCAGTCGTCCCCTGCGCCGGATCGCGCGCCAGTTCGGCAACGAGACCAGCCAGCTTGCCCGGAGCCCGGCGGCGGATCAGCTGGCCGTTATGCGCGGTGCAGACCCCGGCAGAATCATAACCGCGATATTCCATGCGGCGCAGACCATCAACCAGACGATCCGCCACTTCCTGCTTGCTGACGATGCCGATGATGCCGCACATGGGGATTCAGCTTTCTTCAAATGACATAAGGGACACGGATACCCGGGAGTTCGGCCGGGAAGTCTTTAGTGTTGCGGGTAATTAGAACGCGGCCGCGGGTCTGGGCAGTAGCAAGGATGATGGCGTCCATAGCTTTGAGCCGGGACCGCTCGCGGCGAAGTGCCGCTGCCCTTCTTCCGATTTCAGCATCGATTTCATCAATTCCGAAACCTGAGAGAAGCGTTTCAGCACGCTTGAGGCCGTCACCATCGCCCTTCGACATAACTTCGATCCAGACCACACGGCTAATCCAGGCGCGCGAGCCAAAATCAGTTGCGCGATCAATCTCGTCGCGCGCCGGACCGAAGCCTGCGAGCGCATCGATCACGATGTTCGAGTCGAAAGTAAAGCCGCTCACTTGGTGCCAGGACGCTTTGGTTTGGGGTATTTGCCGGCCACCATGTCGAGATAAATCCGACGCTGGCGATCGTCTTCCTCATCAAACAGGTCAGGGAATTCGGCCTTTACCTCTTCATAGTCATCATCCCAGTATCGGGTCGATGCAGCGCGTTCGCGACGCTGCCACACAACCGAATCACCGATGTCGGTCCGATCCTTCCAGGCACCAAAGCCGATCTCCAGCCATTCCTTGTCAGTCGTAGCGGATTGCCCCTTATAGACTGACACCGCCTCACGCAGCACCGAAGCGCGCGATTTGCCCTGCTCCGCTGCGCGGGCATCAAGCCACTTGATATCGTCTTCAGGAAGATCAGCGAGGATGCGGGTCATGGCGATAGTGATATCACATCATGATATCATGTCAAGAACGCGTGGTCCCGGGGCGCATTTTCTTTTTTCGAAGGAAAATCCTCAGGTTCTCCTGAAGGGCTGCGCGAACGCTGGCTTTTGCCTCTGTGGACTTTTCTTCACCATTGGTTTCAAAAGCCGGCGCTCCTGTGCTGCCGGCATCAACCGCCTTGAAAGTCATTGATTGCGATGAACCGAATTCGCGAAACAGAAAACCCGTCTGAATCATTTTACTGAGTGCGGTTCGAAACAGCGTGATGAAAACTATGTGAAGTTCGGCATAGCACGACGACTTCGAAGTACTATCACGGGCACCTTCTCCCACATCCTTTGCTATCCAATTGCCGTATTTCGGCGTAACCGGAGCCTCGTGAAGCACCAGACGATAGCCCTGAAACCGATTGCTTGATCCCAGATCGAGTGCGGTAATTGCGTCTGTCTGCGCAGTGGGATCAATAGATTCGCCCAGCCTTCGTGCGACATCCTGCATTGGTGTGAGCATCAAGCTGCTAACGAACGGACCATAGGTTCCTATGCTTACATTCGCACCATGAAACACCGCACCGAACTGAGTGGTTGGCCAGACATGAAGTTCGCAATCGCTTTCCTGCGCCTGTGCCGAAACCGGGACAAGGCCGATAAGAACGAGGCACGGGACCAGTTTGAGCAGAACTAAGGAATTCACACGACTACCCCTTCTTCTCCGCCTTGCGCTTCTTCATCGCATCATGGAACCGGTCAGCCCAGCCTGGCTTGACCAGTTGCTCGGCCCGCACCATCCGCAGCTCGCCCTCAGCGACATCGCGGCTGACTGCGCTGCCTGCGGCGACGATGGCATCTGCTCCGATTTTAACCGGAGCGATCAGGGCGGAGTTCGAGCCGATGAAGGCGCGTTCGCCGATTACGGTCTTGTGCTTGAAATAGCCGTCATAATTGCAGGTGATGGTGCCCGCGCCGATGTTGGCCCCTGCCCCGACCTCGGCATCCCCGATGTAGGAGAGGTGGTTGGCCTTGGCACCCTTGCCGAACACTGCCTTCTTGATCTCGACGAAATTGCCGATCTTGACCTTTTCGCCCAGCACCGCGCCGGGGCGCAGGCGCGCGTAAGGGCCGATTTCTGCACCATTGGCCAGGCTTGCGCCTTCGAGATGGCAAAATGCGCGGATGGTGACGTTGTCTGCCACGGTCACACCGCAGCCGAAAAAGACGTTAGGCTCGATGGAAACATCGCGGCCCAGCACGGTGTCCCAACTGAACCACACCGTTTCGGGCGCGATCAGGCTGGCACCTTCGGCCATGGCAGAGGCACGGCGGCGCTGCTGCCAGCGCGCTTCCGCCTCAGCCAATTCGGAGCGGCTGTTGATGCCGGCCACTTCATCAGGATCAGCAGTCACCACGACACAGGCGCGGCCATCGTCACGCGCGATATTCACCACATCGGGCAGGTAATATTCGGCCTGGGCATTGTCGTTGGTGACGCGGGCGAGCAGCGCGAACAGATCTGACCCACGCACCGCCATCAGGCCTGAATTGCACAAGGTGCAGGCGCGCTCATCGGCGCTGGCGTCCTTGTATTCGATCATCTTCACGATGGCATCGCCCTGTGTGATGATCCGGCCATAGTGCAGCGCATCGGCTGGCTGAAAGCCCAGCACGACGGCGGCAGGAGCATCGGCTCCGTTCAACCGCTCGATCATCGCGCGCATTGTGGCGGCGCTGACGAAAGGCACATCGCCATAGAGAATCAGCACGTCGCCCGCGAAACCGGCCAAAGCCGCCTCAGCCTGTTGCACCGCGTGAGCAGTGCCGTGTTGCGGGTCTTGCACGGCAATTGCAGCACGGTTGCCAAGACACGCCTCAAGCTGATCACGCCCGCTGCCAACGACGACAACCTGCCGCTCTGGCAAGAGCTGCGCCACGCTTGCCAGCAAGTGCTCAAGCATCGGACGGCCCGCAATCGGATGCAGCACCTTGTGAAGATCGCTCTTCATGCGGGTGCCCTTGCCAGCGGCGAGGATGACGGCGGCCAGTGGCCGGGTTTGGTTAACGGCGGTCATGGACAAGCCTTTGCCACCAAATGCTTGCCGATTCCACAACGGCGCTGCATCTGGCGGTGATTATCCGGATTGCCTTATGCCGCACCAGAAGACGAGCATCGCTGGATCAGAAATCAAATTGCGCGCGCACACCTGCTGAATCGGCCTGATACTTGCGCGAAGTTCCCGCCGCCACCGCCGCATCGCTGAGCCAGATATGGCCGTAGTTGGCGATGAAGCGGACATAGTCGGTCGGAATCCACACTGCCGAGATGCCAGCGATCTGCTGCTGTCCGCCGATGATTGCACCCGAATTGAGGTCAAGCCAATCATAGCGCGCGTTGATCTGCACCGCACCAAATCCTCCCTTGCCCAGCGGGGTTTTGGGGCGGATGCGGTCATAACCACCAGCCTTGTAGGCGGTGACATCGTCCGTCAGCAGATAGCCAAGCTCGGCAAAGCCGCCGTTGAAGGTGGGGTCGGCAAGGCCGGGGCGCGATGCCGTCATCCAGTGGTTTTCGGCGGTCGCGTGGAAGCGCCCGTTGATATAGGCGGCCTCAAGGCCAATGCTGCGCTCGGATGTGGCGCTGAAGGCTTTGGTATCAACGAGGCGCAGATCGGTGGTATGAACGAATGGCCGCACAGAGTAACGTGCCGTGGTCGAAACATCGTTGAACTTGCGGGTGTGGATCGATCCGCCAAGATGCAACTGAGCATCACCCAGTTTCGGCATGAACACCACGCGCGCATCCAGGCTGTAGCTGTTGTTGGTATCGCTGTTCAGCGCTGCGGCATCATCAGCAAACACCCCGCCCTGCACCAGAAAGCTCTTGCCCAGATAGGTCGCGCTCAGGCCAACCCGGCGCTCATAGCCAAAGGCACTGTTGAAGGCGGCGCGCTCCATGAAGCTGGTGTAAAGATCAGAGGTCATGTCCTCCATGCTCTGGAACGGCTTTTGCTGGCCAAGCGTGACTGTTACCGCCTTGCTCGCCTTGTAGGTCAGGTAGGCATCGGTAAGCTGGACTGAACTGTTCGCGAGGTCAGCTTCGATGCGATAGCCGAAACCGCCGGGGATCGTGCCATCAAAGCCAATGTATAGCCGACGGAACTCGGTGGCGATGCCCTTTTGCGTGCTCACCAGAGTGGCTGGCGTTGTCAGTGTTCCGACATCCAGCTGCAAGCGCCCGCGCGGTTTGAAGCTCCAGCCATCCTTGGTAGCAATTTTGGGCGCCCCATCCCAGGTGATTTCAGTGGCAGGCTTGGCTGTAACACTGGCCACGGGGGCTTTCGCCAAGGCCGCTGTCACCGAATCCGCCCGCGCGGTTGCTGCTTCAGCCTTGGCATTGGCACTGACGAGCTGGCCTTCGAGCGTGTCAATCCGCTGGTTCATCGCCTGCATCTGCGCGCGCATGGCTGCGAGTTCCTGCTGGATGGCGGCCGAATCAGCACTCTGCGCCTGAGCCGGAAGTACCCAACCTGATGCACAGGCCAATGCCAGCACTGAAAAGCGTACGGTATTATTCATTTTCAACACTCCCTGCGAACTCAATGACGATTCGATTGCGGTCCTACGACGGTTTGGTGACACATTCTTGACACGTGTCACATTTGCACGTCCGCTTCGCCGTAGCGGCAATTCTTGGCAGTTGAATCTCGGGCAGTGAAGTGCCATTCCGCCCCACATAATTCAGCCCTAAGCGGCCCAAATGGAGACTCAGACATGACCATTTCGTTCAAGGACAAAGTCGCAATCGTCACGGGAGCTGGCGGTGGTCTGGGCCGGGCTTATGCGATGGAACTGGCGCGGCGCGGGGCGAAGGTCGTGGTCAATGATCTTGGCGCATCGCGTGATGGCACCGGTCATTCAGACGCGGCCTTGCTGGTGGTGGAAGAAATCAAGGCGGCTGGCGGCGAGGCAATGTCCAATGGCGGCAGCGTTACCGAATATGCGCAAATGACCGAAATGGTCACCAAGGCCAAGGAAGCCTGGGGCGGTGTTCATATCCTGATCAACAATGCGGGCATCCTGCGTGACAAGACTTTCGTCAAGATGGAGCCGATGGATTTCGATCTAGTGGTCAAGGTTCATCTAAGCGGCGCGGCTAATGCTTCCAAGGCGGTGTGGGAAACCATGCGCGAGCAGAATTACGGTCGCATTTTGATGACAACATCCTCCACTGGGCTAGGCGGTAATTTCGGCCAGGCGAATTATGGTGCGGCCAAGCTGGGCATGGTCGGTCTGGCCAAGACGCTCTATCTTGAAGGCGCGAAGTATAACATTCGCGTCAATTCGCTCGCGCCAACAGCGGGCACCCGCATGACGCAGGATATCTTCCCGGAAGAAGCCTTCAAGGCCTTCAGCCCTGAATCGGTCGCTCCTGCCGCGCTGTATCTGGTTTCGGATGACGCCCCGACTAATGCCATCGTTGGCGCAGGTGCAGGCGTTTATCAGAGCGCTTTCGTCACCATGACTCATGGCGTTGCCCTGCCCAAGGATGAACAGACCGTTGAAGGCTTTGCTGCAGCATGGAACCGCATCAGTGATCGCAGCGGGGACCAGGTCGTGCAGAGCGGCATGGAGCAATCGCAGTGGGCACTCGAAGCGCTGATGAAGCTGGCGGGCAAGTAAGCGCGGTATCACGCTTTACTGTATTGACGCAGTAATACACTTGGGGCATCCTCCCGCTATCACAGGGGAGGATGCCCAATGTATTCAGAATCAGATCTTCAATCCGCCGTTGCGGCTGGCGCACTCAGCCATGACGCTGCCGAGGCATTGCGCTCGCACGTTTCCGGCCAGCGCGCCGGATCATCCGCCGATGAAGAGCATTTCCGCCTCATCACCGGCTTCAACGATATTTTCGTGACCATCGCGGCCGCTCTGCTGATCATGGCAGTTGGTTCAATTGGTCAGGCGATTGCGCCGGGAGTTGGCGGGGCGCTGGTTGCGCTGGCCGCGTGGGGTATGGCTGAATATTTCACCCGCCAGCGCCACATGGCTCTACCCTCAATTGTGCTGTTGCTGGCCTTTGCCGCCGGTCTGGCTGCGATCCCCATTGGCATTCTCGATGCCTATGATCCGAACATGTCCGTTACCCAAACCACACTCTGCGCTGCCGGAGTAGCCGCCTTTGTTGCGGCTGGAGCATGGCTGCACTGGCGGCGATTCATGGTGCCAATCACCGTTGCGGCAGGAGCTGCTGCTGCTTCTGCTACGGTAATCGCACTAATCGCGACAGCCTTCATCAAACCCGAGGCCCAAGATGCTGAACGCATTCTCCTGCCACTGGTGTTCATCGCGGGCTTAGCCGTTTTCACCGTCGCTATGCGCTGGGACATGACAGACCGCGCCCGCGAAACCAGGCGCAGCGATGTTGCCTTCTGGCTCCACCTGCTTGCCGCGCCGATGATTGCCCATCCTCTGTTCAACTGGATTGGTGTAAACCATGGCGAGAACATTGCCCCGGCTGCGGCATTTGGCGTGATCGCCGTCTATGTGCTGATGGGACTGGTGGCGCTTGCGGTGGACCGGCGCGCTTTGCTGGTCTCGGCGCTGGCCTATGTGCTGATCGCCATGACCTTCCTGTTCCGCCAGTTCGGTGTGGTTGAACTCAATGTCGCTATCACCGGTCTGGTGATTGGATCAGCGCTGCTCTCGCTCTCCGCTTTCTGGACGCCGATCCGCAATGCGGTGGTTGGGCAATTGCCTGATAATGTGCGGACGAGGCTGCCTGTCGCTGCCATGGGCTGACAATTTGCAGTACCGAATTCATCCCGCCCTCTTCCCTCAAAGGCCCGCCCTCTTCCCTCAAAGGGATGAGGGCGGTAGCAGATTTGAATGCGAGCTATTACTGCTTCAGTCCTCAACCAGCTTGAGCAAGCGCCGCTCCAGCGGAAACAGCACTCCGGCCAGCTCATGCCCCCGCTTGAGCACCTGCCCTCCCTCACCAAACAAAGTCCACATGCCTTGGCGGCTGCGCAGTTCGGGCCGCTTCTCGATCCGAGTCTGCGGTCGCTCTGCAGCGCGGCGAAAAGCGCTGAAGCTGGCGGCTTCTCGGCCAAAGTCCATGGCATAGTCACGCCAGAACCCGGCGGCGACCATGCGGCCATAAATATCGAGGATGCGCGTCAGTTCCTGCCGATCAAAGCCAATCTGAACATTGCGGTGCGGCGAGAATGCAAGGATCTGAGCGCCGGAGCCACTCATGCCTGCTCCGCCCAGCGCCATCCTTGCTTAGACCCTTGTGCGCTTGCGTGGTGCCGGGCTTTCCGGCTTGGTGGCGCTGCGATCAGCCAGTAGCAACTCGACCTGCGCCTTGAGCGCGGTCAGTTCCAGCTCCAGATCTTCGAATCGCTTTCCGCCTGGCTCACACGGCTCTTTGCAGGGTGTGCCATAGGGCATGAATTCCTTGGCCCAGGTTTCGACCGCCACCAAAGTTGACCGTGCCTTGAGGCCGATCATTGTCGCGCCTTCGGGCACATCGTCGGTCACTACGGCATTGGCACCGATCCGCGCGCGCGGACCGACGGTGATCGGCCCAAGGATCTGCGCGCCCGATCCGACGATGACATTATCGAGCAGGGTTGGGTGGCGCTTGCCGCCCACACCATTGGCCGGATTGGTCCCGCCGAGTGTGACGCATTGATAGATCGTCACATTATTGCCGATCTCCGCCGTCTCACCGATCACGGTAAAACCGTGGTCGATAAACAGGTGCCTGCCGATCTTCGCACCCGGATGAATATCAATTGCCGTCATGGCGCGCGACCAGTGGTTGATAAAGCGGGCGAGAAAATAGAGCCGTGCTTCAAACAGCCAGTGTGCAATCCGGTGCATTCCCACCGCCAGAACGCCCGGATAGAGCAGCACTTCCCAGCGCGAACGCGGAGCCGGATCGCGGGCAACGATGGAATCAAGATAGTCGGTCAGCTCGTTAAACATCGCTGCAATTCTTCCCCAATTGCCCCGTCAAAGCAAGCGCGGCTGCGCTACCCCGTGGATCTCCTCCAGCGCATCGCGCCAGATCGCCAATGTCGGTGCCTGTTTGCGTTCAAGGCTCAGCCGGTCGATCACACTGACCAGCTTCTCTGCACCCAAATGGGAACGCGTAGCGCGCGGGACAAGATAGGCACCCGCATCTGGCCCCAGAGCAAGCCCGCGCATTTCGGCATGGACCGCAATCAGATCAGCCAGCATAGCGTCATCCGGCTCGCCGATTTCGAGGTGCAACGCCGATCCCAGCCGCGATGCGAGGTCTGGCAAAGTAATTTTCCAGCCGCCATCGGGCGCATTGGCCACGATGAGCAGTGGCAGCCCGCTTTCCTGCGCACGGTTCCAGCGGTGGAACAGGTCGGCCTCGTCCAGCTTATCAGCATCGTCGATAGCCTCACCCTGCCCGCTTGTCGCAAACCAGCGCGCCAGCAGCGATTTGCCAGCGCGCGGTGGGCCAAACAGCACGGCGGTGCGAAACGGCCAGTCGGCAGCCCGCGAAAAAGCATCAAGCACGGCAGAATTGCCCGCACCTACGACGATACGTGAAGGATTGCTCCCCGCCCGAAGCGCGAGAGGCAGCGGAATCTGGGTCATCAGTTCAGCGCCGGATACTAAGTGCATTGCTGCCAGCAGAAACCGACCAGCCCCGTGCGCGCAAGGCATCGCGCAAATCATCGAGCGAGCCGGCGAAGCTGACTCGCATCACTGATGTGCCGCCCATGGCAAGGCTGCTGGTGGATGCCCCGCGCACCCCTGGGACAGAGCGGACAGAGGACAGCGCCGAATCGACGGCCTTGGCATCAGGTGAGGCGAACTGCACGGTGATCGAGGTGATTTTTGCCTCGACGGTCGGTGTCGGCGTAGGCGTTGGTGCAGGCGTTGCCGCTCCGGGTGTGGCTACCGTTAAGGGGCCATCAGCAGGATTGGCCGCAGCGTCAGCCTTGGCGGCTGCGGCAATCAAGGCGGCTATTGCCGGATCAAGCGTCGGCTGGGCATTCAAGGTTGGATCGGGGCGTAGCAAGCCCTTGCTCAAGGCATCATTATATAGCCCATCAAGCCGCTTCACCGCCTCGTTCAGCATGGCGGGAAGTCCGGCCTCGTCATTTGCGTTAAGCGTGAAGGAACCGAGATAATTGTTGTCCGGCCCATAACGTGCAGTAAACGTCCCGCGGATCGGACCGCCCGGCCATTGCCGCTCCAGCCTCGCAACCGGAAACAGCGTGTCTGAGGCATTGAACGAGCTGAGGATATTGCTCCACCACGAGCGGCTGCGCCTGCCGGTCTGCCCGGCATTCATCAGCAGCGAATCGCCGCCGCCGCCTGCGGGCCGGACATAGTCTATGCCGCTCGCCCCCGCCTTGAATTGCGCCCAGGCGTTCTGCCAGGGACCGCGCACTTCATAGACCTGCACCGTTCCTCCCGAATAGAGCACCGGCAGGGTCAACATCGGTGCTGAATGAGTGGACGGCCCGCCATCGCCTGAACCGACATATTGCCCGGCTCGGGCACGATCAAACACCACGCCCAGCCTGGCAATATAGCGGCGCGGGCCGATCTGTTCCTGCTCGACAACTATTGCTGAAACCAGCGAATCGAGCTGGCCATCGGGCATCGCCGCGCCGCCCAGTTTGATCCAGGCCTTGCGCTTGGCCTCAACCCAGCCGGAATTACGCGCCTCATCAGCGTTCTTGCCGGTGACATTCACATCGATTCCGCTGACTTCGATATCGTTCGTGACCGCTACAGGGGCAATGCCGCGATCGCCTTCAATTTGCGCAAAAAGCCGCGCTGGACCAGCGATTGCCAGCCCGATTGCTGCCAGCACAACCAGCCCAAAACCGATTTGCGCGGCCCGGCCGTGCCGGTGTGCCATGAGGCTTGAAGGGGGAGTTGCGACTACCATCGGGGAAAACCACAATCCTATTGCCCAATCATCCGTGGAAATCCAAGCGCGAAAAGGCTAGGCGGCTGGCAATGTCTGATAAACCTTCCCCAAAGAGCTACAGCTATGCGCAAGCTGGCGTCTCTATCGCCGCTGGAAACGCATTGGTGAAAGCCATCGCGCCGCTGGCAAAAGCCACCGCCCGTCCCGGCGCAGACGCAGAGCTTGGCGGCTTTGGCGGCTTCTTCGATCTGAAAGCTGCAGGATACAAAGACCCATTGCTAGTCGCCGCCAATGACGGTGTTGGCACCAAAGTAAAACTGGCCATTGATTACGACCGGCATGACCAGATCGGCATCGATCTCGTCGCCATGTGCGTCAACGATCTGATCGTGCAAGGCGCAGAACCGCTGCTGTTCCTTGATTACTTCGCCACTGGAAAACTCGATAGTGGCATCGCTGAACGCGTGGTCGCCGGAATTGCCGAGGGTTGCAAGATTTCCGGATGCGCGCTGATCGGCGGCGAAACGGCGGAGATGCCGGGGATGTATGCCGCTGGTGACTATGATCTGGCCGGCTTCTGCGTCGGCGCGGTGGAACGCGGCGAACAGCTGACCGGTGACAAGGTGGCCGAGGGTGATATTCTGCTCGGCCTTGCCAGTTCGGGTGTCCATTCCAACGGCTATTCGCTGGTCCGGCGGCTGGCGGCTGACAAGGGCTGGAAACTTGACCGCCCTGCCCTGTTCGATGCTGACCGCCTGCTGATCGACCACCTGATCGAGCCGACGCGGATATACGTGAAGAGCCTGCTGCCGGTGATCCGCTCTGGCCGTATCCACGCCCTTGCCCATATTACTGGCGGCGGCCTGCTGGAAAACGTGCCACGCGTGCTGCCAAAGCATCTTCATGCCCGGATTGACGCCGGTGCGTGGGAGCAGCCCAGACTGATGGCTTTCCTGCAAGCACAGGGGAATATCGAGCCCGAGGAAATGGCGCGCACATTCAACTGCGGTGTGGGTATGGTGCTGGCGGTAGCGGCAGATGATGTTGCCAGTGTGCAGGCCGATCTCGAAGCAGCCGGTGAGACTGTTTATGTCATTGGCGGAATCGAAGCTGGGCCACGCGGCTGCACGGTTCAGGGCGCTGACGAAGTCTGGAGTTCACGCGGTGTCTGGGAAGCGACCCATTTTGGCTGAGAGGGCAAAAGTCGCCGTGCTCATCTCAGGCAGCGGCACCAATATGGCAGCATTGCTTTATGCCAGTCGTGACGAAAGCTGCCCCTATGAGATCGTGCTGGTCGCCAGCAACAACCCGGATGCCGGCGGCCTGAAACTTGCCGTAGCTGAAGGTGTCGCCACTTTCGCTCTGTCCCACAAGGGCATGACGCGCGCGGACCATGATATGGCGATGGACTCGGCGATCAGGTCGAGTGGTGCGGAATATGTCGCGCTGGCCGGTTATATGCGCATCCTGACAGCGGAATTTGTCAGCGCTTGGCAGGGTCGGATGATCAATATCCACCCCTCGTTGCTGCCCAGATACACTGGCCTTCACACCCACGAACGAGCGCTGGAAGCCGGTGACAGTCATGGCGGCTGCACCGTCCATGTCGTGACTGCGGAACTAGATGACGGACCTATTCTGGGTCAGACACTAGTGGCCGTCCTGCCGGATGACACACCGGATAAGCTGGCCTCGCGCGTTCTGATCGCCGAGCATCAACTCTATTCCCGCTGCCTCGCCGATCTGGTGTCACGCGAGCGCTCACCCGAAAGCGTGATTGATCAGGTCCGCGCAATCGCCATGGCGCAGCCGGAAGCGGACGAAGTTGTGTCTCATGGCATGCCCTGCTTCGGCATCGTGAAGGGCAAGAAGTTCGCTTACATCAGCCGCGACCACCACGGCGATGGCAAGCTGGCACTGCTGGTCAAGATCAGCGGGCTTGATGAGCAGCAGCAGCTGATCGAAATGGACGCTGCCCGCTATTATCGCCCCGCCTATTTTGGCGGTGACTGGATCGCGATCCGGCTGGATCTGGGGGATAATGATTGGCAGGCCATCAGCGTGTGGTTGCAGCGCAGCTGGCAGGCTGTAGCTCCCAAAAAACTGACCGCCCTGCTGAATATCGCTGACCAATTCTAGCGATATCGCCCCCCCGTTCCGGCTGAACTTTTCCTTCCTGAAAATTGGGCTAGGCTCAAGGCTGATCGGCATATGGCTGGCGCATCAGCCAGCCCAGAGGGATATCTTTCATGAGCTTCAATCTTGATCAGTTCCGCCTTGATGGCAAAGTGGCCGTCGTCACCGGTGCTGGCGGACGCGGCAACTCGATAGGCCGGGCCTATGCACTGGGACTCGCCAATGCAGGGGCATCAGTGGTCGTGGCTGACCTTAATGAGGCAGGCGCTCAGACAGTTGCCGAAGAAATCGTCGCGGGCGGCGGCAAAGCTATCGGCGTTCAGGTCGATGTCGCCAATGAGGCAAGCACCCTCGCCATGGCGGCTGCGGCAATTAAGGCATTCGGCGGCGTTGATGTGCTGGTCAACAATGCCGCGCTAATGGTCGATATCAGCTATGATAATTTCGAAACCGTCAGCATGGACGCATGGCACAAGGCTTTTGCCGTCAATCTTGAGGGCGCATTGCTCTGTTCACGTGCGGTCGTTCCTTCGATGCGCGGGCGCGGTGGCGGGCGTATCGTCAACCAGACCAGCGGCGGCGCTTTTCCGGCCAGCGGGCTTTACGGCATCACCAAGCTGGCGCTGGTCGGCCTGACCACCAGCCTTGCCAAGCAGTTCGGCAAGGATGGCATCACCTGCAACGCAATTGCGCCGGGCAATGTCAAATCGGATGCGGGCAAGCTGCTGGTGCCTGATGATTCGCCCTTCATCCAGTACCTGAGCATGACCTGCGCCATGCGTCCGCGCGGTGAGCCTGATGAACTGGTTGGCACCCTGCTGCTGCTGTGTTCAGAGGCAGGTGCATGGATCACCGGTCAGACAATCCACGTCGATGGTGGCTGGGTGCTGCGGCCCTAGGCAAGCACCGCTTCGCGCACCACCGTCTTGTAAAGCGTCGTGCGCTGGCGCAGCGGGCGGCTAGTGGTCTTGGCAGCGGCCATGGCGATGGTTTCAAGGTTCTCCACCGTCAGTTCCTGACCATGGCTGGCCCCAGCGGCGCGGCTGATGCTTTCGTTCATCAGCACCCCGCCGATGTCATTCGCTCCGGCATTCAGCACCGCCGCGGCGCCTTCTGTGCCAAGCTTTACCCATGAACATTGGATTGAGCTGATCCGGGTGTGCAGCACGATGCGCGCAACCGCGTGCATCATCACAGCTTCGCGCCATGTCGGCCCCTTGCGACTCAGCCCTTTGCGATACATTGGCGCTTCCATGTGGACGAGCGGCAGCGGTACGAATTCGGTGAAGCCACCGGTTTCGCCCTGCAAGCGGCGCAAAGCCAGCAGATGCCGTGCCCAATGGACTGGTTCTTCAAGGTGGCCGTACAGGATCGTCGATGTGGTCGGCAGGCCGATGCGGTGTGCGGTGCCAACGACATCGAGCCATTCCCCGCTCATCAGCTTGTCCGGGCATATCTGCATCCGGATGCCATCGTCGAGGATTTCCGCCGCCGTGCCGGGCAGCGAGCCAAGGCCGGAATCCTTCAGGCGGCGCAGATAATCCTCAACCGAAACGCCCAGAGTCTTTGCGCCCTGGCTGACTTCAAGCGGCGAGAAGGCATGAACGTGCAGGTCCGGGCAAGCTGCCTTCACCGCCTCAAGGATCCCCGCATAGGTATCGCCGGTATAGCTTGGGTGGATACCGCCTTGCAGGCAGACTTCGGTGGCACCCTTGGCGACAGCTTCCTGCGCGCGGCTCGCCACTTCGCCGAAATCGAGGGCATAGGGTTTGTCGCGATAACCACCCTTTGATGATGTCTTTGAAAAGGCGCAAAAACTGCACGAATAGGCGCAGATGTTGGTATAATTGATGTTGCGGTTGATCACATAGGTCACCGCATCGCCGTTGACCTCGGCGCGCAAGGCATCCGCCGCCTCGATTGCCGCCTGCGCCGCAGAACCGCGCGTTTCAAACAGGCTGACGATCTCTGCTTCGGATAGTTCATGGCCGTCCGCAGCGCGATCCAGCATGGCGTGGAGTTGTATCGCCACCGGCCCCGGCACCACAGCGCCAATTGGTGCCTGCGGCGATCCGGGGGCCGCTCCGGACACGCCCGGACTCCACACAGAATCGCGCCCCAGCCACTCGGCATCGGCGAGTTTGATCACTGACGGTCGTAACTTTGGATCGATCCAGCCTGGCTCAGCAACATAGCGCGGATAGATGGTCAGTCGCTCGACCAGAGGCCGCCCCGCCGAAGCGCAAATCTGCTCCAGCCGGGCAATTTCGGGCCAGGGTGCCTCTGGGTTTACATGGTCCTTGGTGACTGGTGAAATGCCGCCCCAGTCATTGATGCCGGTATCAATCAACCGTCCAAGTCGCGCATCATTGAGATTGGGCGGTGCCTGTACCGATATTTCATCATCGAGCACGATCCGCGCGAGGGCCAGCGCCCGCAGGAATTCCTCATCGGTCAGTTCGGGCGCATCGGCCATCTTGGTGTCAGCCTTGGCGCAGAAGTTCTGGACGATGACTTCCTGCAAGTTGCCATGGCGGTGGTGGACCTCGTTCAGCGCCATCAGCGCCTCGATCCGCTCTTCCTCGGTCTCGCCAATGCCGACGAGGATGCCACTGGTCATCGGCATTTTTGCCCGGCCCGCTGCTTCCAGTGAGGCAAGCCGCAGCGCGGGAACCTTGTCCGGTGATCCGAAATGCGCCCCGCCTTTATCCCCCAGCCGATCAGCCGTGGTTTCCAGCATCAGCCCGCAGGAAGCGGCAAATGGCTTGAGCGCAAGATAGTCCGCTTCTTCCAGAACGCCGGCATTCACGTGCGGCAGCAGCCCGGTTTCCTTGAGTACCGCTTCGGCGCAATGCCGAACATAGTCGATGGTACGTTCAAAGCCATGCTCGGCCAGCCATTCGCGCGCGGCGACATAGCGGCGCTCGGGCGCATCACCCAGCGTGAACAGTGCTTCCTTGCAGCCCGCCTCCGCACCAGCGCGGGCGATGTCGAGCACTTCGTCCAGCGTCAGATAAGGCGCGGCAAGCTGCGATGGTGTGGTGGCGAATGTGCAATAGTGGCAGACATCCATGCACAGCCGTGTCAGCGGAATGAACACCTTGCGGCTATAGGTCATCCGCCCAAATCCTGCGAACCCGTCGCGGGCATCACGGCGATTCCGCGCTTGAGCCAGCAATGCTTCGGTGGGCATTGCGGCAAGCTGGGCCTTCAAACTGGTAATCGCGTCCACTTGACTACTCCACTCCAGCGGCGGTGAGCACGTCACGCGCCAGCCTCGCCTGATCTTCACTGCTTTTCATCAGCGTTTCCGCCAAGGTGACCTGAAGGCCACTGGCACGCAAGGCCAGTGCGCCGTCTTCGTCCGTGCGATCAATCACCAAATGGCTGATCAATGCACCATAATGGGCCGCGATAGCCGTGTTGCTGCCCTCAAAACCAAGCTCATCGAGCATTTTCGAAAGCGGACCCTTCAGTGCCTTGCCACCAATCAACGGTGACACAGCGATGCGCGGCACCTTGAGGCTGAGTAGTGCTTGGCGAACCCCATCGACCGCAAGGATTGGATCGACAGACAGAAATGGGTTGGAAGGGCACAGCACCACCGCCGCCAGATCGGGCCGCGCCAAGGCCTCTGCCAGCCCTGCCGATGGCCCGGCCCCTGGCGTCCCGGAAAAGCAGATTGCCTTCACCACAGGGCGGCATTGCTCGCGCACGAAATAGTGCTGAAAATCGAGCCAGCCCGCATCAGTTTCCACCTGCGTTCGCACTGGCGCGTCGCTCATCGGCACGACGCGGTGCGCGATGCCGAGTTGGTTAGTCAGCCTTGCGGTAACTGCTGACAGGCTCTCACCGGCGCGCAATCGCCAGCTGCGGGCAATGTGCATGGCGAGATCGCGGTCGCCCAGATTGAACCAGTCCGCCTCGCCCAGTGAGCGCAACTGCTCCATCATGCGCCACGATTCATCAACCACGCCCCAGCCGCGTTGGCGGTCGTTAAGGCCAGCCATGGCATAGACCACGGAATCGATGTCAGGACACACGGTAAGGCCAAGATGCTCGAAATCATCGCCGGTGTTGACCGCAATGGTCAGCCGCTCAGGCGGGATTACCGCAGCAAGACCAGCAGCGAGTTTCGCCCCGCCAACACCGCCAGATAGGGCCAGCACGTGGCCCCCGGAGCTTATGGCATTCACGGGAACATATCCCCTTCAACAGGCCGCATGATAGCAGCTGCGCCAAGACCGTCCTCTGCCGTCACCCACCGCCCCGCCCCGCGCACAACTGCAACCGGCGTGCCTTCCGCCCCTTCACCCATGGCGAGCACGGCAAAGGCGGCGATGGCATCGGCAACGGCGACTATGGTGGCCTGCAAGGTGCGCCCGAACATATCCACCTGCCCGCGCCGGTCATCGGTGTGGACCAATCCCGCACAGCCGATGGCGGTGCCCATCGTGCCTTGGCGCCAGGCCCGGCCCAGGCTGTCGGCAATGACAACGGCAGGAGCAGCGGCGAAGCCAGAGCGGATTGTCCGAGCACTGGCATCAGGATCGCGCGGCCAGAGCAGCACCTGCTCCTTATCTCCGCCTTCAACATTCGAGGCGTCTATTCCGGCATTGGCAGTAACATGGCCGGTGCGGTGGCGAGTGATGATGGCCAGCGGGCTCGCGCGCATAACCGATTGGCTCTCATCAAGGATCAGTCGTGCCAAAGTTGCTGGTTTGCCAGACACCGCACCCAATTCCAGCCCATGCGGCCCCGGCTCGACACTGGCAAGGCTGACGATCCGCCCCTCAGCTTTCGACACAATCTTCTGCGCGATAACGACAACATCGCCGCCGCCTATCGTCACGCCAGCCTTGTCCGCCGCATCAATAATTTCCGCAGTTATGTCCATCCCCGCCTTAAACATTGGCAGTCCAGGCAAGATTACTACCGAAAGAGAGGGTGTGGCGACAGTCATGAGGTCCAGTCCGCCGCTGTGATGAATAGCGGGCGTTGCATTATGGGGTTGCCTAGTGCCATGGCACCACTATCCGCAACGGCAAACACAAATCAGGCAAGTTTCAGGAGCTAATTGACATGGCAGCTATCGGCGTAATCGGCGGGACCGGTGCATTAGGTAAGGCTATCGCACGCCGCCTGGCCAAGGCCGGACATAGTGTGACTATCGGCTCTCGCTCGGCTGAGAGCGCAGAAATCGCCGCTCAGGAAGTTGGCGCGGCAGGCGGTGCAACCAACAGCGATGCGGCAAGCGGGAAGGATGTGGTGATCGTTACCGTGCCCTATTCCGCCCACGCCGGAACGCTCGCACAGATCAAGGATCATGTCGGTTCGGCCATCGTCGTTGATACTACCGTGCCGCTGGTACCGCCCAAGGTGATGCGCGTGCAACTTCCTGAGACGGGCAGCGCGGCGGTGGAGGCACTGGCACATCTGGGCGAAGGTGTTCGGCTGGTTTCCGCCTTCCATTCGGTCGCAGCGCACAAACTGATTCATGACGAGAAGATCGATTGCGACGTGCTGGTGTTCTCCGACGATGTCGAAGCACGCGGCGTTGTCGTCGGGCTGTGTGAGGACATGGATCTGCGCGGGCTTTCAGGCGGTGCGCTGGTCAATTCGGCAGCGGCAGAAGCGCTGACCTCGATCCTCATCTATATGAACAAGACCTATGGCGCAGACGGCGCGGGTATTCGGTTTACCGGGCTGACCAAGGCGCGGGCTATCTAGTGACCTGCTGGATCGTCATCCCAGCCAAGGCACCACCTGAGGCGAAGGGCAGACTCGCGAGCGTGATGAGCCAAACCGAACGCAATGCTCTGGCAGCAGCCATGCTGGAAACGGCCATCACGGCGGCCCGCAGTGCTGATGGCGTTGCTGGTGTCGTGCTGGTTGGCACATTGCCGCTGGAGTTGACGGCAATTATCGAACTGCTGCCCGAACCCGAAGGCGGACTCAACGCAGCGCTGACTTTCGCCCGCGCCGAGCTGGCAAAGCGAGGGGCTACGCGAGTGATATCTCTGGCGGGAGACTTGCCCCTGATAACTTCGGCAGATGTTGAAATGTTGATCGCCCTACCCTCGGGCGAAGCAGCGATTGCCCCTGATCGGCATGGCACCGGAACCAATGCACTTTCGCTGCCAGTCCCCGCCGCGCTGGACTTCGCCTATGGCTATGGAGTCGGCAGTTGCGCGAGGCACAAGGCGGAGGCGGCGCGGAACGGCCTTACCCTGCGCGAGATTGTTACCCCCGGCCTTGCACGCGATATAGATGAACCTGCCGATTTGGCCGATGCGCAAGGCCTGCTCTCACGGCATCAAGGATAGCGTCATGGAAAAGCCCGATATCGACCTGACCGGAAAGACTGCGCTTATCACCGGCGGCGGTGGCGGGATTGGCCGTTCGGCGGCGCTGGCGCTGGCGGCGTCGGGCGCGGATGTGGCAGTGATCGATGTAATCCCTGAACGCTGCGATGAAGTTGTCGAGCAGATCACCGCTATGGGTCGCCGCGCTCTGGGTATCACCGGCAATGTCATGGACGCCGATTTTGTGCGCGATGCGGTTGAACAAGCGGCAGCGCATTTCGGGCGGCTCGATGTGCTGGTCAATAATGCCGGCGGTGTCACCTGGCGCGCTTTTACCGATCTTGCCGAGAAGAACTGGCGGCGGCATATCGATCTCAATCTGATCAGCAATCTTGCTGCTACCTCCAGTGCCATCCCGCATATGATCGCAGCGGGCGGCGGTGCGATCATCAATGTCACCTCCATCGAAGGCGCGCGGGCTGCTCCCGGCTATGCCGTCTATGCGGCCTGCAAGGCGGGGATCAACAACCTGACCCGCACGCTGGCGGTCGAGCTTTCCGAACACGGTATTCGCGTCAACGCCATCGCGCCGGACTTCACTCTGACACCCGGCACGCAGGGTAACTTCACTGGACCGGTCGATGAAAGTAGCTGGCCCAAGCGTACGCCAGAGCAGCAGGATGTGCTGCGTCGCCGCATTCCTGCTGGCCGCGCGGGCATCGACAGCGAATGCGGCAATCTGATAGCCTTCCTCGCCTCGCCACTGGCGTCCTACATCACCGGGACGATCATTCCTGTTGATGGCGGCACATGGGCTAGCGGCGGCTGGATTCGCAGCGATAGTGGCAAGTGGGTGCTGCCACCCGAAATGCCCAGATAGGGTGCCACGATAAGGCAGCTCTGCGGAGAGAATATCATGCGTTTCCCGGTCAGTGTCAGCCTACCATTCGATCACATCCACCTTCCCGAAGAGTTCATCTCGATGGAAGCGGTGACAGAGATCTGCCAGACAGCAGAGGTAGCAGGCTTTTCTGCGGGCTGCGTCACCGATCATCCGGTGCCCGGTTCGCGCTGGCTCGATAACGGTGGGCACTATGCGCAGGAGCCCTTCGTCATGCTCTCGCTGATCGCTGCATTGACGACCACGCTGCGGTTGCAGACCAACATCCTTGTCCTGCCCTATCGCAACCCCTTCATCACCGCGCGCGCCGTGGCGACGCTTGACGTCTTTTCCAAAGGGCGCGTCGTACTCGGGCTGGGTGCGGGCTATCTCAAGGCCGAATACAAGGCGCTGGGCGCTGATTTCGATGCCCGCAATGACATCATGGATGAATATCTGAAGGCGATGAAACTGGCCTGGACCGGTGAAGATTTCACCTTTGAAGGCACCGGCTATTCCGCCCCGGGCAATCGGATGCTGCCCCGCCCGGTGCAGAGTCCTCATCCGCCACTGCTGATCGGTGGCAACAGCCGCCGCGCCATCCGCCGTGCGGTGGAACTGGGCGATGCCTGGCACCCCTTCTTCGCTCCCGCTGCTGTTACCGCCACGGCGCGGACCGTATCGCTGGCCGATGAAGAAGATATCGACGCAGCGCTCGCCTATATGCACGATCACTGCGCCAAGGTCGGCCGCGATGCGCCGCCAGAGGTGATCCTGTCCAGCGTGTTCACCGCCAAGCCCGGCTACAGCCCGCAGGAAGCCATCGACGTGATCTCAGGCTACCGCGCCAAGGGTGCCCACGGCGCAGGCGCGAGCATTTACGTCGACAGCCGCGCAGAGTGGTGTGACCTGGCCCGAGATTTCGGCGAACGGGTGCTGGCCAAGCTCGATTAGACAATCATGCAAGCTGACATTGCCGGGAACACGGCGGCTGGTGGGAGAGACTAGGCATGGATCAGCAATCGCAGACCTCTGCCAGTGAATGGCGGCGCCATTGGCCGATGGTACTCGCGGCTTTTTTTGGCATGAGTTTCTACGCGTTGTTCGCCTATTCGAACCAGATGTTCGTTCAGCCGCTGGAAAAGGAATTTGGCTGGCCTCGCCGCGATATTGCTTTCGGCTATTCGATCTATGCCATGGTCGCGTTCCTGCTGGGGCCACTGATCGGAGCGATGGTTGATCGTTTTGGTGCAAGGCGGATTGCTTTGCCGGGGTTGGCGCTGTCATCGCTGGCCTTTGCCGCGCTGGGCTTCACCACTGGCGATGTCCGGACATGGTTCGGCCTGTGGCTGATACTGGCCACGACGGGACTGGCGATAAAATCCACGGTCTGGACGGCAGCAATATCCAGCGCTTTCGTCAAGAACCGGGCCATGGCGCTTTCGGTCATGCTGTCAGGCAGCGCGCTGGCGCAGTTGGGCGCGCCGATCCTTGGCCGCTGGCTGATCCCTGATATTGGCTGGCGGCACACCTACTTCGTCTTCGGGCTCGGTTGGGGCGGCATAGCACTCGTGCTGGCGCTGTTCCTGTTCCGCGATGCCAACAGACCCGCTGCGGGGCAAGCCGGGGTTGATGCGCGCGCCAGCCTTCCTGGCTACACCTTCCGGCAGGCAATCTTCAGCAAGCCGATGATCCTGATCTTCATCGCCAACCTGCTCAACGCCCTGATGGGATCAGGAATCACCTTCCAGCTCAAGCCAATCCTGAGCGACACGGTATTGGGTGAAAGCGGATCGGCGCTGGTTGCGGCGACCGCTGGGATCACTGGAATACTTGGAAAACTTGGCACCGGCTGGCTGCTTGACCGGACGGACAGCAAATGGGTCCCGGCACTGAGCTTTGGCATTGGCTCGCTGGCGTTTTTCCTGATGCTCGATCTGTTTCATTCAGCACCAGCCGTGATCCTGGGCGTGCTGATCTATGGGGCCTATACTGGCGCAGGCCTGAGCGTAACCGCCTTCCTTGTTTCGCGCTATGCCGGACTGAAATCATTCGGTGCAGTCTATGGCGTTCTGGGATCGATGCTGATGCTGGGCACCGCGCTGGGACCGCCGATCGGTGCGGCGATCTATGACAAGTTCCACACCTATCACCCGCTGCTGTGGGCAGTTATTCCGATCTGCCTGATTGCTGCTGCACTTATGCTGTTTCTGGGTAAATATCCTGAATTCAACAGTAAACCCGATGAAAAATAAGTCTTGTTCCGAGAATCAGCTGTCAGCTTAAAGTCAGCACTTGATAAGTTCAACTTTTGAACTATCATTCGATAAAGCCGTCGTGATAGAGCTGCCTGATTGGGAGAATGACACTTGCTTCGCCTGAAATCCTGCCTGACAGTTTTCCTTGGATGCACCCTTGCCGCATCACCCCTGCTGGCAGCTCCGGCTGATAGCGTGCGTATGCGGATTGCTGAATTTCGCGAGCTTGGGGCATCATTCAAAACGGTGAATGATGCGATGCGATCACCCAGCCCGCAGACCATGTTGATCCAGATAGCCGCGCGGCAAATCGTCAATTCATCGAAGCAGATTTATCTCTGGTTCCCGGCGGGCAGCGGCCCGGAATCGGGAGCCAAGACCAAAGCCAAGCCGGAAATCTGGAAGCAGGCGGCAAAGTTCAAACTGGCTCAGGATGCTTTTGGCAAGCAAGCCTTGGCGTTCCAGCGCGCGGCAGGTTCAGGCAATGTGGCGATGATTCAGGCAGAATCGCGCAAGCTCGGTGCGACTTGCAAAGGTTGCCACGACACTTTTCGGACGCCGGATAACTGATGAGGAAATGGGCATGGCGGTAACACGATCACAATTCTGGCTCATGGCAGTACCAGCGCTCAGCCTGATCGGTTCGGCCATGACGCCAGCAACTGCACAGCCCGCAGACCTGCCCATCCCGCCCGCCACGGCAAGTGAATATCCGCAGGGCGTCAAGATCGCCAAAAGCAGCGCATACAACGTCTATGCCAACAAGCGCGGACTGACGCTTTACGGCATGGACATGCGCACCCTGCTCCGCTGGAATCCCGACCCAGCGAAATACTGTCAGGCTGAGTGCGCGGCCAAATGGGAACCCTTGCTCGCGCCCAAGGATGCCAAGCCCAACATCATGTTCCCGCGCGGATTTGGGGAGCGACGCGTTGCTCCAGGCACGCCGCCTCCCGGCCTGCCCGCCGGTTTTGTCTCGCCGCAAGCAGCCCCTGACTGGACCATCATTGACGGCGCTGCTGGGCCGCAATGGGTCTATAAGGGCTGGCATATGGTTTTTGTCCGCAAGGGCAGCAAGCGCGGCTCCAATGATCTGGATGGTGCTGAGGGTGGCACATGGAACACGCTGAAATTCGTCCCCCCGGTCCCTGTGCTGACTGCGCCGAGTAACGTCGCAGCGCTATTCACCAGTGGTGCTTATGCGCTGACTGACAAGGATGGCCGCGTGCTGTTCACCGGCCAGTGCGACGCAATCTGCGATGGCTGGGTGCCGTTTACCGGTGGCATGGCAAGCCGGGCCATCGGTGATTGGCAGATCAACACTGCGCCCGATGCGCCGCAATGGCACTATCGCGGCAAGGCGGTGTTCGTCAGCCAGAGGGATGATCCGACTAGCGTTCCTGCTGGTGGCACGGTGTTGCGACCATGAGTACTATAATAACGCAAGAAAGCGGGAATATCGGGATGACCTATGCAAAAGCAAGGAAGCGTAATCTGATACGCACCGCCTGCTTTCTCCCTCTTGGCGGCGCACTTCTGGCGGTAGGTCCGATGACCGGGGTTGCCGATTTTGGTTCGCCAGCTATCGGACAGCAGGCAGTGACCAAGCTGCCCAATCCCCCCGCTGATGGCATTATGGGCTTTGTCGTCGAGGACTTTATCCCACCGGTCATTCAGGGCAAGGATGCCTGCCCCGAAGGCACAGTCCGCAAAGTCCGCGACGAATATCTGGCCGCGCTTCCGGAAGCCGAAAGAACCCGGCTGATGCTGAAGGAAAATGAGGAGGAGCTGGTGGCCAAATGGCAAGCTTCGCTTTTTGGCTCGAACAACACCAATATCTGCTCTCAGCCGGACATGTTTACCCGTGCTGATATGCGCACGGTGCAGAGCAAATTTTCGCATGGCCTTGATCTGGACGGCGGGAAAAGCGTTGATACTTGCGCCCATGAGGAATTTGCCTCCCCCGCTGGCGTGACCGGGATCGACAATCAGGAATATCGGGTGATGGGCTGCACGCTCGAATGGCGCGGCGTTGATGGCATCGCGGGTGATCAGGCCATCGGCACCCGCCAGTTCCATGCCTCGGGTGAGTGGACGCAGGTCATCCTGCTCAAGGGTGTTGATAGCCTGCAGCATGATGATAGCGTTGAGGTAATCTATGCCAACACGCCTGACCGTCCGGTGCAGGACAGCAAGGGGCACTTCTTGCGCGGAGCCAGCTTCTCGGCTTCGACCAAGCTGCCACGCCATCGCAATGTGTTGCATGGCCGCATCGAAAATGGCGTACTGACCACCGATCCACAAGACATCATGTTGGCACAAACTTGGGGCCAAGGCGGCTCACGCGACATTCGCGGAAATCGTACCAAGTTTGACTATCGCCGTGGAAAACTGCAGCTGACATTCCAGCCTGATGGCAGCTTGCGTGGTATGCTGGGCGGTTACAAGCCGGTGTTTGACGTGATCCAGAGCCCTGGCATCGGCGGCGTCGGATCGGCGCTGGTGGCGGGCATAGACTGCGCGCAGTATCTTCAGACCTTGCGCAAATATGCCGATGGTATCCGAGATCCCAAAACGGGCAAGTGCAGCGGTGTTTCGTCCGCCATGCAGATCAGAGCCATTCCAGCCTTCGTCAACGATGTGCCAGCAGCCGAGAGGATGACCAAGCGATGATCCTGAAAAACTCTGGGCTGAAAAGCAAAGCCCTGATGCTTGCACTCACCGCCTTGCCAGTTGCCGCATTCGGCTACACGGCCTTACAGCCCGCGCCGATCGCAGCCCAATCGCTCAGCGCTTCTGCAGCGCAGGCCCAGCCCGGTCAGATTGTGGCCATGCGGCGGATTTCGGAATCGCAATACCGGCACATCATCGCCGATGTGTTTGGCCCTGATATCCGCGTTGCCGGTCGGTTTGAACCGATTGTACGCCCAGTCCATGAGCTGATCTCCAGCGGGGCGAGTGATGCAGCGATCTCTCCGGCGGGTATTGAACAGTTCGATGCGATTGCGCGCGTTATCGCCTCTCATGTGTTTGATGAAAAGCATCGCAGCCAGTTCACGCCTTGCGCACCTCTTGATGCCACCAAGGCTGATGATGCCTGTGCTGGCGGCACTCTCGCGCCGCTGGGGCGCTACCTGTTTCGTCGCCCTCTGACACCGAGCGAACAGGCGTTTTTTACCGGGCTTGCGGGACGAGCCGCCACCCGATCAGGCTCGTTCGCCAAGGGGCTCGAGCTGTCTTTGGCGGCGATGCTGGTTTCGCCGAATTTTCTCTATGTCATCGAGCGCGCCGAGGCTGACCCGGCCAGCCCAGGATCGCTGCGACTGGACAATTATTCCCGCGCTTCCCGGCTGAGTTTCATGCTATGGAATACCACGCCGAATGAAGCGCTGCTGCATGCGGCTGAAATCGGAGCACTCACCGATCAGGCCAAACTAAGCACCGTGGCCGAATCCATGGTGAAATCGCCCCGTTTCGAGCAGGGGCTACGCGCTTTTTTCTCAGATATGCTGCTGTTCGAAAAGTTCGACGAGCTGGCCAAGGATCCGGTTGTCTATCCCTATTTCAATCAGGAAGTCGCCGCCGCTCTGCCCGAACAAACGTTGCGTACGATCACCGATCACTTGCTGGTGCAGAACGGTGATTACCGTCAGCTGTTCACCACCAACCGCACATTCATGACGCGCGTTCTTGGCCCGGTTTATCAGGTGCCGGTGAGCAAATCGAAAGGCTGGGTGGATTATCAGTTCTCGCCCAAGGATGATCGCGCAGGGCTGCTTGGCCAAGCCGGATTCCTTGCGCTCTATTCGCATTCGGGCCGCAGTTCGCCGACCCTGCGCGGCCGCGCCATCCGAGAGGTGCTGATGTGCCAGCCGGTGCCCAATCCACCCGGCAATGTGAACTTCACTGCTGTTCAAGACACCGCAAACAAGGCCATGCCGACGGCGCGCATCCGGCTTAGTGAACACGCCACTGACCCGACCTGCTCCGGCTGCCACCGCATCACCGACCCCGCCGGCCTAAGTCTTGAGCGTTTTGATGGCATTGGCGCATTTCGGGCTACTGAAAACGACACACCGATCAATATAGCCGGTTCGATGGACGGCAGCGACTTTTTCGGTGGTGCAGGCCTCGGCAAAGCGCTCGCCGATAGTCCTTCAACCCCGATGTGCGTCGCCTCGCGTGCCTTTGAATTTGCTACGGGCCGCCCCAGCGAAAATGCCGCGCTGATTGAAGCGCTGACCAAGAGCTTTGGCAGCAATGGTTATGGCATCCGCTCACTGTTCCTGCAGGTCGCCATCATGCCCGAAGCCTGGCGTGTGCGGGCAAGCAAGCCTGTTATCGAATCGCAAGTCAGCTTTGCCGACCTGCGCGCCAAAAATCCATGAGCTGAGGAGAATTCCGATGGCCTACGATCTATCCCGCAGAACCGCCCTCAAAGGGATGCTCAATGGTGCCGGTGTCGTGGTTGGGGTGCCACTGCTCAACGCCTTTCTTGATGGCAATGGCGAGGCGCTTGCCGCGACTGGTGGAGCAGCAGGCGGCGCGCCAATGCCGGTGCGCTTTGGCACCTGGTTCTGGGGGCTGGGAGTTAATCCCACCCGCTGGTTCCCGAGCAAGACCGGGCCCAATTATGACCTCAAGCCTGAACTTGAACCGATCAAGGCGTTCCAGTCAAAGATCAGCGTATTGGGCAACTTCTCAGTGCCGCTTGATGGGGCGCCAAACCTGCCGCATGGCAGCGGTGGCCCCGCCATTCGCACTGGCCGCGCGCTGACGGCTGAGCGCGGGCTTCCCGGAGAAAGCTTCGATGTGACCATTGCCGATCTGATCGGCAGCCGCTCGCGCTTTTCCAGCCTCGAAATGTCTTCAACCGGTGACGCGCGAAACTCGCTTTCCGGTCGCGGCGGCGGTAACCTCAATCCTTCGGAAGTTTCAGCAGCCGGGCTGTACCAACGTGTTTTCGGCCTGGGTTTTCAGGACCCGAACAGCGGCACCTTTACCCCCGATCCTGTGACCATGGCGCGGCGCTCTGTGCTTTCGGGGGTATCGGAACAACGCCAGTCGCTGCTGGCTGCGGTAGGAACTGAGGACAAACAGAAGCTTGACCAGTATTTTACTTCGATCCGGCAGTTGGAAAATCAGCTCGATGTCCAGCTGACCAAGCCCGAGCCACTTCAGGCCTGCAATGTCCCGCGCAAGATCCCTGAATTGCCAGTCAATGCCGAGATCGAAAATGTCATGCGTAATCATGAATTCATGACCGACATGCTGGTCATGGCGCTCGCCTGCGATCAGACACGGGTGTTCAACATGATGTTCAACAACGGGGCTTCCAGCCTGACGCGGATCGGCAGCACGATCACGCACCACCAGCTGACGCATGAGGAAGTGCTGGATAACCGCCTCGGCTATCAACCCGAAGCAACCTACTTCCTGACCCGCATCATGGAGGCCTGGGTCTATTTCGTCGGCGCGCTCGACAAGGTGAAGGAAGGCAACCGCACCTTGCTCGATAACACGCTTGTACTCGCCCATTCCGAAACCGAGTTCGCCAAATTTCACACCATCGACAATATCCCGATGATGCTGGCGGGCACAGCTGGCGGCCGGGTGAAATCGGGCATCTATGTCGATGGCATCGGCACCCCGGTCAGCCGTGTCGGACTGACTATCCAGCAAGCGATGGGTGTGCCTGTGGATCGCTGGGGGACCAAAAGCATGGAGACTAATCGCACGATCACAGAGATCATGGCGTGAGGAGCGATTTGAGGCTTTTTCTTCTTGCTGGCGCACTGATCAGCACACCGGCGCTGGCAGAAGCACCGGCACCGACAGCGCCGTTGCCACCTGCTGCGGTGGCTATGATCGGGCCGACACTGCACGTCACCGATATCGGCAAATCGCTGCGTTTCTATACCGAGGGGCTTGGTCTGAAGCTGCAGATGCAGATGGGGCCGGAAAACCGGCGTGAGTACATGGTCGGCTTTGGCAGCGATCCGCGCCAACCTGCTTTTATCCTGTTGGGCAATAGCACCAAGACCGCGCCGAAAAGAGTAACGCACGGCACCGGATTTGATCGGCTGGTGATGCGTGTCCGCAGCATAGCAGAGGTGGTGGCCCGGCTGCGGTCTATGGGCTACACGGTCGGTGATGTCCGAGAGGTTGCAATGGGTTACCGCATGGCTATGGCTGCTGATCCCGATGGTTACCGCCTCGAACTCGTTGAATCCGCCGCACGACCGGAGAAATTGAATGATCCCCACCCGCCGTAAGTTCTTGTCACTGGCCGTCGCAGCCCCTTTTGCCGCAGTGGCAGCTGGTCGGGCGATGGCCGAGACTCCTGCCTGTTACGATCCGGTCAACCTGCCACTCAGCCAGCAGAGCATGCGCCGCTCGTTGGGTTTCGTGGCCGTATCAACCGATCCCAAGAAGCGCTGCGATCTCTGTGCTTTCTTCAAGGCAGGCGCCGCGGGTTGTGGCACCTGCCAATTGCTTAGTGGCGGCCCGGTTGGCGCAGGTTCGGTCTGCACATCCTTCGCCGCCAAGGCCGGTTGATGTCGCACGAAAAGGACGATCCCGTCCGCGATGCTATTTTTCGGCGGATCGGTGCGACACAGTTCCTGACCGGCGAACGCGAACCCGGCACTCCGCTCGACTGGGACGATTTCGGCTTCCTGTGTCAGGGTCTGTCCTTTGCCCCGCGCGCATTGTTTGTGGTCACGCGCGAGATTACCGAACGTTATTCACTGGGGCCGCGCGGCGCATGGATGCTCAATCTGATTTCGGCAGGCATCGTCTATCCGCATGAGCTCAGCAATGTTTTTCACATCGGGCGCAGTCTGATCTCGGCAGAACTGGCGCGGCTGACCGAGGCAGGTCTGATCGAAAGCCGTCCTGGCGCAACTGACCGCCGCCGCAGTGAATTGGCGCTCACCAAACTTGGCGAGAAGGTCCATGATGAAATTCGCGATGGCTTGGCAAATATGCTGACCAAGGCATTATCCGCCTATAGCCCGGATGAGGTTCGCCTTGCGGCGCGTATCCTGCGCGATCTTCGCGTTAATACATCTGCGCCGCAGGAGTGATGAAACCCCGATAGTGATATCGCTCCTGCGCCTTCCCAGTCTGGCCGATCTGCCCCTAGACTGCATGCCGGGAGACAGGAGCAATGGACCGCATCGGCATCGAATTCATCACCGGTCACGGCATGGACCCGGTTGCTTTTGTGCATCTGGCTGCCGACCTGGGAGTTAGCCGGATCGGTCTGGCGCTCAGCCCGATCCTGCTCGTACCGGAAAGCGCCTTACGCTGGTCGATGCGTGATGATGCCGCACTTCACCGGGCGGTAAAGACAGCGCTCTCGGAGCGCAGCGTTTCAGTGATGCTGGGTGAGGGTTTTCTGATCCGTCCATCGGTGGAAATCGCTGATAGCGCCCATGACCTCGATCTGCTCGCCGAACTTGGGGCCGAGCGCGCCAATATGGTCAGCATCGATCCCGATACTATGCGCGCGCACGATCAGTTCGCCCACTTCGCCGCCATGGCCAGCGAGCGCGGTATGCGCCCGACAATCGAATATATGCCCGCCATGCCGATTGGAACATTGGCCGCCGCGTTCGCCTGTGTCGAGGCTAGCGGAAATGGGGATGCGGGGGTGCTTATCGATGCCATGCACTTCTTCCGCAGCGGCGGCACTATCGCCGAATTGCAGGCGTTCGATCCGGCGCGGATCGGCCATGTGCAGATCTGCGACGTGCCTTGGGAGTCAGCCTTTGCCAGCTATGGCGAAGAGGCCAAGTGTGAACGACTCGCCCCCGGTGACGGTGATCTGCCTCTGGCCGAATTCATCGCCGCACTGCCCCGCGATTTGCCACTTGGCATTGAAGTTCCCCAACAATCACGCGATCTGGCCGGCGTAGATCCGCACGAACGTGTGAGCACAGTAGTAGTGGCGACGCGCACTTTTACAACAGGTCTGTTGTAATTTATACAGCACTGCGTTAATCCCCACCTGAGATCAGCAATCACAGGAAAGGTGCGTCAACCATGAACGTGCAGACCAGCGGCTTTGAACCGGCTCCCATACCCGATCTTGGCAATGCACCAATTCCGGCCAAGGCCTATTATGATCCCGAATGGTTTGAGCTTGAACGGCAGGCAATCTTCCTGCGCACATGGTTCCCGGCAGGCCATGTCTGCGAGCTGCCTGAACCCGGCAGCTTCATCCGCCGTGAATTTGAATTTGCCCGCGCATCACTGCTGATCTCACGCGGCAAGGATGGTGAGATACGCGCGTTTCACAATGTCTGCACGCACCGAGGTACGCAACTAACCGATGAAACCGAGGGCAAGCGCAACACCTTTTCCTGCCGTTATCATATGTGGACCTTCGGCAATGACGGCAACCTGCTCTCCGCCCCGGACTTCGAGAAGTTCGGCCTGGAAAAAAAGGACTGCGCCCTGCCCCGCGTCGCCTGCGAAGTGCACGGCGGGCTAATTTTCATCAACTTTGACAAGGCGCCGAAACAGAGCCTCGTCGAATTTCTCGGGCCACTGGCTGAAGGCATGAGCCACTTGCCCTGCGCCCATGCCACCAATTTCTCCGAATATGTCTATGAGATCGATGCCAACTGGAAGCTGACTTACGATAACTTTCAGGAAAACTATCACCTGCGCTTCATTCATCCGAACACCGGCAAGGCCACCTTCAGTGCGGCCAATCCGTTTGGCTATCCGGCGGCGCAGGAACTCCACGATCCGCACCGTACCCAGACGATCTGGACCAACCCCGATAGCGCCAGCCAGATGACGGCAACGCAGATGCTCGGCTTTGGCATGGGGGCCAAGGCGCTGTTGCGCGGCGATGTGCCGGAAAACCCCTTCAACCGCGCCTATTTCGCTGTGTTCCCCAGCTTCTTCATGCTGGGATCAACGGGCAACAATTTCTCGCACACCGTCTATCCGATTGGCCCGGAAAAATCGCGCGGGGTGATCCGGATCTACTGGATCAACGATGATCAGACCCCCGGCACCCGCTATGCCCGCGAGTTCACTCTGGCAGTGACCCGCGATGTCCACTCAGAAGATGTCGCGGTCATTCAGGCCGGCCAACGCGGTTTGGCCAGTGGCGCGCTGGAGCATATCTATTTTCAGGAACAGGAAGTGCTCTGCCGCCACCTTTACATGATGGTTGCCAAAGCGGTTGAAGAATACAAGGTCGAACAAGGCCTTACTTAGGGAGATTTGCGTGGATCTGGGGCTGCAAGGAAAGGTCGCCATAGTCACCGGCGGCACCGCCAACATCGGCCGTGCGATAGCGCTGGCACTGGCGGGTGAAGGCGTGAAGCTGGTCTTCACCGGGCGCGATGCTGAAGCGGGCAAGAAGGTGGCGGACCTTGCTCTTGCCGCCGGAGCTGATGAAGCGCTGTTCCTGCCCGTCGATATGCTGGCACCCGGCGCCGGCCAGCAAATTGCCGAGGCCGCCTCTGCGCTTGGCCCTATTGAAGTTCTCGTTAACAATGTCGGCGGCAATTCGGCCACGGGCATGTTCGTCGATAATGACCCGGCGGACTGGCAAGGCGATTTTGACATCAATGTCCGCACCATGCTCGCCATGACTCACGCCGTGCTGCCCGGCATGATCGCGCGCAAGAGCGGCGCGGTGATCAACCTCGGTTCCACCGCCGGGATCGTCGGCGATTACCAGTTGGCGGTCTATTCAGCGATGAAGGGCGCGGTCCATTCCTTCACTGCAGTGCTCGCCAAGGAAGTGGGGCAGCATGGCATCCGCGTGAACTGCGTTGCCCCTTATGGCACGATGTCCGCCGATCCCGAGGCCTACAGCAAGGGCAGCCGATTCAATCCCGATAGCAATTTCTTCGCCACTGCCTTTGTCGGTTCGAGCGATTATGACAAGTCGATGCGCGCGCGCCAGCCATTGCTCGGCAGGCCGGTGGGCACGCCGGAAGAAGTCGCAGCGCTGGTGGCCTGGCTCGCTTCGGCTCAGGCCAGCTGGGTGACAGGGCAGATCATGCAAGTCGATGGCGGAGCGCTGTTACGGTGACGCTATGCGCTGTCTCAATCATCGCCGAGGCCGAAAATCGCGCCGGTTTCAGCGATACTGAGCCAGCGATCCACGCCAACCTGAACGCGCTGTGCGATGCCCTCAACCACGACGCCTGCCTGAGCGAGGCTGGCGAAGCGGCAGCCCTGCGCGCACTGATTATCCGGCAAGCGGACCGTATCGGCGGACTGAAATGGATATCCGATCATCCGGAGATCGCCGAGAAACCGATCGAAAAGCCCGTTTTTCTCTGCGGTCTGCCGCGTTCGGGCACGACCTATTTCCAGTACCTGTTTGACCGTGACCGCCGCTTTCAATTGGTGCGCACTTGGCAAAGTCTTGTCCCCCTGCCCCCGCCCGCTGTCGATCCTCAGTCGGTTGAGGAGCGCAAGGCTTTTGCGCGCGAAGTGCGCGCCCGGACGCGTCCGGCCGAGCCTGAGAACTTCGCAGCGCTCCACCTCTATGATGATGACGGGTCCGACGAATGCCACGCATTCCTTGAACAAGGCGCCACTGCCGCAGGTTTTCACAACGTGTTCGACGTGCCAAGCTACTTCGATTGGCTGCTCGAGGGCTGCGATCCTCTGCCCGCTTACCGTGCCCACAAGCGCCAGCTTCAGCTGCTCCAGTGGCGGCAGGAAGCCAAACCGTGGGCGCTCAAGTACCCCAATCACTTACTTTTCATGGATACGATCCTGAAGGTTCACCCCACGGCGCGCTTTGCCATGACGCACCGCGATCCGGTGCAGGTGCTGGCCTCGATTGCCAAGATGACGCTGACTCTGCGGCGCACCCGCTATGATGCCGTCGACGCAAACCGCGTCGGCATGCAGATGCTGCACTTCATCGAGCGGCACATAGAACGCATCATGACCTTCGATACCGGGCCGCAGGCAGACCGCGTAACCCATGTTGATTACTACGCGCTGGTCGCCGATCCGGGCCGCGTAATGCGCGAAGTCCACGAGGTAATTGGCATCGACTCCCCCGATGATGTCATGGCCGAGATCACAGGCTGGCAGCGTGAAAATCCCAAAGGCAAACGCGGCACCAATGCCTATACCCTCGCCCAATTCGGCCTGTCAGAGGGTGAGGCAGAAGAACGCTTTGCCGCTTATCGCCAGCGCTTTGCCATCCCGCGCGAACAGGAGATGATTGCATGACCACCGATGCCAAGGCACTCGCCAAGCTCATCGCCAAGGATGAAATCCGCACCCTCGCGCTGCTCTATTCGCGCGCGATTGACCGCAAGGACATTGACCTGCTGCGTGATCTCTACACGCCGGACGCCACCGATACCCATGGTGACAGCTTCGATGGCGGGCAGCAGGGATACTGCGATTTCATCGAGCGGTCATTTCCCTACATGCCTTACAGCGGGCACCATGCCTGCAATCATCTGATCGATGTTGATGTGGATGCCGGGACCGGCTGCGGCGAGATCTATGCCATCGCCTATCATCTGATCCCCGATGGATCAGGTGGCCAGATGGAAGACCTGATGGCGGTGCGCTATATCGACAATTACCGGCGCTGCGATGACGGCAAGTGGCGCTTTGCCAAGCGGGTTGTTACCTATGACATGAAAATCAGGCGACCGCTTGCGGGGCCGGCGGTGGAGTTCCCGGATTTCGTGAATGATCCAAGCTACGACGAACTTGCCATGCGCCTGTTCCAACGCGGTGCGCGCCACTGATCAGGATTGCTGTCACGCGGCCAAAGGCGTAGCACTTGCAGCACATTTGCAAGGAGGTTCCCATGCCAGTTCCCCGCACAATTCATCTGATTCCCTTGGCCCTCGCACTGTTGAGCGCGCCCATCACTGCCAAGCCTGCAAGCCAATCCGTGGGCAGCGCGGCGCTGTTTTCGGCCAAGGGTTCCGATGTCGGCTATGCCGTGATCTCCAAAAAGCGCGATAGGGCCGTCCTGCGGATTTCACTGAACGGGATTGCGCCGGGCGATCATGGCCTGCACTTCCACACCACAGGAGCCTGCAAGGGTGATGGCTTTTCGGGCGCAGGTGGCCACCTGAACCCTGGCGGTCACCAGCACGGCATGAAAAACCCGATGGGCAGCCATCTTGGCGATTTGCCCAATATCACCGCCGATGCCAACGGCTTTGTCCTGACCGAAATTCCGCTGACCGGTTCAGCCAAGCGGCTGATTGCCGCGCTGTTTGATGCCGATGGCTCGGCCATTGTCGTTCATGCAGGACCAGACGATAATATCACCGATCCCAGCGGCAACAGCGGCGGACGCATTGCCTGCGGGGTGTTTCGCAAGAATTGAATTCGGCACGCTTGGGCTCTGGCCAGAGCGGCGCGCGATTAATCTGCACCACTTCTTCGTCATTGCGAGGCGCGTAGCAACGAAGCAATGACGAATGATTCTGATCTCTTGCAACAAACTCTAAGGCACCTTCTTTTAAGCTTATCCCGCAAACAGCACAGCATAGACCCGGCGTAATTCTGCTTTCTGCACTTTGCCCATGGCGTTGCGCGGCAGGGCATCGACCACGGCGATGTGGCGCGGGCGCTTAAACTTCGCCAGCTGGTTTTCGAGGGCCGCGAGTATCGCCTGCGGATCAAGCACCACGCCCTTGCGCGCCACGACAACCGCGACCACACCTTCGCCCATATCGGCATGAGGCACACCAATTACCGCGCTTTCCTCAACACCGGGCAGCGCATCGATGGCTTCCTCGATTTCCTTTGGATAGACGTTCAGCCCACCCGAGATGATCAGATCCTTTGCGCGGCCGACCAACATGATGCGGCCGTCCTCAGCCATGGTGGCGACATCGCCGGTGACGAACCAGCCGCCTTCGCGAAATTCCTCAGCGGTCTTGTCAGGGTTCCGCCAGTACCCGGCAAAGACGTTGGGTCCGCGCACTTCGAGTACGCCCGGTTCACCCGGTGCCACATCACTCTCGCCCACTCGTATCCGCACCTCCTCACCGGGAAGCGCATAGCCGACCGTTCCGGCCAACCGATCGCCGTCATAAGGGTTTGAGGTAATCATGCCGGTTTCGGTCATGCCATAGCGTTCCAGGATGCGCTGGCCGGTTTGTTCGGCAAACCGATCATGCACTTCGGCTAGCAGCGGCGCAGAGCCGGAGACGAACAGGCGCATGTGCGCGCAAGCATCGGGCGTCAGTTCGGGGGAGCCAAGCAACCTCCCATAATGCGTCGGCACGCCCATCAAGACGGTGGCCGCATCAAACTCGCCGATGATCTTCGCCGGATCGAAGTTGCGATGGAACAGTATGGTTGCGCCTGCCAGCAGTGCGCCGTGCAGAGCCACGAACAGCCCGTGGACGTGATAGATCGGCAGGATGTGCAGCAGCACATCTTCGCTCGACCAGCACCACAGACCATGCAGCGTCTCGGCATTGCTGAGCAGATTGGCGTGTGTGAGCATGGCCCCCTTGGAGCGCCCGGTGGTGCCCGAGGTATAGAGGATTGCGGCGAGATCATCCGGCCCGAGCTCAGCCACCGGCGCACCCTCATCAGGCACATCGTCGTAAAGGCTGCCACTGCTGTCCTCCCCCAGAGTCACCACTGCGGCACTGCCCACAAGACCGCGCACAGTTGCCTCGTCATCCGGACGGCAGACAACGATCACCGGCTCGGCATCGCTCAGAAAATATTCGAGTTCGCTAGCGGTATAGGCCGTGTTGAGCGGCACATAGACCATGCCCAGTCGCAGCGCCGAAAGGTATAGCAGGACGTTGTCCGGGCTCTTTTCCACCTGCACCACAATCCGTTCACCAGCCTTGCCGCCAAGCGCCTCAAGCCGTGCGGCGAGACGGGCGGTATCGGCATCGAGATCAGCGAAGCGGGCAATCGCCTGCCCCTCTTCGATCAGGAAGGGTTTGTCGCCCTGCTCGGCAGCAACTGACAGAAAGCGGGAAAAGATATTGCCGTTCATCTTGAGCTGAAACCTTTGTTCGACAGACGCTTGCCAGCGGTTCGGTAATGCGGCTTAGATCACTCGACAAGGGAGTCCCGGAAAATGGCTGAATTTGTTGCGGTAGAACTCAAACATGCTGGAGCAACGCTCATCGGCCAGGCGGCTGTTCCTGAAGGAACTGGCCCCTTCCCCGCCGTGCTGGTGATGCATAACGCACTTGGGCTTGGATCACATGTGCGCGAAACAGCACAAAAGCTGGCAGAACTAGGCTATTTCGCAGTCGCGACCGACATGTATGGAGGTGGCGCACCAGCAGGCGACATGCAGAGTTCAGCAGTGCACTTTGAAGGAATAATGAAGGATCCGGCATTGCTACGCGAACGCGCGGCGCGATGGTATGAACACGTTGCCGCCATGCCGAATGTCATAACTGATCGCGTCGCCGCCATCGGCTACTGCTTTGGCGGAACTTGTGTGCTGGAACTGGCGCGCAGCGGCGCTCCGGCGCGCGCAGTGGTGAGTTATCACGGCATCCTGACAACCTTTGCACCAGCCCAGCCGGGAATGATCCCCGGTGAAGTCATCGCCTATTGCGGCGCAAAGGATCCTTACGCGCCGCTCGATCACATCGAGGCTCTGCGCACTGAAATGACCGCTGCTGGCGCCAAGCACACCATCACCATTTTTGGCGAGGCGGCACATGCCTTCACCGATCCGGATGCCGATAAACTCGGCATGGATGGGATAAAATACCACGAACTTTCTGCGCGGCTCAGCTGGGCGGGAACGGTGGATTTGCTGGATGCGGTTTTGCGGGTTTAGCTTTTTGGCGCCCGCACCCGCAGGGGACGTTGGTAGCTCAGATCACTTTTGTCGCGCGCAACCTGCCGCTCCCCAGGTGCATATGGTGACGACCGTGCTGCCGTGGATTGTGTTGGCTGCAGATCGTAAGTCCCGTCAACCACAGTGAAGCGATTGAGTATCCGCCATTCACCACCGCGTTTCTGGAAATGATCGACATAGCGCCCCGTCGCCATGAAATGCGGCGGCTGTGCGGCTTCGGCCATGAAAGTGAAATAGGTTTCGCAATGGGCATCGTCGCCGGTGATCTCGCAGTTATGAGTCATGAGCCCATGCAGACAGCTCTCGAATGACAGGGTCATCCCGTCAGCATATTGGACGAAGCCTTCAGGCGGCCCGACGTAATGGGTGTGATCATCAATCGCCTCGGGCCAATAGCACGAGAGGACAAGCGCGTTGTCGACCCGGTCCAGCCCGCGCGCCATCCGGTTAAGCACTTGCCGGATGGCATCGCGATCAAGCAGATCGCGCAGTCTGGTTTCTAAAGTTGCATCCAACATCTCACCCTTTCAGAAAATCGAGCACCATGGGTGCGATCAGCGGCCAGCGCTCAAACCGCCCGCGTCGGTTTGCCGGATCGACCGGAAATGTGGAAACATAGTTCCATTCCTGATCACCCCACGGCGGCTCGAACAGGGTGGAGTTTGGGAGCAGTTCATGCACCCATTCGCTGGTCCGCCGGGTGTGCGCCATATCGCTCTTGCCGCTGCGGAACAGCTGAATTGGCATGGTCAACCGCGCGAAGTCATCGGCTGATATCCCCGGCATTGGCGTATCGTCACGGTAAGTGAAGGCCTTGGCCCAGCTCTGCATCTTCCCAATGTAAGCATCAGCATCCTGCGCCAGCAGAATGTCCTTGATACGCGGGTTCTTCGATATCTGTTCGGCCCAGCTTGGTAGTGCGGCGACCGCCTCCATCCCGCCTTTAGAGGCCGCCGCAACCTGATCGCCGCAATAGAACCAGGCAAGGCCCGCCAGCCCGACCGGACCACCGCTTAACCACCAGATGGCAATTTTCTGCACATTCTGCGGCATCCGCGCTGCCGCCATCAGCGAAATGCGCGATCCGGCTGATCCGCCAACCAGCACCACATCCTTGAGGTTAAGCGCTCGCACCAGTCCGACCAGCGCCTCGCTGTTCATCACTGACTCGCTGGGCGCGGTAAAGGCGATGTCGGAAGCTCCGCAGCCGGGACGATCCCACAGCAGCACGCGGTAGCCGTTATCGGCAAAGATCGCCCCGAGTTCGGGCACCCCCGCCGTATCGCGCGGATAGCGCCCGCCCGGAGTCAGTACCAATGGCTGGCCGTGTTCAGGCCCGATCAGTTCATAATCGAGCTCAAGCCCGCCCACATCTATCCGAGCCATCGCACTCCCCCGCGCGTTGATTTACTAAACTACTGTTTCAGAAAGAATCTTGCCGCCATCAGCATCGTTCTCAAACCGGCCGAGCCCGTAATCGCCCTTGATTGTCGTGCGCTGCATGGAGCGATCAAGTGCGGGATCATGACCAGAAACAGCGTGAAGGCAGCGGGTATTGTCCCAGATCGCCATGTCACTTGGCTGCCACTTGTGAAAATAGCTCAGTTCACGGCTGAGACGATTGATCGTCTGGCAAACATCTTCCAGCAGGGCATCGCCCTCAGCATCTTCCAGGCCGACAATGCCATCACACATCCATGGGCTGACATGCAGAACCTTCTCGCCACTATCGCGCGTCCATACTGCTGGATGCAGCGCGCGTGGCATAGCCTTGGCCTCCTCCTCAAATCCTGGCGGAGCAGGCTTGCGCTGCACCACTTCAAGTCCGGCGGGACGGCCGAAACGCATGTTCTCATACTGGACGTTCAGCGTGTAGATGATCGTCTTGCCCTCAATCTTCGCCAGCAGATCTTTGGGAAAGGCGTTGTACAGCGTGATGCCATCGCTGAACCCGGTCAGCCCCCCGTCAGCCACGATCTCAGTCGCGCGCAGGATGCCAGCGTAGTTGAGCTCGTCATTATAGGCATGATCGAAATGCCACGGCAGCCAGTGCGAGCGTAGCTTGCCATCAAGCGATACCATGCCGCCCGAACCCGCCGGACTGTGAATGCGCACCACCCCGGGCATCGCATCGCCATCAACACGGGTGACGTTCTTGACCGGATGCTCCTTGAGCGGGCCGAACATGTTGCTCAATGCCAATTGCATCGCATCGCTCGGCTCAACACCTTCGAAGATGATTACCCCGTGCTGGCGAAACAGGGCATTGAGATCCCCCCGGATCGCCGGGTCACTGGTCATATCGCGGGTCATTCCCGCAATGCGCACACCGAATGGCAGGCCATCGCGCAAAGGGCTAATATCAAGCAGGCTCATCGCATTACTCCATGGGTGCATGGAAACCCGCGCAGAGGCCGTTGGTCAAGTGCTGACACACCAAGAACGCTGTGCCGATGCCCCGCCCTTGCATCATGAAGCAATCAGAGATGCATCAGCCGGGCGATAAGGGCCGATGTCTGCTGGAATCACATTGCGAGTGCACCTCAGCCATGCGAAAATGCGTCGCAATAGGATAAAGGAATTCATCAATGGCTGACGCCGATCCCACCGAACTCGCCGCTTCTGCGCGCAAGTACTGGAACTCTGAAGGCTACACCGATGGCGGTGTGATCCGCGAGGTGGACTATGCCACCCAGTCGGGCGGGCTCGATCCGATGTTTGAAGGCATCAAGATCGTTGATACCGACACGCATATCACCGAAGCGCCAGACCTGTTCACCAGCCGAGCCCCGGCGCGATACAAGGACAAGGTGCCCTATGTGAAGCTCGATAACGATGGCGTTGAACGCTGGTATGTCGGCGATCGCAACTTCGGTTCGATGGGCGGAAATGTCATCCGCAAGGATAACAACAAGGTGCTCGGTCGCCTCGCCTTTCCAAGGCTTGAACAAGCGCATCCCGGCGGCCACCTGATGAAGGAACGGCTGCAAGCGATGGACGACATGGGCATTTACGCCCAGATCTGCTACCAGAATTCGGGCGTGACGCAGGCCGGATCGCTGATGACTCTGGGCGATAATGATCTCGCGCTCACCATCGTGCAGATCTTCAACGATGCCTCGGCGGAATATCAGCAGGTCTCAGGCCAGCGCATCTTCAACATGGCGCACCTGCCGTTCTGGGACAAGGCGGCGATGGAAACCGAAGCACGCCGCTGCCACGACATGGGCCTGCGCGGCTTCGTGCTGCCCGATACGCCCGAACGCGTCGGTGTGCCCAGCTTCATGCACGATTACTGGGACGGCGTGCTTGAGATGTGTGAAGCCACTGGCATGCCGCTCAACTTCCACCTCAATTCAGCGGTCGATCCCAATACGATTACCTGGGAAGGCTTCGGCTTTGAACAGACGCTGGCGGTGGTCGCCACCATGTTCTCGATCGGCAATGCCGCGACCATGGGCAACTGGATGGTATCTGGTCGTCTCGACAAGCACCCCAAGCTCAAGATCGGCTTGATCGAGAGCGGCGCAGGCTGGGTTCCCTTTGCAGTGGAAGCGCTGGAGCACCAGTTCAACGAAATGCTGCCCAGCAAGATGGGCCTGCTCCACAAGCGCCCGTGGGAGTATTTCCACGATCATTTCTTCTGCACCTTCTGGTTCGAAAAGATCGCACCGAAGTATCTGCTCGATATCATCGGCGTTGAAAACGTCATGTTCGAAACCGATTTCCCGCACCCGACCTCGCTTTATCCGGGGGTGCAGGCACACCTCAAGGATGTGATGGGCGGACACAGCCGCGAAGTGCAGAAGAAGGTGCTGCAGGATAATGCGGTGCGGCTTTACAACCTGCCGTTCTGAGTTCGCCCGAACAGCGAGTGAAAAGGCGGCCGGAGCGATCCTGCCGCCTTTTTGTAAAGTCAGGTAACTCGCGACGCTTCTGACCGGAATATCGGCCATGCCAGCTGCTCGGCTGCGGTGATCGGCGGCAGGTTCTCGACGCCGATCTCTGGCGGATATTTGCGCGTGATCTTGGCCGTGCCGAACAGCACATCCCAGAAGAACAGCAGGTTGCCGAAGTTGCCCTTATAGTTGGTCACGCCATCGGCCTTGTGCTTGCCGTGATGCGCGCTGTGGGTCGATGGCGTTGAGATCGTGCACTCCACCAGCCACATGATCGGCGATAGCCACTTGATCCGGTATAGCGGACGGTCCCATGGCACATCGGAATGGGCGGCGATGATCACCAGTTGCTTGACCATCACATAGGGCACGAACACCGGCCCCAGCCCGAGATAGATCAACGCACCCGAAAACCACAGGCTCGGCATCGTCAGATAGTAGAACACGTTGTTCCGATAGACGATCCGCACCGACATATATTCGCCGCTGTGATGTGCGCGGTGGAGATTGTAGAGCCAGGTGAAGCTGTGCGAAGCCCGGTGCCACCAATATTGCATCATATCATCAAACACGATGAGCAGGGCGATCTGCGCGAGTATAGGAAGCACCGCCCACGATCCCGCCGCCTGAGGAAACGCCTGCGCCATCAGTAAATAGGAAGCGAGGAGGATGAGCGGCTGGGTGATGACAAGCAGCACCGGCGTTCCGATCAGCTCAACCCAGATATCGGCGCTGGTCTGGTTCTTCTTGTGAAAGAAGCTTCCCCGCAGCAATTCCAACAGCGCGAAGCCGACAAAAACCACAAATATCCAGATAGCCTCTGGTCTCATGCCGCGTCCCTTCCCCCTTCGGGTGCCTGAAGCACCTCGTAATCGCTCTTGGGCTGGATCGTCGGCGGAGACGCGGAAAAGGTCAAGCGTTGGCGCTAAGTCGCTCTCACACCACCCCGCGAACCACCTCTTCCCCGTTGAGCGTAAAGCGGTGCAGTTGACGCCCGCTCTCTTCGGGGAACGGGGTCACTCGGTGCATCGTGCCAGTGTTGTCCCAGATCAGTAGATCGCCCATTTGCCAGGTGTGGCGGTAGAGGTATTTCTCTTGTGTGGCGTGGCGCATCAGGCGTTGCAGCAGATCGTGGCTGTCGAGCGGATGCATCCCGACAATATGCGAACCCGAGGTGGATAGCACGAGGCTCTTGCGGCCCGATTTGTGCTGCCAGACCAGAGGGTGCTCACGGTTGGGGTAAGCACACCACATCGCGAATTCCTCAGGCGAGCAATCACGTTTTCCGGGGAACAGCGCCGCCTGCATGGTGTGGACCACGGTCAATGTATCAAGCAACGCCTTCTCATCGTCAGGCAGGTCTTCATAGGCCGCGTAATTGCTGACGAATTCGGTCTGCCCACCCGTTTCGGACAGCACGCGCGGGGTGAGCAGCGTGGCAAACGGCGGCACCTCTTCATAGGTTCCGTCCATGTGCCACAGCTGACTGCCGAAGAAGAACTGGGCATATTCGGGGTTGATCTTGGCATCGAAGGTGACTTTCATCAGCCCCTCGTCGCCCTCCTTCTTGACCGTGCCGAGGCGCAGATCGCCGAGCGATCGAGCAAGAGCGCGTTGCTCATCATCTGTCAGATTCAGCCCGCGCGCGATAATCACGCCTCGCTGCACCAGCAGCGCGCGAAGCTCGCCCGCAAGCGCGCCGCTGAGCAGCACTGACTTATCGACGAATATTTCGGAACCCGTGTTCGGAGTCAGTTCGGTTGATTGCAGTGCCATCGCATCCTCGCCAAGTCTTCTCATCTCGACTACCCTGATGTATTGTCACCCAAAGCGTTTCAATAATCAAGTTGCTCCTGATGGAAAAACCAAAGCCCGCTGACTATCGCCGCCACCGCAGCCCCGGCCGTCCGACGCGCAAGCAGGCCGAAGTGCGGAACGATGAACTGCTCGACACTGCGCTCGACATGTTTCTGGAAAACGGCTTCGAACGGACGACCATTGAAGGTATCACTGCTGCCGTCGGCATGGCCAAACGCACAGTTTATGCCCGCTATGGTGACAAGGAAACGCTGTTCCGCACCGCTTTGCAACGCGCAATTGATGATTGGATCGTGCCGATTGATCGCCTGCGCGAGGCGGAAACCGAGGATTTTGAGGCGAGCCTGTTGGAAATCGGACGCATCCTCGTCGCCAATATCCTGAAGCCTCAAGGCTTGCGCTTGATGCGGATCACCAATGCAGAATCAATCCGCTTGCCTGATCTGGGCGACTATACCGTACGGCTCGGCACCAGACCGACTATCGAATATCTCAGCGATCTGTTCAATCGCCGCCTGCCCGGGCGGTTTTCTGAAGCGGGCGAGGTTGAGGCTATCGCCTATGCATTCCTGCACCTCGTTGTCGGTGGTCCAGCGAGCATCAGCGCATGGGGCGTAAAGCTCAGCGCAGAGGACGTGGCGCGGCAGACACAATACGGCGTTCGGCTGTTTTTGCACGGGATCATGCACGGCTAAAATTCAACCGGCCCGCCACCGACAAAGAGTCGCATGACGAGCCGGTGTTCCTCCCCAGGAACTGTAAACTTACCGTCCGGCAGCGCTGCCGAGGCGGTGATAGAGATTGGAGAACTTCACCGATTCGGGCTTGTCCTCGATCACTTTCAGGTAGTGCAACACTGCCTCACGGATCAGCTTGAAATCCTCGGTGGAGAGGACGGCGCGGGCACGGGTTGGTTCGGACATGGCTCTTCTCCTTGATTAAGTGGTTTAAGCTGCAAACTGGTTCATCGTGTTGTGAGCGCCGCCCGCTTTCAGCGCGGCCTCACCGGCGAAGTATTCCTTGTGATCGTCACCAACGTCTGACCCGGACATATTCTGGTGCCGCACGCAGGCGATACCTTGCCGGATTTCCTGCCGCTGGACGTTCTTGACGTAGCCCAGCATGGCCTGTTCGCCGAAATATTCGCGAGCGAGATTATCGGTGCTGAGCGCTGCCGTGTGATAGGTCGGCAGGGTAATCAGGTGATGGAAGATGCCTGCGCGCTTGGCAGAATCGCTTTGGAAAGTGCGGATACGCTCGTCAGCCTCAGCGGCAAGATCGGTGGCGTCATAATCAACGCTCATCAGCTTCGCCCGATCATAGGCCGAAACATCCTTGCCAGCTTCACCCCATGCATCAAACACCTGCTGGCGAAAGTTCAACGTCCAGTTGAAGCTGGGCGAATTGTTGTAAACCAGCTTGGCATTGGGGATCACTTCGCGGATGCGGTCCACCATTCCGGCGATCTGCTCGATATGCGGCTTCTCGGTTTCGATCCACAGCAAGTCGGCACCGTTCTGCAACGAGGTGATGCTGTCGAGCACGCAGCGGTCCTCACCCGAGCCGGAGCGGAACTGATAGAGGTTGGATGGCAAGCGCTTGGGGCGCATCAGTTTGCCATCGCGGCTGATCAGGACATCGCCGTGGCCCAGCTGGCCAGCATCGACCTCCTCGCAATCGAGGAAGGCGTTGTACTGATCGCCAATGTCGCCAGCCTCGCGGCTGAAGGCGATCTGTTTGGTCAAGCCTGCACCGAGCGAGTCGGTACGGGCGACGATGACGCCGTCCTCAACGCCCATTTCCATGAAGGCATAGCGGCAGGCGCGAATTTTCGCGAGGAAGTCCTCATGCGGTACGGTGACTTTGCCGTCCTGATGGCCGCACTGCTTTTCATCGGAAACCTGGTTCTCGATCTGGAGCGCGCAGGCACCCGCCTCGATCATCTTCTTGGCGAGCAGATAGGTCGCTTCGGCATTGCCGAAACCGGCGTCGATATCGGCGATGATCGGCACGACATGAGTCTCATAGTTGTCGATGGCGTGTTGGATGCGCTGCGCCTCAACCGCGTTGCCTTCGTCGCGAGCCTTATCAAGATCGCGGAACATCATGCCAAGCTCGCGGGCATCAGCTTGCTTGAGGAAGGTGTAAAGTTCCTCGATCAGCGCCGGAACGCTGGTTTTTTCGTGCATCGACTGATCGGGCAGCGGGCCGAATTCGCTGCGCAGCGCAGCGATCATCCAGCCTGAAAGGTAAAGGTAGCGGCCCTTGGTGGTGCCGAAGTGCTTCTTGATCGCAATCAGCTTTTGCTGACCGATGAATCCGTGCCAGCAGCCCAGTGACTGAGTGTAATTGGCGGGATCGGCATCATAGGCAGCCATATCGCGGCGCATGATCCCGGCGGTGTATTTGGCAATATCAAGACCCGTGCGGAAACGGTTCTGCAACTGCATACGCGCGACCGATTCCGGCTCGATCCCGCTCCAGGTAGTGGAGAAACGGCCGATCTGCTGGCCGGCATCGATGATCGTCTGCTGATAGGTCACGAGAGAAATTCCCTTGAAATGCGGTTAGCTGTTGCAGCACGGAATATGCCGTTATTGTGCATTGCGGAATGGGGAACAGAGTCGCATTGTCAAACTTTACAGATTTTGATTGTAAAGTTGTGCAGGCATGACAAAATGCACGGAATGAGCCAATCTAAACCCCTCTATCTCGGCCCTCGCCTGCGCCGTTTGCGCCGCGAACTTGGCCTCACGCAGCAGGCGATGGCTGACGAATTGTCCGTTTCAGCGAGCTATGTTGCGCTGCTTGAACGCAACCAGCGGCCAATCACTGCCGAACTGCTGCTGCGACTGGCGCGCACCTACCGGCTCGAAGTGGCCGATCTGGCAGGCGAGGATGCCGAGGATTACGGCCGCCGTCTGACCGACATTCTGCGCGATCCGCTGTTCGCTGACATCGATCTGCCTGCCCTCGAAGTGGCAGACATCGCCACCAGCTTCCCCGGCATAACCGAGGCAATCCTGCGGCTGCACACTGCCTATCAGCGCGAAACGGTGGCGCTGGCATCACAACGCGAAAGCGGCGGTGACGACGCAGCAAGCGATCCTGTGGGCGAAGCGCGGCGCTATATCGCAGCCAACCGCAACTTCTTCGCCAGCCTGGACGTCCGCGCTGAGGAACTGGCGGCGGAAATCGCTCAGGCAGGCGATGCGCAAGACTGGCTCAAGCTCAAGGGCGTCCGATTGCGCCTGGTCCCGCCCGACGTGCTGGTGGATGCCGTGCGCCGCTTTGATCGCCACAACCAGCAGTTGCTGATCGCCGATACCCTTTCCGGCCCCAGCCGCGATTTTCAGACCGCACTGCACATCGCCTATAGCTATCTGCGCGAGGAAATCGGCAATCTGCTGCGGCGCGAAACATTCGCCAGCAAGACCGCTGAAGTGCTCGTCCGCCGCGCGCTCGCCGGATATGCAGCGGCTGCGCTGCGAATGCCCTATGATCGCTTTGCCCGCGCAGCCTCTGCCCGTCACTATGACATAGAGGCACTGGCGAACCTGTTTGGCACCAGCTTCGAGCAAGTCGCACACCGGCTGACAACTCTGCACCGCCCCGGCGCAGAAGGCGTGCCCTTCTTCTTCATCCGCGTCGATCCGGCGGGCAATGTCTCGAAGCGACTTGATGGCGCGGGCTTTCCCTTTGCCGCGCATGGCGGGGGCTGTCCGTTGTGGAACCTGCATGGCACCTTTGGCACCCCCGGTCAGATCAGAACCCAGTGGCTGGAGCTGCCGGACGGGCAGCGCTTTTTCTCGATTGCCCGCACGGTCAGCACCGGTGGTGGTGGCTGGAATCAGCCTGCGGTCAGCCACGCAGTGGCGCTGGCTTGTGCGGCTGAGCACGCGCCTTTACTGGTCTATGCACAGGGCATCGAACCGAAATCCGCGCCAGCAACGCCCATCGGCGTCTCGTGCCGCCTATGCCCACGCGCTGCCTGCACTGCCCGCGCCGCACCACCGATCGGGCGTGAGATTCTGGCAGACGATCAACGAAGAGCGCCAGCGCCCTATGTCTTTGCAGATGATTAGCCTTCCGGCTTCATCCCCTGCGCCATAGCCATGATGGCCTGCTGGCGCGGCATTGAGAGCAGCATATCGAAGGTTGCCTTGTAATGGTCGCTTGAAATGAAAGTCGGGCCATTGGTGATGTTGTCGAGCGTCAGCCGCGCCACTTCGCGTGCTTTCATCACGTTCTGCATCTTTGAGGGATCGAAGCCCTGCTTGGCAGCTGCCTCGCTCTCCGTCGCGCCGGGGCAGAGCGTCAGGACATCAACGCCGGTTCCGGCAAGTTCGCCCCACAGCCCCTCACCCAGCGAAATGACCAGCGCCTTGCTGGCGGCATAGGCGGTGGAAAACGGCCCGCCCATCAGTCCTTCGACGGACGAAGTAAGCACCAGACCGCCCTTGCCACGCGCCTTGAGCCGGGGAACAAAGGCATGGGCCAACTGCATCGGGGCGTTGCAATTCACCATCAGCAGATCGGCCATGAAGGCGGGGTCGATAGCTTCGAACCAGCCCTTGGCGCCGAAACCGGCATTGCTGATCACCAGTCCGACATCGTGATCGGCAACCGCCGCTGCCAATTCCGCCGGAGCTTCTGCCCGCGAAAGATCGCTTTCGATCACGCGCACCGTGATGCCGTGTGCCGCCTCCAACCGGGCCTGCAATTCCTCCATCCGGTCCACCCGGCGCGCTGCCAGCACCAGATCAAGCCCGCGCGAGGCTAGTTCCTCGGCAAAACCGACGCCAATGCCGGAACTTGCGCCAGTGACAAGCGCGACGGGACCATACTTCTCCTTGAACGCAGACATCAAATTACTCCGGCTTCCCTGAGGCGCGAAACCTCATCCCAATCCAATCCCAGCCGGTCTAGCAGCAGTTCCTCGGTATGCTCGCCAAATTCCGGCGCGCGGCAGTGAATGCGCGCGGGCGTTTCCGACAAGGTCACGGGGAAGCCGGGCAGTTTGAGCTTGCCGTAGTGGGGGTGGTCATATTCGGTGATATAGCCGTTGATCAGCGCCTGCGGATCATTGGCCGCCTCTTCGGTGGTGTTGATCGCGCAAACCGGCAGATCACCCTTGGCAATCAGCCGATCGAGCCAATAATCGCGTGGCTGGCTGGCGAACAGCGGATCGAGCACCGCGACGATCTCGCCAGCGTGTGAACATCGGCCCCAGTGATCCTGATAAGCGGGGTTATCGGTCAATTCAGGCGGCTGCCCCAGCGCCTCCAGCACCACTGGCCAATGCGGATCGGTGGCAAGTATTGCCAGCGCCATCCAGCGCCCATCGCCGCACTTGTAGGTGTTCCAAAGCGGATTGCCGGGATCGGTCCGGGTCGGAACCTTGGACTGCATATGCTGGCCCATATCTGAGCGTTGACGCCGCGGATCGTTCATCAAGGTGCGGGCGAAAGGCAGTCCGCGCAGCCACATCATGCTGCCCAGCAGCGAAGTATCGACCTTCTGTCCGATCCCGTGCCGCTCACGCGCCATCAGCCCGCACATCACCGCATAGGCGAGCATAATCGCCCCCATCTGATCGGCCATGCCGCCATCGGGAATATCAGGCTCGTCCTTGCCATCGCGCAGCAGGAAGCCGGATCGTGCCTGGCCGATCAGATCATAAGCCCGCGCCTTGCGTTCCGGACCTTCGGGGCCAAAGGCACTGGCCGAGGCATAAATCAGCTTGGGATTGCGCGCCTTCAACGTCTCGTAATCCAGTCCCACCTTCTCGGCCACCGAAGGCCGGAAGTTCTGGATGAACACATCGGCCTGATCGATCAGCTTGCGGACCAGCTCCACGCCTTCCGGGTGCTTGAGATCGACGTTGAAGCTCTTCTTGTTGCGGTTGTTCATCTCCCAATAGGGGGATGAGCCATCGCCGCCGGGGACGAGGAACATCTGCCGCCCGCCATCGCCCTTTTCGCGCTCCTCAATCTTGATCACTTCCGCACCAAGATCGCCCATCATCGCGCCGGCAACCGGACCCTGCTGCCAGATCGTCCAGTCGACAATCTTGATGCCGTCAAGCGGGCCAAGTGGGGCGTCCGGGCTTTCAGTGGGTTCAGACATCTTTATGTTCCCAGATGCCCTGTTCGATATAGCTCTGCGCCAAGGCACGCATCCCGCGCGCGCCGTCAAGATAGGTGCGCGAAAGCCGCATGGCGTGTTTGGGATTATCGGGGTCTATCAGCGAATGCACCTTGGCCGGACTGCCCACAGCAAAGCTGTTGTCCGGGATCACCGCGCCATCGGTGAGCACGCTACCAGCGGCCACCGCGCAGAACGATCCTACCCGCGACATCGGCATCAGGCTGGCTGTGTTGCCGATCATCGTATCGTGGCCAATGAAAGCCTCGATGGTGCAGCTGTGCCCGACCATCACATTGTCCTCGATATGGGTCGAGGTGTGGAGCACCGAGTTCTCCTCAATATGGACATTGTTGCCGATGCGGATCGGCGTGGTGTCAGACCGGATCACGACATTGGGCCAGATCGAGCAATTATCGCCAATCACGACATCGCCGATCAGGATCACACTATCGGCGATCATGCAGTTCTTGCCGATTTTCGGCAGCATTCCGTTGAATGGATATATCTTCATGGCTTCGTCTCCCTGATCGGGAGACTATGGCGAACGGGCAGAACAAGCCAAGCTGGCCTGCTCTGCCCGGACGATCTATCGGAATTTTCGGCTTATCGAATTGGCTACCCTAGCGCAGCGCAACAACCCAAGGCCTAGCGCAGCGAAACAACATTATCCGAAACGCGCGGATCGCGGCGGTTGCCGAGATACTGGCTGGCCATCGGCTCATCACTGGCTTCGACGACTTCACCCTGACCGAAGCCGTTGAACGCCGTGCGCATGGCTGCGCCATAAGCCCCGAGCATGCCAATTTCGATGTAATCGCCCGCCGCAATGTCTGCCGGAAGGGTGAACGGCCCCTTCATGTAATCGGCATCATCGCAGGTGGGGCCGTAGAACGAAAACTCGGCCTCACCGCCTTGACGGCCCGCATTCAGGCACTTCACCGGGAAGCGCCAGCCAACATGTGCGGCATCGAACAGCGCGCCATAAGCGCCGTCGTTGATATAGAGTTCGTCACCGCGGCGCTTTTCGACGCGCACGATCAGCGAATTGTATTCAGCGCAGAGTGCGCGGCCCGGTTCGCACCACAGCTCCGACGAATAGGAGATCGGCAGCGATTCAGACGCACGGTGGATTGCTCCGAAGAAATCCTCCAGCGGCGGTGGTTCCATGCCCGGATAGATCGAGGGAAAGCCCCCGCCAACATCAATGATGTCCACCGTCACCGCAGCATCGACAATCGCTGCACGCACGCGCTCAAGCGCCTGCACATAGGCAAACGGCGTCATCGCCTGGCTGCCAACGTGGAAACAGATGCCCAGCCAATCGGCCACCTGACGCGTCGCCTGAAGCAGCGGCGCAGCGTCTGCCAGATCAATGCCGAACTTGGAGGCGAGGCTCAGTTCGGAATATTCCGATGAGACGCGCAGCCGCACGCACAGACGCAGATCTTCAGCCAGATTGCCCGCATCATCACTGGTCGCGCCGAGAATTTTCTCAAGCTCTTCCTGCGTATCAAGGCTGAAGGTCCGCACACCATGGACCTTGTAAGCCTCGGTGATGGCGCTGGCGGTTTTTACCGGGTGCATGAAGCACAGCACGGCTTCGGGCAGCGTCGCGCGCACCAGACGAACCTCGGCAATCGAGGCGACATCATAATGCGTGATGCCCGCATCCCACAGCACCCTGAGCAGATCAGGTGAAGGATTGGCCTTTACCGCATAAAGCGACTTGCCCGGAAACTTCTCTGCGAAGAATCGAGCGGCACGCGAAGCGGCAGCCTTGCGGTTGAGAATAACTGGTTCGTCAGGCGCGAGAGCGCGAACTACAGCCGGTGCGTCAGGATAGATGTGCAACTCAAGGGACCCCCAAACGGAAACGTTGAACAAGGCTGCCTTGCGGTTTGGAAGTCCCCATGGGGCAGCGGGAGGTCGATATAATCGGTTGATTGTGAACTGCAAGTGAAAATGCCCCCCAGAATGCGAGGGGCCATAATGCACGAAAAACCGCCAATTTCTGCGGGCTTCGCAGGGGGTGTTCAAGCCGTTTAGAATTCCACTTTCGGCGTGTTGGCGACTTGGCGTTCTGACTCGCCGATTCGATGGAATTCCGACGGACCGAATCCCATGGCACTGGCGAAAAGCACTGCGGGGAAACTCTCCCGCGCGGCGTTGTAACGTGCCGCGACAGCATTGAGCGCGCGGCGGGCAGCCGCCAGCTTGTCTTCCACATCGGCCAGCTCGCCTTGCAGTGACTGGAAATTGGCGCTGGCCTTGAGATCGGGATAGGCCTCTGCCAGCGCAAACAGCTTGCCCAGCGCCCCGCCCAGCGCCGTCTCGGCTGCAGGATCTCCAGCGCGGCTGGCTTCGGCCTGATTACGCGCCGCGATCACCGCATCGAAGGTTTCTTTCTCGTGAGAGGCATAGCCTTTCACCGTTGAGACCAGATTGGGGATAAGATCGTGCCGTTGGCGCAATTGCGCATCAATATCGGCAGTTCCCTGATTGACCGACTGGCGCAGACTGACAAGCCGGTTATAAATCCCGACAAGCAAGAAGCCAATGATCAGCAGGACGGCAAGGATGATGAGTGTAGTAGTCATTTCAGCTGGAACCCCTTCCGATATATCCAAGGGCTATCACAGCCGCGCCGGAGTGCAAGTCGCGTGATTATCCGCCCTGATCCGGATGCACTGATGGCGGGCGAACTGGGCACATGGCTCAGCCAGCAGGATGGCGCGCGCGGCGATGCCAAGGCCAAGATGCGCAAGCGCCAGACCTTGGCCGTGGCGGGCGCGGCTGCGGTAGCGGTGCTGATTGTGCTGTTCAGCGGCGATATCGGCACCGCCTTCCAGTTCGGTTTTTTCGTTGGCGTCGGCGGATTTGCCTGGGCGGCCATGGCGGCCAAGCCGGTAGTCGATAATGTCAAAGGCGGGATCAACGGTGCCATCGCCCGCGCACTCGACATGAACTATGCGATCACCGCCCAGCCCGGACTCGAATTTGAGACGGCCAAAGCGTTTGAGATGCTGCCCAATTACGAGCGGTCAAACTTTCAGGATCTGTGGACCGGCAAGATCGGCGAGCAGCCTTTCCAACTCTATGAGGCCGTGCTGGAAGTCGAGCGCAGCAATGGCAAGAGCCGCACCTGGGTCAGCGTTTTCACCGGGTCGATCATCACCCTGGGCTTTGCCCGCCGATTCAACGGCGTGACACTGATTGAGCGCGCTGGCCGCCGCAAGAAGCTGTTCGGCCTGCTGGGCGATAGCGACGAGATCAAGCTGCATGGCATCATGCTTGGCCGGGTCGATATGGTCGATCCGCAGTTCGAGGATGAATATGCCGTATGGTCAAACGATCAGGTCGAGGCGCGCTATCTGGTCCATCCCGAATATGTCGAGCGACTGAAAGCGGTGGAGCAGGCATTCTCTGGTGAGAAAGTCCGCGCTCTGTTCAGCGAAGGTCAGTTGCTGATCCTGCTCGAAAACGGCAACCTGTTTGAAAGCGGCAGTCTTGAAGCGGCGGACGACCGGCGCTTGCTGGAGCTGACGATTGACCAGTTCGGGACACTGGCAGAGCTGGCGGCAAGGTTGAATGAGCGGCCTCGGGGGAATGCCTAACTCAGCCGGTCGCGAAAATCCTCGTAGGTGAACCGCTTGACGCATTCGAGCACATCGCTTTCGCTGTCCCACAGCCAGATCGAGGGCAGCGGCACGCCGTTGAAAGTCGTGGTCTTGACCATCGAATAATGCGCCTGATCGAGGAAGGCGAAACGCGCGCCCGGCACGGCGGGCATGGGCAGTCGGTAATCGCCGATGACGTCACCGGCGAGGCAGGATGGGCCACCCAGCCGTACGGCACCGCCCTGCCCCTCGTCGATGATCTCGTCACCCATCGGAAGCTCACCGAGCATGGCCGGGCGATAAGGCGCTTCGATCACATCAGGCATATGGCAGGTGGCGGAAATATCAGTGATCGCCACCGGCATGCCGTTGTCCTGAACATCGAGCACTGTGCCGACGAGAATCCCGGCATCGAGCGCCACCGCCTCACCCGGTTCAAGATAGACTTCGGCGCCGGTATCTTCCTGCACATCAAGCAGGAACTGCACCAGTTCATCGCGCTGATAATCGGCACGAGTAATGTGGTGGCCGCCGCCAAGGTTGATCCATTTGAACTTGCCGAAGTGCGGCTCAAGATAGTCGAAAGCATGATCCCACGTGCGGGCCAGCGGCTCGAAGTCCTGTTCGCAAAGCGTGTGCATGTGCAAGCCGTCGATCAGGTCGATATGCTCTGCGGTGAGCTGATCGATCGGAAAGCCAAGGCGTGAATGGGGCGCGCAGGGATCATAGCGCGGCACTTCGCCTGTTGCGTGCATGGGATTGATGCGCAGGCCGATGTCAAAGCTTTCACCGCGCGCGCGCGCTGCATCAATGATCGCGCTGCATCGCATGATCTGGGCCGGGGAATTGAAGATCACATGATCGGAAAGCCGCAGGATTTCGTCGAGATCATCGGGCTTGTAAGCGGCGCAATAGGTGGTGATTTCACCGTCGTAGAACTCACTCGCCAGCCGCGCTTCCCACAGGCCGGAGGTGCAGACACCATCAAGATATTCGCCGATGATCGGCGCGGTCGACCACATTGAAAAGGCCTTGAGTGCGGCGAGAACCTTGATCCCGGCGCGGTCGCGGACATCGGCGAGCACGGCAAGGTTGGCGCGCAGCCGAGCAGCATCGACGACGAAAGCAGGGCTATCGACGCGGTGGAGGTCAAATTGGGCAAAAGCGCCCGGATCGCCAGCTCTGGTTTCCATTAGGTTCGCCTAGCGCAAGTCGTTGGGAAGTTCCTCTCAATTTTTGCGCAGCACAAATGGGGAGGTGGGCCGCCCGCAGGGCGGGTCGGAGGGGTATTCAACGCTTGCAAAATAACACCAGTCCCTCCGCCACAAGCTCGGGCGATTTCAGAACCTCGGTGGCGGGAATACGGAGAACCTCCAGGCCCATTTCCCGCAATCTGGCATCGCGTGCTTGGTCATATTCCGGATTGTCGCCCATATCGTGCGCGATTCCATCCACTTCGATGCAGACTTTGGCCTTGGCGCAATAAAAGTCGACGACGAGCTTGTTTTCAAACGAGTGTTGACGTGGAAAAATCACACCGCCGGGGGCTTTTCGCAACAAATTCCACAACAGAACCTCGGGCAATGACATCTGCTGGCGCAGTTGCCTCGCTCTTGAAGTGTTTCGGGGAACTCGCTTGCGTGGCAATTACCCCTCCGTCAGCCCTTCGGGCTACCACCTCCCCAAATGTGCTTCGCAAATTTGGAGAGGACCTTGTTGCTCAAAACTCCACCGGCCCAGCCAATTCCTTCACCGTCCACGGCAGCCCATGCTCGTTCAGCATATCCATGAATGGATCGGGGTCGAACTGCTCCATGTTGAACACGCCCTCACCCTTCCACGCGCCGGTGAGCATCGTCGCCGCGCCGATCATCGCGGGGACGCCAGTGGTGTAGCTTATCGCCTGGTTGCCGGTTTCGGTATAGGCCTCTTCGTGGTCGCAGATTTGCGAGATGTAGTAGGTCTTTTCACCCGAGCCATCGAGCGCCTCGCCGGTAGCAATATCGCCGATGTTGGTCTTGCCTTTGGTGGTGGGGCCGAGCGATTCAGGCTTGGGCAGCACGGCAGCGAGGAATTGCAGCGGGACGATCTCGCGTCCTTGGTACATCACCGGCTCGATGCCGATCATGCCGACGTTTTTCAGCACGGTCAGGTGATTGATATAGGCATCGCCAAAGGTCATCCAGAAGCGGCCACGCTCCAGTTCGGGGATGAACCGGGCGAGGCTTTCCAGTTCCTCGTGGTACATCATGTACATATTCTTGGGGCCGACAGCCTCGAAATCAAAGGCGACCTTCTTTGACAAGGCCGGGGTTTCGATGAACGCGCCATTTTCCCAGTGCCGCGCGGGCGCAGTCACTTCGCGGATGTTGATTTCCGGGTTGAAATTGGTGGCAAAGGCCTGCCCGTGATCGCCGCCGTTGCAATCGAGAATGTCGAGCTGGCGAATGGTCTTCAGCTTGTGTTTCTTGAGCCACATAGCGAACACGCTGGTCACGCCGGGATCGAAACCGCTGCCCAGCAGCGCCATGATGCCGCGCTGCTTGAAGCGATCATGCAGATCCCACTGCCACGAGTATTCAAACTTCGCGACGTCCTTCGGCTCGTAATTGGCGGTGTCGAGATAGTGCGTGCCGGTGTTCAGGCAGGCCTCCATGATGGTGAGGTCCTGATAGGGCAGCGCCAGATTGACCACCAGCTTGGGGGCGATTTGTGCGATCAGCGCCGACAATGCTGGCACGTCCTCGGCGTCAATCGCATAGGTCGACACGGTCTGACCGGTGCGCGCCAACACCGATTCGGCGATGGCGTCACATTTGGCAAGCGTCCGGCTGGCGAGGCTGATATGGCTGAAGATGCCGGGATTTTGGGCCATCTTGTGGACCGCAACCGAGCTGACACCGCCCGCACCGAT
>CAMDQO010000008.1 GCA_945906105.1 Novosphingobium sp. Chol11 | reverse complement strand
CTCGAACCCCCGACACGCGGATTATGATTCCGCTGCTCTAACCAACTGAGCTACTCCGCCCCAAAGGGCTGCCGGGACCAAATCACCCGGACAGGCGGCGCACATAGGGTGCGAGGGCGCGCGGGTCAACCACCCGATTTGCCCCGGGAGGCACCCCGAAACGACCAACGCCCCAGCGCTTCCCATGGACCGCCGCGATAGAGATGCAGGCCAAGGCCGGCAAAGCGGAAGCGGCGCTCCACGCCTGCCACGGCAAGCTGGCGTTTTAGAACACTCGCCTCCTGTGCCGTAACCTTGTTTTGGACGGTAATGTGCAGGCGCGGTGCGTGGCTGTCCTGTGAGGTGAGCGCGCCGTGGAAGTGATCGGCGATCTGCGCACGCAAATCGAGCATGGCCGGACAGTCGATTGCCAGCGCCGTGCCTCGTCCCAGATCCATCAGGCCGGTGATCCGCGCATCGGGTGCAGCAAATTCCCCCGCCAGACGCGCCAGTAAGGGCTTGATCTCGGCCAGCAGCGAAGGGGCAAGCGAATGGAACAGCGTCACATGGGCTTCGAGGTGATTGCGTTCCACCGGGTAATGCGCGCGGCGCAGTCCGTCCGCCCAGCTGAAAATATCAGGCGGCAGCTCTGCGGTGACGATGAAGGGTTCGAAGGACATCGGCCCTCTATAGGGTGCGGACGGCAGCTTGGGAGGGGAAAACCACCGCCGCCCGCAGATCACGAAGCAGCCAGCGCTCAGGCAGCTTCGGAAAAATCACCGGTCAAAGCAGCCAGCAGCTTCTCCGGCGCGGTTTCGCCATAGGGATCGCTGTCAGCGCCGCTATCGTTGATGCCCGGCTCTTCAAACCAGTGGCTCACCCGGTTATCATCAACGATCATCGCATAGCGCCACGAACGCATACCGAAACCGACGTGATCCTTGTCGATCAACATACCCATCCGGCGGGTAAAATGCCCCGAACCATCGGGCAGCAGCTTCACTTTTTCCAGGCCAAGGTTCTTGCCCCACTGATACATGACGAAGGCATCGTTGACCGAAATACAGTAAATCTCGTCAACACCCGCAGCCTTGAACACATCATAGAGGCGTTCGTAATTAGGGCACTGCTCATTGCTGCAGGTGGGCGTGAAAGCGCCGGGCAGCGAGAAAATCGCGACCTTCTTGCCCGCGAATTCATCGCGCACTGCCAGATCCTGCCAGCGGAACGGATTTGGGCCACCCAGCACTTCGTCGCGGACGCGGGTCTTGAGGGTAACATCGGGGATGGAACGGCCAATCATTGCAAACTCCTGTGCTTGTTGCAGGGGGAGTAGCGGATGTCATTAAATCGACAAAACGGGATATATTTGTTTCAGTGATCGCCTTATACGATCAAAAGTCGCCGCGCGCCTTGCGGATGGCGTACCATTTTTCGACATTGGCGTTGTGCTCTGGCAAGGTCGCGGCAAAGGCGTGGCCGCCGGTGCCATCAGCCACCATGTACAGCGCTTCAGTTTTGACCGGGTGCAGCACCGCCTCAATCGAAGCGCGCCCGGGATTGGTGATCGGCCCCTTGGGCAAGCCGATCATGGAGTAGGTATTGTAATCATTGATCGCCTGAATTTCCGACTGGCGGATGCGGCGGCCAAGCGGTTTTCCCCTGGTGATCGGGTAGATGATCGTCGGATCGGCCTGCAGCATGATCCCCTGCCGCACCCGGTTGGAATAGAGCCCGGCGACCATGCCGCGCTCGGCTGGCTTGCCGGTTTCCTTCTCGACAATCGAGGCAAGAATTACCGCCTCAAGCGGAGTCTTCGCCACGGTATCGGGCGAGCGTTTCTCCCACAGCTCAGCAAGGGTTCGCTGCATTGCTGCCTGCATCCGCAGCAGCACTGCCTGACGGGTCTCTCCGCGCTCAAAATCATAGGTGTTGGGCAGCAGCGAGCCATCGGGCGGCATGGCGATGGAGCCGGTGAGGAAGGGCTGCGCGTTCAGCCGTTCAAAGACCATGATCGAGGGCATGCCTTCGGGCACTGTAACAAAGCGCCGAACCGCGTCCCCGCCGCGCAGAATCGCCATGATCGCGGAAGGACTGGCGCCCTTGGGCAGCAGGAATTCGCCCGCCTTGATTGAGCCGCCGCCGCCGAAAATCCGCGCACGCAGGCGAAAGCCTCTCGACGAGCTGACCGCACCTTCCCTCTCAAGCTTGCCCGCAACAGCGCCAAGATTTGCGCCATCGGGAACGATGAAGGAGGTATCCTTCGCGAGGGGTCCGCCCCAGTACCAGCCACCCAGCAGCCAGCTCAGCCCAGCAAAGACCAGCAGCACGGCGGCCAGCCCTGAAAAAAGGCACCCCCGCCGCATAATCCCGCTCAGATCGGCTTCATGATCAGGCTGGCGTTCGTCCCGCCAAAGCCGAAGCTGTTGTTGAGCACGGCGCGCACTTGCCGTTTTTTCGCGACATGCGGCACCAGATCGACACCAATGCAGCTGTCGCTCGGGTTATCGAGATTCAGCGTCGGCGGCACGATCTGATCGCGCAAGGCGAGAATGCAGAAAATCGCCTCAACGGCACCAGCACCCCCCAACAAGTGACCGATGGCCGACTTGGTGCTGCTCATAGAGACATTGGCGATAGCATCACCGAACAGGCGGCGCACCGCCCCCAGTTCCAGCTCGTCACCCATCGGGGTCGAGGTGCCGTGCGCGTTGATGTAATCAATGTCGGCAGGGGTCATGCCAGCCTTTTTCAGCGCCATCTGCATCGAACGAAACGCACCTGAGCCTTCGGGATGCGGGGCGGTGACGTGATAGGCATCGCCCGAAAGGCCATAACCCACCACTTCGCAATAGATCTTCGCGCCGCGCGCCTTGGCATGCTCATATTCTTCGAGCACGACAACGCCCGCGCCCTCGCCCATGACGAAACCATCGCGGGCCTTGTCATAGGGACGGCTGGCCTTTTCAGGCTGATCGTTGAAGGCAGTGGACAGCGCGCGCGCCTGAGCGAAACCGGCAATACCGATCGGGCAGATGGTGCCCTCTGCGCCGCCTGCCAGCATGATATCGGCATCATCGTCGCGGATCATCCGCGCGGCATCGCCGATGGAATGTGCGCCGGTTGAGCAAGCCGTTACCACCGCATGATTCGGCCCCATCAGGCCGTACTTGATCGAGACCTGACCCGAGATCAGATTGATCAGGCGGCCATGGACGAAATGCGGGGAAACCCGGGTCGGACCTTTTTCGGCGAGCACCAGCGATTCGCTTTCGATGCCCGGCAAGCCGCCGATGCCCGAACCGATCGAACAACCGGCACGAAAGCGTGTCGCCTCGTCCATATCGAGCAGACCGGCGTCTTCAATCGCTTGGCCCGCAGCATCAATGCCATAAATGATGAACGGATCGACCTGGCGCTGCACCTTGTGATCGACGCGCAGATTGGGATCGAAGCCATATTCGTGATCAGCGGGCTTCACCTCGCAAGCGATGTGGCACTTCTGATCAGAGGCATCGAAGCGCGTGATTTTACCCGCGCCAGACTTGCTGGCGAGGATATTCTTCCACACGGTTTCGACATCAGCCCCCAGTGGGGTGACAAGACCAAGTCCGGTAACGACGATACGGCGCATTGAAATCTCCGAAAACACAACAGGCCCAACCATTTAGCGGTTGAGCCTGCCGAAATTCTCAAACGAACCCCCGAAGTTGCACCCTTTGATTCCCAGGTCCCTCAACAGGCTTGGAACATGGACCGGGGTGGCCGGGTTTCAGAGCTGGATCAGCCCTTGTTCTCGTTGATATATTTGATCGCGTCAGAAACGGTACCGATCTTCTCTGCAGCATCGTCCGGGATTTCTACCCCGAATTCCTCTTCAAAGGCCATCACCAGTTCAACGATATCCAGGCTGTCAGCACCAAGATCGTCAATGAAGCTTGCGTCTTCAGTGACCTTATCGGCTTCTACGCCGAGGTGCTCGACTACAATCTTCTTAACCCGGTCAGCAGTGTCGCTCATCAAATTGCCCCTTCTCAGACAAAGGATCTAACAGTTGAAAGCCGCCCTAATGTGCCAATGCCGCGCTGGCAAGGGATGAGGATCAATTTCCCCGGCATGGGCAAAGCTTAGGCTGGAAGCTGCTGATCAGCCGCCAGTAAGTACGGTGGGATAGCCGACAGTGATGACCCCGCCATGCGCCGTCATGTCACCAATCCGCGCAGCGGGCATCTTGCCGATAAACACTGTGCCCGAGCCCATGGCAATGATATCGGGCGGACCAACGCAGACCGCCATATCGCTGACCCGAGCGGCAGGCAGCTTGCCGACGAAAACGGTAAAACAGCCCATGGCGATAGGCCCGCCCACGTGTGGCACGACGCCCGTCACCATGGGGCAAACGTGCATATCGGTGATGCGGGATTGGGGTCTTCCCCCGCCCGGAGCCGACATCGAGGCGAGTGCCGACATATAATTGCTCATCGGATGGTTGGCCGCAGCCAGCCCCAGGAGCGCTATCAACGGACCAATGACGATTCCAAGGGCGACGGCAGGGGCTGCCAGCAAGCCAGTAAGCCCAGCCGGACTGGCAACCGCTTTGAGAAGGCCAAGTGCAGCGTTCGCTATGACACCGCCAACCTTCCCAGCTGCCACATCGCGCAGCATTGAAGGTCCATTGGGTGTCAGCGCCATCCGTTGCCCGATATGTTCGCCATGCGCTGCCACCGGATCACCCGGTAGGGCGTAATTTATGATCAAGCCCTCAGCAGCCTTGGCCTGCGAGGGTGTGACCGCGAAAGCTGCACCGGGAGCGCCAAATGTAAAGGCCTTCGCGCCTGTATCAAGCCGCGCCGCTTGAACTTGCGCTTCAGCTCCGCCGAGTGAATGGCCGGTGAAATTTATTTCAGCTCCCGGGTTTTCGCTGCGGACTTTGCGCGCGAAATCGTCGGCTTCGTCGAATGCCTTGGGAATACTGCCAGGTGATTGCTTGGCAATATCCACGTCACTGCCAAACCAGTCCTGTTTCAGACCCTCGACAGATGGGCGGCTGCCCCGGTTGGCAATGACAATCTCACCTGTTTCGTTGTTCTTATAAGCTGCTGCGTAAAACCCGTTTTCAGAGCCATAATTGCCCGGAACCGTGGGACTCTTGTCAATCTGCGTCCAACCCTCAGGGGCTTTTCCGGCAGAACCATCCGGGCCATCATAGGCTGCGTTGGTCATATCCGCGTATTCTTTGACGCTCGCCATCAGTGCGCCGCAGTCACAGCCAGATTTTCAATGACCAGCGTTGCTGTTCCGGTCAAAAGTCGCGCCAAACGGCCGCCATCGGGGCTGAAGCGCGCCACAACGGTCTGCGGCTTGTCTGGGACGAATGACTGCGGCGTTCGCGATGTATCCCGCCAATCGGCGACAAGGACGATGCCCCGTCCATCACTCACAGCGATACGGCGGCCATCCTTGCTGAAATCGATCGACCGGATAACGCCCACCGGTCCGTTGATGGCGGCAATTCGCCGACCATCGGCAAGGTTCCAGATTTGCAGGATGTCACCATCGCGCAGTTCGCCATATTCCCCGGTTCTGCGATCCTTGCCATAGCCTTCATTCACTGAACCTGTCGCGACAATCTGACCATCAGGAGCGAAAGCTACCTTGGCGACTGAATTGGCATTGGCATCGATATGCTGAATTATTGCACCCGTTGCCGTATCCAGAACATCAAGCTGCCCAGTTACACCGGAAAAGGCCGCCCTGCTCCCGCCCGAAGCCATGGCAAGACCCATCGCGGATGGGCCGTCCTGGCTCAATAGCGCTCCAGTTGAAAGATCATAAAGCGCCAGCGCCATGCGCGCGCCCTTGCCCGCCGGAACCTGATAGACACCCAGCAGCCGGTTAGATTTCTGGTCTATGGCAAATTCATACAGCATATTCGATGCTAGGCCCGCTTCCGGCCCTGCTGGCCCCGGCAGTGAACGCATCGTATTGCGATCCACATCCCAGATGGTGGCGGCATCGCCGGGCCGGTCAAGCGGTCCGCACACGACATTGCCCGCTGCATCGAAACCCACCGACGAAGCTCCGCCGGCAAGGTCAGTCAGTCTGCCAAGCAGTTTACCAGTCTGCGCATCGAAAACACTGACCCGCCGCAGCAGGCGGGAAAGTACCGCAATCCGGGTGCCGTCAGGACTCCAGGCGAAATCACTCGCCGCAGATTCACCATCGGAAACGTCGAACTGTACCGACGACAAGGACTGTCCCCCCTCTTTGGCCTGCCCACACGCAGCCAAGGCTGCGCAGACAAGCACCAAAACCGTCCGCGAAAGCCGGGAAAGACTGCCATGCAATAGGCTGGCACGCAATGGGCTGGCTTGCCACAGCAAATGTTGTCCCCTTTCCGGCTGCTTGCGCATCCCGGCACAGAGAACCACAATTTGCGCCCCGAGTCAGCCCTTTACCGGCTCCACCACCCGCAGGCTCAGTTCACGCAATTGCCTCGCCTCAGCCAGCGATGGCGCGCCCATCAGCAGGTCTTCGGCGCGCTGGTTCATCGGGAACAGGGTGACTTCGCGCAGGTTTTGTGCGCCGCAGATCAGCATGACGACGCGATCAACGCCCGCTGCCATGCCGCCGTGTGGCGGTGCGCCATACTGGAAGGCGCGGTAGAGGCCGCCGAAGCGATCCTCGACGTCCTGCTTGGTCAGCCCGGTCAGCTCGAACGCCTTGACCATCAGATCGGTGTGCTGGTTACGGATCGAGCCCGAGGCGATCTCAAAACCGTTGCAGACGAGATCGTACTGGAACGCCTTGATCGTCAGCGGATCCTGATTTTCCAGCGCGTCCATTCCGCCTTGCGGCATCGAGAACGGGTTGTGCGCGAAATCGACCTTCTTGTTCTCTTCGTCCCACTCATAGAACGGGAAGTCGACAATCCAGCACAGCTTGAACGCGCCTTGCTCGATCAGACCGAGAGTTTCGCCGACACGGGTGCGGGCAAGGCCAGCCAGCTTGGCGGCCTGATCTTCCTTGCCAGCGGCGAAGAAGCAGCCATCATCGGGGCCAAGGCCCATAGCTGCGTACAGCGCCTCCATGCCTTCTTGCCCGTGGTTCTTGGCAATCGGCCCGCCGAACTCGCCCGCCTTGCGGGTGACGTAGCCGAGCCCGGCATGGCCTTCCGCGCGCGCCCATTCGTTCATCTCGTCAAAGAACTTGCGACTCTTATCCGCCGTGGCCGGCGCAGGAATGGCGCGCACGACGCCGCCCGAACCGACGATCTTCTCAAACAGACCAAAGCCGGATTGCGTAAAGTGGCTGCCGACATCGTGGAGCAGGATCGGGTTGCGCAGATCGGGCTTGTCCGAGCCATATTTCAGCATCGCCTCGGCATGGGGAATGCGCGGGAAGCTGCCTGACGGAGTGACGCTCTTGCCCTCGGCAAACGCTTCAAACACGCCGCCGATCACCGGCTCCATCGTTTCCCAGACTTCTTCCTGGGTGACGAAGCTCATCTCGAGATCGAGCTGATAGAACTCGCCCGGCAGGCGATCCGCGCGCGGATCTTCATCGCGGAAGCACGGCGCGATCTGGAAATAGCGGTCAAAGCCCGCCACCATCAGCAGCTGCTTGTATAGCTGCGGCGCCTGCGGCAGCGCATAGAACTTGCCGGGATGAATGCGGCTCGGCACGAGGAAATCGCGTGCGCCTTCGGGCGATGAAGCCGTGAGGATCGGCGTCGAATATTCGGTGAAGCCAGCGCCTTCCATGCGGCGGCGCATATCCGAAATAACCTTGGTGCGCGTAACGATATTGGCGTGCAGCGTTTCGCGGCGCAGATCGAGGAAGCGGTATTTGAGGCGGATTTCCTCTGGATATTCCTGTTCACCCGCCACCGGCATCGGCAGTTCTTCGGCGCGGCTGAGCACGGTGGCCCCGCGCGCATAGATCTCGATTTCGCCGGTTGGTAGGTTGGCATTGGCAGTCCCTGCGGCGCGCGCCTTTACATCGCCGTCAATGGTGACAACGCTTTCGACGCGGCAAGCTTCCAGCACTGCCAGTGCCGGACTATCGCTATCGGCCACAATCTGGGTGATGCCATAGTGATCGCGCAGATCGACAAACAGCACGCCGCCATGATCGCGCTTGCGATGAACCCAGCCGGAAAGGCGGACGCTCTGGCCCTGTTCGGCGGCGGTCAGCGCGCCGCAACTGTGGGAACGATAGGGATGCGACATCGTGGCTCTTTCAATTCGGGCGGCAATAAGGCAGGGGGAAGCTGCGGGCTAACAGGCGAAGCTCGTGCGTTTGTCAAGCCACGGACCCGCACGGGGCCATACAGAAAAGTCCGATGAAGATACATCCACTGATTACCGACACCGAATCGCTCACCGAACTGTGCGATCGGCTTTCCCGCGCTGACTTTATCTGTGTCGATACAGAATTCATGCGGGAGAACACCTATTGGCCCGAGCTGTGCCTGATCCAGATCGCTGACAGCGAAGAGGCTGCCGCGATTGATCCGATGGCTTCCGGCCTCGATATGACGCCCTTGCTCAATCTGCTGGTGGATAATGAGGACGTGCTCAAGGTGTTCCACGCGGGCGGGCAGGATGTGGAGATCATCTACAACCTGACGGGCAAAACTCCGCACCCGATCTTCGATACCCAGATCGCGATGATGGCGGTCAGCCAGTCCGAACAGATCGGCTATTCCAACCTGTGCGAGAGCTGGCTGGGCATCACTGTCGACAAGGGGGCGCGGTTTACCGATTGGTCGCGCCGTCCATTGGATGCCCGGCAGATCGAATATGCCATCGGCGATGTCACGCACCTGTCGAAGATTTTTCCCAAGCTCCTGAACCGTCTGGTCAAAACCGGGCGCGGTGAATGGCTCGATGCCGAGATGGAAAAGCTCGCCGATCCTGAGAACTATCGCAACGATCCCGATAAGTCCTGGCACCGGATCAAGGCGGCGGGCCGCAACCCAGCCATGCTCGGGCGGCTCAAGGCGCTGGCCCGCTGGCGCGAACTGGAGGCGCAGGACAAAGACATTCCGCGCGGGCGTATCGCTCGAGATGAAACCGTGGCCGACATTGCCAACCACCCGCCCAAGCAGCAGTCCGATCTTGCCAAGGTGCGCGGGCTTTCGCCGGGCTGGAAGGAAAACGAGATTGGCAAGCGGATGATGGCGGCGCTTGCTGCCGCCGTGCCGCTCACTGAGGATGAATTGCCCCTGCGCACCCCGCGCGGCGCTCCACTGGGCAAGGAAGGCGCACTGGTCGCCGATCTGCTCAAGCTGCTGCTCAAGATTCGCAGCCGCGAGATTGACGTCGCCTCACGCTTGCTGGCGCGCAGCGATGATCTGGAACTGCTGGCTGCCGGTGTGCGAAAGAGCCTGCCGCTGCTCGAAGGCTGGCGGTTCGGCGTGTTCGGACAGGACGCGCTCGATCTGGTTGAGGGCAAGATGGCCTTCGCCGTAGTGGGCGGTAAGTTAAAGATGACCCACGTTGATGATGTGGTGGAAGATGCTGTGGAGGTTGCCGTTCAGGAGGTCATTCCCGAATGACCGTCCATCAGCCCACGCTCAAGCAGTTGCAGTATCTTGTGGCGCTGCATGAACATGGGCATTTCGGGCGCGCGGCTGAGGCCTGTTTTGTTTCGCAATCGACGCTTTCGGCGGGCCTGCGCGATCTGGAAACCTTGCTGGGTGTAGTGCTGGTTGAACGCACCAAGCGCGCTGTGCGCTTTACCCCGCTGGGCAATGCGGTGGTAGCCAAGGCGCACCGTGTGTTGCGCGAAGCCGAGGAGCTGGGCGATATGATCCAGTCCGCTGGTCAGCCGCTTTCGGGCGACCTGCGGATGAGCGTGATCCCCACCATCGCCCCGTTCCTGCTGCCGCGAATGCTGCCGCGCCTGCGCCGTGAGCGGCCTGCCCTGAAGCTTTATCTGCGCGAGGAAACCAGTGCGGCGGCGATCGAATCGCTGCACCATGGCCGCGCCGATTGCGTGCTGCTGGCGCTGCCCTTTCCCACCGGCGAAGTGGAGAAGGAAACGATTGAGCTCGACGCACTTTACGTCGCCTTCCCCAAAGATGACCCCCGCGATCCTCCGGCTGAAATATCGCCAGACCTAATCGACGAAAGCCGACTGCTGCTGCTCGAAGACGGTCACTGCCTGAAAGACCACGCGTTGGCCGCCTGTAACCGGCCAGAATTGCGCGCCTCGGCAACGATGATCGGCACTTCGTTGCATACGCTGGTGCAGATGGTCGACAATGGCCTGGGCCTGACCATGCTGCCCGAGATGGCGATTGACGCTGGCATTTTGAACGGCACCAATGTCGTCGCCCGCCCGCTTAAAAGTGACAACGCCAACCGCGAGATTGCGCTGGTATGGCGCAAGAACAGCCCGCGCAGTGAAGAGTTCCGGCTGCTGGCCGAGGAGCTTCGAGCGGGCTGATTTCGGCCAAAAGCTTCCCCATTGTTGCCCATCAGCTTCATGATAGGTTTCCCGCTTAACAAGGGGATTCGGCATGCGAAATCAGCGCAAATCGGGCACGGTAAAATCGAGCAAGGCCAAGTGGTTCAAGATCATCACCGCCGGTGTGGTGATTGCTGACGGCATAGGTATCTATGCAGCAAACCAGATGCTCAACAAGCCTGTGATGGTTGAAGATGCCGCGATGGAAGAGGCACTGGTTGCCGCTGCCAAGCCTGATTATCAGTTCCGCCCAGTTGTCTCCCAGCAAGCTGATCAAGCGGCGCAAACCGCTGCGCAACCTCAGACTCCGCGCGTTCAACCGCAAGTGCAGCTGGCTGTTGCCAAGCCGGTTGCCGCAGTGCCGCAAGCCCAACCCGCAGCAATCGCGCCGGTTGCCAAGGCTCCTGCGACAAGAGCGCCGATTGCAGTGGCAGCAGCACCTGCCCCGCGCGCAATTCTGGCACGCAGCGAAACGGTTCGCCCGCAAGTCGCGCGGATTGAACTGCCTCGCCCCGCTTTTGGCCCATCAGCGGTCAAGCCCGCAAAGGCTCCTGAAGCGCGGCAAATCAAATCGACTCCCACAGTTCTCGCCGTGGCCAAGACCAGTGCTCCGGCACCAGTCATGGTCAAAAAAGCCGTCAAGCCGGTTGGCGTGACGCTGGCCCGCACCAAAGCCAAGTCGCGCAATGCCTTTGCCTCGGTCTTTGCCCACGGCATCACCGGAAACACAAGTTCGCGCATTACCGAGCCGACCGGTTCCTACGGCGGTCTGGCAACGCGCGCCGATGCTGGCGGTCAGGTCACTTCGATGCAGTTCCAGAACAGCGCCGAGGCACCGACATCAGCGCCGGAAAATACCATCACCACCGCGCCTACGCCCGATGATGCGCAGAGCACGGCACAAGCCAACAGTGCGGATAGTGCAAAGAAGGCGCTCGGCACTGAGCCATCGGTGGAAAAGGCAGCGCCTGAGACGGAACTTCCCGCGATCTGAACGTACTTAGAACATCGTGCGTAAAATCTGAATCGCTTATCCCCTCTCCCCACCGGGGAGAGGGCAGGTGGTGCAGATTTATCGCACGATGCTCTAGCTTCCCTGTTGCGCTGCAATTGAGGAATTTTGATGCGAGATCATCATCGCGAGGACTGAAGGCTTCCCGCATAGGATTGAATCACCTCAAGTCCGTTCGTCCCGAACGCAGTCGAGGGATGGCCGAGCGTAGTCGAGGCCCACAACGCTGAAGTTCTCGGCTCCGCTCGAACAAATCCCTCGACTGCGCTCGGGACGAACGGTTTTGTGGCTCACGGTTTTTGTGACCAATGCAAAATGGAAAAACTCTAAAACCGAAGCAATCCACGGCCGATCAATCCATGTGTTTGAGGCCAACGCGAAGGTAATCCCAGCCGGTGATCAGCGTCAGCACGGCCGCGCCCCACAGCGAAACGATGCCAACCTGATAGGGCAGCGCCCAGTCTGGCGTACCATTCGCCAGTATCAGCGCGCCCAGCGCGATGATCTGCAGTGTCGTCTTCCACTTGGCGAGTTGTGATACTGGCACCGATACGCGCAAACCGGCCAGAAATTCGCGCAGACCCGAAACTGCGATCTCACGCAGCAGGATCACCAGCGCCGCGATCACATCAAGGCCCCTGATATCTTTGTTGGCCACCAGAATCAGGATCACCGCCGCAATCATGATCTTGTCGGCAATCGGATCGAGGAACTGGCCGAGTTTGCTCACAGAATTTTGCGAACGGGCAAGATAGCCGTCGAAGAAATCCGTAATTCCCATCAGGCTGTAAACCACCCAGCCGATCAAATAGCCCGTATGCCATTCCGGCCACCAGATCAGTGCCACCAGCAAGGGAACCGCGAAAATTCGCGAGAGGGTGAGGATGTTGGGAAGCGTCAGCATGACAGGGGCATAGCGAGTAACTTGCCTGTAAAAAAGAGCGTATAGTGGACTTGTGACTTGATCCACAGTCGCTAGGGTTGGGCGCGCAACGGGGATGCTTCAGAAACTGCATGACAACTTCCACACACCTGGTGCGTTCGCGGCGCTTCCTGCCGCTGTTCATCACCCAGCTGCTCGGCGCGTTCAATGACAATCTGTTCAAGAACGCGATGGTGCTGTTCGTCGTTTACAACTTCTATAGCTCGCCCGCAGAGGAGGCGAAGTTCAGCGCTATTGCCTCGGCGTTGTTCATCATTCCCTTTGTCCTGCTCTCGGCGCTCTCGGGCCAGTTGGCCGATATGCGCGACAAGGCGCCGATCATTCGCATGGTCAAATTCTGCGAAATCCTGATCATGCTGGTCGGCGCTGCTGGCCTGCTGATGGCGTGGCAGGGCATGGCGGTGACCAGCTTTGCCATTCCGCTGATGCTGGCGGCGCTGTTTGCCATGGGGGTGCATTCCACCTTCTTCGGCCCGATCAAATATGCCATCCTGCCCCAGCACCTGCGCCCCGAAGAGGTGCTGGCAGGCACCGGGCTGGTCGAGGCCGGAACCTATATCGCCATCCTTTCAGGCACGATCCTGGCGGGCTGGATCGAGGTCGAATATGCCGCCATCCTCGTCGTGCTCACCGCGATTCTCGGCTATTTTACCGGACGGCAAGTGCCCTCTGCTCCGCCGCAGCAAGCGCCCGAGAAGCTCGATTTTAACGTCTGGCGCAGCTCGATAAAACTGGTGCGCAACACCACCAGCGATCGCCGCGTGTTCGAGGCGATCATCGCCATCAGCTTTTTCTGGGTGGTTGGCACCGTGCTGTTCATCCAGTTTCCCCCGCTCGCCAAGAATGTGCTGTCAGCGAGCAAGGAAGTGGCGAGCCTGTTCCTGGTGATATTCTCGGTCGGTGTGGCGATCGGCTCGATCTCGATCAATGCGCTGCTCAAGGGCACGGTTTCAGCGCGCTATTCCAGCCCGTCGGTGCTGTTCATGGGCTTTTTTGTCGTGTGCTTTTATTGGGTCTGCCACAGTTGGACTTATGCGCCTGCGGGCGGCCTGCTCAATGTCAGCACTTTCCTTGCCGAACCGCTGGCCATTCCGCTGTTGCTCTCGCTGCTGGGAATCGCCGTGGCGGGGGGCATGTTCGTGGTGCCGCTCTATGCTTTCCTGACCACATTCGTTGACAAATCGCAGACCGCACGGACGATTGCGGCGAACAATATCGTCAATTCGGGAGCTATGGTGATCGGCGCACTGGTCTGCGGTGCGCTTAACTGGTCGGGCGTGGCGCTGACCGAGCAAGTGCTGCTCAGCGCGGTGCTTTGCGTGATTTCCGCTGCGCTCGGTCACTTGCTCTACAAGAGCGAATGCGCGGCAAAAGTGGTCAGCTGAAAAAAGCCGATACGCAAACGAAGCAGGCGCAATAAGCGATCAGGAAATCTTTGGCGTCCTGTGTATTGAGCCGCCATGGCTGGCGCACCGGCACAGGCAGCGAGCTGCGGCGCACATGCGGCGGCAGGCTCATCAGGAACGGGTGGCGGGCAGCTTCATCGGTAACGACCAAGGCTCTTCTCACGGGCCTTTTCTCCTTTTGTTGTGGAGTGTCGTTTACAAAGATTTTACCATCGCGCACCGCGAAAAATCGTGGTTAAGGCAGCGCCTCCCGTTTCGGGACAGTAACCATGGCAAAGGTTGCGCTATTCGCCCGCCATTTCCAGAATCTTCGCCCATTCATCGGGCCGCACTTCGGCGACCGAAAGTCGCGACAGCGTGAGCATTTCAGTGGCCGCCAGCGCCGGTTCGGCCTTGATCTGGGCTAGCGTGACGGGCCGTTTGATCTTGCGCACCGGCTTCACCTTCACCGCCGCCCAGCGCCCGGTATCGTCGGTGGGATCGGGAAGCCCGGCCACCGAGATCCGCACGATGCCGACGATCTCCTTGCCAATGTTGGAGTGATAGAAGAACGCCAGATCGCCCACTTCCATCGCCTGAAGATTGTTGCGCGCCCGGTAATTGCGCACCCCGTCCCAGGTGCCCTCACCCTGAGCCACCAGATCGTCCCAGCTATAGGCATCGGGTTCTGACTTCATCAGCCAGAGGCGCGCGGGTGCGGGCGGGACCGAAAGGACGGGCAGGGGGGACGGATTGATTTTGGTCATGCCAGCTGATCCTGAAACGGCTATAGCAGCGCCATAACGCCAACTTCCGGACAATTCCAATATGCCCCTCTCATCTTTGCCGGTCCTGTCGCTCGCCGATGATCCTGCGCGATTTTCGCTAGAAATCGGCAATAGTTTCAAAAACTTCGGCTTCGCTCTGGTCAAGGATCACGGCATTGATCAGGCGCTGATTGATCGCGCCTGGCAGCTGACGGCGGAATTCTTCGCGCTGCCCGAAGCGGAAAAACGCAGCTATTTCATCGAGAACATCAGCGGTGCGCGCGGCTATACCCCGTTCGGCACAGAAATTGCCAAGGGTGCCACGGCGCATGACCTCAAGGAATTCTGGCACGTTGGCCGCGATTTGCCCGCAGGCAGCCCGCTGGCAGCTTCGATGCCGCCCAATGTCTGGCCCGCCCGGCCTGACGGTTTTCGCGAAACTTTCGAGGCGCTATATCAGGCCTTCGATGAAACCGGCGCGATCATCTTGTCGCGCATTGCCACATATCTCGGCATTGGCGAGCACTGGTTCGATCCGGCGATTGAGCAGGGCAATTCAGTGATGCGGCTGCTGCATTACCCGCCGCTTGAGGCAACCGGTGGTGAGGCGATCCGTGCCGGGGCGCATGAAGATATCAACCTGATCACCCTGCTGCTCGGGGCCGAGGAAGCGGGCCTCGAACTGCTGACCAAGGATGGCACCTGGATGCCGGCCAATCCGCCCAAGGATGCGCTGGTGATCAACATTGGCGACATGCTGCAACGGTTGACCAACCATGTGCTGCCATCAACCACGCACCGCGTCCGCAATCCTGAAGGCGCACGGACCGGTTTCAGCCGTTATTCAATGCCCTATTTCCTGCACCTACGCAGCGACTTCCCCTTTGTGACGCTGCCGCAATGCATCACGCCCGATAGACCTGATCGCTATCCAGTCTCGATTACTGCCGATGATTTCCTGCAAGAACGCCTGCGTGAGATCGGCTTGAAGAAATAGGCGAGGTGCAGGTAAATCATCGAATTAGAATTACAGCATGCTTAACCATTATTTCATCGCCTTAGCCGACAACGAGCCATCCACTTAAGGTCTGAGGACCGAAAGCAGGGGTTTGTGGTGCGCAATTGGTTATTTGATAAAAGCCAGAAGAATTCTGAGGACGTCCAGCTGGATAAAACCGGCCTGGATCAAACCGGCAGGGACGTTGTCGTGCTCGGCATTTCGATGGCGGCGATTATCATGTTCATCGGCACCGGTGGCAATGTCATGCCGCAGATCGTCCGATCGCTGCAAGGCGTGGGGCTGCCGCCTGACCGATTGCTGACCAATGCCCTGCTGCTCAATATTGCCCTGATCATCTTCGGCTGGAGGCGTTATCGTGACCTCAGCGAGGAGGTGGAGACCCGTGGCCGTGCTGAAACACAGGCGCGTGAAATGGCCGAAACCGATCCGCTCACCGGCTGCCTCAATCGCCGTGCGATCAGCCCGATAACCGACGATCTGCGTTTGGCCTGCTCGGCGCGCGGCGAACAGATCGCCATGATCATGGTCGATCTTGATAATTTCAAGCGGCTCAACGATTGCAACGGCCATGCTGCAGGTGATGCCGTGCTGCGCGAATGCACGCAGCGCATGCGCGGCCTCCTGCCCAAACATGCACTGTTGGCACGGCTAGGCGGGGACGAATTTGCCTGCGTCATACCTTTTGATCCGGCCCGGCCAGAGTTCGCTGATCGCATCGCCGCGCAATTGATCGACCTGGTCCGTGCCCCCATCGAAGTTTCAGGAATCAAGCTCGAAGGCCTGTCTGCTTCAGTCGGTATCGCCCGGTCAGACTATGATAGCGGCAAGCCCAATGATGCCCAGCAACTGATGCATATGGCTGATATTGCCATGTATCACGCCAAAAAGGCCGGCAAGAACCGCTATTACTGGTTCGAGGCGCAGATGGAGAGCGAACTGCGGTTCCGCAGCGAGCTGGAGGCAGGGATTCGCAACGGCATCGGCTTTGGCGAATTCGTGCCATTCTACGAACAGCAGGTAGATCTCGAGACCGGAATGATTACCGGTTTTGAAATGCTCGCCCGCTGGCAATCGCCCGAACTGGGGCTGATCGGGCCGGACATCTTCATCCCGATTGCTGAGGAAATCGGCGTGATTGGCGATCTTTCAGAATGCGTTATCCGGCAGGCGCTGCAGGATGCCAAATCGTGGGATTCCTCGCTGACTCTATCGGTCAATATTTCGCCGATCCAGCTGCGCGACCCGTGGTTTTCGCAAAAGCTATTGCGCATTCTGGTCGAGGCCAATTTCCCGCCAAGCCGGCTGGAGATCGAAATTACCGAATCCTGTCTGCATGAAAATATCGGGCTGGTTCGTTCGCTGATCACCAGTCTCAAGAATCAAGGCATCACCATCAGCCTTGATGATTTCGGCACCGGCTACAGCTCGCTTTCACAGCTGCGCTCGCTGCCCTTTGACCGAATCAAGATCGACCGCAGCTTCATCGCCACCCTGTCAAATAACGCCGATAGCCTGACCATTGTCCAAGCCATCACCGCACTGGGCACAGGGCTTGGCCTGCCGATCGCTGCCGAGGGCGTGGAAAATCGCGAAGTGATGGAGGATTTGCGCAAGCTCGGCGAATTCAAGGCTCAGGGCTATCTTTATGGCAGGCCGGCGTGCGGACGGGAAATTGAGGAGTTGCTCCAAGGCCAGGGACTGATGCGTGAGGTTGGCTGCTTTGATCGGCCGCCCGTGCAAAATGAGGATGTCGTGCTCCAGGCGAAAACCGCCTGAGCCTATCCCCTCTGGACGCTAACCCGCTGGCCGCCTAGAGCCGCCACCATGGGTGTCCCCTTCATCAAGATGCACGGCTTAGGCAACGATTTCGTCGTGCTCGATGCGCGCAGCCATGTTGTGCCCACGATGACACAGCCGCTGGCGGCGGCGCTGGCTGACCGCAAGACCGGCATCGGCTGCGATCAGCTGATCCTGCTCGAAACATCTGCCATTGCCGATCTCAAAATGCGGATATTCAATGCTGATGGCGGCGAGGTAGAAGCCTGCGGCAATGCCACCCGCGCGGTTGGCCTGCTGGAAGGAGCGCCTGCCCGGATCGAGACATTGGCCGGGGTGCTGGCCTCCACACCCGTCGATGGCGGCATCGCTGTGGACATGGGTGAGCCGCGTTTCGGCTGGGATGCCATTCCGCTGGCCTATGCCATGGATACGCTGTCCATGCCGGTCGGCTGGGAAGACTTTGAAAGCCCCGCAGCGATCAATGTCGGCAATCCGCATGTGGTGTTTTTCGTGGGCGATTGCGATACGGTGGACCTTGCCCGGATCGGCCCTCTGATTGAACACGATCCGCTGTTCCCCGATCGGGTCAACGTCAATATCGCCGAAGTAACCTCGCGTAACGGGATCAGACTGCGCGTATGGGAACGCGGCGTCGGGGAAACCCGGGCTTGCGGCACTGGTGCCTGCGCCAGCGCCATTGCGGCAATGCGGCGCGGCCTGGTGGATCGGAAAGTGACTGTGTCGCTGCAAGGCGGCGATCTCACTATCAGCTGGTCGGCGGAAAACCGCATCACCATGACTGGCCCTGCGGTGGAATCGTTTCGCGGCACTTTTGATCCCGCCGATTACGGAGCCTCTGCGTGAGCCTTGAGGTCGTGTCGCTGGGTTGCCGGCTGAACCTCTCCGAAAGCGAAGAGCTGCGCGGTTTGCTGGCGGATGAGGGTGATCTGGTAGTCATCAACTCTTGCGCGGTGACGGCCGAGGCGGTGCGCCAGACCCGGCAGGCGATCCGCCGCGCGCGCCGTGCCCGTCCCGATGCGCGCCTGATCGTTACCGGCTGCGCAGCGGAGGTGGAACGTAGCGCTCTCGCCGCCATGCCCGAAGTGGATGGCTTCGTTGCCAACACGGCCAAGCTTGATCCGCGCGCGTGGAATGTCGCCCCTGCCCTCGTGCGGCCCACTTCGGCAGCCTATACCCGGGCCTATGTCGCGGTGCAGAACGGCTGCGATCATGCCTGCACTTTCTGCGTCATTCCGCAAGGACGCGGGGCCAGCCGGTCGCTGGCCGTGGCCGAAGTTCAGCGCGAGGTTGATAGCCAACTGGGTGCCGGAGTGCAGGAAGTTGTGCTCACCGGGGTTGATCTCACCAGCTGGGGCCATGATCTGCCGGGGGCGCCACGGCTGGGCGATCTGGTCGAGGCACTGCTTGCGGCCTGTCCAACGCTCACCCGCCTGCGCCTGTCTTCGGTTGACGGCGTGGAAATAGACGAGCGCCTGTTCGATCTGCTGGCGCACGAACCGCGCGTGATGCCGCATGTCCACTTGTCGCTCCAGCACGGCCATGATCTGATCCTCAAGCGCATGAAGCGCCGCCACTCGCGCCGCGATGCGCTGGAACTGGTGGCAGCCTTGCGCGCACAGCGCCCTGACATCGCCATCGGCGCCGACCTGATCGCCGGTTTTCCGACCGAAGATGACGTCATGCACGCCGCGAACCTCTCGATCATTGCCGAAGCGGGCGTGGTCCACGGTCATGTCTTTCCCTATTCCCCCCGCCCCGGCACCCCCGCCGCGCGGATGCCGCATGTGGAGCACGCGACGATCCGCAGCCGCGCCGCAGACCTTCGAACCGCCGTGGCCAGCGAACGCCAAAGCTGGCTAACCTCGTTGATCGGTCAGCCGCTCAAGGTGCTTGCCGAAAAGGACGGGACCGGCCATGCGGAAAACTTCGCGCGGGTGCAGCTAGCACCCGGAACGGCAGCCGGAACCATCGTGACCATTACCCCCACCCAGATCATCGAAGGCCTGCTGGCATGAGCGCTGAAAGCTGGTCAGAGCGCCTGTTCGGCGGCTTCCGCAAGACATCGGAACGCCTTACCGAGAACCTTGCCGGTATCGTTTCGTCGACAAAGCTCAGCGATGCGCAGCTGGATGACATCGAAGATGCGTTGATCCTTTCAGACCTTGGTCCACGCGCCGCCGCCCGCATTCGTGAACGGCTGGCGAATGAACGGTTTGAGCGCGGAGCGGATGAGCACGCCATCAAACTCGCCGTCGCCGAGGAAATCGCCGCCATCCTGCGCCCCGTGGCCAAACCGCTGGAGATCACCGCCTTCCCGCGCCCGCAGGTCATACTCGTCATCGGCGTCAACGGATCGGGCAAAACAACCACCATCGCCAAGCTCGGTCACCTGTTTCAGGAGCAAGATTACGGCGTGATGTTTGCCGCCGGAGACACCTTCCGCGCCGCTGCCATCGGCCAGCTTACTGTCTGGGCTGAGCGGATCGGAGTGGAAGTGGTGCGCGGGCCTGAAGGCGGCGATCCAGCTTCGATCGTCTTCGAAGGGGTCAAGCTCGCCACCGAAAAAGGCATCGACGCGCTCATCGTGGATACAGCCGGGCGGCTGCATAACAAACGCGAGCTGATGGACGAACTGGCGAAAATTCGCCGCGTCCTCGGCCGGATCAACCCCGAGGCTCCGCACGATGTCGTGCTGGTGCTCGATGCCACCAATGGACAGAATGCCTTGCAGCAGATCGCAATTTTCAAGGAATTGGCCGGCGTCACCGGCCTGATCATGACCAAGCTCGATGGCACAGCGCGCGGCGGTGTGCTGGTCGCGGCGGCGGAGCAATACGGCCTGCCGATCCACGCCATCGGCGTCGGCGAAAAGATCGACGACCTGCGGCCCTTTGACCCCGATCTGGTTGCCCGCGTGATTGCTGGAGTGGCGTGATGGCAGAAGTCAAAGACCAACCCCCCAAGAAATCCGGATGGGTCAGCCTCGCGGTTGATTACGGCCCGATCATCCTGTTCTTCATCGTTTACAAATATTTCTCTCCGCCGACGCGCAACAACATGGTCATGGAGATCGCGGCGGTGATCAAGGGAACCGTGGCCTTCATGGCAGGTGCCGTGATCGCCTTCGGGGTGAGCCTGGTGAAATATCGCCATGTCTCGCCAATGCTCTGGCTATCGACCGCGCTGATCATGTTTTTCGGCGGGCTGACGATCTGGACGCAGGACCCGCGCTGGATCAGCCACAAACCGACGGTGGTCTATGCCTTCTTCGCTCTGATGCTGATCGGCGGATGGCTGCGCGGCAAGGCGCTGCTCAAGGTGCTGCTCGGCGCTGCGTTTGAAGGACTGGACGATGACGGCTGGCTCAAACTTTCGCGCAACTGGGGCTTCTTTTTCATAGCGCTGGCCCTCACCAACGAGGTCTTCGCCAACCGCGACTGGTTCAGCTTTGATGATTGGCTGAAAGCCAAGCTGTGGCTGTTCATGCCGCTGTCGTTCCTGTTCACCTTTGCCCATATGCCGATGCTGATGCGCCACGGGCTTGCCGGACCTGCTGAGGTTGAGGCTGAGACCACCACGCCGCATGAGTGATCGTAACGGTGGGAATCATCCGCAATAGTCGGTGACAAATCGTCACTAATGCCGCATTATCTAACTGCTGCCGCTACGGCACACCGGGTTCGCGACAAAACAGATTTCAAGATTAGGGGAATGTTATGGGCAAATTTTTCGGAAACCTGCACCTGGTGCTGGTGGTGGGCCTTGCGCTCACAGTTGCCGTGATGCTGAATTTCAAGGCCGACGTGCCGATCACAACTTTAACGATCTTTATTTGGATGCACGTGTTTTTCGGCATCCTGTGGATCGGCCTCCTCTATTACCTGAACTTCGTGCAAGTGCCGACCATGCCAAAGGTTCCGGCTGAACTGAAAAAGGGCGTCACCGGCTATATCGCGCCGAAGGTGTTCTTCTTCTTCCGCTATGCCGCGCTACTGACGGTGCTTACCGGACTGACAGTTGCTTACAGCAAAGGCTATGTTCACCGTTCACTGGCGCTTCAGGGTGCCACTCCGGCTGAAAACCTGATCGGCCTCGGCATGTGGATGGCACTGATTATGGCCTTCAACGTGTGGTTCCTGATCTGGCCCGCTCAGAAGAAAATCCTTGGCCTTGTAGAGGCCAGCGATGAAGCCAAGGCCAAGGCTGCACCAATCGCGCTTGCCGCCAGCCGCACCAACCTGCTGCTGTCACTTCCCATGCTTTACTGCATGGCGAGCGCCAACATCGGCTGATCATTTTCGTATTCCAATACGCAGAAAGCGCGGCGTTCCCACCCGGAGCGCCGCGCTTTTTTGTGTTCCCGTCAGATAGACAGGAGCGGTTGCAAGGCCAGATGGGCGCTGACATGGCCTGTCAAGGCGGCCAGCCAGCCATGCCGCCAGCACAGATAACCCCACAGCACCCCAGCCGAACAATGCAGCGTCAGTTCCCGCAGGATAACAAGCCCAGACCAATCAAGTGCGCGAAAATAGCCATACGAGAACATCGGATAGACGATGAAAGCAACGAGCAGAATCGCGGCCCAATACACCCCGCTGCCATGCCCGCTGCCCTGCTTGCCCGTCAACGCCATCACCAACCAGATGATCGCCGTCAGGGCGAACAGCCGCAAGGCAATCTCATCAAGAAAAGCACCACGAGCAAACAAGGCAATGCGCTGCGCCGCAGTGCTCTCTGCCAGCATGGCATGCTGCACCGGCGGCACAACACTGGCAAAGATCGTGGTATCTGCCAGAGCCATCCAGATGCCAAATCCAAGCCCTGCCACCATGGCAATTCCAAGGCTGCGCAGACCTTGACGCGGCAGGATGGTCAATCCGGTGTCAGCAAGGCCGGGCAGGCTCATTATTTACGCCGACCCTTGGCCAGACCGCGCATCAAATTTCGACCTGACTGCCCAGTTCCACCACCCGGTTGGTCGGCAGGCGGAAGAATTCCATGGCGCTGGCGGCATTACGCAACATCCAGGCGAACAGCTTTTCACGCCACAATGCCATGCCCGGCTTGGACGAGGCGATCAGCGTCTGGCGGGAGAGGAAGAAGCTGGTCTTCATCATCTCGAACGGTTCACCGCACAGCTTCACCTGCTTGAGATCGTCGGGCACATTGGTTTCCTCAAGGAAGCCGTAGCGCAGCGTCAGCTTGTAAAAACCTTCACCAAATTGCTTGCAAGTCGCCCGCTCTGTCGGATCGACATAGGGCACGTCCTGAATCGCGACGTTGAGCACGACAACGCGTTCATGAATGACCTTGTTGTGCTTGATATTGTGCAACAGCGCCGATGGCACGCCGCCGGGCGTTGATGACATGAATACTGCCGTTCCCGAAACGCGCTGGGCGCTGGTGTGCGCGCTCTTGGCGAAAACCTCGAAGGGGATCGTGCCTTCGGCCATGTTCTGCCGCATCAGCGCCCGTCCGCGTGACCAGGTGGTGAGCAGGGTGAAGATCAACAGGCCGATTGCCAGCGGCACCCAGCCGCCATCGGGTATCTTGATCAGGTTCGCGCCAAGATAGGCCATGTCGACCACGATAAATACCGCGACGAGTGGCAGCGCTTTCCACAGCGGCCAGTGCCACAGCGAAATCAGCACTGCGGCCATCAGCAGGGTGTCAATGAACATCGCCCCGGTCACCGCGATGCCATAAGCGGCGGCCAGTCTGCTGGATGAACCGAAGAACAACACCAGCACCAGCACCATGATCATCAGCCCCCAGTTGATCACCGGGATATAGATCTGGCCTGCTGCCGATGCGCTGGTGTGCTTGATCTGCATACGCGGCATGAAGCCCAGCTGGATCGCCTGCTGGGTCAACGAGAAGGCACCCGAGATCACCGCTTGACTGGCGATGATCGTGGCAAACAGCGCCAGAACCACCACGGGAATCCGCACCACATCGGGGATCATCAGGAAGAACGGATCCTTGATCAGCGCAGCGGCGGCCTCCGGGCTGGTCTGCGAAAGCACCATGGCACCCTGCCCCATATAGTTGAGCATCAGCGCCGGCAGGACAAAGGTCATCCAGCTGATGCCAATCGGCTCCCTGCCGAAATGGCCCATATCGGCATAGAGCGCTTCGGCTCCGGTCACGGCGAGAACCACAGAGCCCATGGCGACAAAGGCGCGGAAGCCATCGGTGATGAAGAAGTTGATCGCATTGAGCGGGTTAAGGGTTTCAAACACGATCTGCGGCATTGCCGCCATGTGCATAAGGCCAAGTACAGCCAAAACGAAGAAATAGACGATCATGATCGGCCCGAACAACCTGCCAACCTTCTCGGTCCCGCGCGCCTGAATCGCGAACAGCCCGAACAGGATCGCCACGGCAATCGGCACGATCAGAGATTTGAAGCCGGGATCGATATATTGCAGACCCTCTGTTGCCGAAAGCACCGACATCGCCGGGGTAATCATCGAATCGCCATAGAATAAAGCGGTAGCAAACACCCCGAGCAGGATGAAAGGCGTAGTCCACTTGACGGTGGTGGACTTGCGGTTGATCAGTGCCAGCAGCGCCAGACTGCCGCCCTCTCCCTTGTTGTCCGCCTTCATGATTGTCAGGACGTATTTGAACGTCACCACGATCATCATCGACCAGAAAACCAGGCTGAGCACCCCGTGGATGTGGACCGGATCGACCTGGATTCCCGGCGCGCCATGGTGCGAAGCGAAGGTTTCGCGAAAGGCATAGATCGGACTGGTGCCGATATCGCCAAAGACAACGCCGACTGCCCCGATGGATAGTTTCAGCAGCCCACCGGAATGCCCGCCTGCCTGGTGCGATGATCCACCTGCTGGAGGCACAGCGCCGGGCGTTGCTTCAGAATGCTTTTCGCTCATTTTGACCCCAGCCCCTTAACGGCCCCAGACTCGCCTTCCCGGGCAAGACAACATCCGCGCTTAGCAACAGGTTTAACACCCCGCAATGAAAGCTCGTCCAGCATCATGGGGCAATCGCCGCCCCGCGCTGGCGGGCGATGAAAGCATCAAGCTCTGCCAGCCGCGCAACCAGATCGCCGCGCCACGGCGCATCGGGCGCGGAACGCACGAGCAGATCAGCCCACAGCGCGCGGCCTTCGTCCAGTCGTCCGGATTCGGCCAAGGCCAGCCCGAGGAAGAAAGGCGGTGCAGGATTGCCCGGCGCGGCCAAGCTGGCGCGGCGATAGGCAAAGAGCGAAGCGGGTGTCAGCGTGCGGTCGGCATGGGCGAACAGGGCATTGGCCATGGCCAGCCACGCCTCTCCATTCGCAGGATCAGCCTGCACCGCGCCGCGCAAGTATCCGGCGGCATCGGCAAACTGGCCATTGCGGGACAGCGCATCGGCGGTGACGAGGAACTTGTCGCTCATCGGCACATTGCCGCTCAGCTGCTGGCGTGCTTCGATGGCCGCCACAGCGCTGTTCCCGGCGATTTTCTGCACCGGAGCCTTGGGTGCGCCAGCTTCTGAGGGATTTCCCTGCAGGGCATAACCGGCAAGTCCGAGCAGCAAGGCAGCACCAGCAGCCTCCCAACCCTTGCGCGGCAGTTTGAGCAAAACGGCGAGCGCACCAAAGGCGATGACTGCAAGCCCGACAGCGAGCACATAACCCATCATTTCACAGCTCCCGATTGCCCAGACCTGGCGAACCGGCGGCGCAGCAGCAGCGCGGCAATGGCCAACAGCAGCAGTGGTGCGGCAAACAGCGGCCAGGTCGCCGGGCTCACCTGCGGAGCGTAGGAAATGTAATCACCGTAACGCTCAACCAGCCAGCGCCGGATCGCCTCGGGATCTTCGCCCCGTAAAATCCGTTCGCGGATCTGGTTGCGCATATCCCCCGCCATCGAGGCATCCGAATCGGCAATCGACTGGCTCTGACAAGTCAGGCAGCGAATGGTTTCCATCAGGCCTCGCGCCTTGGCCTCAAGTCTTGGATCATCGAGCTGGCGATAGGCATAGGCCGCGGGCGGCATCGTATCGTCGGCCAGCAGCGGCGGCGCGAACACGAACAGCGCAAGGATCAGCAACAGGCGCTTCACTTGCCCGCTTCCTGCAATCTGGCGAGCAGCATCGGCACGTGCTCGGTGCGAATTTCGCCGATGTGCTGATATCGGATCACGCCCTGCGCATCGATGATGAAGGTTTCCGGCGCACCTGAAGAGCCAATGGCCATCTGCACCGCGCTGACATCATCGGCACCGATCCGGGTGTAAGGATTGCCATAGCGCGCCAGAAAAGCGGCCAGCTCGGGCTTGTGATCGCGGATCGCCACGCCATCGATCTCCACGCCCGCTGCGGCAAGCTGTGCCAGTTGCGGCGCTTCGGCAGCGCAGGGCGCGCACCAGCTGGCAAAGACATTGAGCAGGCGCGGTTTGCCGCCGATCATATTGGCGCGGGCCAGCCCCGGACGATTATCGGCAGCGGCGCGCAAGGAAAATTCGGGCAGTGGCTTGCCGACAAACTGGCTGGCGACATCGTGGCTCGCCGGACGCAGCAGGCCGATCAGCACCAGCACGATAAAGCCGGCGAACAGCGCCAGCGGCAGCCACAACGCCCAGCGTGATGTGCGAATTGCGGCCCGCTCAGGGATTTTCGGAGCAGCACTCATCGTCCCTGCCTCTCGCGGCGGAAGGCGATCTTGCTCCGGGCGATCACCCGGCGAACATCACTCGCCACATGGCCAAGCATGGCGAGCAGCCCCCCCAGTGCGATCAGCACGCCGCCCAGCCAGATCATCGTCACGAACGGTTTCCACCACAGCCGGAGTTGCCAGCGCCCGTCAGCAGCTTCATCACCCAACACGGTATAGAGCTGCCCGTTCCAGCGGGTGAGCAGGGCGCTTTCATTGGTCTGCTGCGGCGGTGTCCAGAATGAGCGTGATTGAGGGCGAAGCAGTGATGGTGCAGTGCCGTTGTAACTGGCTTGCAAATCACCTTCGAGCGCCGTCCAGTTCGGCCCGGCAATCGGGGTGATGGATTTCATCGTGACCTGCCATGGCCCGACCCTGACCGCCTCGCCGGGCCGCACCGCGACCAGTTTCTCCACCGTAAAGGCACTGTCGCAGGCCATGCCGAACAGCGAAACGGCCACACCGAAATGGGCGAGAACCATGCCCCAGAGCGGCAACTTCACCCGGCTCAGCCTGCGCCCTCGAAGCGGCAGCAGACTGGCGAAAGCCAGCGCCGGGGCGAGAGCCAAGCCAATGATAGAAAGCATTTTTCCGGGAGCCATCACAATTGCAATCCCGATGCTCAGCACCAGGATCAGGGCAGGAATGATCAGGCCAGAGCGCACCCTCCCGAAATTATCCAGCCGCCAACGCAACAAGGGGCCAACCATCAGCACCAGCAGCATAGGCACGACAAACAGAGCGGTGAACGGGTTGAAATAGGGTGGTCCGACCGAAACCTTCATGCCCATCGCCTCGGCCAGCAGCGGGTAAAGAGTGCCGATTAGCACAATCCCGAGCGTTCCCGAGAGCATGACATTGTTGAACACCAATCCCGATTCACGGCTGGTCACAGCAAAGCGTTCACCCTCGCTGATGGACCCGGCGCGCAGGGCAAACAGCATCAGCGCGCCGCCGATGTAGATCGCCAGCAGGACAAGGATAAAGGTGCCGCGCCTGGGATCGACGGCAAAGGCATGAACGCTGGTAAGTATCCCTGATCGCACGAGAAATGTGCCGATCATCGACATCGAAAAGGCGACAACGCCGAGCATCAGAGTCCATGCCCGCAAGGCGTTTCGTGCAGCCAGCACGCCGCATGAATGGAGCAGCGCTGTGGCTGCCAGCCACGGCATGAGCGAGGCATTTTCAACCGGATCCCAGAACCACCAGCCGCCCCAGCCAAGCTCGTAATAGGCCCAGTAAGAACCGGCGGTGATACCCAGTGTCAGAAAAATCCAAGCGCCCAGCACCCATGGCCGCATCGCGCGGGCGAAGGCGGGGGAAACCTCACGGGTGATCAGCGCGCCGATGGCAAAACTGAAGGCAATCGAAAGCCCGACATAACCGACATAAAGCGTCGGCGGGTGGAAGGCGAGGCCTGGGTCTTGCAACAGCGGATTGAGCCCCTGCCCCTCCGCTGCCGGTTCGGCAAGTCGGGTAAATGGGTTAGAGGCGAACAGTAGGAAGACATAAAATCCAATACTGACAAAGGCTTGCCCCGCCAGCGTTGCCATCATGGTCCGCTCTGGCAGCCGCCGCTCGACCGCAGCGACAAAGCCGCCTGCTAGCCCCATGATCGTGACCCACAGCAGCATCGAGCCTTCGTGATTTCCCCAGGCCCCGGCGATCTTGTAGAGCAGCGGCTTGGCTGAATGGGAGTTTGCCGCGACCAGCTTCACCGAAAGGTCAGTGCTGATAAAGACGGCTACCAGCGCCGCAAAGGCAGCCAGCGCCAGCACTCCTTGCACAATGGCAACAGGGCGCACAACGGCACCAAGCGCATCACCGCGCCTGCTGAGCGCAACACCGCCAGCTATCAACTGAAGCACCGCCAGTGCTGCTGCGAGCCACAGTGCAGCCAGACCGAATTCGGCGATCACTTGACCGCTTCCACAGTCTTGCACGCCTGATCCTCGGTCATGTCTTTCATCTCACGCGGGACATATTTCTCGTCATGCTTGGCAAGCAGATTGTCAGCGACGAAAGTCCCATCGTGGCCCAATTTGCCCTCGGCGACAACGCCGGAGCCTTCCTTGAATAGATCGGGCACGATGTTGCGGTAAATCACCGGCACCCGCGCCTTGCCATCGCCGACGACGAAATGGATGGTCACGCCATCGGGCGCGGTCTTGAGGCTTCCCGCTTCCACCATGCCGCCCAGCCGCACAGCGCGATCAGCGGCGGGCGGGTTCGCAGCAATATCGGCAGGGACATAGAAATAGGAGGCATTGCCCCGCAGCCCCCAGATCGCCAGCAGACCTGCACCGATCAAAGCAGCCATCGAGATCAGCACCAGAATCAGCCGCTGGTGTTTCGCCTTCATCGCGCTCATTTCTCACGGCTCCGTTCGCGGCGCTTTTCGGCTCGGCGCATGGCCAGCCAGCTCCACGCGACAAGCGCCATAGTCGCGCCAATGCCCAAGGCATAGGCGGCGATAACATAGTCCCAATGGTTGAGCCCGGCGCGCATCAATCCTCCGCAAACGCTTTGCGCCGAAGCCGCGCCTCGGCCTGCGCATCGGCAAGGATCGCGCGCATTCGAGCCAGAACCACGCCGCCGAAGATCAGCGAAAAGCCTATGGTCGAGGCCAGCAGTGGATAAAGGAATTCCGACGACATCGCCGATTTGCCCATCGACAGACTCGGCGGCTGATGGATCGAATACCACCAGATCACCGAGTAATGGATCACCGGAATATTGATCGCGCCGACCAGCCCGAAAATCGCCGGGATGCGGGCATTGCCGCCCTGCCCGTCGTTTTCGGCCGCCGACGCAAGCGCCATATAGGCAAAATAGAGAAACAGCAGCACCAGCATCGAGGTCAGCCGTCCGTCCCACACCCACCAGGTGTTCCACGCCGGTCGTCCCCACAGCGAACCGGTGGTGAGGCACACGGCGGTAAACACCGCTCCGGGCGCAGCAGCAGCGCGGGCGGCTATTCCAGCGAGCGGATGGCGCCAGACCAGCTCTGCCATGCTCGCCCCGGCAATCGCCATCCAGCCTGCCATGCCCAGCCAGGCGGTGGGCACATGGATAAACAGGATCCGCACAGAATCACCTTGCAGCGCCTCGGCAGGCGCGCGGGCCAGACCCCACCACAGCGAAGCTCCGGTAATGACAAGCCCAGCCGCCAGCAGCAGCGGCGTCAGCCACCGTGCGAAGCGGAGAAATCGGGCAGGATTGGCAAAGCCGTGCATGGCAGTTTAAGGTCCAAAAGCAGCGCCGCGCCATTTGGCAGGGAGCGGCCTTCTGGGCAAGCGGAACATTGCTTCAACCTCGCCCGATCAGCTTCTGTGCCATGGCATCGGCAACCTGATCCGACGGCAGCCCGGTGGCATCGCTTTGCTCCCAGATCTTGTGCAGCCGGACAGGAATTTCCTCCAGCCGACGCATCACTTCCGCGCGGGTGCAGGGTTGCCCCTTTTCGCGGGCTAGGTATTCAAGGCTTACTGCGATGATGCCGCCGCCGTTGATGACGTAATCGGGCGCATAGACCATGCCGCGATCATGCAGCAGTTGCCCGTGCTGCCCCCGCGCCAGCTGGTTGTTCGCCCCGCCTGCAACAATCTGGCAGTTGAGCCGGGCAATGCCGGTATCGTCGAGTATTGCACCAAGCGCGTTGGGGCTGAAGACATCGCAATCGACGTCCATGATCGCCGCTGCCGGAACGCTGACAGCGCCAAGCTCTGCTGCCAGAGCTTCAGCACGCGCCGAATCGATATCTGCCAATGTCAGCAGCGCGCCATCGGCGGCAAGCAAGCGGGCGACACCGCCGCCGACGCTGCCCGTCCCCTGCACCGCAACATGGACTCCAGCCATGCTGTCGCGCCCCAGCTTGTGCGCTACCGCTGCCTTGATGCCATAATAGATGCCGGTGGCAGTGAACGGCCCCGGATCACCACCGGCCATTTCGGGATCGCTCACCGGAAGTCCGCAGACGTGGCGTGTGCGCTGATGGATTGTCACCATATCCGCCTCGCTCATGCCGACGTCTTCCGCAGTGACATAGCGTCCACCCAGCGCCGCAATGGCATCAGCAAAGGCGGCGAGCATGGTCGGGGTTTTGGTGCGTGCGGCATCCGCAAGAATCACCGCCTTGCCGCCGCCCATCGGCAAACCAGCCATAGCGTTCTTGTAGCTCATGCCGCGTGAGAGCCGCAGCGCATCGCGCATCGCGCCCGCCGGATCGGCATAGTGCCAGAACCGCGTTCCGCCCGCGCCAGGTCCGAGGTGGGTTGAATGCAGCGCGATAATCGCTGTCATCCCAGAGGCGCGATCACGCACCACTTCGACCAGCTCGTGGTCATCAAAATCGGACTCTTCCCAGAATGCGGGCACGTTACCTCCTCAACACAAGAGGTATGCGCGCAGTGGAAAAATGGGGCGACCGATGGGTCTTGAACCCACGACCTCCGGTACCACAAACCGGCGCTCTAACCAACTGAGCTACGATCGCCACAACCATAAGCGCATACCTTGAGGCGGCGCTGTTAGGCAGCGTCAGCTGAGCCTGCAAGCAGGGACTGACGCGGGAGCGCGCTCTTGCACAGGTCTGCCTTATTGGGAAGCTAAAAACTGATCTGGGAGGTGATTGACGCAATTTTCTTTCGTTGGCCGGATTCTGTCGCCTTGCCATCAGCCCGGCCTGCGAACAGACTGCGGTGATTCTCATATTCTTCGCAGGTGCAGCATAGCGCTTGGCAAGCGCTGCAGTTTGCGGCATCACCAGCGTAATCAGGGAGTCGCAATGCCGCCATCAGGCCCAACCAACTTCGACGAGATGCTGGACCCCGCCGGTGGGGTGCGACCCGCTTATGCGGGATTCCGCAACTGGTATGACGAGCAAGCCCCGGCATGGCTGAAGCGCCAAGATGCCGAGGCTGAGCGGTTTTTTCGCCGCACCGGAATCACCTTCAATGTCTATGGCGATGATGCTGGCGAAGAACGGCTGATCCCGTTTGACATGATCCCGCGGATCATCACCGCTGCCGAATGGCGCAAACTGACGCGCGGGATCGAACAGCGAGTGCGCGCGCTCAACGCCTTTCTGCATGATCTTTATCACCGCCGAGAGATTGTCCGCTCGGGCAGGTTGCCGCAGCGTCTGCTTGATAAAAACGTCGCGTTTCTGCCGCAGATGGTTGGCTTCACTCCGCCGGGCGGGGTCTATACCCATATCGTCGGCATCGATCTGGTCCGCACCGGTCCTGATGAATTCATGGTGCTTGAAGACAATGCCCGCACGCCCAGCGGCGTCTCCTATATGCTGGAGAACCGCGAGACGATGATGGCGATGTTCCCCGAACTGTTCACCCGCGTTCCGGTGCGGCCAGTTTCGGACTATCCGCGCCGTCTGGCACAAAGCCTCGCCGCTTGCGCACCTGCTTGTGCCGGAGAGCGCCCGGTCGTCGCGGTGCTGACACCGGGCATCTATAATTCCGCCTATTTCGAGCATGCCTTCCTCGCCGATCAGATGGGCGCAGAACTGGTCGAGGGCAGCGATCTGCGGGTGATAAACGGCCGCATCGCCATGCGGACGACACGCGGGTTTGAACCGATCGACGTGCTCTATCGGCGGGTCGATGATGACTATCTCGATCCGCTCAGCTTCAATCCGAAAAGTTCGCTCGGCGTTTCAGGCATCATGGATATTTACCGAGCGGGCGGTATCACCATCGCCAACGCACCGGGCACCGGCATTGCCGATGATAAGGCAATCTACAGCTTCATGCCCGAGATCGTCGAATTCTACACCGGTGAGAAGCCGATCCTGCAAAACGTGCCGACCTGGCGCTGCGCCGAGCCTGAATCGCTGAAATATGTGCTCGACAATCTGAAGGAGCTGGTGGTCAAGGAGGTCCATGGATCGGGTGGCTACGGCATGCTGATCGGGCCGACTTCATCCAAGGCAGAGCTGGCCGCTTTCGAGAAAAAACTGCGCGCTCGCCCTGAAAACTACATCGCCCAGCCGACTCTGGCGCTGTCCACCGTGCCGATCTTCACCAAAGCGGGCCTGGCCCCGCGCCATGTCGATCTGCGGCCTTTCGTGCTCGTTTCACCAACCGGAATCGACATAACTCCCGGCGGGCTGACGCGCGTTGCGATCCAGAAAGGCTCGCTGGTAGTGAACTCATCGCAAGGCGGCGGGACCAAGGACAGCTGGGTGCTGGAAGACTGATGGCGGGAGGCACATCATGCTAGGCCGCAGCGCCCATGGCATCTTCTGGATGTCGCGCCATCTTGAACGAGCGGAGAATACCGCGCGTTTGCTCGACGCCGGCTTCCGCCTCGCGCTCACCCGCAGCCAGCATGCCGCCACCAGCGAATGGAAATCGGTGCTGGTCACTATCGGGCAGGACGCCGCTTACCGTCAACGGCATGAGGAATATAACGGCCAGCTGGTAACCAACTGGATCCTGCGCGGGCGGGACAATCCCGGCTCTGTGGTCAACATGATCGAAATGGCGCGCAGTAATGCCAGATCGGTGCGCACGGCGCTCACCCGTGAAGTCTGGGAGGCGACAAACGAGAGCTGGATGGTGCTGCGCGAAATGCTCGCGCGCCCGGTCAAGGCCGGCAACCTTGGCGAAGCTCTGGCCGCCATCCGCCGTCAGGCCACTCTTGTGCGCGGGGCGATGGACGGCACCATGCTGCGCAACGAGATTTTCAACTTCGCCCGCATCGGCACCTTCATCGAGCGGGCCGACAACACCGCCCGCATCCTCGACGTCAAATACTACCTGCTGCTGCCGTCGGTCAGCTTGGTGGGTTCAAGCCTCGACAATGCCCAGTGGGATACGGTCCTGCGATCAGTCTCAGGCGAACGAGCCTATCGCTGGCTCAATGCCGGCGCCATGGACCCGCGCGGTATTGCCAGTTTCCTGATCCTTGACGGCCGCTTCCCGCGCAGCCTGGCCTCCTGCTATCAGAAGCTCCGCAGCAATATGGCCAGCCTCACCCAGCAATATGGCCAGACCGGCCCGGCCCATGATTTACTGCGCGATGCCGGAGACCGGCTGGATCAACTCACTATCCAGCAGATCATCGAATATGGTCTGCATCAGTTTATCGGCGATTTTATCGTCAGCAATCGTCAGATCGCTGATGCTGTCGCCCGCGATTACAGGTTCAGCAACTGATGCGACTTTCGATCAATCACGCCACCCATTACCAGTTTAGCCAGCCCGTAGGGCACGGGTTGCAGCGCCTACGTTTGAAGCCGAAATCAACGCAAGGTCAGCGGGTTATCGAATGGCAGATGCACCTCGAAGGGGCGAGGCGCGAAGTTGAATATGAAGATCAGCACCATAACCACACCATGCTGATCTCTGCCGAGCCGGGCACCAGCGCGATAAAAGTCACCTGCACCGGCGTGGTTGAAACCTCGGACAATGCCGGCATGATCGGCCATCATTCAGGCCATATGCCGCGCTGGGCCTTTCTAACCCAGACCCCGCTCACCCGGCCGGGAGCAATGATGAAGGCGCTGGTTTCCTCGCTTGAGGCAGATCGCAGCAATAAGCTTGCATCACTCCACGCCCTCTCGCGTGCGGTCTTGGCGGCGGTCAAATATGAAATCGGCCATACCAGTGCCACCACTGAGGCTGAAGAGGCCATGGCTGCCGGACACGGCGTCTGTCAGGATCACGCGCATATCTTCATCGGCTGCGCCCGCCTGCTCGATATTCCGGCGCGTTACGTCAGCGGCTATCTGATGATGAATGACCGGATTGATCAGGAGGCGGGGCACGGTTGGGTTGAGGCACTGATCGATGATCTGGGCTGGGTCGGCTTTGATGTTTCCAACGGCATAAGCCCCGATGCCCGCTATGTCCGCGTCGCGACGGGTTGTGACTACCGCGAAGCCGCACCGATCACCGGTATCTCATATGGAGCGGGGGAAACTGCCCTGGCGGTGTCTCTGGCGGTTGAACAGCAGATGGTTGAGCAGTAGGTCAGGGACAAAGGGGGGGCACTTGACCTATTGTGTTGGCATGATGCTCGATAAAGGGCTGGTACTGATGAGCGACACCCGCACCAATGCGGGCGTCGATAATGTTTCCACCTTCCGCAAGATGTTTCACTGGGAAGTCCCCGGCGAACGCATCATCTCGGTGATGACTGCCGGCAATCTTGCCACCACGCAATCGGTGATCAGCCAGCTGGAAGAGCGCAACAAGGCACCGTCAGAACGGCACAATTCGCTGCTTGAGGCACCGACGATGTTTCAGGTGGCAACGCAGGTCGGTAAGTTGCTCAATGACACCATCGCCGCCCAGCGCGCCGAGACGGGTCAGGAAGGCACTGACATGTTCAAGGCCTCGATCATCCTTGCCGGGCAGATTCAAGGCATGGAACCGCGATTGTTCCTGATTTATGCTGAGGGCAATTTCATCGAGGCGAGCTTTGACACGCCCTTCTTCCAGATCGGTGAAACCAAATATGGCCGCCCGATTCTGGTGCGTGGCTATACCAACGACATGAGCTTTGAATCTGCGGTGAAGCTGCTCATGGTGAGTTTTGATTCGACGGTTAAGGCCAATCTTTCGGTCGGCCTGCCGCTTGATCTTTTGGTGATAAAGCGGGACCATTTCACTCCATACCATGAAGCGCGGATCCTTGCCGATGATCCCTATTATCGATCTATATCCGTCGGCTGGGGCGAGGCGCTGAAAAGCGCCTTCATGTCGCTACCAGACTATCAGATGTAACCAGTAAAAAGGGCAGCCCCTGCGGACCGCCCTTTTGGTATTTCGCAGCAGTCTTAAAGCCTTACTTCTTGAGCGTAAGCCCACCGAAGCGCTTGTTGAACTGGGCAACGCGGCCGCCCTGATCGAGATTGCGGGTGCCGCCGGTCCATGCCGGGTGCGAGGTAGGATCGATTTCGAGAACCAGCGTGTCGCCTTCCTTGCCCCAGGTGGAGCGGGTTTCAAACACGGTGCCATCAGTCATCTGCACCTTGATCACGTGGTAGTCGGGATGGATTTCGGCCTTCATTTCGCAGTCTTTCGCTGGCGACCGGTTCCGACCGGCCTGAAAAGGAAGCGCGGCGCATAGCGGGCGCGCGGAGTAAAATCAAGGGGACTTGCTCACCCAAAACCGGTCTTTGCTGCGTTTGCCAATACGAAAGCGGGTTCAGCCCTGTCTTCAGCGCCGCACTGCTCAAAGCGGACAGGCCGGACACCCCTGTCCGGGCATATTATCATGCAATACCAGAACTTTATCCCGAAAAAGCGGACACATGTCCGTTTTTTGCGACGAATTGATCTTCATGCTTTCAAAGAACCTGTCGATCATGTCAATTTTCGGGCCTGTAGGACAGCCCGATTTGCTTGCACTTCCACCACGGCAGCACTGACGATACCATGGCAGGTCATCGCACTTAAAATATTGAAAATTCTCAGCTATCGGCGATCATCGCGGTGAACTTCACTTCGCAGCTGACTTTGCCATCAACCGAGGCCTTGCCCCAGAACTTGCAGACCCGTGAGCGCTTCTGGATAAACCCGGCCTCAAGATTGAGCAGCACGCCCGGTTCCACAGGGGTGCGGAACTTGGCTTCTTCGATCGCCATGAAATAAACCAGCTTGCCGGTGCCCGCGAGCCCGAGCGATTCAATCGCCAAAATCCCTGCGGCTTGCGCCAGCGCTTCGATCTGCAGGACGCCGGGCATGATCGGACGGCCCGGGAAGTGACCCTGAAAGTAGCCCTCGTTGAAGCTGACTGCCTTGATCGCGTGGATCTGCTGGTCAGGGATCAACGAAACCACACGATCAACCAGCAGCATCGGGTAACGATGCGGCAAGGCGGCGAGGATACCCTTGATATCAAGCGACATTGCTGGCGCCACGTCCGGTAAATCCTCGCTCATTGCCGTCCCCGTTACCTTCTGACCTAGAGTTTTCTAATTGATCTTAACGCAATCTGCCCCTCCCCCTTTGAGGGGGAGGGGGAAAGAACTCTAGCGGCCAGAAGGCTTCTTGGGGGTGCCTGCCGGAGCGGCAGGAGCAGCCGGAGCAGCCGTACCGGCCTGGTTCGGCCAGCCTGCAGGCACTGCCGTGCTGACGCTGGGGACCAAGGTGTTAAGCTCGGCGATCACGTCATTGGTGATATCGGTGCTGGGATCAGCAAAAATCAGCGAATCGGGCTTGAGCAGGATCTTCACGCCCTTCTTGGCGGCGGCCTGCTTGACGGCCTGCTCAAGCTTCACATCGATCTGCGAACGGGCATAGGCAGTTGCCAGCTGGAAATTGCGCGACATGTTCTGCACGTCCTGCTGTGCAAATGTCTGGCGCGCCTGATAGGCCTGAAGCTGCTGCTGCAGTGCCGCCTGATTGGGGTTTGGCACCTTCTGCGCCGCTTCAATCGCGGTGCGCATACCGGCCAGCTCGGTGTTATAGACCTTGGCCTTGGCCTGTGCCGCGTCGATCTGCGCCTTATAGGTCAGTCCGATCTGGTTTTCGGCGAGAACGGCGGCATTCGATTTGGCCACTGCGCCTTCAAGGTCGATAACAGCAACGCCCTGCACGGCCTGTGCGGAAACGGCGGGAGCGATCATGACGAGGGCAACGGGAGCAATCGCCAGAGCGGCAGCCTTGTAAATGGTTTTCATCAGAATTGGGTTCCTACGTTGAATGTGAAGCTCTTGGTGTCATCACCCGGCTGCTTGAGCAGGGTTTTGGCGAAATCGATGCGGAACGGGCCAAAGGGCGACCGCCAGTTGAACCCGATACCCACCGAAACGCGCGGCTTGATGCTGTCGCCGAAGAAGAATTCCCTGAAATAGGTCGGGCTGCCCAATGCAGTATTATTGGCACTGGTCAGGCAGGCCGGCGGAGCAAGGTTGATGGCTGACGTCGTCGTGATCGTGGTTGTCGCCACGCATGAGGCGTCAACCGCGTCGATCTGGTTGAACAGCGCATTGCCACTGGCATCGCGCTGAGCAACAAAGATACCAGCCGTGGTGGTATCTTGCAGCACAGGCTGCTTGATGCCCCAGACTGCGCCTGCATCGAGGAAGATCGACGGACGAATGCCCATTTCCCGCGCGCCCGAACCCAATGGAATTTCAAGTTCTGCACGGGCGAGGTAGTAATATTTGCCGCCGATCGCATCATCTTGCCACTGGGTGACATCGGTCGAAACGGAATCAAGCACGCTATCGCCATCGCTATCAACATAGGGCTTGCGAATGACGCGCGGGCCGACACCGCGAATGTCAAAGCCGCGGATCTGCGGTTCGCCCAGATAGAAGCGATCGGTCAGACGAACGTCATCGACATTGGCCAGATTGCGGTTTTCAAGGCTCTTGATCAGTCCGCCTTCAGCCGAGATCGAGAAGATGAACCCCTTGCCCACTGACCAGTATTTGGCCGCGTTGGCGGAAAGGCGGCCATATTTTACCGAGCCGCCAAGGCCGGCAAATTCTGCCGTCACCGAAACCGAATGGCCTCGCGTAGGGCGCGCGCGGTTATCGAGCGTATCATAGATCAGCGACAGGCCCAGGCTTGATGTCGTGCGCTTGCCGATAGCATCGCACAGGTAACGACCGGCGATCAGCGGGTCGCACTGCGAAATACCGCCGATCACCGAATAGAACTGGTTCTGATCGAGCGTCACATCATCAATGTTGAAGGTGTAACGGCCAACCAGACTGGTGAATTCGGTCAAGGGAACGCCCAGACGGGCCTGAAAGCCGGTTGTCGTCTGGCCATAGATCGTCTTGCGATCCGTGCCGGAGAAGTTGAAGTTGTTGTAATCGCGGCGATAGACATCAACGCCCACCGACATATTGCGATCAAACAGGTAAGGCTCGGTAAAGCTGAGCTGCGCGCTTTTCGAATAGCGCGAATAGCTGACACTGGCGCCCACTGTCTGGCCGCGCCCACGGAAATTGCGCTGCTGGATCGAGGCCTGCAGGATGAAGCTTTCAATCGACGAGAAACCAGCGGAAAGCTGGAGTTCGCCGGTGGGCTTTTCCTCGACATTGGCTTCCAGCACGACGCGATCAGGCGAGGAGCCCTGCACCTGCTTGACCTCAAACTTCTCCTGGAAATAGCCCAGCGAGTTGATGCGGTTGGTCGAACGCTTGACCTGCAGCGAATTGAAAGCATCGCCTTCGGACAAGCGGAATTCACGGCGGACAACCTTGTCCTGCGTCAATGTGTTGCCGTTGATGTCCACCCGCTCAACATAGACGCGCGGTGCCTCGGCTATCTGGAAGTTGATCCCCATGGTGAGATCATCTTTGTTGCGGTCATAGTTCGGCTGAACATCGGCAAAGGCATAGCCGAATGCACCGGCGGTCTGGTTCAGCTTGTCGATGGTGTCTTCGACCAGTTTGGCGTTGTACCAGTCCCCGGCCTTCATCGGCAACTGCTTGGCAAGCTGTTCGCCATCAAAATCGCGCAGCTGGCTTTCAACCTTCACATCGCCGAATTTGTAACGCTTCCCTTCTTCGACGACATAAGTGATGATGAAGTCATGCTTGTCAGGCGTCAGCTCGGCAACGGCGGAAACCACGCGGAAATCGGCATAGCCCTTGGTCAGATAGAACTGACGCAGCTTTTGCTGATCATAGGCCAGACGATCGGGATCATAGCTGTCCTTCGATGAGAAGAACTTCCATGGCCGCGATTGCTTGGTGATCATCTGGCTGCGCACTTCGCCATCACCGAACACTTCGTTGCCCAGCACGTTGATCTGGCGGACCTTTGACTTGGGCCCTTCGCTGATTTCAAACACAATATCGACCCGGTTCTGGTCAAGCATGACCATCTTCGGCTCAACCGTGGCGGCGAAACGCCCCTGACGCTTGTAGAGCTCGATGATGCGGGCAACATCGGCGCGCACTTTGGAACGGGTGAAAATCTGGCGCGGCGCAAGCTTGATCTCGGGCGTGATCTTCTCTTCCTTGAGCCGCTTGTTGCCCTCATAAATGATGCGGTTGATGACCGGGTTTTCCTTGACCTGGATCACCACATTGCCGGCTTCATTGCGGATCTGGATGTCGGAAAACAGCTCTGTCGCGTAGAGATCCTTGAGCGCCTGATCGGCCAGCGTCTGGCTATAGGGCTGACCGGGTCGCATACGGACATAGGACAGGATGGTATCGCGCTCCAGCCGCTGATTGCCCGCAACATCCAGTGAGCGGATCACTTGCGGTGCCTCAACCACCGGAGCAGCAGGTGCGACGGCAGGCACCGGCTCAACTGGCGCGGCCTGGGCAAAGGCGGCCACCGGAAGGCTTGCCAGCACTGTCGATCCCAGCAGGGCGACAAGGCGCGGCGACTTGCGGCGGACACTTACGTTTTCAACCATTTTCCGTCCCATCATCGCCACGCAATATTCCGATCAAATGTATGAGTGGCAAAACGCGGGAGCCCAGCCCGCAATTCGGCCACTTACCAGTCGCTGCCCTCTGCCCGATGAACTGCTGTCGATCAAGCAATCTTACCTCATTCACCCATGCTCATCCCCGGCCACTCACCCTAGAGGCAGGAGCGAGGCCAGATCGTTGATCGTCACGAACAGCATGAGCGCAACCACAAAGGCCAGCCCGGTACGGAACGCCCAGTCCTGACTGCGCGCACCCAGCGGACGACGGCGGATAGCCTCCGCAGCGTAGAATGCCAGGTGCCCACCATCGAGCGTGGGGATTGGCAAGAGGTTGATGAACGCCAAGTTAATCGAGATGAAAGCGGCAAAACGAACAAAATTCAGCCAGCCAAGACTGAGCTGCTCGCCCGAGAATTTGGCTGTCTTTACCGGCCCGCCCAGTTCTTTGAGCGAACGCTCGCCCACCACGATCTGCTTGATACCGATGGCCAGCGTCTTGACGATGAACCAGCTTTCCTTGCCCGCCAGACTGACCGCCTCAACCGGCCCGACCGAGGAAATCTCCAGCTTCGTCGAACGGATACCCAGCAGGCCAAGCCGCGTTTCATTGCCGAATTTGTCCCTCTGGACATAGTCGGCAAGCTTCACTTTTGCCTCAAATTCACGGCCAGCACGGCCAACATGGAGCGTCACTTCCTGCCCGGGATAGGGGGCAACACGCTCTGATATGTCGGCAAATTCCTTGACCTTGTAGCCGTCGATGGCGAGAATTTTATCGCCCACCAGCAGGCCGGCTGCTTGCGCCGGAGCGCGTTCGGAAAACGCCCCGACTTCGGCAGGTGCCGCCACTTTGCCAAAGGCCATGAAAAACGCGGCAAAAATGAGAATCGCCACCAGCAGATTGGTCACCGGTCCCGCCGCAACGATCAGCGCACGGTGCCACAATGGATGGGTGGCAAAAGCGTGGCCACGCTCCTCCGGGCTCATCGCTGCGATGGCATCCTCGTCCGTCTCGCTGGTCGCGTTGGCATCGCCCGCGAATTGGACATAGCCGCCCAAGGGAATCGCCGCCAGCCGCCAGCGGGTGCCGCGCTTGTCGGTCCAGCCGAGTAGTTCCTTGCCGAAACCAATGGAAAAAACATCGGCCTTCACCCCGCACCAGCGCGCGACAAGGTAGTGCCCCAGCTCGTGTACAACCACGAGCGGGCCGATCAAGAGCAGAAAGCCAACGGCAGCCTGAAAGATATTGGGAAGGTAAAACAAGTCAGGCAGGCTCCAGCATTTGCACGGCCAGCGCCCGCGCTTCGGCATCGACAGCTATCACGTCTTCAAGCGAAGTGGGAGCAGGAGGTGCAAAACGGGCCATCAGCGCTTCGACCTCTAGGGCGATACGGGTGAACGACAGCTTACCAGCAAGGAAAGCGGCAACCGCCACTTCGTTGCCCGCATTGAGCACCGCAGGCATCGCCCCTCCAGCTTCTGCGGCAGCCCGGGCGATCCGGGTTGCCGGAAACCGCAGTTCATCAGGCGCGCGGAAAGTGAGTTCACCGATGGCGGCAAGGTCAAGCGGAGCGCAGGGCGTGTCCATGCGGGTGGGCCATGCCAGCACCGAGGCAATGGGCACGCGCATGTCCGACGGGCCGAGCTGTGCAAGAGTACTGCAATCACGGTACTCCACCATTGAATGCACAATGGACTGCGGGTGCACCACGATCCGCAGCTTATCGAGCCCTACCGGGAACAGATGCCAGGCCTCGATCAGTTCGAGCCCCTTGTTCATCATCGTCGCCGAATCGACAGAGATCTTGGCGCCCATGTCCCAGTTGGGATGCTTCACCGCTTGCGCTGGGGTGGCCGCTGCGAGTTGCTCCGCCGTCCAATCCCGGAACGGACCACCGCTGGCGGTCAGCGTGATCATGCGGACATTGGCCGGGTCATTTCCGGCGAGGCACTGGAAGATCGCGTTGTGCTCTGAGTCCACCGGCAGCAGGGTGGTGCCGTACCGCGCGACGGCCTGCATCATAACGTCGCCGGCGGAAACCAGCGCTTCCTTGTTCGCCAGCCCAACGGTGCGGCCCTGTTCGATGGCGGCCATGGTTGGCGCAAGGCCAGCGCAGCCGACGATGGCGGCGATGGTGATATCGGCGGGGCGCGATGCGGCTTCGGTGAGTGCGGCGGGGCCGCCTGCAGTGGCGATACCGCTCCCAACCAGCGCATCACGCAGCGAAGCAAGGTGGCTCTCATCGGCAACAACGGCGATCTCAGCGGAGAATTCGCGCGCAAGGGCAGAAAGTTCAGCGGCGTTGCTGTTGGCGGTGAGCGCGACGACTTTCCATTGGTCACGGTTACGCCTGATCAGATCGAGGGTGGAGGCACCGATTGAGCCGGTTGCGCCGAGGATGGAGATGGTGCGGGTCATCATCGACCTATCAACCCAGCGAACAAAAACAACAATCCAGCAGCCGCAGAGACTGCGAGCAGGCCGTCCACCCGATCAAACAATCCGCCATGTCCAGGAATGAGATTGCCAGAATCTTTCACCCCCGCGCGGCGCTTCATCCAGCTTTCAAAGAAGTCTCCGGCTTGGGCGATGACAGCAATGATGGCTCCAATGCCCACTGCCTCGGGCGGTATCCCCTCCGGAGCAAGATCGCCCGGTGTACGATATGCGACGGTCAACCACGCGAAAACCGCACCCGATGCCAAAGCACCGCCGATCAAGCCTGCCCATGTTTTAGAGGGGCTAATCGCAGGTGCAATCTTCGGACCACCGATGGTCCGACCGGCAAAATAGGCACCAATATCAGTGGCGATTACGCAGAGCACCAAAGTTACTATAGCGCTCTGCGCTGCCATGGGTGCTCGCAAGTAGATGAGCATCGCGCTTGCCAATCCGACGTAGAGCACACCGGCCAACGTCCATAGCGACAGAGAAATCGCATTTGCAGCAAAGCGGCGCGCCAAAGCGATCCACTCCCACAGCACCCCCGCCGCCACAGCAGCGACAAACACCGTCCACACCCAGCCGCCCAGCCACAGCGCCATGCCTGCAACGGCGATCATCACCACAGCCGAAACTGTCCTCACGCCGAGGTCGGATTTTTTGGGGGCTGTCACGCTCAAATTCTCCCCCTCTGGGGAAGGATTTTGATGGAATTACCGCCCACCATAACGCCGCTCCCTCGCCGCGAATTCCGCCAGTGCTTCTTCGAGATGGGCAGGCGTAAAATCGGGCCATAGCACTTCGGTGAAATACATCTCGGCATAGGCCGCCTGCCACAGCAGGAAGTTGGACAAGCGCACTTCGCCCGAAGTGCGGATCAGCAGATCAAGCGGCGGCAGGTCTGCCGTGTCGAGTTCAGCCGCAATAGCCTCCGGTGTGATCGCGCCTTTCGCTGCCGCTTTTGTCGCTGCACGGGCGATTTCATCCTGCGAACCGTAATTGAGCGCCACCACCAGCGTGGTGCCGGTGTTGGCGGCAGTGCGCGCCAGAGCGCCTTCAATCAGTTCAACAACATCAGCTGAAAACTTATTGTAATCGCCAATGATTTTCAGCCTGACTCCCGCTTTGGCAAATTCATCGAGATCGGCCAGAATAAAGGCCTTCATCAGTCCCATCAGCGCCGAAATCTCGTCCTCGGGACGGCTCCAGTTCTCGGTCGAGAAGGCGTAGAGCGTCAGTGCCTCCAGCCCCATTTCGCGCGCTGCCTTGACCAGACGGCGCACGGCATCGACGCCCTTCTTGTGACCCATGGCGCGCGGCAAGTGGCGCTTCTTGGCCCAGCGTCCGTTGCCATCCATGATGATTGCGACGTGGCGGGCCTTATGAGTTGGAACGCTCATAGCCCAGCCACCCGCTCATCCTGAGCTTGTCGAAGGGTCACTGAGTCAAGATTTCCTTTTCCTTCGCCGTCGCTGCCTCATCCGCCGCCTTGATCATTTCGTCGGTCAGCTTTTGCACCTCGGTTTCAGAGCGTTTGCGATCGTCTTCGGAAATTTCTTTCTTGTTCTCATCAGCCTTGAGCATTTCCATGCCATCGCGGCGGACGTTGCGGATGGCGATGCGCGCGGCTTCGGCATATTTTCCTGCCAGCTTGGCCAGTTCCTTGCGGCGTTCCTCGGTGAGATCGGGGATCGGCAGGCGCAGCGTGTTGCCATCGTTGATCGGGTTCAGCCCCAAGCCCGCCGAGCGGATTGCCTTTTCCACCGGGCCGATATTGGACTTGTCCCAGACCTGCACCGTCAACATCCGCGGTTCTGGCGCGGAGACTGTGGCGCACTGGCTCAGCGGCATATGGCTGCCATAGGCCTCGACCATCACCGGATCGAGCAGCGTGGTATTGGCGCGCCCGGTGCGCAGGCCAGACAGATCGCTTTTCAGCGAATCAACGGCACCCTTCATGCGGCGTTCGAGATCGTTCTTGTCATATTTGGCCATGATCAGCCCCCCTTTTGAACGATGGTCTGCGTCCCCTCACCCGCCAGCACACGGGCAAGATTGCCCCGCTCACGGATCGAGAACACGACAATCGGAATGTTGTTATCGCGGCACAGTGCCACGGCAGAGGCGTCCATAACCTTCAGATCACCTGCCAGAACTGTACTGTAATCGACTGTATCGTAACGTTTTGCCTTGGGGTTAGTCTTGGGGTCGCTATCATAGACCCCGTCAACGCTGGTCCCTTTGAGCAAGGCATCGCACTTCATTTCAGCTGCCCGCAATGCTGCGCCGCTATCGGTGGTGAAATAGGGGGCGCCGACGCCCGCAGCAAAGATCACCACGCGGCCCTTTTCCAGATGGCGTTCAGCGCGGCGGCGGATCACCGGCTCGCAGACCTTGTCCATCTCGATCGCCGATTGCACACGGGTCGGCACGCCGAGTTGCTCCAGAGCATTCTGCATGGCGAGAGCATTCATCACTGTTGCCAGCATGCCCATGTAATCGGCCTGGGCCCGGTCCATGCCCTTGGCCGCCCCCGCCATGCCGCGAAAGATATTGCCACCGCCGATAACGAGGCAGATTTCGAGGCCTGATTCCTTGGCCGCCTTCACTTCGCGCGCCAGTTCGGCGACGAATTCAGGGTCTATGCCATATTGCTGGCTGCCCATCAGCACCTCGCCTGAAAGCTTGAGGAGGATGCGCTTGTATTTGGGTCTGGCCATGCGATGGTAATTCCGGTTGAGCTGTAAGGCTTGCTTTGGTTGGGCACGCGTTACCGCCAAGGGTTCGGCACGTAAAGGGATTGGCTGTGCGCAGATTATTTCGCTGGGTGCAAAGCCACAGGTGGCGAACTGCGTTTGGCGTGCTGGGGCTAATTGCCATCACCTGTATCGCCATCGCCTGGCGTGACACCATGGCCGACCCCGTCGTGCGCCGCACCGAGGTGATCATGCCTGGTCTGCCTGCTGGCACCCCGCCGATCACCGTGGTTTTGATGTCGGATCTGCACGTCGCCAATCCCGATATGCCGCCATCGCGGCTAGCGCGAATCGTCGGGCAAGTGAATGATCTGCGCCCCGATTACGTGCTCATCGCTGGCGATCTCATCACCAACCGTCAGCTGGCAACCAAGCTTTACACCTATCGCGAGGCACTGGCACCGCTCTCTGGTCTGAAGGCGAAGCAGGGCACTTTCGTGGTGCTGGGCAATCACGATCACTGGCGCGATCCCGCCGAGGCCTTGCGTGAGCTTGAGAAGCTGGGTCTGACAACGCTGGTCAATGATTACGCTGAGCGCGGCCCCCTCATCATCGCCGGGCTTGATGATGATATGACGCAGAATGCCGATATCGGTGCCTTGATCGCCAAGCTTCCTCAACAGCACGGCAGGACCGTGGTTTTCAGCCATGGTCCGGACGTGTTCCCCAAGCTCCCCACAGACATGCCGCTGACCTTGGCTGGCCATACCCACTGCGGGCAGGTGCGCTATCCGTGGGGTGGATCGCCCGCCTATATGTCAAATTACGGTGATCGCTATGCCTGCGGGCGGATCGACGAGAACGGCCGCACCCTGATCGTCACTGCAGGGCTTGGCGTGAGCGTGCTGCCGTTTCGCTTTCTGGTGAAGCCCGATGTCTGGCTGGTGACGTTGCGGGCACCCAGTCAACCAACCGTCCAAACGCAAAACGGGGCCCAGACTTCCGCCCGGACCCCGCCTCGTTAAATCAGCTTTGAGTTAGATCAGGCGCCGACCGCAGCCGCCACTTCAGCGGCGAAATCGGTTTCGGCCTTCTCGATGCCTTCACCGAGCTGGAAGCGGACATAGTCCTTCAGCACGATCTTGGCACCGGCAGCCTTGCCGGCAGCTTCGACGACCTGAGCAACTGGCGTCTTGTTGTCCATCACGAAGATCTGGCTGAGCAGAGCATTGTCCTTGGCGAACTTGGCGACTGCACCATCGACCATCTTGGCTTGCACTTCAGCAGGCTTGCCGCTCTCGGCAGCCTTTTCACCAGCGATCTTGCGCTCACGGGCGATCATTTCGGCATCGAGGCCATCGGCGTTCAGTGCCAACGGGAAAGCCGCTGCGATATGCATGGCGATCTGCTTGCCGAGCGGTTCGAGCACGTCAGCGCCCGCTTCGCTCTCCAGCGCGACCAGCACACCGATCTTGCCAAGGCCCGGAGCAGCAGCGTTGTGCATATAGGGCACGACGATGCCACTGCTGACCGAAACGGTCTTCATGCGGCGAACCTGCTGGTTCTCACCGATGGTGGCAACATTGTTGATCAGCTTGTCGAGAACAGTGCCGCCGCCCGGATAGGCTGCAGCTTTCAGTGCTTCGACATCATCCGAACTTGCGCCCAGCGCCACTTCGGTGGTGCTGCGGACGAAATCCTGGAACTGATCGTTCTTGGCGACGAAATCGGTGTCGGAATTAACCTCGACGGCAACGCCCTTGGTGCCCGAAACGGCCACGCCGACCAGACCTTCAGCCGCGGTGCGGCTTGATTTCTTGGCAACGGCGGCAAGGCCTTTGGTGCGCAGCAGATCAACGGCGGCTTCGATATCACCGGCGGTATCGTCGAGCGCCCGCTTGCAATCCATCATGCCGGCGCCAGTGCGCTCGCGCAGATTCTTCACGTCAGTGGCGGTATAGGCCATTGGACAAGTCCTCTTGGGAATAAAGCTAAGCGCCGGGCGCATAGGCCCGGCGCACTAAGTTTTGATGACAACGAGGCCTCAAGCCTCGGTGGCGGTTTCCTCAGCAACAACTTCAGCCGTCACGGCTTCAGCGGCAGCGGCCATTTCAACGGCTGGCTCTTCAGCAACCACTTCAACAACGGCAGCTTCTTCAGGCAGCGGCTCAGCCATGGCGCCGATATCGATGCCAGAGTTGACCACGGCTTCACGGCCGCCCTTGGTCGCTGCAGAAGCAATGGCTTCGCAGTACAGGCGGATGGCGCGGCTGGCGTCGTCGTTGGCCGGAACCGGGAACGAGATGCCAGCGGGATTGACGTTGGAATCAAGGATGGCGATGACCGGAATGCCCAGAACATTGGCTTCCTTGATCGCCAGCTCTTCCTTGTTGGCGTCGATCACGAACATCACGTCCGGAATGCCGCCCATGTCGCGGATGCCGCCAAGCGACATCTCGAACTTGTCACGCTCGCGGGTGAGCTGAAGGACTTCCTTCTTGGTCAGGCCGGTGGTGTCACCCGCCAGCTGCTCTTCCAGCGCCTTGAAGCGCTTGATCGAACCCGAGATGGTCTTCCAGTTGGTGAGCATTCCGCCCAGCCAGCGATGGTTGACGAAGTGCTGGCCACACTGGCGGGCAGCCTGAGCGATCGGCTCCTGCGCCTGGCGCTTGGTGCCAACGAACAGAACCTTGCCGCCATTCTGAACAGTCGCAGAGACAAATTCGAGAGCGCGCGCAAACAGCGGCACGGTCTGCGACAGGTCAAGGATGTGAACGCCGTTCCGCGCGCCGAAGATATACGGCTTCATGCGCGGGTTCCAACGGTGGGTCTGGTGGCCGAAGTGCGCGCCAGCTTCAATAAGCTGTGACATCGAGACGGTGGGAGCCGCCATAAGTATTTCCTTCCGGTTGTGCCTCTGGGAAGCTGGAACCAGGCGGAGACCCCGCCACGGCACCGGTATGAGTGCTTCCCATGTGAATTTGCTCTCGAAAACTCAGCCGCCCGAATGGCAGTGATTCCCGTGAACGAGCGGGCCATTAGCGGCATTGCACGCCAATTACCAGTGAGGAATTTGCGAGGCGCTCACTTGCCAAATTCCGCCAGTTGAAAAAAACTCTTGACGCATTGGAACATATAGTGAACATTCTGCACAAGGAACCAAATTCCGCCAGTTAAGTTATAGTACAAGATGCCTTATCCACAGGCAGTCAACAGCTTCACCACAGTTTGGTGAACAGGCAAAAGGATGTTCGATGATGGTTTCGCAGGGGCTACAGATCGCACTCGATATGCTGTTCATCGCCGCGGGCTTGCTCGCCATCGGATCGATGATCGTCACCTGGCGCTCGGTCGCCCCACGTGTGATGCAATTGCGCGGAGAGCTCGCCTCACTGAACGAGATGCGCGACTTCCGCGCTGCGGTGATTTCAACAGTCGTTCGTCCTGCCCCAAGGGCAGCAATGGTCAGCTATCGACCGGCGCGCTCGCTACAGTCGCCATGCCGGGACGCGCTGCGCGCTGCCGCTTGACGCGGGCATATGACCACATCGCATAAGGCAGTGTCAGCAGATAGACGACGCAGATCCCGGCCAGCGTCCACCACGGTTCGTTCAACAAGGCCGCGCCAACAATTCCGAGCAGAGCTAGCAACTCAAGCCTGATGCTTCGGCGCGGGCGCAGCGAAGTCCAGCTCAAGGTCGCCACGCTGGAGATCAGCAGGAAGGCCATCAGCATGAGCCAGCCACCAACGACCAGTGGCTCACGAAATTCCGGCAGCCCCGTCGCCAGCCACAGATAGAATGGCAGAAAGGCAAGGCCGGCCCCCATTGGCGCGGGAACCCCGGTCAGGAACCCGGCAGACTTGTGCGGCTGTTCCACCGTATCAATCTGCGCATTGAAGCGGGCAAGCCTCAGAGCACAGCAGATGGCGAAGGCCAGACTGGCATACCAGCCGACACGCGGCAATTCCTGCAGCGACCACAGAAACAGGATCAAGGCAGGAGCGACGCCAAAGGAGACGTTGTCCGCCAGACTGTCAAGCTCGGCACCAAAGCGTGATTGCGCCTTCAGCGCGCGGGCAACACGGCCATCCAGTCCGTCAAGAATCCCTGCCAGCATCACTGCCAACACGGCTTTTTCCCAATCTCCGGTAATGGCAAAGCGGATGCCGGTCAGCCCGAAGCCAAGTGCTGCGGCGGTTATGGCATTGGGAATCAGTGCGCGAATCGGCAGGCCGCCAGGCAACCGCATACCGGTCTCGCGCGCTTCGCTCACTGACTGACTCCCTCGATCAGCAATTGTTCGCCAAGCTGTGCCAGCACGGTTTCGCCAGCGATCACCTTTTGCCCCAGAAGCACGCGCGGCTCGGTGCCTTCGGGCAGATAGACATCAACCCGGCTGCCAAAGCGGATCAGGCCAACGCGCTGGCCGACAGCAAGCATATCGCCCGGTTTGACGAAAGGCACGATGCGCCGCGCCACCAGGCCAGCGATCTGGGTAAAGCCGATTTTCACGCCATCTGCACGTTCGATCAAAATATGCTGCCGCTCATTCTCTTCGCTCGCCTTGTCGAGATCGGCATTGAGGAAGCGCCCCGGAATATAGACCAGACGCCGCACCGTGCCCCCCACTGGCGCACGGTTGATGTGGACATCGAACACACTCATGAAAATCGAGATGCGCGTGACCGGCGCTTCGCCCAGATGCGCAGTGCCGCGTCCATCATCAATCACCAGTTCGCGCGGTGGTGGCACCCGCTGAATCAGGCAGATCAAGCCATCGGCCGGCGCAACAATGCATTTGTCATCCTGCGGTGTTATCCGCTGCGGATCGCGAAAAAACGCCAGAATGCACAGCACCAGCACGGCCAGCGGCCAGGCGATGGTTTCCAAGGCGAGCAGAGCAGCACCAAGCGATGCCGCCGCTGCTATCAAGGCAAACTTGCGACCTTCGGGATGGATACTTGGCCAGTGCCAAGAAGCTTCACCGCGACCGCGGTTGTCAGTTATTTCTCCGGACATGGGCGTGCATCTAGGCGCTGGAGGGGTTGGTAACAAGCTGTTCTGCCAAAAAGCACATATTCCACGCCCCTGCTGACCCACGCCCCTGCTGACAGCGACAGCGCGCTCCGCTAGAGGAGTGGCTATGCCCAGTCATGACCTGCAATTGCTCGAACACGTTGCCAGCGCCGCTCTGCTTATCGAGCAAGGCCAAGTGAGCTTCGCCAATGCCGCAGCGCGCGAGCTTCTCGGCGCACATATCATCGGCGAGGATATCCGCATCGCAATCCGCAACCCCAAGGCTCTGGCCCTGGTTGCCACGCAAAGCGGCGGCACAGCCATCGTGGATGGATTATCAGTACGCAGCAGTCGCTGGCAGATCACGTGCCATGTCCTTGATGGCGGTGCCCGGCTGGTTGTGCTGGAAGATCTGTCAGTGCGGGTCAGCGTGGCGCGCGCTCACGCCGATTTCGTCGCCAATGCCAGCCACGAATTGCGCACGCCGCTTGCCGCGATTCTCGGCTATGTTGAAACACTTGAAGATCCCAAGGCCGGAGACGATCCCGAGATACGTAATCGCTTCCTGGGGATCATCGCGCATGAGGCAAAACGCATGCAATCGCTGGTCTCTGACCTGATGTCGCTGTCGCGAATCGAGGCCATAAAGCACGATGCCCCGACAGAACCGATCGACATGATCGAGCTGGCTCATGAATGTGCCGGCGAAGTGCGCGGTCGCGCGCAACTTGGCATCACTGCCAATTGCGAATCGGCGATTGTGGCCGGAGACAGATCACAGCTGGCCCAGGTACTGCGCAATCTCATCGACAATGCAGTGAAATACGGCAAACCGGAGGGCACGATTTCACTCACTATCGAGACCACCGATTCGGGCCGCATGGCGCTTGCCATTCATGATGAAGGCGACGGAATCGCCCCGGAGCACCTGCCCCGGCTCACCGAACGCTTCTACCGTGCCGATACCAGCCGCAGCCGCGCAGCCGGTGGAACCGGGCTTGGTCTGGCTATCGTCAAACATATTGTGGAACGTCATCGCGGGCGCTTTGACATTGCCAGCCGGTCCGGCGAAGGAACCACCGCTTCATTCATTCTACCGCTGCTGAGGCAGACTAGCTTTTCAAGTTGATCGAGAGTCTGATTGTTACAACGCTTTGTCATGATAGCGTCACATAATCGCAATATCCGGCCTGCAGAAACTCCAAGACAAGAGGTTGATATGACTAAGCTCGGGACTGCTGCTTTCACTGTGATTTCCACCCTCGCCCTCTCCGCTTGTGGCGGCGGGGGCGGCTCTGCCTCGCGCGATTACGTGCAGGTAGTCGGCTCGTCGACTGTCTATCCTTTCAGCGCAGCGGTTGCTGAACAGACTGCCAAGAACTCTGGCATCAAGTCACCCCATATCGAATCGACCGGAACTGGCGCGGGCATGAAGCTGTTTTGCGCAGGCACCGGTCCGAAGCACCCCGATATCGAAAACGCCTCGCGCCGCATGAAAGCTTCCGAATATGCCGATTGCGCCAAGAATGGCGTCAAGGACATCGTTGAAATTCAGGTCGGCCTCGATGGCATCGCCTTTGCTGAAGCCAGCGGTGGCCCCGGCATGGCACTGTCGCCGACCGACGTTTACAAGGCGCTTGCCGCCAATCCGTTCGGCAAGGCCAATACGGCCAAGAACTGGAGCGACGTGAACTCCTCGCTCCCGGCCATTCCCATCCTCGTCTATGGCCCGCCATCGACTTCAGGCACGCGCGATGCCTTGGCCGAACTGATCCTCACCAAGGGTTGCGAGAGCGATCCGGCGATGAAGGAACTGAAGGAGAAGGACAAGGATGCGCACAAGAAGATCTGCACCGGTGTTCGCGAAGATGGCGCCTATGTTGATTCGGGTGAGAACGACAATCTGATCGTCCAGAAGATTTCAGAAAACCCCAAGGCAATCGGCATCTTCGGCTTTTCCTTCCTTGAGGAGAATGGCGACAAGCTGAAGGGCGTGACCATGAACGGTGTGATGCCGACTTATGCGTCGATCTCTGACTTTTCATACCCCGGCGCGCGCCCGCTTTATATCTATGTCAAATCGGCGCACCTCAATGTCATCAAGGGGCTGAAGGAATATGTTGCCGAGTGGGCAAAGGCTTGGGGTCCCGAGGGCTATCTCAAAACCAAGGGCATGGTGATCGCTCCTGAAGATGTGCGCGCCAAGAGCGCCGATATTGCGACAAAGATGACGCTGCTCGATCCCGCGCAGCTGAAATAAGAGCAATTCAAAAAATCACATGATTGCCCAATTTGTCCTTTTGTTGATCCTGGGCCTTGGCCTGGCCGGCTGGTTTGCCGGTCGCGCCAGGGCCCGGTTGCTTTATACCGGACGCGGATCGTTGCGCGCGGTGCCGGCCTATCACGGCATGCACCTGGCACTATGGATCCTCGGCCCGGCGCTGCTCGCCTGGGCGGCTTGGGGCGGAATATCGCCTGGACTGGTCCATTCGGCGGTGCTGGCTGATCCAGTGGCAGCCAAACTTCCCGCGCTCGATATTGAACGTGACGCGGTTCTGGCAGAAGCGAAAACTCTGGTATCTGATCCCACCGCCGCCGTGTTCAACCCGCTGGCGAGCGAATTGGCCGCGCCGTATAAATCGGCGCAAACGCGCTATGGCTTGCTCGGCGCTTTGGTAGTGGCACTCGCCGCGCTGGCGGGCGGCGGTTATGGCTATACCAGGATCAAGGCCTCCTTCCCCGCACGAACGCGCGTGGAAACTGCGACAATGGCGGCTTTGCTGCTGGCCTCGCTTGTCGCCGTCCTGACCACAGCGGGCATCATCGCCTCACTGCTCTATGAGGCGGCCCTGTTTTTCAACCATGTCTCCCCCTTCTCATTCCTCACTGGATTGCACTGGGCTCCGTCACAGGGCGGCAGTGATGCCGAAATCGCCCATGATTTTGGCGCGGTGCCGCTGTTCTGGGGCACGATCTATATCGGTGCGATCATTGCCATGGTGGTGGCTATCCCGCTCGGACTGATGAGCGCGATTTTCCTGACGCAATATGCCAGCCCTGGGGTTCGCCGCTGGTTCAAGCCGATATTGGAGGTGCTCGCGGGCATTCCCACCGTGGTCTATGGCTATTTCGCTGCCTTGACCGTCGCACCCAATGTGCGCGATTTCGCCTCCGCCATCGGCATCGAAAATGCCTCAACCGAATCTGCGCTGGCAGCAGGTCTGGTGATGGGGGTGATGATCATCCCCTTCGTCTCGTCGATGTCGGATGATGCTCTGGCCGCCGTACCGCAAGCCATGCGTGATGGCTCGCTGGCGATGGGCGCGACCAAGTCTGAAACGATCAAGCGGGTGCTGCTCCCCGCCGCACTGCCCGGTATTGTCGCCGGGATCATGCTGGCGATCAGCCGCGCGATTGGCGAGACGATGATCGTCGTCATGGCGGCTGGCGCTGCCGCCAAGCTTTCAGCCAACCCGTTCGAGTCCATGACGACAGTGACCTATCAGATCGTCCAGCTGCTGACCGGCGATCAGGAATTTGACAGCCCCAAGACCCTGTCAGCCTTCGCGCTGGGGCTGGTGCTGTTCATGGTCACCCTCGTGCTCAATATCATCGCCTTGCGCGTGGTCAAAAAGTATCGCGAAGCTTATGAATAGCGCCTGGCAAAATCCCGAGATGAAGCAGCGCATCGCCAAGCGGCACGCGGCTGAAACACGATTCAAGGCGATTGGCTTTTTCGCCGTCACCCTGTCGCTGCTGTTCCTCGCGGTGCTGCTGGTGATCATGCTCAAGAACGGCATCAGCGGCATCGACTGGAACTTTCTGGCTGAGTCCGATTCGACCAATGCAGCCGATGCCGGCGTCTGGGGTGCGGTAAAGGGATCGATCTTCACGCTGACGATCACCCTGGCACTCTCATTTCCGCTCGGCGTCTGTTCTGCGATCTATCTTGAGGAATTCGCACCGCGCAACCGCTGGGTTGAACTGGTCGAAGTTTCGATCAACAATCTTGCCGCCGTGCCCTCGATCATTTTCGGGCTGCTGGGCCTCGCCCTATTCATCCAGATCGGCGGCCTGCCGCGCGCCTCTCCGCTGGTGGGCGGCATGACTCTGGCGCTGATGACTATGCCGGTAATCGTCATTTCAGGCCGCAATGCGATCAAGGCCGTTCCGCCTTCGATCCGCGATGCTGCTCTTGCGGTAGGGGCCAGCCGGATGCAGGCGGTGTTCCATCACGTCCTGCCACTGGCGCTGCCCGGAATACTGACCGGCACGATCATCGGCATGGCCCGTGCCTTGGGCGAGACTGCGCCGTTGCTGATGATCGGTATGCGCGCTTTTGGCTCGACCCCGCCAGAAGGTTTCACCGATAATGCCACCGTCCTGCCGATGCAGATTTTCCTGTGGTCGGATCAGATCGATCAGGCCTTTGTCCGCAATACTTCGGCGGCGATCCTCGTGCTGCTGGTTTTCCTGCTGGTGATGAACGGTATTGCCATCTACCTGCGCAACAAGTTTGAGACACGCTGGTAAATTCATGACAGACAAGATAAAAATGTCCGCCCACAACGTGAACGTCTATTACGGCGCGAAGCAGGCTATCGACCAGGTCTCGATCGACATTTCGACCGAGCATGTCACCGCCTTCATCGGCCCATCGGGATGCGGCAAATCAACTTTCTTGCGCGCGCTCAACCGGATGAATGATACCATCCCCGGTTGCCGGGTCGAGGGTGAAATCTGCCTCGATGGCCGGGACATCTATGCCAGCGGCATGGATGTGGTGGAACTGCGCGCCCGCGTTGGCATGGTGTTCCAGAAGCCAAACCCCTTCCCCAAGTCGATCTATGAAAATGTCGCCTATGGCCCGCGCATTCATGGTCTGTCCGACAGCAAGGACGAGCTTGACGCGATCATCGAAAAGTCGCTCCGCCGCGCCGGACTGTGGGATGAGGTCAAGGATCGGCTGGCCGATCCCGGCACCGCACTTTCTGGCGGTCAGCAGCAGCGCCTGTGCATTGCCCGGGCAATCGCCGTCAATCCCGAGGTGATCCTGATGGACGAGCCCTGCTCGGCGCTCGATCCTATTGCCACGGCGCGCATCGAAGAACTGATCGACGAACTCAAGGGCCGCTACGCCATTGTCATCGTCACCCATTCCATGCAGCAGGCGGCTCGCGTTTCGCAACGCACCGCCTTTTTCCACCTTGGAGCCATGGTTGAATATGGGGACACCCATGATATTTTCACCAATCCTCGCGAAGTGCGTACCAAGGATTATATCACTGGTCGCTACGGTTAAGACCGGTCGCTAAGGTTAAGGCCAGATACTACGGTTAGGGACGCCACTATGGTCGAACATACAGTCAAAGCTTTCGACACAGAAATCAGCCAGCTGCGCGGCCTCATCGCCGAGATGGGCGGCTTGGCCGAAGTTTCCATCCGCGATGCTATTGAGGCGCTGGTCCGCCATGACGATCAGCTGGCGCAGACGGTAGTTGCCGCCGATGACAAGCTTGATGCGCTTGAAGCTGAGGTTGACCGGTTGGCAGTGCGGATCATCGCCTTGCGCGCACCGATGGCTGACGATCTGCGTGATGTGATCGCGGCTCTCAAGATTTCCGGGGTGATCGAACGCATCGGTGACTATGCCAAGAACATCGCCAAGCGCGTCGGGCAGATTGACCGGCAAAAGAATTTTGAGCCACTGACGCTGATCCCGACCATGGCCGATATTGCGCAGGGTATGGTTCGCGATGTGCTCAATGCCTATGGTGCGCGCGATGCCGAGCTGGCGATCGAAGTCATCCACCGTGACGAAAAACTGGACAATTTCTACGACAGTATCTTCCGTAATCTGGTTGCCCACATGATCGAAACCCCAGCAACGATCAGCTCTGCGGCGCAGCTGCTGTTCGTCACCCGCAACCTCGAACGCATCGGTGATCATGCCACCAACGTCGCCGAAATGGTCTATTTCGCGGCGACCGGCCTTTACGTTTCCAATCGGGAACTGCCCGTCAGCTTCGACGAGTCTATCTGATGGCAGCCTCGATTCTCATAGTTGAAGATGACCTAGCCCTTTGCGAGCTGCTCGAGTGGAACTTCAAAACCGAAGGCTATGAAGTCCGCACGACTGGTGATGGCGAGGAAGCCTTGCTGATGGTGCGCGAAAACTTGCCTGACGCCGTCATCCTTGACTGGATGATCGAGAATGTCCCCGGTATCGAAGTCTGCCGTCAGCTGCGCCGCGACAAGGCGAGTGCCAAACTGCCGATCATCATGCTCACCGCGCGCGGCGAAGAGGAAGACCGCATTCGCGGGCTGAAAACTGGTGCCGATGATTATGTGACCAAGCCTTTCTCACCGCGAGAACTGCTGGCCCGCGTTGAGGCGCTGCTCCGACGCAGCCGCCCGGCGCTGACGGGCGAGGTGCTGAAAATCGGCGAGGTAGAGCTTGATCCGGTCGCTCACCGGGTTCGTCGCAAGGGTGAGAGTCTGCACATCGGCCCCACCGAATTTCGCCTGTTGCGTCATTTCATGGAGCGTCCGGGGCAAGTCTTTTCACGCCAGCAACTAATTGATGCGGTTTGGGGCCTGAACAGCGAGATCGACGAGCGCACCGTTGACGTACACATCCGCCGCCTGCGGCAGGTCATCGATATCGATAGCAAATCCAGCCTGATCCGCACCGTTCGCGCGGCGGGCTATTCGATGGATGCTGATTAAAGACTGTTTCAGTTAGACGGAAACAAACTCTAATCCATCGGTAGATTCAACGCGTCAGCCACGGCCTGATGCTGGATCCTGCCATTTGCCACGTTGAGTCCCATGGCAAGGTGCGGATCGGCGGCCATAGCCTTGGCAGCGCCCAGATTGGCAATCTTCAGGACAAACGGCAGCGTGGCATTATTGAGCGCGAACGCAGAAGTGCGCGCCACGGCACCCGGCATATTCGCTACGCAATAATGGATAACGCCCTCTTCGACGAAGACCGGATCGGAATGGGTGGTTGCCCGGCTGGTTTCAAAACAGCCACCCTGATCAATCGCGATATCGACCAGCACCGAACCGCGCTTCATCGTGCGCAGCATCTCGCGGGAGACGAGCTTGGGAGCCGCAGCTCCTGGCACCAGCACCGCGCCGATCACCAGATGTGCGCGGGCGACAGCGGCAGCAATCGCCGCCTTTGAAGCATAGGCAGTCTTGATCTGACTGCCAAAATGCATGTCCAATTCGGCCAACCGGTTATTGCTGATGTCATAGATAGTGACATCGGCACGCAGGCCCACCGCCATCTGCGCCGCATTCACCCCGGCCACGCCGCCGCCCAGAATGGCAACCCGGGCCGGAGAAACGCCCGGCACGCCGCCGAGCAGCACGCCGCGTCCGCCCTGCTCCTTCTCAAGGTAATGCGCGCCAACCTGGATCGACATACGCCCTGCAACTTCGGACATCGGCTTCAGCAATGGCAGGCTGCGATCGGGCGAGGTCACCGTTTCATAAGCGATGCAGGTCGCACCAGACTTCATCAGCCCCTCAGCCTGAGGACGATCTGCCGCGAGGTGGAGGTAAGTGAACAGCGTGTGGCGCGGCTCCAGCAGGGCGATTTCGGACGGCTGCGGTTCCTTGACCTTGACGATCAGTTCGGCGGCAGCGAACACCTCGGCTGGTGAGCCGACGATTGCTGCCCCTGCGGCAACATAATCCTGATCTGAAAAATCGATGCCCATTCCGGCCATTGTCTCGACGAACACATCATGACCGGCAGCGGTCAATTCCGCGACCGATGATGGCGTCAATCCGACGCGATATTCATGGTTCTTGATTTCTTTGGGCGCACCGATTTTCATGACGGATTCCTTCGCAATCACATGACGCAAGGATAACCTGATTTGCCCTCAAAGTATTTGCAATCTTTGGCGCATCTTGTACCATTTTCGGAGAATTTCCTGATTTTGCCCGTAATATCCGTGAATATATGCAAATTGATTCTATCGACAGAAAGATCCTTGATCTGCTCGCCAGCGATTCCGCGCTGACCAGTGAGCGTGTCGGCGAACGCATTGGCCTATCCCCATCGGCCACGCACCGGCGGATCAAGGCGCTGGAAGAGAGCGGGCTGATTCTCGGCTATGCTGCCAGACTCTCACGCGCCGCCCGAGGAAATCCGGCTACCGTCTATGTTCAGGTAACATTGGTGGACCAGCGGCGCGAAACGATGGAGGCCTTCGAAGCTGCTCTGGCCACGGTCAAACTGGTCGCCGAAGCCCATCTGATGAGCGGTGCCTATGACTATCTGGTCAAGACAGATATCCCCGAGGGGGACAGTTTCGAGCGCGTTCACCGCGATGTTCTCACCGCCCTGCCCGGTGTCCACCGACTGGTGACCTATTTCAGTATCCGCGCTATCGTCGGTGGCTGTTGATGGCATCGGGAGCAGAACAGCACATGGCAGAGCATGATGATTATACCGGCTCAGTTCAGCGCCTTGCCGCCATCTTCCAGCAGCAACACCGCGCCTCGCGACATCAGGTCAAGCCTGATCTTGCCCTGAGGCGTGATCGGCTGGCGCGCATCGCCAGAATGGTGCGCGAAAATCAGGATGATCTGCTTGCGGCTGTCTCGCAGGATTTTGGCAACCGCGCGGCTATCGAGACGCAGCTGCTTGAGCTGGGTGCGGTGATCAATGCAGTGAACTATGCGTCACGCCGCCTGCGCAAGTGGATGAAGCCCGAAAAGCTTGGCGTCGGAACCAATTTCCGGCCAGGAAAAGCGTGGCTGCGCTACGAGCCACTGGGGGTTATCGGGATAATTTCGCCCTGGAATTATCCCATATCGCTGGCACTGATACCGCTGGTCGATGCGCTGGCTGCCGGAAACACCGCGCTGCTCAAGCCTTCCGAACTTACTCCCCGATTTTCTGGTCTGCTAGCCCGGTTAATCGAGCAATCGTTCGAGACAAGCGAAGTCGCGGTAATCCTGGGCGGCCCCGATGTGGCCGAGGCTTTTGCCGCCACACCGTTCGATCACCTGCTGTTCACCGGATCGACCGCGATTGGCCGCAAGGTGATGATGGCCGCAGCCCCCAATCTGACGCCGGTCACGCTGGAACTTGGCGGCAAATCCCCCGCCGTGGTCTGCGATGATTACGCAATCGAAAAGGCCGCGCGCACTCTGGCATTCTGCAAATGCATCAACAGCGGTCAAACCTGTGTTGCGCCGGACTATGTGCTCGCGCCGCGCGCCATGGTTGAACCCTTGGCCAAAGCAATCCTCACCCAAATGCACAAGGGCTACCCGCAGCTTGATGGCAACGCGGATTACACCAGCATCATCAGCGACCGCCACCGTGCGCGGTTGCTCGCCGCGATCGAGGAAGCCCGTGCTGGCGGAGCAACCATCTTGTCGCATGAAGCGCCGATTGCCGCAGATTCGCGCAATGTCGCGCCGACCGTGGTGCTCGGCGCGCCAGACGATTGTCTGTTGATGCGCGAGGAAATCTTCGGGCCGATCCTGCCGATCATCCCCTATGACAGGCTTGAAGATGCGATGGCCCATATCAACCGGGGTGAACGGCCGCTGGCGCTCTATGTGTTCAGTAATGACCGTCAGCGACAGGAACAGGTATTGGCTGCCACTATGTCAGGCGGCGTAACGATCAATGGCGCAATGCTCCAGGCCGGGCAGGACGAAGTGCCTTTCGGCGGGGTCGGGGCCAGCGGCATGGGCACTTATCACGGGCATCATGGCTTCAAACGTTTCAGCCATGCCCGTCCGGTGTTTAAGGTGCGCCTGATCAACGGGTTCGAAATGCTGGGAATGCCGTGGAAGAAGCTGGCCTACTGGATGGCGCGTAAAACCATTGGTCGCTGAATTCAGCCCACTACTCTTGCATATGGCGAGAGTGAAACAGCCGTCACCAGCCGCCCGATGCCCGGAATTTCCAGCGTCATGACATCACCCGGCACCACAGGCGCGACATCAGCGGCGCCCGAAAGCACGAGATCGCCGGGATAGAGCGTCATCGCGGAAGAGGCAAAAGCGATCATCTGTGCGAAACTGCCGGTAAGGTCGCCAAAGCTGCGCTCCCCCCGCAGTTCATCATTGACCCAGAACTTGTAGCCCAGTGCCGCAGGGTCGGCGATCTCATCCGCCGTGACCATGCAAGGGCCAAGCATGCCATAAGTGTCAAAACTCTTGCAGAAGGCGAAGTCCTCGCGCTCCTGCTTGAGCGTCATGTCGAGCGCGCAGGTGTAGCCCGCGACATAGTCCAGTGCCTCGGCCTCACTGACATTGGTGCATTCGCGGCCGATCACCACGGCGAGTTCGGGTTCGTGCAACGTCACCCGGTCTGGCCAGCGGATCTGCACCCCCTCACCCTCACCCGAAAGCGCGCTGCTGGCCTTGAACATGAAGCCCATCATGCCCAGTGGCGCGCCGTGGTGCTTCCAGTTGCCCGCGCCGCAAACGAATTTACCCGGATTAGCAACTGGCGAAAGTAGCGAAACCAAATCGCGCGGCAGCATCGGGGCGGCAGGGGCGATTTCCTCAATCCGGGCGCGGATCGCGGGCAGATTGGCGATCAGTTGATCCCCCGGCGGCAAGGGCCAGCGCTGCGGCAGCAGAATTTCCGTCGCGGCTGTCACATCACGCACACCGCCCTCCTCGAGCAAGCCGAGCCGCTGCACGGTGCTTCCCAATTCGACAAACCGGCAAATTCGCATGACTTTGGCCTCTCCTGCTGAGGGCGGACGATTTCATTGCTGGCACATTTGCGCAAGGGGCGCAGGGCTTGCGGGCATAGACACTGGCTTTGCGGCATGGCGTCGCTCTCAAGTCGTTCGTCGACTTTGCCCTTGCATCACCAGCCCAGCCCGTCCAGTTTCACACGAAACCTGTTACCCCTCTCGCCTCTCTCGGAGTATTGATTGATGGCCCTGCCCCGCAAACTTGCCATTCTGCTGATCGGCACCGCACTCGCATCATGCAAACCCGCCGTGACAGCCCCAACCGTGACTTGGAGCGCATTTACGCAGACGACGATTGATGGCTGGCTGGCAATCGATCCCAGCTTTGCAGTCTATCAGGGCGCGCATCAGTTTGATGGCAAACTACCCGACTGGAGCGATGCGGGACTCAAGAAAAAGGCCGAATTCCTGCGCGGCGTGATTGATCATGCATCTGCCTATGACAAGCTGGAAGGCAAGGAACGCGTCGAGCGTGATTACATGGTCAAGGTAGCTGAAGGGCAGTTGTTCTGGCTGGAAGTGGCCGATCAGCCGCACACCAACCCGGCTTTCTATGTCGGCGGCGGGCTTGATCCCAATGTCTATATCGCCCGCGAATATGCTGACAAGCCAACGCGGCTGAAGGCGCTGATTGCCTTCTTTGACAGCGTTCCCGCTGCCGCCGCCAATATCCGCGCCAATCTGAAGGCGCCGATGCCCGCCAGCTTCATCAAATATGGCACCTCCGGGTTCGGCGGCTTTGCCGAAGCCTATACCACCAGCGCACGTGAAGCTTTCGCCGATGTGAAGGATGAGGCGCTGCAAAAACAGCTGATCGCCTCGTCCGACAAGGCGGCCAAGTCCATGGCCGATCTGCGCGATTGGCTTCAGAGCCAGCAGGCCAGCGCCACGCAGGATTTCGCATTGGGACCGGATCGCTTTGCCCAGATGCTGCTGGCGACCGAAGGGGTCGATACCCCGGTAGACGAACTGGAAAAGGTTGGCCGCGCCGATCTTGAGCGCAACCGGAAGGCGCTGACCGAGGCCTGCGGCCAGTTTGCGCCGGGTGCGACAATTCCCGATTGCATGGCAAAAATGAATGCCAACAAGCCCGAAGGCAGCGCAGTTGCAGAAGCAACCCGGCAGATCCCGATGCTCACCGCTTTCGTCAAGGAAAAGGATCTCGTTTCCATCCCCGGCACCGAACAGGCGCTGGTGCGCGAAAGCCCGCCCTATAATCGGCAGAACAGCGCCTATATCGATCCGGCTGGCCCATACGAAAAGGGCATCCCGTCGATCTATTACATCTCACCACCGGATCCGACATGGCCCAAGGAAAAGCAGCTGGCCTACATTCCCGGCAAGGATGATCTGCTGTTCACCAGCGTGCATGAAATCATGCCGGGACACTTCCTGCAATTCCTCCACGCCAACCGCAGTCCGTCGATGTTCGGCCGGCTATTCGTGGGTTATGCTTTTGCCGAAGGCTGGGCGCATTACAGTGAGGAAATGATGCTGGAAGCCGGGCTTGGCCAAGGCGATCCGCAAGTCCAGATCGGTCAGCTTTCCAACGCCCTCCTGCGAAATTGCCGCTTCCTTTCGGCCATCGGCATGCACGCCAAGGGCATGACCATGGCCCAGTCCAAGCAGATGTTCATGACCGATTGTTTTCAGGATGAGGGCACGGCCGATCAACAAGCGGCGCGCGGCACTTACGATCCGGTCTATCTCAACTACACGCTTGGCAAATTGCTGATTCGCAAGCTGCGTGAGGACTGGACCTCCACGCGCGGCGGACGGGCAGGCTGGAAGGCATTCCACGATGCTTTTCTGGACTTTGGTGGCCCGCCGATCCCTCTGGTGCGTCAGGCGATGATGGCTGAAGACAAACCCAAGGCGTTATTCTGAGGGTAAAACCTGATGAGTTGCGTAATTTGGCAGCGTGATTGCAGCCTATGCGATTGCACTTAGGCTTGTGAAGCAATATGGGCGCTGGCGTGGCCGCAGCAACAAAACTTACCAAAGTGGACTTCTTCTGGTTGAGGGTGATTTCTCCCCTCAGCTGGCCCATCTGGATGCGCCGCCTATTTCTGATCACACTGCCGCTGAGCGTGCCGATTGCTCTCTTGATCATGGCCGTACTGCTGATCGCCATGCTGTGCATTCGGATATTCGAGCCGATTTCCCAATTCTGGACCGCGCCGCAGCGCCGGGTCAGAACGGGTGACTATTACAGCTATCATTTCGATGAAAAGCGCCGTCAGGATCGCATCGACGCTGCTGCAGAGCAGGACGAGCTGCCGCTCGGCAAGTAGCTAACTCAGCTCAAAGAACTAACCACGCCCGCGATAACCGGCCACACCCTGATCTGGCACCCACAAACCAGCGGGAGCCGCCCCGGACTGCCAGAACACATCAATCGGAATGCCGCCGCGTGGGTACCAGTAGCCGCCAATGCGCAGCCACAGCGGCTTCATTTCAGCAAACAGGCGCTGACCGATGCCAACGGTGACATCCTCGTGGAATCCTGCGTGGTTACGGAAGGATCCGAGGAACAGCTTCAGGCTCTTCGATTCGACGATGGTTTCCCCCGGAGCATAATCAATCACCAGATGCGCGAAATCCGGCTGGCCAGTCACCGGACAGAGCGAGGTAAATTCCGGAGCGGCAAAGCGCACCAGATAGGGCGTGCCTGCGCGCGGATTGGGGACATAGTCAAGCACGGCCAATTCGGGCGATGCAGGCATCGCACTTAATTGGCCAAGATGTTTTGGAGAAGCAGGTGTGTCACTCATGCCCCTGCAATGCCGCCATCTTGGCGCTTGCACAAGATGGCGGTTTGCGCTTGCCAGTTCACCCGCTATTCAGCGCCACCGCGGTTGAGGCAGGAATGATGCACAGGGGTATGAAGCAGATCGGCAAGCGATGGGTGCGATGTTTGATGACATCAGCGCCGATGCTGGCCTGTGCGCTGGGCTGCGCGCTGCCCGCCGCTGCTCAATCGGCAGGAGAGTTCAGGCTCCCGCCGGGTAGCTCAAGCCCTACGCCGAGAGCCCAGGGACCGGTTGATCGTGACGAGCCAGTGGTGCGAGTCGCCCCGGTTCCCGCACCTCAGCGCAGCGAATCACCACCAACTGCGGTACCCACACCGGCACCAACCACTCAGCCTCAAATTACGCCAGCAGCAACGCCTTCATCACAGCCACCACAGCCGGCTGGAACCACAACTGGCGCGGCCACCTCAAGGCCGCAGCAATCAGCGCCTCAATCTCAAAATCAGTCCCCCACTGTTGGAAGCTCTGATGAATCGGCGCCTGCCCTCATAACCGCCTCAGAAACCCCATCTGCCGCGCCGGCCGCACCAGCAGTTTTAGCGAGCGATCCGGCCAGCGTTTCAGCGCAATCCAGCAATATCTGGTTATGGCTACTGCCACTGGTGGCAATTCTGTCAGCTGGCGCACTCTGGTTTCTCCGGCGGCGATGGTTCACCACCAGCGAAAGCGATTATGATGCGGATGAGGATGTTGCCCCGGAACCATCTCCACCGGTTGCACACCCCTCACCGCCGCCAGCCCCGAAACCAGTTGTTTCTGCTGCTAGCGCCGCTCCACTTGTCTTGACTGACGAGAGCATTGGCCTGACGCTTGATGTCATCCGGCTCAGCGCCACGCTGATGAATACGACGCTGGCCTATAAGCTCACTGTTACGAATCATGGGGACGAGCCACTCGTTTCGATCGTTATCGCTGGTGATATGGTCGCCGCCCACGCCTCATTGCCAGTTGATCAGCAGCTGGCCACTGATGGCCAGATACTTGAGCTGCGCCATGAAATTCCCGCACTTTCCTCTGGTGACAGTGTTGAATGTTCGGGCGAGATGCGGCTTCCCCTGGCTGCGATCAATCCGATCCGCAGTGGATCATCCTTGCTGTTTATTCCGCTGGTTCGCTTTCGAGCCGAAGCCGGGGAAACTTCGGTGCTTTCTGCTTTTGCAGTTGGCGAGACACCGCGCTCCGCCACAGCAGGACTTTCACCCTTCCGGCTTGACCTGGGCCCGCGTGTCTATTCTCAAATCAGCCAGCGGCGCATCGAAGCGGTCCCATCTGCCTGACAACCACTTGTCCCTGAAAATACTGTGCGTTGCCCATAGGCCACAGCGCGGCACCCAAATCCGCAAAACTAAACGCCACCCCCCCTCGACGCCGCAGCGCAGCAGGTCTAACCCAATCGCCCGTCGCTGCGTAGAGGAGGACGCATCGGATATGGATAGTCTTGTGACGACCGAATGGCTTGCATCCGAAATAGGTGCCTGCGACCTCAGGATCGTCGATGCCACCAAGCATTTGCTTGAGACTGGACGAGATGCGCGGGCAGAATATGTCGCAGGGCATATTCCTGGCGCAGTGTTCATGGATCTTGAAGAGCTGGCCGATACCGCCTCTCCGGTTGAAAACACTTTGCCCTTGCCGGCAAAGTTCGCCAGCCGGATGCAGGCGCTTGGCTTTGGTGACGGCAGCCGGATCGTGCTCTATGATGACAGCGCGGTAAAAACCTCGGCGCGCGCATGGTTCATGCTGCGACTGTTTGGCGCGCAGAATGTCGCCATCCTCGATGGCGGCATCGCCAAGTGGAAGGCAGAAGGCCGTCCGCTGGCCAAAGGTTTGGAAAAGCTGCGTAACCGGCACTTCACCACTTGGTCAGATGACAAGCAGTTGCGCAGCAAAGCCGATGTCCTCGCCAATATCGCCAGCGGGACTGAGCAACTGCTCGACGCCCGCGGCGCGCCCCGCTTTACTGGCACCGAAAAAGAAGCCCGCCCCGGCATCGCCAGTGGCCATATTCCCGGCGCCTGCAATGTGCCTTACGCCAAGCTGTTCAACGCCGATGGCACTTGGAAGAACAAGGCTGGCCTCCGGCAGTTGTTTGCAGAGGCTGGCGTGGATCTTTCCCGTCCGATCATAACCACGTGCGGCAGCGGCATAACCGCCTGCTGCCTCAGCTTTGGCCTGCATCTTCTTGGCAAGGAAGATGATGTCGCGCTTTATGATGGCAGCTGGACCGAATGGGGTGCCGATCCAGACACTCCAAAGTCTGTGGGAGAGGCGGTTCCGGCCTGACATGAGCGATAACAAAAAACCGGGCAGCCTTTCCCTGCTCACCAGTCTTTCCCTGTTCACCCGCCTTACCCATCTTGGCAGAAAACCGCACTGGACCGGTACTCCTGATCATCCCGGAGCCGTCGTCAGCCCGCCGATCTGGCGTGCGAGCACGCATCTTTACCCTGATACAGCTGCGCTCAAGCAGGGACCAAAGCACAACGAGGACGGCCGCTTCTTCTATGGCCGCCGCGGCTCACCAAGCCAGTGGGCGCTGGCCGATGCCTTGACGCAGCTTGAACCCGGCGCCTTCGGCACCATGCTTTATCCCTCGGGCGTTGCCGCAATTGCCGGTGCGCTGTTGACGGCGCTGCGGCCGGGCGATGTGCTGCTGATGACCGACAATGCCTATGAGCCAAGCCGCGCCATTGCCTGCGGTCTGCTGGCCGAGATGGGCATCGTAACGCGCTGGTTCGATCCTGTTGATCCGGCGGCATTTGCTGCGGCCTGCTGCGACAAAACGCGGGCTGTTCTGCTCGAATCGCCCGGAAGTCTGACGATGGAAGTGCAGGACATTCCGGCGCTTTGCGCAGCGGCACGGGCGCGCGGCATCGTCTCGATCATCGACAACACCTGGGCCAGCCCGCTCGGCTTCACCGCACTGGCACATGGTGCGGATATATCGGTGATGAGCCTGACCAAGCACGTTGGCGGCCATTCCGATCTGATGATGGGCAGCGCCAGCGCCGGCGCGGAGCTCTATGCCAAGCTGCGCCGCACCGCGCAGCAAACCGGGCAAGTCGTCTCGCCAGACGATGCTTCACTGGCGCTGCGCGGCTTGCGGACCATCGCCATGCGGCTGGAGCGCGAAACCGCGAGCGCGCTTGCCATCGCCGCTTGGCTTGAAAAGCGCCCCGAAGTGGCCCGCGTACTCTGTCCAATGCTCCCCGGATCGCCCGGCCACGCTGTGTGGCTGCGCGATTTCACGGGTGGCTGCGGCCTGTTCAGCTTCGTGCTCAAGGGCAAGGATGCGGCGGCACGTGATGCCTTTATCGATGCCCTGAAACTGTTTGGCATTGGCTATAGCTGGGGCGGCTTTGAGAGCCTAGTGACCCCGGTCGATCCTGCAGGCCTGCGCTCTGCTACCGCATGGCCGCTGGCAGGAATGAACAAGGCTGATCGCTTTGCCGTGCGCCTTTCCATCGGTTTGGAAGACGCCGGTGATCTGATAGCCGACCTCGAACAGGCGCTCGTCTGCTGGAACGCGGCATGAGCGTTCAGAGCAGTATCAGTGACGTGGTTGCCCATCTCGATGCGTTCGGTTTCACTTATGGCTCGACCCGCATTTCGCTCTATCGCGCGCTGGTGGTGGCGATTGTCGTGGCGGGCATCATCGTCGTTGCGCGGCTGACCAGCGTCGGCGTGCGTCACTTGTTCCGCCGGGTAACGCGGATGGATGCCACAGAGCAATTGCTTGGCGAAAAGCTGGTCGGCATTGCCGTCTGGGTGATCTGCTTGCTGTTCGGCATCGACATTCTGGGAATTGATCTGACTGCGCTCACCGTGTTTTCCGGCGCTTTCGGCCTTGCCATCGGCTTTGGCCTGCAAAAGACCTTCGGCAATCTGCTCGCGGGGATCATCCTGTTGATGGACCGCTCAATCAAGCCGGGCGATGTCATCGCAGTCAGTGGCACCCCTGGCACCGTTGGTCAGGTCAAAAAGATCGGTATTCGCGCCATTTCGGTGATCACCCGCGACAAGACCGAATACCTCATTCCCAACGAAATGTTGATGATCAATCAGGTGGAGAATTGGTCCTACAGTTCGCGCGACGTGCGGCTCAAGGTGCCAATAGGGGTCGATTATGGCACCGATATCGAGCTTGCCGAAGAACTGATGCTACGCGCCGCGCGCGAAACGCCGCGTGTGCTGCAAGTGCCGCCACCTACGGTCTGGCTCACCGCATTTGGCGACAGTGCCATCCAGTTCGAAATCCAGATATGGATTGATGACCCCGAAGACGGCATCGGTGATGTGCGTTCAGACGTGCTAAAACGGCTGTGGCACATCTTCCGTGAGCAGGGTATCCGCATTCCCTATCCGCAGCGCGAGATCCGGGTGAAGGACTGGCCGGCAAGCCCCAAACCAGTTGATGAAAAGCTGACCTAAGTCCCTGCAAAGCCATTCTCACTGGCAATTCGCTGCTGGCCAGACCACATGCGACGGCATGAGCAATTCTGCCCCATCTGTCGGCACGATCCATCTGGTCGGTGCCGGACCCGGCGATCCCGATCTGCTGACCCTGCGCGCTGCGCGGCTGATCATGCAGGCCGGGTTGATCGTCCATGACGGATTGGTCGATCCTTCGATCCTTGCCATGGCCAAGCCCTCGGCACGCCTGATCTCGGTCGCCAAGCGCCGTGCGCGTCACACCATGCCGCAGAGCGAGATCAACGACTTGCTGGTGCGTGAGGCGCTCTTGGGCCGCGATGTTGTGCGTCTGAAGGGCGGCGATCCCTTCATTTTCGGGCGCGGCGGCGAAGAGGCCGAGGCGGCGCGCGCTGCCGGTGTGCCGGTAGAAGTCGTTCCCGGCATCAGCGCCGCGATTGGCGCAGCGGCAGCAGCCCAGATTCCCCTCACCCACCGCGACCGCGCAAGTATTGTCACTTTCGTCGCCGGTCAGTGCAAGGGATTGACCGAGCAGGACTGGTCAGGCCTCGCTGGCAAGGGCCGCACGCTGGTGATCTACATGGGCGTCGCCACGGCAGAGGCGATTGCCGAAAAACTGATCGCTGATGGCCTTGCCCCCGAAGTTCCCATTGCGGTGATTGAGAATGCCAGTCGCCCCGAAATGCGTGTGCTGCGTGGGCCGCTTGCTGGCCTCGCGGCACAGGTGACGGGCGAGAAAGTCAAAAGCCCCGCGCTCATCATCATTGGCGAGGTCGCAGGCCTGAATGAAGTCGAACTGCGCAGTTTTGCGCTGGAGGTTAGCGAGTGAAAATTGTTACCGGAAATGACCTGAAAAGTGGCGCCGTTACCTGGTGGGACGGTTCCATTTGGTCACTACATGTCGCCGATGCCGCCGATGTGGGCGAGCATGGTGAAGCTATCATTGCCACCGAGCAGGCCGCGCGCCGCGTTGTCAGCGCCTATGTCATCGATGGCGAGCTCAGTCCCGATGGCATCCGCCCCGCCCATATCAAAGACCGCATCCGTGCGCTTGGCCCCACCGTTCGCCTCGACCTTTCCCTCAAGCCCGCCGACGCTGACGCCGGCATGTGGGTGATCTGATGTACCAGTATGACACTTACGACCAGGCACTGGTCGATGCCCGCGTCGCCGATTTTCGCGACCAGACACGCCGCCGTCTTGATGGCTCCATGAGCGAGGAGCAATTTCGCCCCTTGCGGCTAATGAACGGCCTCTATCTCCAGCTCCATGCCTATATGCTGCGCGTTGCGGTGCCTTATGGCACGCTAAGCTCGGCGCAAATGCGGATGCTGGGCGATATCGCCGACAAATATGATCGCGGCTATGGCCACTTCACCACCCGGCAGAACATCCAGTACAACTGGATAAAGCTGGATGAAGCCCCTGATATCCTTGCCGATCTTGCCACGGTTGAGATGCACGCCATCCAGACCAGCGGCAATTGCATCCGCAACACCACATCGGATCAATATGCCGGTGCTGCCGCCGACGAGCTCGTCGATCCGCGCCCCTATGCCGAACTGATCCGCCAGTGGAGCACCTTTCACCCGGAATTCAACTTCCTGCCGCGCAAGTTCAAGATCGCGGTGATTGCTGCTGACACCGACCGGGCAGCGATGCGACTGCATGATATCGGTGTGCAGATCGTGCGCAATGCGGCGGGTGAGCTGGGCTGCGCCTTCTATGTCGGCGGCGGCATGGGCCGCACCCCGATGATTGCCCCGCTGATCAATGGCTTCGTGCCGCTCGATCAGTTCATCACCTATTTCGAGGCCTGCCTGCGGGTGTACAACCGCTATGGTCGCCGCGACAATAAGTATAAAGCGCGTATCAAGATCCTTGTCCATGAGATTGGAAAAGAAGCATATACTTCCCAGGTTGAGGCGGAATTCGCCCACCTGCTGACGCAGAATATCGAGCCACCGATTGCCGAACTGGAGCGGATCAAGGCGCACTTCGCCGATCCCGCTTTCGAAGTCGGGGTTCCGGACCAAGTGGACCGTTCGGACCCCGACTTTGCCTTGTGGGTGGACAACAACTGCGTAACCCATAAGCAAGCCGGTTACATCGCCGCTACAATCAGCCTGAAGCCAATTGGCGGAATTCCAGGTGACGCCAGCTCTGATCAGATCCGCCTGATGGCCGATCTTGCGAAAGAATATGCATTTGATGAGCTGCGCGTCACGCACGCTCAGAACATCGTCCTGCCGCATGTGAAAAAGGCTGACCTCTACGCGCTGTGGCAAAAGCTGGATGCCGCTGGTCTTGGCACGGCAAACCTTGATCAGATTGGCGACATCATCGCCTGCCCCGGTCTTGATTATTGCAGCCTCGCCAATGCCCGTTCGATCCCCGTGGCGCAGAAGATTTCTGAACGCTTTGCCGCCAAGGCTGAAGAGATCGGCGAGCTCAAGCTCAAGATTTCGGGCTGCATCAATGCCTGCGGCCACCATCATGCGGGCCACATCGGTATTCTGGGTGTCGATCGCAAGGGCGTGGAGAACTACCAGCTGCTGCTCGGCGGCAGCGAGGGTGCGGACACTTCGCTCGGGACCATAACCGGCCCCGGTTTCGACGAGGACGGCGTGGTGGATGCCATTGAGAAGGCGACCGAAGTCTATCTCGCCCACAAGCAAGGCGAGGAGCGCTTCCTCGATACTTACCGCCGTGTCGGCATGGCCCCGTTCAAGGAAGCGATTTACGCCCCCAAAACTACCCAGAATGGGGAGCCAGCGCATGGTTGAGACCCAATACCGCTTCCGCAGCGATGAGCCCGTGGGCGATCCAGCGGTAACTGTTGACAGCTTTGGCGAACAGACCAATGCCTCTGCTGTGCGGATCGAGCCGGGTGACGATGCCCGCGATCTGCTGCCTTTCCTGAGCCGTATCAAGCTGGTGGAGGTCAACTTCCCTGGTTTCGGTGATGGCCGTGGTTATTCGGCGGCGCGAATTCTGCGCGAAGCTGGCTATGATGGTGAACTGCGCGCGGTAGGCGATGTGCTGGTCGACCAGCTTTCGAATATGCGCCGCTGCGGCTTTGACAGCTTCGCCCCCGAGCGTGAGATCAATGCCGCCGATGCCGAAGCAGCACTGGCACGTTATGCCGAGGTTTATCAGCCGACCACTGATGGCCGCCTGCCCATCTGGGCGAAACGTCATGCCGGTAAGTAACAAGGCTGAAACTGTGCGAACAGTCGATCGCATCGACACCGGACCGCGTTTCAACGAGGCCGATGCCGTGCGTCTCAACCGCCTGCACAAGGGCATGAGCACCAGCGAGATGCTCGCCACGGTGCTCAGTGAGCGGATTGCCGGGGATGTCGCAGTTGTTTCCAGCTTCGGCGCAGAAAGCGCGGTGCTGCTGCATCTGGTGGCGCAGATCGATCCGGCAACGCCCGTGCTGTTCCTTGAAACCGGTAAGCACTTCCCTGAGACGCTCGCCTATCGCGACCTGCTGATCGAGCGGCTGGGCCTAACCGGCGTGCGCAATCTCACCCCTGATGCCGAAGTGCTGGAAAAGCGCGATGGCAACGGCCTGCGTTGGTCTTTCGATCCAGATGGCTGCTGCGAAATCCGCAAGGTGATCCCGCTCGCCAGTGCGCTGGATGGCTTCGATGCGACGATTACCGGGCGCAAAGGCTTCCAGTCCAGCACTCGCACGGGCCTGCCGCGCTTCGAGATTGATCGCAGCGATGCGCAGGGCCGCCTCAAGATCAACCCGCTGGCTGATTGGTCACCCGAAGATCTCGCCGCTTATATTGCCGAGCATGATCTGCCCACGCACCCGCTGGTGGCCGAAGGCTACCCCTCGATCGGCTGCTCGCCCTGCACTACGCGCGTTGCACCGGGCGAAGACCCGCGTTCGGGCCGCTGGAAGGGCTGGGACAAGACCGAATGCGGCATCCACGCCCCCGGCGTTCCCGATACCGACAGCGATCTGCCACCGGGTTATGATCCGGTTTTCTGATAAAAGCCGGTTGCGTTCCCCCTGCTCTTCGCATTAGGGCCGCGCCATATTCATCACAGAGGTCCGCATGTCACAGCCTATCGAACTGAAGCTCACCCAGGATGAAGCCGAGATGCTTGTCGATGCCCTTGAGCTCGACATGGAAGGCTATCTCGATATCGCCAAGGAAGCGCGCGGCAACAGCAATCGCGCCGAAGTGCAGACCTACACCGAAGCGGCTGAGCGGATTCAGGTGCTGATGACGCGGATCAAAGCACTGCTTCCCGAGGAAGATTAAAGCCAGCCCGCCTCGCGATACCATTTCGCTGTGGCGCGCAGTCCCTCGCGCGTTGGCACCTTGGGCATCCACAGGGCTTCGGGCACGCGTGCCTCATCGCTCACCACCCAGTCCGGGTGGAGCATATAGCCGACGCGATCTGCCGAAAGCTTGGCGCGCGACCCACGAAACGCCTTGTCGGCCCGCGCAGCCACGCGCAGTGCCCGCCCCGGCAAGTGTAGCACCCACGGACGGCGTCCCATGGCCCAGCCGATAGCCCGGCCAATCTCGCGGTGGCTCCAGCCAGCAGGCTTGCCGTCGTCAGGCTCTAATATTTGCCCCGTCACCGCTTCGCCGCCCGGAAGCAACGCCAGCAGCAATCGGGCAAGATCGTCGACATGGATGTAGGAAGCGCGGCCATGCTTAGGCGGCATCGGCACCAGTCCCCACTTTGCCGCGCGGAACAGCTCGAACATATCCTTGTCACGGAAGCCATAGATCGCCGGAGGACGCACAATGGTCCAATCCAGCCCGCTGGCCATGACCAGCTTTTCCGCTCGCGCCTTTGAAGCCCCATAGGCCGAAAGATCCGGCTCCCGCGCCGAGAGCGAGGAGACGAAAACCAGTCGCGGCACGCCCGCTTTCACCGCCGCTTCGATCACTGCCAGTGTGCCGCTGACATTGCCCGCCTCGAACTGCGCCGGATCGGGTGTGTTGACCACGCCCGCCACATGGATCACCGCCTCAGCACCTTGCATCATCTGAGCCAGTGCATCAGCATCGCCAAGATCACCGGTGATCCAGTTGATACCATGGCGTAATTGCTGTGGATTTCGTACCAGTGCGTGGACCGGAATTTTCGCCTTTACCGCCCGGTCAAGCAGCGCCTGACCGACAAAGCCAGTCGCGCCGGTGACGGCGATCAGTCCATCTGTCGTCACAGCAGGACCAGCTGATCGCGGTGAACAATTGCCGAACGCGGCGCATAGCCGAGCAGATCGGCATGATCGCGGCTGTGCTTGCCGATCAGCGCCGCGCATTCACCAGCATCATATTCGGCAAGGCCATGCGCGATCACCACGCCCGCGCCATCGCGGATCGCCACGGCATCGCCGCGTAGAAATTCGCCTTCAACCTGACTGACACCCATCGCCAGCAAGCTCGATCCGCCGTCCAGCGCTTTGGCCGCACCAGCATCAATCACCAGCGCGCCTTTAAGCCGAAGCCGTCCACCCAGCCACGCCTTGCGCGCCGCCGCTTTGCGCCCATTCTTGCCGGGATGTGGCAGGAACAGAGTGCCAATTCCCGCTTGCATCACCCGAGCCATCGGCGCTTCATGCGTGCCATTGGCAATCACTAGCGCGATCCCCGCCCGCTCAGCGATTTCGGCGGCTTGCAGCTTTGAAGTCATACCGCCTGAACCAAGCCCGGAAGCAGAGCCGCTATCGGCCATGGCATGAATTTCCGCCGTGACGCCTTTTACCAAAGGCAGCAGCTTTGCCGCAGGATCGGCCGGATTGCGATCATAAAGACCGTCCACATCGGAGAGCAGCAGCACGGCAGAGGCCCGCGCTGCTTGCGCCACCCGAGCAGCCAGCCGGTCATTATCGCCAAAGCGGATTTCCTGTGTGGCGACGCTGTCATTCTCATTGACCACTGGCACCGCGCCGGCATCGAGCAGACGGGTGAGCGTAGCGGTGGCGTTCAGATAGCGGCGGCGGTCCTCAAGATCATCGAGGGTGAGCAGCAGCTGCGCAGCGGTTAGCCCGTGCTTGGCGAGTAGTTCAGCCCACAACCCGGAAAGCGCAATCTGGCCGACGGCGGCAGCGGCTTGGGCGTCGGCCAAACTGCCGCGTCCGCCCTTGTCGAGCTTCAAGGTTGCCGCACCCAGTGCAATCGCGCCTGAACTGACGACGATGATATCCTGTCCGCGCGTGCGCGCCGCAGCAATCTCGGCGATCAAAGCCTCGATCCAGGCACGGCGCGGGCCGTCCTTTCCGACGAGCAACGACGAGCCGACCTTGATCACAAGACGCGGGCAAGTGGTTTTATCAGCAAGATCGGCAAGGCAGGTAATGAGCATGCTGCGGGGCTTAGGGGAAAAAGTGGCTCGGTTGAAGAGCCTGTTCCAACGCCATCAGATCAGAAGGGCGACCAGGGAATGTCCTCACCCTCTTCGCGCTCGCCAGCGGGGCGTTCGGTAGAGGTGGCAGCGGGGAGATGGCCGATCACCGCATCCATCAGTGCATCCATTCCGGCACCAGTCGCTCCCGAAATCGGGAACACCTGATCGGCCCCAGCCGCCAGAAGCTCGGCGCTGAATGCCGCAACCAGTTCGGCATCGATCAGATCAATCTTGTTGAGCGCGATCAGACGCGGCTTTTCATCCAGACCTGAGCCATAGGCGGCCAGTTCTTCCTCGACGATCTCCATCGCCTCGACCGGATCAGAGCCATTGGCATCGATCAAGTGGATCAGCACCCGGCAGCGCTCGATATGGCCGAGGAAGCGATCCCCTACGCCAGCACCTTCCGCCGCGCCCGCAATCAAACCCGGAATATCGGCCAGCACAAATTCACGGTTGCGGTGGCGCACCACGCCCAGCTGCGGCCGCAAAGTGGTGAAAGCATAGGCGCCGACTTTTGCCTTGGTATTGGTGATCTTGTTGATGAAGGTCGATTTACCTGAGTTGGGCAGACCGACAAGGCCCGCGTCCGCCAGCAGCTTCAGCCGCAGCCAGACCCACAGTTCCTCGCCCGTAATACCCGGCTGATGCTGACGCGGCGCGCGATTGGTCGAGGTTTTATAGCTGGCATTGCCGCGCCCGCCCATGCCGCCTTCGAGCAACACGACGCGCTGGCCCGCTTCGGTCAGATCGAGCAGCACAGTTTCGCGATCATCATCGAGCACCTGCGTGCCAATCGGTACCTTGACGATCAGATCCTTGCCGCCCGCGCCGGTGCGGTTTTTGCCCGCGCCGCCGCCACCGCGTGGAGCCTTGAAGTGCTGGGTATAGCGGAAGTCGATCAGCGTGTTGAGGCCGGGAACAGCCTCAAAAATGATATCCCCGCCCTTGCCGCCATCGCCGCCATCGGGGCCGCCATATTCAACGTACATCTCACGCCGGAAGCTGACAGCACCCTGCCCGCCGGAACCGGCGCGAATGTAGATTTTGGCTTGGTCAAGAAAATGCATGGGGAATGGTTAGCCGATTGTTGGACGAATGTCGCCTCTGGCCTTTGACAAGCTCAGGCTGAGCGGGGGTGGAGTGTGGCTGAGGATAGCCCCAACTCGGCCTGCGAATGCAGACAGGTGCAGACAAAGACTGTCCGCAACGAACCATCCCCTTAACGAAGTGGGCAGCCCCATGAAAGCACTAAGTTCCGCCAGTCCGCGGGAGCCTAGCGGCTACTTCGTCTGAACGAGCGGTCCGAACTTGCTGTTCCAGTCGTCCAGATCCAGCTTGTACTTGTCATAACGGCGGTAGAAATCGTCAAATACGATCTCGATGCTGGGCAGGACTCGTGCTGAAAACTGATCAAGCTCGGCTGGCTTGATCAGCTTAGCATCCTTGCTCATCGCCACCACCGCTTCGCAAAAATGCGGCAGCGTGGGCGGCATAGCAAAATGGTTATAGACCTCGGTCATATACTTTTCGCGCGGCGGGATGAAGCGCGTGCCATACTTGCCCTTGAATTCAGTATCGACCTTGCGGTTAGCCGCCGTCAGCCCTTTGGCATGGGCCTTGAGAAATAACTTGTAGCTGGGCAGAATTTCAAGATTCGCCGGACCAAAGCAGTTCAGCGCCGCCACATTATAGGCCGCGCGCAGGTTCCACGTAGTCTGCGCCGTGGTGATATTGCGATTGGGGCTGACATACAGGCCATCCGAACCCAGCTTTGGCGAGGTTAACACGGGTGAGGAGTTGTTCGGCGGATAGGGCTTGGGCGGTATAACAATCGCCTTGGGAGGCGGCGGTGGCGGCGGCGGCGGCGGCAACTTGGCCGGCTTTGCCGGGCCGCAAGCGGCAAGCGCCATGGCGCTGGCCATAGCCAGCAACCCGCCAAGTTTCATATCGAGCCTCATCATCGCGCGCATCCCTATCATGCCAATTCCCTTGGCCATCTCCAGCCTGACAGGTGCCATCTAACCACTTATGCCGCTAATGAAAATGCCCGACGCGCATCGCTGCGCGCCGGGCCGTTTGTTTTTCGTGGCGTAGTGCCGGGTGCGCGGCCGATTTAGCGGCGATCACCCATGAACTGCAGCAAGAACTGGAACATGTTGATGAAATCAAGATAGAGGCTGAGCGCCCCCATGATGACCGCCTTACCCGCATAATCCGTGCCCGCAACATGAGCATATTCAGTTTTCAAACGCTGCGTATCCCATGCGGTGAGGCCAGCGAAGATCAGCACGCCCAGGATCGAGATTGCCAGTTGCAAGCCCGAAGACTGCAGGAACATGTTGATCACCATGGCAATGATAATGCCGATCAGACCCATGGTCATGAAGGATCCCATCGCCGACAGGTTCTTCTTGGTGGTGTAACCGAACAGGCTAAGCCCTGCAAAAGCACCCGCAGTTGCGAAGAACGTGCTGGCAATCGACGCGCCGGTGAAGACAAGGAAGATCGTCGACATCGACAGGCCCATGACCACGCAGAAGGCCCAGAAGAGCATTTGCAGAGTCGAAGTGGCCATGCGGTTGATGCCAAAGCTCATCGCCATGACAAAACCGAGCGGTGCCAGCATGATCAGCCACTTCAGCGGTGAACCGAAGACGGTCTCCATCATCGCCGGGTTTGCTGACAGCATGTTCGCAAACAACAGCGAAACTATGCCAGTGAGCAGCACGCCCGAGGCCATGTAATTATAGATCGACAGCATATGCCGACGAAGGCCCAGATCGAAGGCCGACTGGCTAAGGCTGCGGCCGTCAAGGCTGGGGGACGCGCCAAAGCCCGCCGAATTATTCGAGCGCGTGGGCTGGGGGTCGTTCCAATTTGCCATGGTGTCCAAAACTCCATTTCCGGCCCGGGATAGGGCCGACCCGAGCAATATCGGCTTTGTTGCCGTGTGTTTCAAGTGAAACCGGACAATGAGATTGTGACAATTTGTATCGGGTTTGGAGCGGCCTGCTTGTTAACCACGATTGCGGGCCTCTGCGGCCATTTCCGCGCTGCGATCACGCGCACCGCGCAAGGTATCGACCATCAGTGCCGCAAGTCGCCCATCGGCATCGAGCACATCGAGACCCACCTGCGTCACACCGCCCGGACTGGCCACCCGGCGGGCCAGTTCGCCTGGCGAATGCGGCGATGCTGCGGCCAGAACAGCCGCTCCTTCGACCATTGCCAGCGCCAACCTGTCGGCTTGTTCGCGCGGCAAACCAAGCCCAGCCGCGCCTTCTGCCAGCGCATCAATCACCCGGTAGATAAAGGCCGGACCTGAGCCCGCCAGCGCGGTGACAAGGTCCATCAGTCCCTCATCGGCGAGCCATTCAGCTTGCCCCAGCGGTGCCATCAAACGGTCGGTCAGGGCGCGTTGGTCGGCTGCGAAATCGGCCACTAGCGCAATCGGCGACTTGCCAAGCGCTGCGGCAAGATTGGGCATGACCCGGACAATACCGCCTGCATCGGGGAAATGCTTGCGCAAGGTCGCCAGATCGACGCCCGCAAGGATAGAAAGCAGCAAAGTGTTTTTGCCCACATGGCGCGCAATGCCGGACGCCGCCTCACCCAGTTGCTGCGGCTTGAACCCCAGCAGAACAACGTCGAACGGAGGCCCACCTTTGGGCACCTCCTGCAACAGAGTCACGCCGCTGGGAGCATCCGTCAGCATAGGATCGACAACCGTGAATTCACCCGGAGCGAGCCCGCCCGCCAGCCATCCGGCGAGCATGGCGCCGCCCATATTGCCGCAACCGATCTGGAGCAGACGCATGATGCTCAGGCCTCGCCCGCCGCATCGACCATGGCGCTGGCCAGTGCTTCTGCCGGGGTTTTGTCGCCCCACAGGATAAACTGGAACGCCGGATAAAACCGGTCGCATTCCTCGATCGCTGCCTCAACCGCGTTCTGCGCCTGAGCCAGACTGAGCAAACCATCATCCCCCAGCATCATGGCGTGGCGATAAAGCAGCACACCACCATTCGACCAGATATCGAAATGGCCAAGCCACATCTGTTCATTGACCAGCGCCAGCACTTCAAATGTCGGTGCCAGCTTATCATCGGGTACTCGGATATCGGGCAGGCAGATCAGCTGGAGCACATGATCTTCACTGCGCCACACCCCGCGCAGCTGATAATTCGCCCAGCTGCCCTGCACCTCAACCGAGATTTCGTCCTCACCCGCATAGTCAAAGGCCCAGCCGCGGGCCTCGCATAGCGAAGCCAGCATTTCGACTGGCGCAGCATCCTCATCACGGCTCATGTGGATTTGCCCAGCTCTCAAGTCATGTGCTCCCGGTTCATCTGCGCGTGGATGGTGCGAACTGGGGTCATCGCACAATGGGGGAGCGATGCTGGGCTGCGTAAAACTCCACTTGATTGTTTACACCTTGTGGAAAAGGCACTCACTTCGCGGCCAAGGGGTCAACCACCTGACCGGCTGGACTGGTCCAGAGGAACGAACTGACCTTCTCGCGCTTGAGCTTGGCGACAAAGGCATTGGCCGCCGCTGTCGTATCAAACGGACCGGTGAGCAGGCGATTGGTCTTGCCCCAATCGGTTCTGGCGGGGCTTTTGCCGCGAAATATATCGGGGCTGTCCTTGACCAAAGCTTTCCAGGTTGAGCTGAGCGCCGCCTTGTCACGTCCCATTCCCAGCTGAATCCAGATGCGGCTGGGATGTGCGGGCTTGGTGGGGGTTTCCGCCTTGGCGGTTGCCGGTCGGGCCGGTGCGATTTTGCGGATATCAACCGCGCCTGAAGCCGGGACTGGTTTGATCACCGGCGCACCGAGATCGCCAAAGACATCAGCAAAACTGCGCGGTGCTGCGGCCTGCGGAGCTGGTGCAACCGGCAGCTTCACCGGTTCGGCAGCGGGAGCGATGGGGGCGGCAGGCTTGCCAACCTGCGCGAGATCGAAATTGGCTGTTGCTGCGCGATCTTCGGGACTGGCTGGTGGGCCGATGAGCGAGGCCTTGGCTGGTACCGCCGTGGTGACGCCCCCTGCATCAGCTGCGCTCACCGCCGCGACGACAACTGGCTTGGTTACAGGCGGGGGCGGGGGCGGGGGCGGAGGCGGCGGCGGCGGGGCCACAATCGGCGTGACTATGGGCTGAGCCACTGATGCAGGCGAGGTGCTCTCAACCCGGCGTGGCTGCAATTCAGGCGGTGCAACACGCACGGCTGCTGGTTTTGCCGGTGTTACTGAGGCAATTTTCACATCGCCACTTTTGCCCTTCCTGCCTTTTCCTCCCAACGGCTCACCTTTGGGAACCAACGCTGTGGCAGTGGCGACATAAACCGGTGGTGCATAGCGGGCAACGCGCGGATCATCGCGACCTATTTCGGCGGCGCGCGGAAAGTGGCCAAAGGTCGCCGCTGCGGCCTGTTGCGCTTTGGTCAGGCGCGGCATGTAGCGCAGGTAGGGAGCGATACCGGCTGAAAGCTCCGCTGGCATCACCTGCTGGGCAATAGCAACCGCATCGTCAGGCCGACCCAGTATGGCGAGGCCAAAGGCGCGCATCCGCATCGCCGCCTTGTCCTGCCGCAGCAGCAAGGGCGAAAGCGTCGCCTCCATGCCAACGCGATCACCGGCAATAGCCTGGCTCAAGGCAAGTCTCCGGGTGGTTTCATCATTGGGCACAGAGGCCAGAGCGGCGCGATAGTATTTCTGCGCAGTGGCCGTATCCCCAACCAGATCGTAGGCAAGGCCGCGTTCGGCATTGAGGCTGGGGTTCATGCCGCCAGATGCTTCTGCCTCGGCAAACAGCGGGATGGCATCATAGGGATTGCCGCTGTGTACCAGTGCCCCGGCAAGGCCAGCACGAACGCGCGGACTGTTGGGCTGGAGCTGATCGGCGCGGGCGAAAAAGCCTACCGCCGCATCGACATCCCCCATCACCAGCGCGGCATTACCGGCGTCAATCAGGGCGCCCACATCCCGGGGATCCTTGCCAAGCCGGGCGAGCGCGGCGTTGAGCGCCTGCCCAGCAGCGCCCGGGATCGGCTGGACCACCGGCTGCGCGATCGTTGCCTGCTGCGCCGCGACAGGTGTGACAGTTGCACTGTGCAACAGCACTGCAACGACACTGCAAGCCCCATACCGCAGACTGGAATTCAAATACGTCGCTGGCCGACTGGCAAAAGCCATGGCTGTGTCCATCCGGAATTACCCGCCCCCCATTCGGAGCGGTGAGCACATGCCCGTCGTAAGCTGAACCGCAGCGGAACCGCCGGGCAAATTCCCGACGTTCCGCAGCGTTCAGACTTACTGGTTGTTCTGCCGACCGAGGAAGCGGGGAATGCTGATCGAAGGCGAATCACCTTCGCCCTCGCCTTCATCTTCTTCTTCTTCAGCCTTGCCGCCGCGCGAGAGGTTAGCCATGCGTTCGAACAGAGTGCTGCCCGCGCCCGACAGACGCGGAGTCCGCTCTTCGCTTTCGTCCATCGAGCTTGATGAAACCAGCGGACGTTTGTGTGTTACCAGTGGTGAAGCCGGTGCCTCATCTTCAGCCAAGCTTGTGGCATCGAGCAGCAGCTCATCGGCAGCGCCAATCTCATCACGGGTTTCGTCTGTAGCGGCATCATCGGCAGTAAGTTCAAGTGCTTCCTCTGCTTCCAGAGCCTCATCGCCTTCTCCGTCTTCGGCCCCGTCTTCGGCCCCGTCTTCGGCGACGTCTTCGGCGAATTCACCCAGTTCGAGTTCAAAGCCCGCATCATCGCCTGCCGTATCGTCAGCCGCCTCAGCAGCAGCTTCAGGTTCATAGGCTGCCGGAATCGGCGCTTCAGCTACCTCAGCAACTGGCTCGTCGCGGGTGAACAGCGGAGCCGGTGCGGCTGCCACAGGCAGAACTGGTCCACGCGACACGCCAAGGTTGAACGGCTTAGCCGCTTCCTGCGCCATCTCTGATGTCTGTTCGATCCCGGTGGCGACCACAGAAACGCGAATCTTGCCCTGTAGGTCGGGATTGAAGGCGGAGCCCCAGATGATGTTGGCATTGGGATCGACAAGTTCGCGGATGTGGTTCGCCGCTTCATCGACTTCGAGCAGCTTCATGTCGTCGCCGCCGATGATCGAGATGATGACACCCTTGGCGCCCTGCATGGAAACGCCATCGAGCAGCGGATTGGAAATCGCTCGCTCGGCGGCTTCAAGCGCACGGTTTTCACCGGCACCTTCGCCAGTGCCCATCATCGCCTTGCCCATCTCACCCATCACCGAGCGAACGTCGGCAAAATCGAGGTTGATGAGGCCAGGCATGACCATCAAATCGGTGATCGAACGAACGCCCTGCTGCAGCACTTCGTCGGCCAGCTGGAAGGCTTCCTTGAAAGTGGTATCCGCCTTGGCAACCAGGAACAGGTTCTGGTTGGGTATGACGATCAGCGTATCGACATGCTTTTGCAGCTCTTCGATGCCAGCCTCGGCCGCGCGCATCCGGCGGGTGCCTTCGAACAGGAACGGCTTGGTGACGACGCCAACCGTGAGCACACCCTTGTCACGCGCCGCCTTGGCGATGACCGGCGCTGCACCGGTGCCGGTGCCGCCGCCCATACCCGCAGCGATGAAGCACATATGCACCCCGTCCAGCGTCCGCTCGATCTCGGCGATGGTTTCTTCAGCCGCCGCACGACCAACCTCAGGCCGTGACCCGGCACCCAGACCCTGCGTGATATCAGGCCCTAACTGGATGCGCTGTTCGGCAACCGCAATGTTCAGCGCCTGCGCATCGGTATTGGCGACGATGAAATCGACGCCTTCGATCTGGGCGTTGATCATATTGGCGATGGCGTTGCCGCCAGCCCCGCCGACACCGATGACGGTGATACGGGGGCGCAATTCTTCAACCGCGGGTGGTCCGATATTGATGCTCATTTCGCTCTCCACAGAGGCTGCTGCCACAAGGGCATAAATCCACTCATTACAATGACACGCTTCGACTCGCCGCGCCAAACGTCTTTCCAGCGTTGTCCACAGGCCAGAGCCCAGAACCCCGTCGAGGATAAGCCCTTAAAAATACTCACGCAGCGCTCTCCAGATCCGCACCGCCAGCCCCATTCCCTTGTAACGATGGGTCGGCTGATAGCTCGGTCCGATGGAGCGGATATCAACCGGATCGGCGGCGGCATAAAGGATGAGTCCGGACAGTGTGGCAAAGCCAGGCCGCGCATGGGCTTCGGCCAACCCCTTGATCAGCGGCATCTTGCCAATCCGAACCGGCTTGCCAAGCGCAGACTGCGCATAATCGGCAAGCCCGGTCAGCTCTGCACCGCCGCCGGTAAAGACCACCAGCTGACCCTTTGTTCCTGTAAATCCAAGGCCTTTGAGCGCTTTGTTGATATCTTCCATCAAGCGACCAAGTTGCTGGGTGATCACCGAAACCAGTTCAGCACGCGGGATGCGATTGGCTTCGTCAGCATGGCGTGCGACGGGTCCTGCACCTTCTTCACCCGGCGCATTGACCGGGATCATCTCGCGGTGATCCGCCGGACTGGCGATGGCCGAGCCGTTGACACATTTCAGCCGCTCGGCCTGAAACCGGCGGATACCAAAGGCCGAGGCGATGGCATCGGTAATGTCACCAGAACCGACCGGGATCGAGGCGAGGCCGAGCAACATTCCTCCGGCATGGACCGAAACATTGGTCACTTCGGCACCAAATTCGACCAGCGCAACGCCAAGATCGCGCTCTTCGGGGCTGAGACAGGCATGGCCTGCGGCAATCGGCGAACCAACCACGGCTTCGACATCAAGGTGGGCGTTCTGCACCGCCTCGGTAATATTGCGGATCGGCGCGCCATCGGCGAGCATGACATGGATATCGACCCCAAGCCGTTCGGCATGGAGCCCGCGCGGGTTGGCAACGCCGTGCGCGCCATCAAGCGTATAATGCGCTGGCTGGGCATGGAGCACCATACGGCCATCGGGCTGGATAACTTCGCGCCCGGCAACCAGCAGATGTTCGATATCATCCTCCTCGATCCGCCGCCCACCGATATCAACCTCGACCTGCGCGGTTTGACTGACCAGCCCGGCTCCCGAGGTGCCAACCCAGACCGAATTGACGCTGACCCCGGCCATGCGTTCAGCCCGTTCAACCGCATCGCGCACCGCATAGGTTGCCGCGGTCATATCGGTGACATAGCCGCGCTTGACGCCTTGCGCAGCGCGGTGAGCGGAACCCAGCACGATCATCTCACCGGTTTCGCTGATCCCGGCGATGATCGCCGAAATGCGAAAGCTGCCGATGTTGACTGCGGCGAAGAGGCGGGAAATGCGGGGGTTTGCCATCAATCCAGCTCCTTTGCCTTCGGCTTCGGCTTGTCCTGAGATTTGGATTTCGCCTTGTCCGGCGCGTTTCCTTCAGCTTTGGGAGCAGCGGTCTTCCCGGCTAAAGCAACCTCGGGATTGGCCTTCTGGGAGGGCGCAGCAAGCGCCTTGACCCCTTCCGTTACCGCACCACCGGGCACGCGGAAATAGATGCGGGCGGGATCGCGCATATCAAAGGCCAGAGCCTTGCCGCCAAGCAAGCGGTTGACCCCGTCCAGCCGTGCAAACGACATCAGCGCATTGGCCGAGGGTTTTTCCCCTTCAGGCAGGGCGAGAACTTGACCAGTATTGAACTTGAGGTTCCAGCGGCGGTTGCCCACCCATTCCGCCTCAGCCACTTGCGGCTTCAGCGCCGGCGCGGCTTCGAGCAAGGTGGAAAGTGCAGCAACCTGCTTGCCCGCGCCGGGGCCGAAGACGATGAGCTTGCCCTTGGCGCGTTCCGGCGAAACGGGATCAAGCTCGTGGCCCTGTGCGTCAATCAGCATCAGCCGATCAGGTTTGCGCAGCACCGCATGGGGCGTGCGTTCGACCACGTCGATCACCAGACGATCGGGCAGTTGACGCGAAACGCGCGCGTCTTCGATCCAGTTGATACCGTTGTTTTCATTGACCAGTTGCGCCCGGATGGCAGCAACATCGACCTGCGACATCGATTTGCCCACCTCACCTTCAACCAAAGCATAGATCTTGAGCTCGTTGAGATGCTTGACCCCGCGCACCTCGACCTTGCTCACGGCAAAACCAGTGTCCGCCGCGATGGCGGCAAACTGCTGCGAGATCAGCTGCGGCACGCCAGCCATCAGCGCGACGATCCAGACCAGCGCGATAGCGGTGCCAAAGATGGTGGCAAGGAAGATGCGGTGAAGCTGCTCTTCGCTGAACGGCAGCCAGGCCATGACAGAATCGAGCGCCGAGCCGGTTTTCGCCTTGGCATTGCGGACTTTGCGCGCGTTGCTTTGCTGCGCGGCGGTTTTGCGCGCGGTGGGAGATTTGCGGCGGATTGTCTGGCTCATGCGCGTGCTTCCGCTTGCGTGTCTTTACGGGCTTGCTTGTCTTTAAGGGCTTCCTTGATGATCTCTTCGACCAGATCCTCATAGCTCATGCCGCAGTGCTTCGCCTGTTCGGGGACGAGGCTGAGCGGAGTCATGCCCGGCTGGGTGTTGACCTCGAGCAGAAACAGCCCGGCGATCCCCTGGCTGTCATCCCAGCGGAAATCCGAGCGGCTGGTGCCCTTGCAGCCCAGCAGCTTGTGCGCGCGCAGGGCGATATCCTTGCAGGCATCAGCCACGTCCTCTGGAATTTCGGCGGGGCAGACATGATCGGTCATGCCATCGGTATATTTGGCATCGAAATCATAGAAGCCGCTTTTGGGCTTGAGTTCCGTGACCATCAGAGCGCGATCACCGATCACTGCTGTTGTCAGTTCCAGTCCGCGAATGAACGGTTCGGCCAGCAGCGCGTAAAACTCCTGCCACGGCCCCTTGGCGCTGCGACTGATCGGATTGCCCATGTTGCCATCCGCCGTAACAATGGCGACGCCGACAGAGGAGCCCTCGTTGACGGGCTTGAGCACATAGGGCCGTGCCAGCGGGTCTTTCTCGTAAAGCTCCTCGCACGCGACGATGCGGCCACCGGGCATCGGGATTCCGTGCGGCACCAAGGCCGATTTGGTCAGTTCCTTATCGATGGCGATCACCGATGTGGCGAGGCCTGAATGGGTATAGGTCAACCCCATCAGGTCCATCATGCCCTGCACCGTGCCGTCTTCACCGGGTGTGCCGTGGAGCGCGTTGAACACGACGTCGGGCTTGGCTTCGGCGAGACGCAAGGCGACATCGCGGTCCATATCAATGCGGGTGACTTTGTGACCGCGCGATTCCAGCGCCTTGGCCACGCCTTCACCGCTCATCAGACTGACCGGACGTTCCGAGGACCAGCCACCCATCAGGACCGCGACATGGAGTTTGGGGATGGTCATGTGGAGAGAACTCCGTTCGTCCCGAGCGAAGTCGAGGGATTTTGCCGAGTGAAGTCGAGGCTCGCAACGCCGCAGGTTCTCGGCTTCGCTCGAACCGGTCCCTCGACTTCGCTCGGGACGAACGGGGATGGTATATGCCTCACTTGTTGCCCACCCTCATCTTGTTTGACGCGCCGGCAAACATGCCCACCCGTTGTATTTCCCATTCCAAGTCAACACCCGACATTTCCTTCACCCGCCGCCGCACTTCTTCGCCCAGCGCTTCGATATCGGCGCTGGTGGCATCACCGGTGTTTATCAGGAAATTGGTATGCTTTTCACTCACTTGCGCGCCGCCTATCTGCAACCCCCGGCAGCCCGCCTGATCAACCAGTTGCCACGCCTTATGGCCTTCGGGGTTCTTGAAGGTTGAACCGCCGGTCTTTGAACGCAGCGGTTGCGAGGCTTCGCGGGCTTCGGAAATGCGGTCCATTTCGGCCTGGATTGCCGCCGGTTCGCCCAAGCGCCCACGGAACCGTGCAGCAACAACGATGGCGCCTTCAGGCAATTCAGAATGGCGATAGGTGTAGTGCAGATCGGCAACCGGCAGCGTCAGCAGTTCGCCCGAACGCAGCACTACATCGCAATCGATCAGCACGTCCCTGACCTCGCTGCCATAGGCCCCGCCGTTCATCCGCACGAAGCCGCCGACCGTGCCGGGGATCGAGCGCAGGAATTCGAGGCCCGCAATGCCATTGTCTCGCGCGGTGGAGGAAACGAGGATTCCCGAAGCTCCGCCGCCACAATCGAGCGTGGTTTCATCGCGCCGCCGGGCCGTGGCGAAGGCCTTGCCCAGCCGCACGACCACGCCCGGAACCCCGCCATCGCGGACAATCATGTTGGAACCGAGGCCCAGCGCCATTACCGGCGTTGCCGGATCGCACTCGCGCAGAAATGCTTGCAGATCAGCCATATCCTTCGGCTCGAACAGCCATTCCGCCGTGCCGCCGGACTTGAACCACACCAGCGGCGCAAGCGGGGCAAGCTCTGTCACCTTCCCGCCCCTGTCCGTTCGTCCCGAGCGAAGTCGAGGGACCAAGTTCGAGCGCAGCCGAGAACCCGCAACGTTGCTGGCCTCGGCTTCGCTCGGCCGGTATCCCTCGACTTCGCTCGGGACGAACGGGGTTTGGTCGGGCAGGGTCATGCCCCCCTCCGCTTGGCAATCGCACCCGCCAGACCCGCCGCCCATTTGGTGATGTCACCCGCGCCAAGGCAGACCACCATATCGCCCGGTTGCGCCACTTCGGCGAGGGCATCGGCCAGCGCATCTGGTCCGGCGATAACCTGTGCCGAATGGTGTCCGCGCTCTTTCATGCCAGTTACCATTGCATCTGAACTTATGCCTTCAATCGGTTGTTCTCCCGCAGGATAGACCGGCGCGGCATAGACGATGTCGGCATCGTTGAAGGCGGCCTGAAACTCTTCCATGTGATCGCGCAACCGGGTGTAGCGGTGCGGCTGGACCACGGCGATGACGCGGCCCTTCACGCCTTCGCGTGCGGCAGCCAGAACGGCGCGGATCTCTACCGGGTGGTGGCCATAATCGTCGATGATCGTCACATCATCCACTTCACCGACCTTAGTGAAGCGGCGCTTGACCCCGGTGAACTTGGCGAACCCGGTCTGGATTACATCGTCACTGCAACCCATCTCCACCGCCACTGCAACGGCGGCGAGCGCGTTCTGCACGTTGTGGCGGCCGGGCATCGGCAGTTCAATGTCTTCGATGCGGCGGAATGATCCATCACGCGCGCGCAGCACTACGGTGAAACGGTTGCCACCGGGGACCGGCGTGACGTTCTCCCCGCGCACATCGGCCTGGGCGGAAAAGCCGTAAGTGATCACCCGGCGATCGCGCACTTTGGGGATCACTGCCTGGACTTCAGGGTGATCGATGCACAACACGGCGGCGCCATAGAACGGCACGTTCTCGATAAATTCGACAAAGGCATCCTTCACCGCATCGAAGCTGCCGTAATGATCGAGGTGTTCGGGATCGATATTGGTGACGACCGCGATGGTGCCATCCAATCGCAGGAACGAACCGTCGCTCTCATCCGCCTCGACCACCATCCAGTCGCTGGCACCCAGCCGGGCGTTCGAACCGTAGCTGTTGATGATGCCGCCGTTGATCACCGTGGGATCGATCCCGCCAGCATCAAGCAGCGCGGCGACCATTGAGGTGGTGGTGGTCTTGCCGTGCGTTCCGGCGACCGCAACCGTGCTCTTCAGCCGCATCAGTTCAGCCAGCATCTCGGCGCGGCGGACCACAGGGATGCGGTGTTCAAGCGCAAAGACCACTTCGGGGTTATCGCGCTTTACGGCGGTGGAGGTGACGACCACCGCAGCGTCGACAACATTTTCCGCCGAATGGCCAATCGCAACCTTGATCCCGCGCGCCCGCAAGCCCTCGACCACATAGCCCTCGGCAATGTCACTGCCCTGCACGCTATAGCCAAGGTTGTTCATCACCTCGGCAATGCCCGACATACCGATGCCGCCGATGCCGACGAAATGGACCGTACCGATATCGGTGGGAACGCCCTTCATTCGCCCTTCTCCATGGCGAGTGCTTGCTTGCCCGATGGCGCAGTGGCGGCAGCACCGCCCACCCGGATCACATCCATCATGGGTGCTGCGCCGAAGCTTTCGACCAGATCGGCAAGGTCAGACACGGCATTTGGATAACCGCAATTCCATGCGGCGTGCGCAGCATTGGCCAGCGAGCCGGGGTTCTGCGCCATCGCCTGTATCTGCTTGGCGAGTTCGGCACCGGTGAAGCTTTCCTGCCGGATCGCCCGCGCGCCTCCTGCCGCGACGATTTCGCGGGTATTGGCGGCCTGATGATCGTCAGTGGCAATGGGCAATGGGATCAGGATGGCTGGACGACCAACTGCGGTCAGTTCAGAGACAGTCGATGCACCGGCCCGCCCAATGAACAGATGCGCATCGGCCAGCCGTGACTGCATGTCCTCAAAATAGGTGCCAAGTTCGGCGGGAATATCATGCCCAGCATAGCGCGCGCGCACCGCATCGATATCTTCTGCACGGCATTGCTGCGTTACCTGCAACCGCGTGCGCAGTGCGGGCTGGAGCATGGCCAAGCCATCGGGCACGACTTCGGACAGCACCCGCGCACCCTGGCTGCCGCCTGTCACCAGCACCCGCAGCAAGCCGTCTTCGGTGAAGGCAGGATAGGGCTGATCGCGTAAGCTGAGCACCTCGGCGCGAACCGGATTGCCGACGAGGTGAACCTTGTGGCCATGCTTTTCTGCCAGCCGATCAACCTCGCGGTAAGCGGTGGCGATGGCATTAACCTTGCCCGCCAGATAGCGATTAACCCGCCCCAGCACCGCGTTCTGTTCATGGATCACGCTGGGGATCTTGGCCGAGGTTGCCGCCAGCAATGCGGGCAGCGCCGGATAGCCGCCGAAGCCGATCACCGCGCTCGGTTCAAAGCTTCCAAACAAGCGCAGCGCCATGCGCCGTCCTTCAAGTATCGCGCGCGCGCCCTTGATCCAGCTCAGTGGGTTCTTGCCCGCTATGCGCCCCGCAGGCAGCACATGGGTGGTGAGCGAGGCTGGCTTGCCGGGAATCGCTGCGCCACGTTCGTCGGTGATCAGCGCGACGTGATGCCCGCGCCGCTCCAGTTCCTCGGCGAGAACGAAGGCAGGGATCAGGTGTCCTCCGGTTCCCCCGGCGGCGAGGACGTAATGGCGGCTGGCACTGTTCACAGCATGGCTCCGGTCACAGCATGGCTCCGGCTTCGCGCAAACTGAATCGCTCGCGCTTGAGGAAGGGGTTACGGCGGGTGATCGCCAGCAGAAAACCGACGCCAAGGCACAGCGCCAGCGTGGAAGATCCGCCATAGGAAATCAGCGGCAAGGTCATGCCCTTGGACGGGAATAGCCCCAGATTGACGAGGATGTTGATGAATGCCTGTCCGCCAATCTGCGCGGTAAGCCCGGCGGCTGCCAGCAGCGTGAACAGGTCTTCCTCCTCGACCAGCCGCAGCAACACCCGCACGACAATGGCCAGATACAGCGCGATGATCACCAGACAGACCAGCAGGCCGAACTCTTCGCCGATCACCGAGAAGATATAGTCGGTATGCGCCTCGGGCAGCGATAGCTTCTTGATGCCAAGCCACAGCCCGCTGCCGGTCCAGCCGCCTGCGGTCAAGGTGCGGTGCGCCAGATCAACCTGATCATAGGCCGTGCCGCCGAACAGGAAGGAATCGATGCGGTGGCGGGCATTGTCATAGACGAAATAGGTGACGATCAAAGCCAGCAGGCCCGCCCCGCAAATCGTCGCCATGCGCTTGATCGGCATGCCCGAAAGCATCACCAGCACGAACCAGACGCCAGCAAACAGCACGGTCGAACCAAAGTCCGGCTCCATCAGCAGCAGCGCCGCAACCACGATCATCAGGCCAGTTGAAATGGCGATAACCGGCAGGTTGGGATCGCGCAGCCGCCAGCTCAGGATCCAGGCCATCAGGATCGCATAGGCCGGCTTGAGAAATTCGGAAGGCTGGAACGACATACCGAGATTCAACCAGCGCCGTGAGCCTTTCACTGTCGTGCCGACATGCGGCACCAGCACCAGCACCAGCGCCACCAGCATGGCCAGCCCCAGCACGATGCCTGCCTGCCGCGCGCGATGTTTGGGCAGAAATGAGGCACCGATCATCACGATGATACCAAGGATCTGCACTTTCACTTGCGTCCAGAAGAAATAGAGATCGCCAAGCGAGACCTTGGCGGTGGAAAGCTTGCTCGCGCTGGCGGGCGATGATGCTGCCACCGCCGCCGCGCCAATCGCCATCAAGGTCAGAATCAGCACCAGCAGCACGCGATCAATCTCGCGCCACCACAGTGAAATCTCCTGCCAGTGGTTGCGGCGCTGGATGATCGCGTGGCTGGCAAGGCCCGAGCGCGGCACGAAGGGTGGCTGGCTGGCCATCAGCACTCCTCCCCGGCAAGCAGCGCGTGAACGATCTGGCGGAAATTATCGCCGCGCGCTTCGTAATCGCGGAACTGGTCAAAGCTGGCGCAAGCCGGGGATAGCAGCACGACATCACCGGGATGCGCCGCCGCAATCGCCTCGCGGATCGCCTCGCACATCATTTCGCTGCGGCGCACCGGCACATAGGGTTCGAGCAGATCGGCAAAGCGCGGCCCGGCCTCACCAATCGTATAGGCAGCAGCGACATTACCAAAGAACGGCGCGCATTCATCCAGCCCTTCGCCCTTCGGCAGCCCGCCCAGAATCCAGTGGACTCGTCGGGCAGCACCCTCCCCGGCTTTGGGCGGAAAGGCGGCCAGAGCGGGTGCGGCAGATGCTGGATTGGTCGCCTTGCTGTCATTGATGAACAGCACTCCGCCTGCCTCTGCGACGCGCTCCATGCGATGCGGCAGCCCCCGGAAGGTAGCGAGCGCCGGACGCCATTGCGCCTCGCTCAGCCCCAGTGCCCGGGCGATGGCGATGGCAACGGCCGCATTCTGGAGATTGTGCGGGCCTTGCAATGTCGGCCAGTCGGCTTGCAGATCGGCCAGCCATGCACCGTCCTCACGGTGAATAAAGGCCGATCCCCGGCGCGCTTCCTCACGCGCGGCGATGGCCAGCGTATCAGCATCGCCGGTGCCGAATATCGCCTGTTGATCAGCGCGCTGCATGGTCAGCAGGCGTTCTTTCGACGCGGCATAGCTGGCAAAGCCATCATAGCGATCAAGGTGATCGGGGGTGATGTTAAGCAGTGCCGCAACTTCGCAGGCCAGACTGCGGGTCAGATCAAGCTGGTAGCTCGATAGTTCCAGCACATAAACCCCACCCGGCGGCAGCGGCTCCTGCCCCAGAATCGGCAGGCCGATATTGCCGCCCATGCGCACCGGTACGGCGGCGCTTTGCAACATATGGTGGACCAGCGCCGTCGTCGTCGATTTGCCGTTGGTGCCGGTGATAGCCACCACTCGGTGTGCCGGAAGTTCGGGCCGGGCGAGTGCGAACAATTCGATATCGCCGATGATCGGCACGCCATAAGTGGCAGCAGCCTCGGCAATAGGATGCTGGTTGAGCGGCACGCCGGGGGAAACGATGATGCCATCAAAGCCCGTCAGATTGGCCAGCACCGGATCGGCCAGTTCGACACGATCACCAAATTCCGCAGTCAGCACCTGACGCGGCTCGTCCCGGCTGTCCCAGGCCATGACCTGCGATCCGCTTTCCACCAGCGTGCGCACCGCCGACATCCCTGAGCGGGCAAGCCCGAGGACGGCGTAGCGCTTGCCGGAGAAGGCGGTGGAGATGATCATCGCGCGGTCATCGCAGTTTCAGCGTGGAAAGGCCGATCAGCGCCAGAATGATGGATACGATCCAGAAGCGGATCACCACGGTGGCTTCCTGCCAGCCGAGCTGTTCGAAGTGGTGGTGGATCGGTGCCATCTTGAACACCCGCTTGCCGGTGCGCTTGAACCAGAACACCTGCACGATCACCGATACCGCCTCAAGCACAAACAGTCCGCCGACGATGGCCAGCACGATCTCATGATGCGCCGAGACCGCAATGGCACCCAGCGCTCCGCCAAGCGCCAGACTGCCGGTATCGCCCATGAACACGGCCGCAGGCGGTGCGTTGAACCACAGGAAGGCCAGCCCCGCCCCCATGATTCCGGCGCACAGGATCGCCAGTTCACCGGCGCGCGGCACATGCGGGATGCCAAGGTAGGTGGCATAGTCTGCCCGGCCAGCGAGATAAGCGATGATGGCAAAGGCACCCGCTGCGATGATCACCGGCATGGTGGCAAGGCCATCCAGCCCGTCGGTCAGGTTCACGGCATTGCCCGCGCCGACCATGACCACGGCTGCGAAGACATAGTAAAACGGGCCCAAGGGAATGTAGCGATCCGACATGAAGGGAATGTACAGGTTGGTGTCGATCTGGCTGACGATGATGTATGAAGCGATACCCGCGACCAGAAATTCAAGCCCCAGCCGCATCCGCCCGGAAATTCCGGCGTGGCTGCGCTTTTTCACCTTGTCGTAATCATCCATGAAGCCAATCACGCCGAAACCGATGGTCACGGCAAGGCAGGCCCAGACGAAGGGGTTGGTCAGGTCCATCCACAGGGTCATCGCGATAACGAGGCTGATCAGGATCATCAGCCCGCCCATGGTCGGCGTTCCGCGCTTCGCAAGGTGGGTTTTGGGGCCGTCCTCCCGAATCGGCTGGCCCTTGCCCTGACGCAGCCGCAGCATATTGATGAAGCGCGGACCGATGATCAGACCGATGACCAGCGCCGTCATCAGAGCGGCACCCGCGCGAAACGACTGGTAGCGAATGAGATTCACGACACCCGGGAAATTCAGCCAATCGGCTATGAGATAGAGCATCTAACCCGGATCCTAACCCTTCTGTTCGATGAGGTCCGCGACAACAGCGCCCAGCCCTACCGAATTCGACCCCTTGACCAGCACGGCATCGCCGCCCTCGACGCCGAAATCCGCCAGAGCGGCAAGCGCTTCGGCAGGGTTCCGGCAATGGGCGAAGGCTATGGACTTGCCAAGCGCATTGCCCCCGGATTTCCCCAGTTCGCCTGATTTTTGAAGTTCCTCAGCCAATGGCCCCATCTCGTCGCCCACCAGCACCGCATAATCGACCCCGGCGGCGCGCAGTGGTTCGGCAAGGGCGGCGTGGAATGCGGGAGCGAGATCACCCAGCTCCTTCATCGCCCCCAGAACCGCGATCCGGCGGACAGCCGGAGTTGCCCCCAATTGCGCGAGGGTGGCGCGCATCGAAGCCGGGTTGGCGTTGTAGCTTTCATCGATCAGCAAAGCCCGACCACTCTTGGCAGCAATGGTATGCCGCGCGCCCCGGCCCTTGAGGCCCTCCATCTCGGCCAGCGCGAGGCCAGCTGCGCCAAGATCGCCGCCTGCTGCGCGAACCGTAGCCATGACGGCCAGAGAATTGCTGATCCAGTGCTCACCCGGCGCGGCAATGGTATAGCACACCCGCCGCTCACCCATATCGACCGTCACCAACGAGCCGCCGCCCGGTGCCATCACCGCATCAAGCAGACGGACGTCGGCATGATCAGCAAGGCCAAAGGAAACAACCTTGGCCCCATGGACCAGTGCTGCATCACGCAGCGCTGCAAAGTGCGGGCTATCGGCAGGGATAATGGCAGTGCCGCCGGGTTCAAGACCTTCAAAAATCTCAGCCTTTGCCGCCGCAATCGCCTCTTCGCTGCCAAGGTTTTCGATATGCGCCGGGGCAATCGTGGTGATCACCGCCACATGCGGGCGAACCTGCGTGGTCAGCGCGGCAATCTCGCCCGCGTGGTTCATCCCCATCTCGAAGATGCCCAGCTGCGAGCGCGCGGCCATGCGCGCCAGACTGAGCGGCACTCCGACATGGTTGTTATAGCTTTTGACCGAACGATGCGCCTGACCATTGCTGGAGCGATCCAGTGCGGCGAAAATCGCTTCCTTGACGCCGGTTTTACCAACTGATCCGGTCACGCCGATAATCCGCGCCTCGCTGCGGTCACGCGCGGCCTTGGCCAAGGCCTGAAGCGCTGCGAAGGTATCCTTGACCAGCACGTGCGGGCCTTTGACCGGGCGATCGACCACCACCGCAGTAGCGCCTTTGGCAAAGGCCGCCTCGACAAAGCGGTGCCCATCCATGGCATCACCGATCAGGGCGAAAAACAGATCGCCGGGCTGGACGTCGCGGCTGTCAATTTCAACGCCGGACACCTGAAACAGGGCGCTCGCCTTGCCCCCGGTCGCGGCTTCGATGGCAAAACTGTCCCATAGGGCCAGCGAGAGTTCATCGCTGGCTTCAATCGGCCATTCGATAAGGGCGGCGATGCTCATAGTCCGGCACACTCCCTGGCTACGGTAACGTCATCGAACGGCAGCACGCGCATAGCCTCGCCCCTGCCGATGATCTGGCCCTGTTCGTGGCCCTTGCCGGCGATGAGGACGATATCGTCCCTGCCAGCCTGTGAAATTGCCGCCGCAATGGCCTCTCGGCGGCCAGGCACTTCGCGGAGGTTCGAGCCCCCTGCCAGCACCTGCGCGCGGATATCCGCAGGATCTTCGCCGCGCGGATTATCGTCGGTAACAATGGCAAGGTCGGCCTGATCCGCTGCGACACGGCCCATTTTCGGGCGCTTGCCGGTGTCACGATCACCGCCCGCACCGAATACCACAATCAGCCGTCCGGTAACATGCGGACGCAGCGCGGCGATGGCGGCTTCGAGTGCATCGGGCGTGTGCGCGTAATCGACATAGACCGGCGCACCGGCCCGCGTAATCGCCGCGCGTTCAAGCCGTCCGCGCACTGGTTGCAGCCGGGTGAGCGCATCGAAAGTAGCCGCAGCCTCGCCGCCACTGGCAATCACCAGACCGGCTGAAATCAGCGCATTGGCCGCCTGATAGGCTCCGATCAGCGGCAGGTTCAGCTTGCGCGCCACCCCCTCATATTCGATCTCAAGCGTCTGACCCAATTGCGTGGGTGTGCGGGCGAGAAGGCGAATCGTGTCGCCTTTCTCGCCCACACTGAGCAGGCTCAGCCCCCGGTCAGCCGCCTGCTGCGATGCTTTTGCCGACCAGTGGCCGTCATCCGCCCAGATCACCGCCGTGCCGCCCAGATCCACCACTTCGGTGAACAGGCGCATCTTGGCGGCGAAATAATCGTCCATGTCCTTGTGGTAATCGAGGTGATCGCGGCTGAGGTTGGTGAAAGCGCCTGCCTTCACCCGCAGACCTTCGTTGCGGAACTGCGACAAGCCGTGGCTTGATGCCTCATAGGCAACGTGAGTTACCCCCTCGCGCGCTAGCCCCGTCATATTGGCGAGGAAAGTGACGATGTCTGGCGTGGTGAGGCCGGTGGAAATGCTTTCGTCACTCGTCGTCACGCCCAAAGTGCCGATGGATGCCGCGCGGTGCCCCATCATGCGCCAGATCTGGCGGGTCATCTCCACACAGGATGTCTTGCCGTTGGTCCCCGTCACCGCGACGATGGTTTCGGGCACCGGGGTGAAGAACTGCGCTGCCAGGCGCGCAAACTGGCGGCGCGGATTGGCATCGGCGATGTGGACCGCGCCTTCCACCCTGGCCTCAGGCCGCGCGACCACGGCCACGGCACCGGCCTGTATTGCGGCTGGAATAAAGTCCTCGCCATTGACCGCAGCGCCTTGAAAAGCGCCGAACACGCAGCCGGGAGCGACCTTGCGGTTATCAATGGCAAAGCCCGTGACCATCAATTCGCCGCCAGACGGCAGAGCAATTCCTGCGCCTTCAGCGAGGGCAGCCAGCCTCATTCACCCTCTCCGCTGCCAACCAGCGGGGCGAGATCGGTAATATCCACGTCGCGGGTTTCATCGGGCATGATGCCGAGCAGCGGACCGATCCGCGGCACCAGCCGGCCAACCACCGGCGCGGCGTTCCATGCGGCGGTGCGCTGGCCTGATGTCGCTGTTGTCGCCTTGGGTTCCACCAGAGTGATCACCACGACATAGCGCGGACGGTCCATCGGAAAGGCCGAGGCAAAAGTCGCGATCACGCGGTCCTTGTGATAGCCGTATTGATCGGCAACCTCGGCGGTCCCGGTTTTACCGCCGACCCGGTAACCCGGCGCATTGGCCGAACGCCCGGTGCCAAGATCGACGATCAGGCGCAGCAACTGACGCATCCGCGCGCTGGTCGAAGCCTTGTAAATCCGGCGACCGGCGGGTGCCTTGCCCGGCTCCAGCTTCAGCAGTGTTGCCGGACGCCAGATACCGCCATTGACCATAGCCGCATAGGCGCTGGCGAGATGCAGCGGCGTTACTGACATGCCATGGCCAAAGGCGACGCGGGTGGTGGTGATGTTTGACCATTCGCGCGGCAGCATCGGCATGCCGCGGCCAGGCAATTCCAGATAGGCCTTCTCGAAAAAGCCGAGCGAACGCAGATTGGCGCTCAGGCGTTCCGGACCGACATCCTCACCGATCTGGGCGAGCACGATGTTCGATGAATGGATCAGCGCTTCGGGAATATTGAGCGATGCGCCATAGCTCTTGTGATCGTGGACGATGGCGCCCGCGATCATCCGCTCTTCCCCGGCGGGCCAGCGCTGCGCAATGTCTGTAACGGTGCCGTTGTCGATGGCGGCGGCGACCGTCAGCGGCTTGAATACCGAGCCCAGTTCAAAAACCTGACCCGAGATGTTGTTGTGCATCAGCCCCTGCCCTTCGGCATCGAAGATCGACGGCCGGTTGGGATCAAAGCTGGGCGCGGAGGCAAGGCTGATCACTTCGCCGGTATCGGCATCGAGCACGATACCCCCGCCGCCCTTGGCATTGCTGTCGCGAATGGCGGTTTCCAGCTCGTCCTCCAGCGCGCCCTGAACCCGCGCGTCAATTGAGAGCACGGCAGGAGTTCCGCGCTGGGCCGGATCGTTCAGCCTTGCATCGAGCACCTGCTCCATGCCGACCAGCCCCTTACCGTCGCGGTTGACATAGCCAATGACGAAAGCCCCCATTGATCCTTGCGGATAATAGCGCTCTTCCTCTTTGGGAAACTGCAAAGAGGGTTCGCCCAGTGCCTGAATGCGGTTGGCTTCTTCGGGTAGAACGCGGTGGCGGATAGTGGCGGACTGACCTGATGAGAGCGTCGCGACCAGGCGATCATAATTCTCATCGGGAAAAATTCCCATCAGCGCCGTGGCTATTTCCTGCGGGGATTTGACCAGCGGATCGGCTTCATCAATCTTGTTGGCATTGAACCACAGTGCATAGGTCGGCAGCGCGCGGGCCAGAGAAACGCCATTGCGATCAACGATTTCGGCACGCGGCGGCTTGAGCGCCTCATCAAGCGTCTGGTTGGCAGGCGCGTCCTTGCCAATGCCGAGCCAGGTCAGCTTGATCATGGCAATCAGCGCCACCACGGCGAATGTCGCCGCGACCAGCAGCACCCGGATCTGCGCAGTCAGCAGCAGGCGCTGACGAACATTGACGAGCTGAACGCGCGCTGGTGAAATTTTGGTCGAGACGGCAATCGCGTTCACTCAGCTGTGGCCCCCTTGGCGGAAGAGGCGACATGATCAACGCGGGAAAGGCGTGATCCGAGCTCAGAGCCGGTCTGGCGCTTGGCCTGAGCAATGGACTGCCCGCCAGCAGGACGCTCTGCCGCCTCGGCCTTACCCGACAGCGGATTGACCATGGCAGGAAAGCCTGAGCGGCTAGTCCGGTCGGCGCTGGCCACCATGATCGGTGCGGGCGCATCAAGCCCGCGCGGCTTGCCGAGTGAGGCCAGTTGGCGCTCACCTTCAAGATACTGGCCGGGCTTTGGAGCCTTGAGACCCAGCTCGATGGTGTTGAGAGAGGTCAGCTGGCGCTGGCTGGCGCGGGTTTCAAATTCGGTTTCGAGCAAATTCCTGTCTTGCTCGACCGCGACGATCTGCCGCTCGGTCAGCCGCACCTGGCTTTTCACCGCATTGACCTTGAAGGTTAGCGCCACGGTCAGCGCAAGGCACACGGTGAGGATCATGGCCCAGCCGATCGAACGCAAACCTGAGCGTGTAACAATCATGCAGCCCTCCTTTGACCAGATGGCAGAAAACGAGGCGATGAGGCTGAGCGCGTGGCGGCGCGCAGCGTGGCAGAGCGGGCGCGGGGATTGCGGGCAAGCTCCGCTTCCGAGGCGCGAATGGCCTTGGACAGGTCAGCGAATGAGGCGGGCGTACGGTCGACAACCACCGGCAGATGGCGCGATCCGCCTGCGGCTGCTCCGCTCGCATCGCGCAGGAATTGCTTGACGATGCGGTCCTCAAGACTGTGAAAAGCAACAACCGCCAACCGCCCACCTTCGCGCAGCAAGTGCTCGGCGGCGGCAAGTCCGGCCTCCAGCTCTTCCAGCTCGGCGTTCACGTGGATGCGGATTGCCTGAAAGCTGCGGGTCGCCGGGTCTTTCGGTGCGCCCGGACGATGACCCAGTGATTTGCGGATCACATGGGCCAGCTCACCGGTGGTGCTCAGGGGGCGGGCAGCGACGATGGCGCGCGCAACCCGGCGCGACTGGCGCTCTTCGCCATAGTTGAACAGCACATCGGCAATATCGGCTTCGGCAGCGGTATTGAGGAAATCGGCGGCGCTCTCGCCCTCCTGCCCCATCCGCATATCGAGCGGACCATCGGTGGAAAAAGCAAAGCCGCGTCCCGGCTGATCAAGCTGCATCGACGAAACACCGATATCCATAACCAGACCATCGACTTGCGACACGCCAGCTTCGGCCATGGCTGCAACCATTTCAGAGAAGCGGCGCGGATGGAGGATCAGGCGCGGCGGATTGGCCTGCGTTTCCGCCCAGCCCTGCCCCGCCGCAATCGCATCTGGATCGCGGTCAAAAGCGTGGACAGTTGCTCCGGCATCGAGCAGGCGGCGGGTATAGCCGCCCGCGCCAAAGGTGGCGTCGATGATCACCGAACCGGGTGCGGGGCGGAGCGCTTCGATCACCTCGTCCAGCAGGACCGGGATGTGGGGTGCGGTGATGAGGTCGCTCACTTGCGGCCCTTCCCGGCGGCGAGCTTTTCCAGCTCTTCCTCGCAACTGATTTTCATGTGACGGTATTCGTCACCAAGTTTGAAAACTTCGTCCGGGTTGAAGATCAGAAAATCCGGGCCGGCGCCCTGAAAATAGAGGCGGTCGGTCAGCTTTGCCGCTTCAAGCCAGCGCGAGGGCAGGACAAAGCGGCCAGAATCATCGAAAACCACCGTGCGGAAACCATAAAGCTGGCTGGTGCGGGCAGTGCGATTGAACGCTGCCCCGGCCTGCTGCTCCTCGCGGTCAATCTGCGCATCGAAATCCAGCTGACGCGAGAGCCCGAAGGCAACAAGGCATGGCAATTCATCGTGGATTTGCAGGCAGAGCGTACGCTCACCATCGCCGGATTCTCTGACCAGTTTGCGGAAGTCGGCAGGCAGAGCGAAGCGATCCATTCCGCCTTTCAGCGAAATTCCAGCTCCCTTGTACCTGATCCCGTTAGTTTCCACGTGCCCCAGCCCCGCCAAGCTGTAATTCCCGCCGGAAACAAAGCTCCACCTCCCGGTCGCGCGCCTTCGCAACCGACGTCACCCTGTGCAGGTGCGGCGTAGAGATTCGTTCCGATCAAGCAGCATCCTTAACGCTGCTCAGCCGGGGTGTGAAGGGAAATCCACGGGATATTGGGGATATTTACGTTAACTTATTGAATTTAATTATTATATTTTCTTACAGTTTGATCGCCAATGCTCGTCATCATTGTAAACAAGATGCTGAAAATACACGATTCATTTGCCGCTATCTGATGTGACCCCGGAGTTACCCCGGATTTACCCTATTTGCTCAATTTCACAGATTCAGTGTTTTTTTCAGCAGTAATTCCAGCAGCCTGGCTCGTGAATCGGCATCCTCCGCTGCCGCTTCTTCCAACAAGGCGGCATCGGCGATCACCACAACGCGGCCCTTGCCGATGCGGCACTGCGCCGTCAGACCACCGCGATCAGGCTGACAGCCCCGTTTGCGATGCAGCGCCACTAAACTGCCCGGTAAATTGACCGGCAGCGTCAGGCCAAGCGCCTTGGCATCGTGCGCTCCCGGCGCCTGTTCCGCATCAAAATCAAGCCGCAGCCCCCAGTGCGCCAGCACCGGCCCCAGCATGACAATCGCCTGAGGCCGCCGTTTGTCACCCAACGGAAAGGCGCTCTCACTCGTCAGCATCGGATCGGCAAACAGCAGCAGGCGCCCCCCCCCACTGCGCCCCCATTTATCGAGCGCAACATTCTCCTGCGGGGACAGCGCACGCGGCTGGGCCATGACCAGCAGCTTGATACCGTCCAAGCCAGCCTTGCCCGCACCCAGATGGTCAAGCGGCCTGAACTTGCCGTGCTTTTCCAGCACTGCGCGCGCCCAGTGCGGCGGAGCTTCACTTTTGAGCAGAGCGGAAATATCGCCCTCTTCGCTCCACAGGATCGGCAGGCTGGTAAACAGGCCGACAGATACCGGTTGCTGCGCATTGGCTTGGGGAGGCGCGGCGAGCAGCAGTGCGGCTGGAATCAGCAGCGCCCAAACCCTGCGAAACGCGATGCTAACGGCCCGTTGCCGCAGGGTTCTGCTCACGCGAACCCGCCGCGCCAAGATTGCTCGGCCCCGGAGATGGCACCGCGCCAAGATCGGCCAGTGGATCGCTGGATATCTGGCCAACGCTATTGCTTGCAGATGTGCCGTTCTGAACATTGCCATCAGCAATCCGGGCGCGGTCCATGATGATATTGGCCAGCCCCACCAGCAGTAGCATGGCAGCAAGGCCGAACAGGCCGATCTGCAGACGATGCACGGCCTGCGCCCGCAATTCGCGCGCGTTAGGCAACATGAAATGTTGCGGCTCGGGACCCTTCGAGCTGTTGGTTGGCATTGTGGCCATTAAGGCCAGTTTACAACTTCACGCGAGTTAGGCAACCGTGAATGCCTTTGGGCGCAAACCCCTCACCTGTTCTTCGTCATTGCGAGGAGCGAAGCGAAGCGACGCGGCAATCCAGAGTCGCGCAAACCGCCCTGGATTGCTTCGCTTCGCTCGCAATGACGAAGTGAACTAACTGAACCTATTCCCGCGCTAACGCCTCAGCCACGGGAAAACCGGCAGTCCCTTCGCCTCAAGCCATTCTGCATTGTACAGCGATGACAGGTAACGTAGCCCGGTATCACAAAGGATCGTCGCCACGCGGCTGCCTGGCCCGAGCTGCTTGCCGAGCGCCACGGCTCCCGCAACATTGATGCCCGAGGACAGCCCCAGACACAGCCCCTCTTCGGTGAGCAGCCGCGCCACCCATTCCATGCCCTCAACGTCAGAGATGCGGAACTGGGTGTCGATCGGCGCGCCTTCAAGGTTGGCGGTGATGCGGCCCTGCCCGATGCCTTCGGCCACCGAAGTGCCCTCAGACTTAAGTTCACCGTGGGCATAGTAATTATACAGCGCTGCGCCGTGCGGATCGGTGAGCGCAATCGTCACCTTCTCGTCGAATGCCTTGAGGCCAAGCCCCACCCCGGCAATCGTCCCGCCAGTGCCCGCCGAGCAGGTGAAACCATCAATCCGGCCTTCCATCTGCTCCCAGATTTCCGGTGCCGTGCTTTCGATATGCGCCTTGCGGTTGGCCACATTGTCAAACTGGTTGGCCCAGATCGCGCCGGACGTTTCTTCGGCCAGCCGCCGCGAGGTGTGGACAAAATGCCCCGGATTGGAAAACGGTGCGGCGGGGACCAGCACCAGTTCAGCCCCCAGCGCACGCAGCGTGTCCATCTTCTCGCGGCTTTGCGTTTCGGGCATGACGATGATCGTCTTGTAGCCCAGCGCATTGGCGACCAGCGCCAGCCCGATGCCGGTATTGCCCGCCGTGCCTTCCACAATGGTGCCACCGGGTTTCAATGCGCCGGTCGCTTCGGCATCGCGGACGATCCACAGCGCCGCCCGGTCTTTCACCGAGGCGCCGGGGTTGGCAAATTCACACTTGCCCCAGATCTCGCAGCCCGCCGCCGCGCTCGGCCCCTTGAGCAGAACGAGCGGCGTATTGCCGATAAGGTCGAGCGAATTGCGGACGGCGGGTACAGTCATGTCTGAAAGCTAGAGCCTGAGCAGCCCTATCGCAAGAAGATCAATCTTCTTCAGCAATCGTCACCTTGAGGCCATCGAGCGCGTCGCTCATCTTGACCTGGCACGAAAGCCGCGAAAATTCATCGCGGTGATCCGAACTATCGAGCAGATCGTTCTCGTCTTCGCTCATTGCGGGCAGTGCGCCCATGAACGCCGGATCGATGTGGATATGGCAGGTGGCGCAAGAACAGCAGCCGCCGCACAGCGCCAGCAGTTCATCAAAACCGTTGTCACGGATGGCTTCCATCACCGAAAAACCGCTCTTCACTTCAACTTCAGTTTCCGCACCTTCGCGGTTGACGACTACCAGCTTGGCCATTGTTTCGAATCCTTGTTTAGATCTTGCCCTGTGCGAGCTTTGAACGCGCTGCTAGTGAAGAGGTCGGAATTTGGCAAGCAGTGAAGGAAACATGGCATGGGGCTAAAATCATGGGGCTAAGCGCTGAAGCGATCCGTGAGGGGCTCGATGCCATTGCGCTGCGCGAGCCGGGAATGGCGCGCGCACTGGAACTGACCGGCTATCCCGAACCGCGAATCCGTGACCGGGGCTATGTCACCCTGCTGCGCACCATCGTCGGTCAGCAGGTCAGCGTGGCGGCGGCGGCATCCATGTGGAACAAGCTGGAAGCGCACCTCGGCCCCGAAGTTTCACCTCACCTGCTGATCGAGAGCCACTTCGATGAACTGCGCGCCTGCGGCCTCTCGCGCCAGAAACAGGGCTGTGCGCGTAGCTTGTGCGAAATGGTGATCAGCGGCGATCTGACCTTCGATGCATTGCCAGCAGACGACGAAGAAGCCATCGAACTGCTCACCCGCATCAAGGGCATCGGGCGGTGGAGCGCCGAAATCTACCTGCTGTTCGCCGAAGGACGCCCCGACATCTGGCCTGCGGGCGATCTGGCCGTGCAGGCGGGCTTACACAAGCTGCTCGGGCTTGAGGAGCGGCCGAGTGAAAAGCTGACAAGGGAACTGGCCGAAAGCTGGCGACCATATCGCGGCGCGGCGGCGATTTTCACCTGGCATTGCTATAACAATGCGGCGTTGTGAGGGAGAGCATCCGCTCCCTCCTCATGCCTCAGTTATGAACTAAAGCGCCGAAACACCCAGAAAGCCCGGAACTGGGCCGTTCCATTCGTCACTATCCTGAGACAGCGCGGGCGCGCGATCATCGCGGCGGGGCTTTTGTTCTTCGCGTGGGGGACGGGCGGCACGCGGCGCGCGTTCTTCTCTGGGAGCACGTTCTTCTCTGGGAACTCTAGCCTCACGCGGTGCGCGCTCTTCGCGGGGAGCGCGTTCTTCGCGTGGCTCACGCTCAGCACGTTCCTCACGTGGAGCGCGTTCCTCACGTGGCGCGCGGGCGGCACGGGGAGCACGCGGCTCGCGCGGGGCTTTCTCGGCCTTTTCGCGAGGCGGCTTTGCTTTGCTTGGTGCAGTTTCGGCCTGTTCTTCGGCGGCATCCGAAGTGGGTGCCGCAGCTGCTTCCTTGGCACCGCCCTGCATATCGTAAATCGGAATAACGCCGCCGGTCAGCTTTTCGACATTCTGGATCGCCTCTTCATCAGCCGGAGCGACGAAGGTGAAGGCGCGGCCGGTGGCCCCGGCGCGGCCAGTGCGGCCGATGCGATGGACGTAATCGTCCGGGTGCCAAGGCGTATCGAAGTTGAACACGTGGCTCACGCCTTTCACATCAAGCCCGCGCGCGGCGACGTCTGATGCAACGAGGATATTGATGGTGCCCGCCTTGAAGCGGTCCAGTTCAGCAATGCGTGAGGACTGGTCCATGTCGCCGTGGATTTCGCCTGCCGAAAAGCCATTCTGCTGCAAGCTCTTGGCCAATTCACGCACCATGGTCTTGCGGTTGCAAAAGACGATAGCGGTGGTGACATTGTCGGTGCGCAGCAAATGCCGCAGCACATCGCGCTTTTTGCGCGCATCAACATTCACCTTGAACTGGGCGATGTTGAGGTTCTTGCTGGCGGGGCGCGAAACTTCGATATATTTGGGATTGCTGAGAAATTTGTCCGCCAGCTTCTTGATCGGCGGCGGCATCGTGGCCGAAAACAGCAGCGTCTGGCGATTGGCTGGCAGCTTGGTGCAGATATTCTCGATGTCAGGGATGAAACCCATGTCGAGCATGCGGTCCGCTTCATCGATCACCAGCAGGTCGCAACCGGTCAGCAGGATCTTGCCGCGCTCGAACAGATCCATCAGGCGGCCCGGCGTGGCGATCAGCACATCAACGCCATCGCGCAGCGCCTTGACCTGATCACCCATCTGCACGCCGCCAATCAGCAGCGCCATCTTGAGATCGTGGTTGACGCCGTAAAGCGCGAATTCATCGGCGACTTGCGCGGCCAGTTCACGCGTCGGCTCAAGAATGAGCGAGCGCGGCATCAGCGCGCGGCGGCGACCATGCGCCAGCACATCGATCATCGGCAGCACAAAACTGGCGGTTTTACCCGTCCCGGTCTGGGCGATGGCGATCAGATCGCGCATCATCAACACCTGCGGAATGGCCTGAGCCTGGATCGGTGTGGGCGTGTCATAACCCTTGGCGGCAACCGCCTTGAGCAATTCGTCGGAAAGGCCGAGGTCGGCGAAATTCATAGGCTTGACTGGATGTCCGGATAAAGGAGGTGAATACCGGTAACGATGCGCACCTCGCGCCATAGTGGCCCCGCCCATGGCGGCACCGCGCGCCCCTAGGCGCAAAGGGCGCGCAAAGTCAAGGAAATGCGACGAACGGAGCCTTCAGGAGTTTGTTCCACTTACGTGGAAGCGGCACCGGCCCGCTCCCCCGCCCGGCCACCCGACATAGTCATTCTATGGGTGGCCGGGCGGGGGAGCGGGCCGGTGCCGAACCTGTTACAAAGTAACAAAAAACCTTCTAATTACCCACCTCGACAAGCTGTTTCAGCTTACCCAGCTTGCAACTCGCGCCGCTGCGCGATTTCAGCGTGTCGCGGCCCGAACACATCATGCCATCGCTGCTGCGCTCGACATAGAAGCCCGAGTAGTAATCCTGAGCATTGCAGCCCTTATCAAGCCCGGCGCTGACAATCGTGCGATCCCGCATGAACAGGGTCAGCTTGTTGCTTTGCAGGATCTGCACGCCGGCAATGCCGCCCACCGGCACGCATTTGGCCATATTACGCTCTTCGAAATGCGGGCCGACGGAACGATTTGGCAGTTCGGCCAGCAGATTACGGCGCGGATCGACCGGCGATGAGGCGCGCGGCGCGATACGGATGATGATGCGCTGTTCGATGCTGACCTGCCCGGCGCTCTCGGAGCGGAATACCTCAGCCACCCAGCTGAAGGGGATAGTGTCCACCGGGCGGTAAGTGCTTGCCGGAAGCTGCGATTCGGCGGTGAGCTGGGCCGAATTTGCGGCGCTTTCGATTGGCACGCCTGTCGGCAGCGCCGCAACGGGCAGCAACAGCATCGGGGCAAAAAGATAGGACAGCGGGTTCATCGCGTTTTGTCTGGCAACTCCGAATGGAGAGACCCTCAGGTCATTCAAGACCTGCCGACATAAGCCCCCCGCTTGAACAGCCGCTTAACCCGGATCAGCGCGAAAGCAAGTTTTCACCTGCCCCCACCCTGTGCCATAACTGCGGAGATGGAGCACCAAGACACCTTTCTTGCCAAACTGACAGCCCTGCTCGGCCCGCGCGGGCTGACCCTTGACCCCGATCTGATCGAGCCCTGGCTGACCGATTGGCGTGAGCGTTATCACGGCAAGGCGCTGGCCATGGCATCGCCGGCCAACACGCAGGAACTGGCGGCACTGGTCAAACTCTGCGCCAATCACGGCGTTCCCATCGTCCCGCAAGGCGGCAACAGCGGCATGTCCGGCGGGGCGACCCCCGATGGCAGTGGCACATCACTGCTGCTGTCACTGCGCCGGATGAACACCATCCGCGCCCTTGATGTGCAAGGCCGCCAGATAACCTGCGATGCCGGGGTGATCCTTGAAAACCTGCACCACGCCGCCGCCGCAGAAGGCTTGCGGTTTCCGCTGACTCTGGGCGGCAAGGGCTCGGCGACCATCGGCGGTCTGATCTCGACCAATGCCGGCGGCACCCAGGTGCTGCGCCATGGCTCGATGCGCGCGCTGGTGCTGGGAATTGAGGCGGTGCTCGCCGATGGCTCCATTTTCAACGCGCTCACTCCGCTCAAGAAAGACAATCGCGGCTTTGACCTCAAGCAATTGCTGATCGGTTCGGAGGGCACGCTGGGAATTATTACCGGTGCCACGCTGAAACTGGTTCCGGCGCTGGCTGATCGTGTGGTCGTCTGGGCCGGAGCGCCCAGCCTGCAAATCGCCCGCGCGCTGCTGCTCGATTGCGAGGCAGCGCTCGGCGATGCGCTGGAAGGCTTTGAAGTCTTGCCGCAGTCGAGCCTGGACGCCGTGCTGAACTATCTACCCGATGCCCGCGCTCCGCTTGGCGAACGGCACAACTGGCACATCCTGATCGAAGTGGCGGCTGATCAGGCCAGCGCCGATAGCTTACGCGACCGGGTGGAAGCGGCAATCTCCGCCGCCTTCGAGGCCGAGCTGATCGCGGATGCGGTGCTATCTGCCAATGAGGCGCAAGCCGAGGCCTTCTGGATCCTGCGCGATTCGATTGCCCCTGCAGAACGCGCCAAAGGCCCGGCGTTGCAGCACGATATCTCTGTCCCAGTCGAGAAGATGCCTGATTTTGTCGATCACGCCATTGCCGCGATTGAGAGAGCATTCCCCGATCACCAAGCCATCGCTTTTGGCCATCTGGGAGACGGCAATGTCCATTTCCACGTCATTGCCCCTTCAGGCACAGAGCGCGACGCATGGGAGGCTGGCGACGGCAAGGCGATCAGCCGTGCAGTCCATGATATGGTCACCGCTTGGGGTGGCTCGATCTCTGCCGAACATGGCATCGGCCAGTCAAAACGTGCCGAACTGGAACGATTGAGCGATCCGGTGGCACTTATGCTGATGCGGAGTGTCAAAAAAGCGCTCGATCCGGATGGAATCCTTAATCCGGGAAAGCTTGTCACTCTTGCGCCGGATAGCGCCACCGCCTAAAGCCGCGCCCTTCGTGCGAATTGCTTTAGTGGAGAGTCCGAATCATGGCCAGTGCGCCTCAAGCTAACCTTCCCCTGTTTTATCAGGATCTGATGCCGCTTAACAGCCGTGACCATAGCGGTTACAAGAGCCGTCAGACCGACAAGGCCACATGGCTCGCCGGGCAGCACGCCGTGCCGCTGACGGCAGAGGAATTTCCAGACGCCTCGCGCAATTATCCGATCATCTTTTCGGCAGGCGAAAACTCGGTGCCGCTTGCGCTGATGGGCCTCAACGAAGGTATCAACGTTTTCCTCGACGATGAGAGCAAGCTCATCGAAAACGTCTATGTTCCGGCCTATGTTCGTCGCTATCCGTTCCTGCTCGCCAAGCTGCAGCCCGACAGCGAAGAACTTTCGCTGTGCTTCGATCCTTCCAGCAATCTGGTTGGTGAAGGCGATGAAGGCAGTGCGCTGTTCGAAGGCGAAAGCGCCAGCGACGCAACCAAGGGCCTGCTCGAATTCTGCAAGCAGTTCGAGGAAGCCGGGCATCGCACCCAGAACTTCGTCGAGGAACTGGAAAAGCACAAGCTGCTGATGGACGGCGAAGTTGCCATCCAGCAGGAAGGCAATGACCAGCCCTTCATCTACCGCGGCTTCCGCATGGTGGACGAGGCCAAGCTGCGCGAACTGCGCGGCGATGTGCTGCGGACCTGGAACCAGAACGGCATTCTGGCGCTGGTCTATGCGCACTTGTTCTCACTGCAACTGATTCGCGAGATTTTTGGCCGCCAGGTCAATCAGGGCAAGGGGCCATCAGCACCTGATGCCCCAGCACCAAAGGCTCCTGAGCCCAAGGCCAAGGCAAAAGCCAAGGCCTAAGGCTAGGGATTCCGTAATTCTTGGTTACGGAAGCAAGCTTGGTACGTTGCACTAACCACCCTCACTCGCTGCGCATGATTGCGCAGCGAAAGGGTTGAAATCAAACTGGTTACGTCTTACACTAGGTTCTCTGATCGCGGCTACCCTCATGGCCCGGTCAGATTGGTGCACTTTTGTGTACCTCCTCCCTGAACCTTGGCCACCTCGTGCATTTGCACGGGGTGGTTTTTTATGGGGGGTAGAGAACTCCCCTATTCCGCAGCTTCTGCCCAGCCTTCGCTGCCCGCGCCCTGCCTGGCCATCTGCCCTAATTCAGCGACATTGCCCGCCAGCAGCCGCACCAGCCCTGTGAGCAGATGGACCATCGCGGCAAATCCCTTGCCCGGTTCAGCCAGCCGATCATCAAGATAGCTTGAACGATCAATTTCCAGCTGCAGCGCATGCAAGCCTGCATCCGGGCTGGCATGGCGTTCCAGCACATAGCCCCCGGCATAGGGCCGGTTATGCGCAATGGCTCGGCGCATTTCAGAAAAATAGGTGAAGGACGAGGCGACGAGCGAGCCGCAGCAGGCCGCACCAAAGCGATCTCCCAGCACAAATTCGGGCGGCAATTGCCCGCTCTGGCGCGGCAAGGGCGGCATCGAATGCAGATCAAGCAGCAAGGCAGCGCCCCAGCGCTCACGCATCAAAGCAAGCGCCGCACCCAGACAGGCGTGATAGGGCTGATGGATCTGGGTAATGCGGTCAGACAAATCGACTTGATCGTGGCGGCGCTTCCACAATTCGCCAATCCCAGGCAGACGGCGCGGGATCAACCCCAGACCGCTGCGCGCTCTCTTACCGGGAACATAACTGCCCAATCCATCGGGGACACCGCAGGAAAACATATCCCAATCGACGTCATCCACAGCGCGGTTGAGATCGATCATCGCGCGCGGTGCCTGCGCCACCAGCAGGGTTGCTCCCGTTGCCGCAGCGACGCGCTGGGCAAGAATATCGACATAGCGGTCTTCAAGGCGAATAGAGGCAGTGCCGGGATTGCGCATCCGTTCAATAACCGATCCGGGATAAGCTCTCCCGGCATGGGGGACGGCGATCAGCACGGGAATTGCCGATGGCCTCGCTTCGGCTAAGCAAAAAGCAGGGGTGCCATGCGATCCGGGGATGGCTCCGCCTTCGATCACAACCGAATCGCCAGCCATTTCCCCGCTATTCGCCATAGGGGCAAAGCTGGCCCGGAACGGTGTCTGTGTCAAAGTTGGTCATGAATCAGTCTCATTTGGCTAAACTGTGACAAGAATTATAAACCAATCGGGTGTATCAGAATCAGCGAAGCAGCAATCAGCCGATCATTCCGGCGAACGATAATGAGGTAGCATGATTCGCATCCTTCTGGCCGAAGACGAAGAAGCCATGCGCAGCTATCTGGCCCGCGCACTGGAAAATGCCGGCTATCAAGTGGTCGCGGTTGATCGCGGCACGGAGGCGTTGCCCTATCTTGAGAACGAGCATTTTGATCTGCTGCTCTCGGATATCGTCATGCCCGAAATGGATGGTATCGAGCTGGCCCAGCGCTGCGCCGAAGTCAGCCCGGAAACCAAGGTGATGTTCATCACCGGCTTCGCCGCCGTCACGCTCAAAGCCAGCCGCGAAGCCCCGCAGGCCAAGATCCTGTCAAAGCCATTCCACCTCAAAGATCTCGTGCTGGAAGTGGAGCGCGTGTTCGGTTTGCCGAGCAGCGCAAGGATCTGACAATCACTTCTTGATTTGACCGGGTGCCGCAGCTATTGGCGCCCCCTGCCAAAGCGGTTCGCCGCGAACGGCAGGCACGAAATGGTGCGGGCGTATAGCTCAGTGGTAGAGCACTATGTTGACATCGTAGGGGTCGCAAGTTCAATCCTTGCTACGCCCACCATTCCCGCAAAAACCCCGCAGAGATGCGGGGTTTTTTCGTAATATCACATTGAAATTGTTGCGGACCTTCTGCCCGTCATGGCAGCAGGCAAGACGCTTCAGAACGCTGTCTATTTCAGCGCTTTTGCAGCGTGACAGATGCTCAAAATCACAACGCAGTCACAATGAGCATCACAATTGGCAACCATCACCAAGAGAAAGCACGGCTACTGCGTTCAGATTCGCCGCAAAGGCTTCTCGCCTGTCAGCCGAACATTTCCGTCCCATGCTCAAGCGATAGCGTGGGCAAGTCAGGAAGACGCGAGACGCACTTCGTCGCGTCCCGTTGGTATTGTGGGCGATCTGAAGCGGACCACATTGCGCGACATCCTGAAACGCTACCTGAGCGAAGTCAGTCCGAGAAATCGTGGACACAAGATTGAATGCTATCAGCTCGCAAAGGTGATGCGCTCACCATTGGCGGACATGACCCTGCACAAACTCTCAACCAGTGCCATCGCCATGTACCGTGATGAACGGCTGAAGGAGGTGACAGCAGGCACAGTCTGCCGTGAACTGCATCATATCCAACATGCCCTGTCCATCGCATCGCGGGAATGGGGATTTCATCTGGATGAAAATCCAGCCGAGCGAGTCACAAAGCCCAAGTTGAATAATGCCCGCAATCGCCGTGTCAGGCAGAGCGAGATTGATCGGATCTTGACTGAGCTACAGGAGATCGATCGGCACGATATGATTGCCGTGATCCAGTTTGCGGTGGAAACAGGAATGCGTCGTGGCGAAATCCTGACTTTGGAATGGCGCTATGTGGACCTGAATCGTCGCACTGCCCACTTGCCCCGAACCAAGAACGGTCATGCTCGCACGGTTCCGTTGACCAATGGTGCGATAGCTATTCTCGAAAATCAGCCACGACAGAAAGCACTGGTGTTTCCAGTGTCCAGCGATGCACTGAAAATGTGTTGGCGCAGGATCATGGCGAAAACGCGGATCGAAGACCTGCACTTCCACGATCTCCGGCATGAAGCAATTTCACGCTTCTTTGAGATGGGTTTGTCGATGCCGGAAGTGGCTTTGATTTCCGGTCATCGTGATCCCAGAATGCTCATGCGATACACCCATCTCGTGCCATATCAGTTGGCGAAAAAGCTGGCTTCGATGTGATCTGGAAAGTGTCTTGTAACAGACACTTTATCGAACAGGGCTTATCAGCGTGATGATGGATTTCGTGCTGTGCGCTGTTTCTCCAACTCCCGATGCCTGCGCTGAAACTCCTGCTGGCCTTTCAGTCTCTGCTTTGCCGAGTCCACATCCCGCTTGCGTGCGGTGATCATGGCTTGGGCTGGCGTCTCTGGCTTGATAGTCGGGAGTGTTTTCTTTGATGGCTTGATCGTTTTGCGCGGCTTGATGCGCTGCGGCTTTTTGGGGGCTTTGGGGGCTGAGAATTCATAGAAGCGCATCTCGTATTTATCGTGAGCGCTTGAAACCGTCGCTTCCTTCACCTGCCGAGCTGCCTCAGCAGCCAGACAGCGACCAGAGCTACTATGTGTCACAGATACCAGACTGGCGCTGAGGGACTTTCACAGGGGCGGTCACGGTTCTGACGGCAATCGGGGCTGGCATAAATACTCTCAGAACGGAGAGTATGATGGGCGCAAACGCTATGTTCGCATTGCGGGCAAATATGATGATCGAGGCAGACATGCAGGAGGTGCTCGATGATTATCGCGGCATGAAGCGGCAGGTGATCATCAACATTGAAACAAGCGGTCTGACACCAGAGACTGGCGACATCATCCGTCTCAGTGCTGTGAATCGTTTCGACCCCGATGATGATTTTGATGAGCCAGTGAAACCTTCGCGTCCGATGT